>NZ_JBFALF010000044.1:0-86351 GCF_040656115.1 Nonomuraea sp. NPDC050202 | reverse complement strand
CGGTGCGGTGAGAGTCGCACGCCGGGTTCGGCGGGCGGGTCCGGGAAACGGACCTGGAGCAATCCAGGCACCGCGCCCGGACTCGACCCAACACCCTCGCCCTGCTGCACGCCTTCCGGCGCTTGCGCATCCGCTGGGAAGTCCGCGCCGACATCCACGAGGCCTTCCTCAAGCTGGCCTGCGCGCTCATCTACTGGCGGCGCCTCACTTCATTGCGTTGGCTCCTCTTACTCCGGGGGCGCATGCGCTGGGCCGATCGCGCGCGCGCGATGAGGGACTGTCTAGATAGCGGTGAACTGGGCGGACGCAATTATCGGCAGGCACAGTGGCGGGCAACGCGCTTCGTCGTCTGGCGCGTCGCCACTGACGAGGAACTCGGATTCTTTGCCACCAAGTGCGCGAGTACGGTCGGAAGCCGCAAACTCGGTAGTCGTGGTCAGAGCCTCCACGGCGATCCTTTCCGAGGAGGCTCTGACCACTGCTGACGGGTTGGTCGGCTAGCTCATAGGCGCGGGTCCTGCTGGACCTTCAGGGCATTGAGGATCGGGTCGCGCTCGCCGATCTCGCGGCGGAACTCGACCTTCAGATCGCCACCGGCGTGCTCGACGGTGACCGTGTTCACGTCCGCGGTCAGCGCACCCGCCCTCGCCTGCACGTCGTGGTCGTAGAGCACGGCTTTGCCTTCGACCACGACATCGAAGGCACGCTTGCCGGCCTTGACCTTCTCGATCTCCGCAAAGTCGCGGCCGATTCGGTAAGCCCCGGCGGGCGCGTTCTTGAACACGTAGGCGAACGTCTCGCCGGTCCGCTGGGTGCGGAACAAATCGTCGTCCTCCGTGCCGCCGATGTCGGCCTTGGTGGCACGCGCCCTGCCGCCTACGTAGCCCCACGGCCGCGAGCCGAGTTCCTGGTCGGGCGACCAGACGAAGCCGTCGGCACCGATGTGCCCGGACCCGCCCGCGTCGACGCCCTTCCAGTAGGCCGAGGTCGCCAGGCGGACCGGCCTGAGCTGGGCTTCGCCCTTGCCGGCGTTCGACGCCACGAGCACGTCCCCGACGAGCACGCCGGGCTCGACGGCAGTGTTGTCGGCCGTTGCCGTGACCGTGGTGGACTCGCCGGCCGCGAGCTTGACCGTGCCGGCCGCGGCCGCGCCCGTGAGGGTCAGCCACGGAAGGTCGGCGGCCTCGTGCCCGCCGTCGCTGGTGCGTTTCTGCTCGCTGAGCCGCACCTCGAGCGGGGCGGAGCCGGTGTTGGTCACGGTCACGTCGGCGGTCGCCTTCTGGTCCTGGCCGAGGAGCCAGTCGAGGTCACCTCCCGTGACGGTTGTGACGCCCGTGGTCAACGCCGCGTCAACCACCTCGGCCTGATCCTTCTTGGCGATGGTCACGGGGTGGCTGGCCGTGACGTAGTTCGGCGCCCAGACCTGCACGGTGTTCTCACCGACCAGCGCCTGGGCCTTCCACCGGCCCTTCTCGTCGGCGATGATGACCCGCTCACCGCTCGGCCCCCTGAGCGTGACGATCGCGCCCGCGATCGACTTGCCGTCGTTCGCGTCGGTGACCGTGCCCTCGATCGTGCCCGCAGCCGGGAGGGTGTACTCCAGCCCCAGACCGGCCGTCAGGATGGGCTGGTTGAAGGAGTACTGGCTCGCGGGGTTGCGCGTCAGGCTCTCCAGGCCGACCGTTGCCGACGACCCGCGGGTGAGGGGGTTGTCGCCGCCGATGCCGTCGCCGTACCCGATCTGGATGCGGCCGTCCGCGATCAGGGTGACCGAAAAGCTCACCCGGGCCGCCCTGTCGCTGTCGAAGGCGGCGTTGCGCCACTCGATGACCTCAGCGGCCAGGCCGTCCACCTCGGTGGTGCCGAAGTAGATGCCCGCCTGGTCGTCGACGACCAGGTCGTCCCAGAACGGGTAGATCGCGTCGAACGCGTATCGCGACGGCAGCGCCGTGTTGCTCCCCAAGGCGCTGGCCCGGTCGAAGATCAGCGCGCCGTTCGTCGTCACGCACACGCCGTCCCAGGCCGTGTCGTAGAACGGGAACAGGAAGCTGGAGTCGAACCACAGCACGCCGCAGACGTCATCGCCGTGCCACCCGGACTCCTCCGTACCCTGGCGGTAGAGCCCGTTTGTCACCTTCATCGAGTACGAGCGACCGGCGGGGGCCACCGGCACGGGGCCCGGCTCCGGCTGCTCGGGCTGGGGCTCCGGCTCCGCCTTGTCTCCGCGCGGATCGAGCGTCACGCGCAGCGCCGCGATGCTCGGGGCCCGCAGGCCCTTCCCGCCCCGCAGCTCCACGGTCAGCGGACCGCCGTCGTGCTGCACGACGGCGGTGTGCCAGTCGGCGGCGTTCGGGCCGACGGCTCCCACGGCGTCGTAGGCGTACTGTGTCAGCTCGTCGTCGACGAGGACGTCGAACACCCGCTTGCCCCGGTTCACCCGCTCGATCTCCGCGAACCCGAGGTCGATGGCGTAGGTGCCCTTCGGCGCGTCGGGGAACCTGTAGACCAGGTCCTTGTCCGGCGTGGTGCGCTGGGACTGGAACAGGGCGTCGTCCTCGGTGCCCTCGATCGCGGCGCTCGCGGAGATCGTCTTGCCCTTCCCGGCGTAGCCCCACGCCCCGTCACGGGTCGCCTGGTCGCCAGACCAGGTGAAGCCGGAGGCGTCGGTGAACGAGGGGCCGCCGGCGTTGACGCCGACCTGGTACTTCGTGGTCGTGAGCGTCACTGGGACGTAGGTCTTGGGCTGCCGTCCGGAGTCGGACAACACGACGATGTTCGCGCCGAGAGTGCCCGGGTCGGCGTCCTTGGAAGAGATCGAGACCTTGACCGTCGTCGACTCGCCCGGGGCCAGGGTGCCGCCGGTCGAGGAGAGCGACAGCCAGGGCAGGTCGGTGAGCAGGTCGTCCTCGACGTCGACCAGCACGACGTCATCGGCGATCTGGTCCGCCGCCCACAGCGCCCCGGTCGAGTCGGTCTCGAGGCCGCCACCCTGGCCCGCCTTCTGGCCCGGGAACCACCACGCGTTGACGAGCGAGCAGTCGTCGGGGTCGACCTGCAGCAGGCGGGTGGGCCTGTTCGAGGTGAGGTCGGTGTACCAGATGGTGTCGGAGGCCTGGTTGTAGGCCAGGCCCATCACCTCGGGCAGCGGCGGGGCGCAGAAGGACAGCAGCGCACCCGCGTTGTCGTGCGACGTCCCGGCGACGGTTCCGATCAGGCCGTTCGCCCGGCCGCCGACGTAGAACACGTCCTCGGCCGGGTTGTAGGCGAGTCCGGTCAGCTGCAGCGTGGACCAGTCACCCTTGATCTGCCGGGTTTCCTTTCCGGTCTCCCTGTCGAAGCAGTGGATGTAGCTGGCCGGGCTGTCCTCCATCTGGCACATGTCACCGGTCTTGGTGTCGAGCGCCATGTCGAACGCCCGGTACTTGGGGTTCCACGAGGCGTCGAAGACCTTGCCGGTCCGCTTGCCCGTCACGGTGTAGGCGGTGTTGGTCCGCGCGTTGTAGTCGTGGACCCAGACGTCGCCGTCGTACCCGATGCCGGAGGGCTCCTTCTCCGCGATCGTGCCCGGGATCTCGATGCGGGTGATGACGTCGCCGCCGGAGGTCGTGCCGACCTTGTCGGCCGCCTGTGCTTCCGCGGCGCTCGCCGTCGCAGCCTTGCCGTCGACGTTCGACGGCTTCATGCCGCTCGCACCGGCCTTCCACGCGGTGAGGTCGATCGTGCTGTCCGCACCCGTCCCGGTGCGCGTGGTGGCGCCGGCGGCGTCGAGCTCGGGGTGGCGCGCGGCCTCGCCCAGGTCGTACGTGAGCGGGGCGGAACCGTTGTTGGTCAGCGTCAGCGAGCCCACACCATTCTGGTCGGTTCCCATCACGGCGTCGAGGCCGCTCGCCTTCAGGCCGGCGGCGCCCGTGGTGAGGCGCGCGTCGACCGTCGCCTTCGCGTAGAGCTTGTCGAGGGTGAAGTCGTACGACCCCGTCACGTAGTTCGGCGCCTCGACGGTCATCGTGTAGCTGGCGACCGGCAGCTGGCGATGCACGATGCCCGTCCCGTTGGTCGTGACGCTCTCGACGAGGCCGTTCTCGTCGGTGAGCGTGACCTTGGCCCCGGACACCGGCAGCCCGTCGTTCTTGTCGACGACGGTCGCGTCGAGGTAGCCCCAGTCCGGAAGGTCGTAGGTGACGATCATCCCGTCGTGGAGCACCGGGACGTTGTCGGAGAACCGGATGCCGTCCACACCGGCCCAGCCCTGGATGCCGGTGATGGTGCGGGCGCCGCCGGTCACCGGGTCGTCGGTCCCGATGCCGTCGCCGTACCCGAAGATCACCTTGCCCGAGCGGGTGAGCGTGGCCGAGAAGTTGACCGGCTCCGTGTACTCGGACCGGATCGGGTAGGCCCAGATCTTGGCGTTGCGGAACTCGATGACGAACGCGTCCTCGCCGTCGACCTTGGTGGCCGCCGTGAAGACTCCCCCGCCGGGGGCGAACTCGACGGGGGACGGGACGTAGAACGGGAAGACGCCCGCACCGCCGGTGCCGGGTCCGGTCGAGGTGACCGGGGAGATCACGCCGCGCCGGCTGATTCCGAGGGTGTCGTGGCTGCCGTTGTAGAGCGCGATCGGGAACGGCAGGTTCACCGTCGCCCACACGCCGCTCGTGAACGCGACCGGGTCGGTGCCGCGCAGGTACTCCCCCTCAGAGAGGGAGCAGCTGTAGCCGCCCTTGTCGACGACGAGAGTGATCGGGATCTCCAGCGACTTGTTCTCGGCACCGACGGTCAGCGGGACGAGCGTCGGCGAGAAGCAGGCGTTGGGCGTGACGGCGAGCCCGTACTGGCCCTCCGGCACACCGGCGATCGTGAACGCGCCGTTGGCGTCCGTGCGCACGGCGTCCAGCGGCGTGTCCTTCACGGAGACGTCGGCGTTCGGGACGGGCTGCCTCTTGTCGTCGATGACCCTGCCGCTGATGTCGTGGCGCGCGGCGGCGGTGAGGGCAACCTCGACCGAGGTGTTCTGGCCGAGGGTGACCGTGGCGCTCGCGGTCGCGGTCAGGTACCCGAAGACCTTGGTGCTGATCTGGTAGTCGCCGGCCGGGAGATTTATCGTGAACCGGCCGTCCTTGTCGGTCCCGATGGACCGGCTGAACGGTCCGCTGATCGTCACGTCGGCGGCGGGGACCGGGGCGCCGTCGGCGGTGACGACACCGGTGAGGGTGCCGCCCTGCCGGGGTGCGAGCTCGAGCAGGCGGACGAGGTCGAGCCGGCCTTCGCCGTACTTGTTGTTGGAGTCGGCGGTGCCGCCGCACTCGGTGTCGTCGACGTCGACGGCCGACTCGGCCAGCAGGCGGCGGGTCTCCTCGACCTGCCCGATGAGGGTCGGGTCGTAGCTCCACAGGCCGGCGACGGCGCCGGCGACGTGGGGAGCCGCCATCGATGTGCCGGACATCTCGGTGTAACTGCCGTTCGGGTAGGACGAACGGACGGCGACGCCCGGAGCGGAGATCTCGGGCTTGATCCGGCCACCTTCACCCTCGCCCTTGCGGGAGAATAACGCGAGCGTGCCGTCCGACGCGTAGGCGCCGACCGAGTAGGCACTCTCGGCGGAGCCGGGCGAGGAGACGGTGTCGCAGGCCGCGTACGGCGTGGTGTTGCCCGATGACCAGACGCTGAAAATGCCCGCGGCGCTCCAGGCCTCGTCGATGGCCTTGAAGAAGTCGTCGAAGTTGTGCTCGGCGTTCTGGCCCCACGAGTTGTTGATGACGTGGGGGCGCTTGGACGGGTCCGGGTTGTTCCCGTTGACGTCGGTCGGGGCGAGCAACCACCAGCCGGACTTGAGCAGCGACTCGACGCCGGTGCTGTCGCAGCAGCCGTTCGTCGCGATCCACTTCGCGTCCGGGGCGACGCCGACGTGGTTGGTGCCGTCGTCGCCGACCATGGTGCCCATGGTGTGCGTGCCGTGTCCGTCGTCGTCGCACGGTGCGCCGGTGCACGTACCCCGGGTGGCCATCCAGTTGTAGTTGTGGTCGACGGTGCCGTCGGGCTTCGTGCCGCGGTACTGGTGCCTCAGGGCGGGGTGGTCGAATTGAACGCCCGAGTCGAGGTTGGACACGGTGATGCCCGCACCGGTGGCCCCCATGGCCCAGGCCTTGGGGGCGTGAATGGCGTCCAGACCCCACGAGACGGTGCCGTCCTCGGCGGTGGTGGAGGGGCGGACGGCCTGGTCGGCCGGCGTCTTCTCGTCCACGGGCTCGACCAGCGCGACCTGTGGCGACGCCTGGATCTCGGCGACCTGCCCGACCGAGGCGACGTCGAGCGCGAGCTGCTGCGTGCCGCCCTTGACGAGCACGGCGTTGACGAGCGGGTAGGACGTGTACTTCACGCCCGCCGCGTCGAGCTGGGCGGAGACGGACGCCGCGGAGGCCTTGGCCGAGGCCTTCAGCGCGTCGTAGACGAACTGACCGCGAGCGGTCCAGTCGGCGATCTTCTTCGCCGGCGCGAGGTCGGCCTTGGTGTCGAACGTGATCCAGAAGTCGGCGACCGGCTCCGTGCGGAAGCGGCCCTTCAGGTCCGACGCGATCTTGCCGGCGGGCGCACCGGGATCCGGCTCAGCGGCCGACGCCGGTGGTGGCGAGGTCATGCTCAGGCCGACCGCTACGGCCAGCGAAACGACGAGGGCTTTCAGTCTCACGTGGGGGGTCCTCCGGCCTACAGGGGTTGGTAGGGGTCGTGGCTCTCGTCATCGCCGTCATCGTCGGCATCGCCGGCATCCCGGGCGTCGGGGGCGTCGGGGGCACCAGGGGCGTCGGGAGTGCTGACGCGCGGCTCGCACGACAGCTCAAGTGGTTGCTGGTGCTCGATGACGGAGTCGTCACGCGCGGGAGGTCGCTCAGGCATGCACTGCCCTAAAGCCATGGATCATGGAGTCATGCTCGGGGTGACGAGCGACCTTCGCTATCCGGCGGATACGTCAATTTTCCTGACAGGTCGTCGAGGGAATCCTCTTCCGCGAACACTCCGGCCTCTACTGCCTTGACCGCGAGCGCGGTCCGGGAACTCACCTTCAACTTGCGCATCGCCGCACGCAGCTGTTGATCCACCGTGGCCGGTGACTTGGCCAGGATCCGGCTGATCTCCCGGTTCGTCTTGCCGGCCACAACCAGTCGGACCACGTCGAGCTCACGAGGCGAGAGCCGGTCGCCGTACCCCCGCCGACCGCCGCGCCACAATCGCGGAACCTCGGCGCCGTGTTCGCGAAGCCGCTGTGCGACACGGTCCGCATCGCCGCGGGCTCCGAGCCTGAACAGTTGTTCGTACTGTGCGGCCAGCAGCTCCCTGCCCTGTTCGATCTGGCCTTGCGCCATGAGCGCCTCGGCTTGACGCTCGCGGGCCAGCATGGCGTCGTAGGGGCGCGGCAACGCGTCCCAGGCGCGCGCCGCCCGGTCGTACGCCCTCGCCGCGCGGGCGTGGTCTCCGGCTGCGGCGACCAGCAGAGCACGGCATACGGTGAGGGCGGCGCGGGGCGCAGGCGCTGTACGGCCACGCAGTCCTCTGGCGAACTGGTCGCCCAGGCGTGTCGCGGCCTTCAGGTCGCCGGCGACGAGGTGCGCCTCGATCCGGGCGGGGACGAGGTCCGTCGCCCACACCCAGATGCCTTTTCTCTGGACTGTGTCCATCGGCTCGTTCGTGATCTGCAGCGCCCGGCCGCTGTTTCCGTCCGTCAGCCACAGTCTGGCCAGCGCAGCGGCGGCCTCCATCGTGTCGTCGGCTGCGCCGAGACGGGCAGACTCCTCAAGGACCAGCCGGAACTGCTCCCCCGCGGCACGCCGCCGTCCGGCTGCGGCTGCCAGCCGGGCCGCGAGGCGAATGCTGCCGAGGTAGTACGCCGGCCGGTCCCGGTCGGCATCGGCGAGTGCCGCGCTTCTCTCCGCGAGCCCCTCCCAGCGGCCGGTGAACCACGCCAGGTTGGCCTGTTCGAGCCGGACGTTGTGTTGCAGCCGGGACGCCTGCTCGGCCTCGGCAAGGCGCATGGCCACGGCGAGGTGTTTTTCCGCGTCGGCGTACCGGCCCCAGATCAGTGCGCCGGTCCCGACATTTACGTGGATGCGGGCCACGTCGAGACGCTCCGCCGAGGCCGCGCCGTCGATGGGCAGGTCAGCGACGACGTCCCAGGCCTCCTCTTCGCCGAGCATGAGCAACGCAGCGGCTCGGTTGCCGGCCAGATTCAGCCGCTCTGCGGGAGAATCGACTTCGGCGGTGAGCTCGGCGGCGCGATCCAGCCAACGCCGATGGGTCGACGCCGGCCACGGTCCCGCATAGGCCCATCCTAGATAGGTCATGGCCCGAGCCGCCTCGACCGGGTCATGGTCGAGGTTGGCCACCGCTTGCTCGAGCTCGCTGAGTGCGGCCTGCGCCTCACCCCCGATGATCAGGAGCCGGCCTAGGGGGTTGCGGATCTCCGCCTGCTGGCGGGCGGAGAGACCGGGGGTCTCCAGCACCGAGCGCAAGGTACGGATCACGCGGTGGTAGACCTCGTCGACCGGTTCACGACGGCCCAGTGCGGCTACTCCGGCGATGCGCGCGACTCGTGCCCGATCCGCCGGCGCCAGCTCGGACCACGAAAACAGATCGACCAGCAAGTCGACCGCCTTGGTGTGGTCGCCCGAGGCCATGGCCAACTCGGCACCTTGCTCGGCGTACCGCGCCCAGGACCGCGTCTCGCCCGCCTCACGGAAGTGGTGGGCAAGGCGTGCGACAGGCGGCGGATGGATGTCCTCCAAGGCCCGGCCGGCCAGCAGGTGGAAGTGCCTGCGGTCGGTCAACGGGATCGCTTCGTAAACAGCCGTGGCGGCCAGCACATGCCGGAATCGCCACTGGCCGCGGTCGTCTCCGTCCAGGAGGCCGGCGTCGGCCGCCTCCGCGATGGCGCCTCGGCACACGGCCGGTGACAGACCGGCGGTCATCGCGATCGTGGCCACCGATGACCGCTCAGCCAACGTAGCCGCGGCTCGCAACACCTGCTGCGCCGTCGGCGACAGACGGCCCACCCGCTCCCGGGTGGAGTCGCGCACCGTTGGCGGCACCTGTAGCTTGCGCAGCTTCAGCCGGACCCACTGTCCGTCGCGGAAGACGAGGTCGGCACGGTCGCACATGAGGCGAACCGACTCCTCCAGCACCAGAGGAACGCCACCGGTCCGCTCGTGCATGAACGTCGTGAACTCCTGCGATATCGGGTTGCCGTCCAGCATCGAGGACACCAGCGCCGCCGTGTCGTCGGGTCGCATCGGCGCCAGGGCGATCCTCAGCTGGGTCACGCCGGCAGGCAACCGGGACGTCAGCCGCAGCAACAGCGATCCGGCGTCCACCTCCTCCGGCCGATAGGAGATCACGAGGCTTGGCCCGTCCGATTGCTGTCGGGAGGCGACGAACAGCAGGAACTCCAAGGTCACCTCGTCGGCCCAGTGAGCGTCCTCGAGCACAAGAACGTCGACACGCAGAGCCCGCAGCAGCTCGTCCAGGGCGCGGAACAGGCGATGCCGTGCCGCCTTCGCATCGTCCAAAGGCGGCAATGCGGGTGGCAGGTCCGAGGACCATTCAGGGAACAGGGGCCGTAACGCACCCGCAAGCTCGGTGAGCCGCAATCGCGACACCGGGCGGTCGATCCCACGGAACGCGTCGACGATCGGCCCCAACGTCAGCGACTCGCGAAGCGGCGGGCACACCGAGACCAAGGCAGTGCGCTGGTCCGGCGCGGCCAACCACTCTCGCAGCAGCCGGCTCTTCCCGATCCCCGCCTCGCCCTCTACCAGCACGATCGCCGGTGGCCGGGCCAAGGCGACCCGCAGCGCCGCCATCTCCCGATCACGACCCACGAAATGCGGCGTAGAAACCGTCGGTGAAGTCCCGTCGTCCTCGGGCAAGGGGTCGAGCATGCGAAATGATCTCGCTTTTCGATGCTCGGACGCAACTACCCGCCCATTGGCATCCTGTGGGTCCCAAGAACTCGGCCGCCCTATGCGACCTGCGCGTATTCGTGGATCAGCCCGCCGAGGCGGTCACGCCGAATGACCTTGATATCGTCCTCGACCGGGTCGGGAAGGGCTCGCAGCGGGGCTGGCTGACCCTGCCGGCTCGTAGCGACGCGACCAAGAATATGGAGAGCCTCGTACTGCGACACGAGGTCGCGGTGCTCCGCCGTCAGGTTGGCCGTCCGAGGCTGTCGTAGGCGGATCGAGCGGTGCTGTCCGCGCTGGCCGAGGACTGCCGGCGGTGCTACGCGCCCACCGACTGGTTACGCCAGGGACGCTGCTGCGCTGGCACCGGCGCCTGATCGCACGCCACTGGACCTACCCGCACCGGAGGATGGGACGACCTGCGACCGATCCGGCGGTCGTGGCGTTGATCCAGAAGCCGGCACGGGAGAACCCCGCGCTGGGGTTACGAGCGCATCCGTGGCGAACCACGGCATCTGGGCCACCAAGTCAGCGGTGCGACGATCCACCGAGTCCTGGAACGTGCACGCTTGGGTCCGGCGCCGCGACGTGCCGACGACCGCTGGCGCGATTTTCTCCGTGCCCATGCCGGGAGCACACTGGCGTGTGATTTCTTCACGGTGGACACCGTCATGCTGGGCCGACTGTAGTTCACAGGCGACGGCACCCAGGTGCTGAAGATCCTGCCGCGGGCGCCTCGCGCGAACGCGTTCGCCGAGCGATGGCTCAGGACCGCACGCACGGAGTGCACCGACAGGCTGCTGATCTTTGGCGAGCGGCACCTTCGCACCGTGCTGGACAAATATGGCAATCCAGGTTGCGACCTTCAGGCGTGCCTCGGCCCGGGTGCGGAACCGGTGCCGGTGCACGTACTCAACCTTCAGTGAGCTGTTGAACGCCTCAGCCGCGGCGTTGTCCAGCGCGCAGCCGACCAGGCCCATGGACTGCACCACACCCAGGCGCTGACACAGCTCCTGGTCGAACCGTGCCGAGTTTGGTGGCGGCCTCCACGAAACCCGGACCGCTGCCCGCCAAGGCCGGCGGTACCCCACATCTGATCGTCGTGCGGTGTGGCTTGAGGTCGAAGGCCCGCCAGATCCGGCCGATGGTCGACTCCGACAATCCGCCGCGCCGCAGCAGCGGCGCGGTCGCCGCGGCACCGGCCAGAGCGGCAGCGCCCCGCAGGAGCGAACGCCGGTCCCATTGCCTGCCATCAGCCACGCCTTCTCCTTTTTCGTGATCACTTTGCCGTGGTCCCTGCAGGCGACGGGCACAACACCTCCTGAGGGCGATGCCGAAGGCGCCGGACTCGCCCGCCGGCCGACCCGGTCCAGTGTCAGCCAGCCATGTCCCCGCCTCATCCGCGCCGCGTCATGGTCGTGTCACGGCGGCAACCGACGGCGGCAACCGACGGTGGCAGCCGTCGACAAACCGAGACATGCGGCAGACGATCGTGCACGCGGACGACGCGTCGATGGCCACCTTCGGGGAGAATCAGCTCTGCCCGGCCACCCGCCGCCCCTCCGGCGAGACCTGCCGGGCCCGGGCCGCCGTCGCCGCCGTCGGGCGGCCTGACGCATGAGCGGCCCCGTCCTTGGACGGAGGCCGCTCATCGGCCGGCGGACTCGCCTCCCAGGGCGGCCGTCACCCCTGCCCGGAAGCGGGCGCTACGCGCCGCCGGCTTCCACGATCATGAACTTGGCCGTGCCCACCGACATGTTCCCGGCCTTGTCGGTGGCCCGGTACGACAGGGTGTGCGCGCCGGGCTGGTTGACCGACAGCGGCTGCGTGTACGCCGCGAACGGCTGGCCGTCGAGCGAATACTCCACGGTGTCCAGCCCGGAGCCGACGTCGCTCGCCGTCAGCTTCACCGTCGCCGAGCCGACGTAGTTCCAGGCCCAGTCCTGGGTGCCGCTGATCGCGGCCGACACCTGCGGCAGCGTGGTGTCGTCCTCCGGAGCCACCACGGTGAACCTCAGAGTCGCCACCGGCGTGGTGTTCCCGGCCTTGTCGGTGGCCCGGTACGACAGGGTGTGCGCCCCCGCCTGGGTGACCGACACGGGCGACGGGTACTCGGTGTAGGGCCCGCCGTCGAGCGAGTACTCCACCGTGGCGACCCCCGACTCGGTGTCGCTCACCGAGATCATCACGGTCGCCGAGCCGACGTAGTTGCCCGCAGAGTCCTGCTGACCCGAGAGCTGCGCCGAGACCTGCGGAGGGGTGGTGTCCTCCTCCTGCGGGGCCGTCACCGTGAACTTCACCGAGCCCACCGGCGAGGTGTTGCCCGCTTTGTCGGTGGCTCGGAAGGTCACCGTGTGCGCGCCGGGCTGGTTGACCGACAGCGGCTGCGTGTACGCCGCGAACGGCTGGCCGTCGAACGAATACTCCACGGTGTCGACCCCGGAGCCGACGTCGCTCGCCGTGACCGTGACCGTCGCCGCGCCCACGTAGTTGCCGTCCGCGTCCTGGTTACCGGTCACCTTCCCGGTGACCTCGGGCGGAGTGGTGTCCTCCTCCTGCGGAGCCACCACCGTGAACGTCACCGAGCCCACCGGCGAGGTGTTGCCCGCCTTGTCGGTGGCCCGGAAGGTCACCGTGTGCGTCCCCACCTGGTTGACCGACACCGGGGCCGAGTAGGCCACGAACTCGCCGCCGTCGAGCGTGTACTCCACGGTGTCCACCCCTGACTCGGTGTCGCTCGCCGAGACCGTGACCGTCGCCGCGCCCACGTAGTTGCCGTCCGCGTCCTGGTCACCTGCCACCTGCGCGGAGACCTGCGGTGCGGTCGTGTCCTCGTTCCCGCCTTCGGTGACGACGAGTTCGCCGGTCATCTGGCCGTGACCGGGGATCACGCAGGTGTAGCGGTACTTGCCGGGGGTGAGGTTGACCTGCGCGATGTGCCGGCCGCCGTCGGCGTCGAAGGGGCTGGCGATGATGTTGAGGCTGACGTCGTGGTTGTAGCCGGGGGTGGAGGTGTCGAACGTCAGCGTGTGCGTCATGCCGGTGGTGTTGCCGGTGGCCGCGCTGTTCTCGAAGACGATGGTGGCGGGGCCGGCCGTCGCCGATTCCGGCGCCGACCTGTACGCGGTCATGCTGTCGTCGGCGGTCCAGGTGAGCACCTGGTCCGCCGCCTGCGCGACGGTGAGCTGCGTACGGGGCCGCGCGTCGGCCTGGACCGACGACAGGAAGAGCGCGGGAAGCGCCACGGCGAGCAGCAAGAAGGCGAGGCGAGGCGCGGACGCCCGCCGTAAGGCTCTGGTCACGAGGGAAGGGAGAGATCCGGCATGCATGTGTCGATGCACCTTTCCGAGCTGGGGTGGAGTGCCGGGCGCGGGGAGCGCTCCCCGGCCCGGCATCCGGCCGGCGTACCGTCCTAGAGTTCGCGCACGCGGATGTTGCGGAAGTCGATCACGTCGTTGCCGCCGTGGTTCTGAAGCCCGACGAACCCGCTGATGAACTGGCGCAGGTCGGTGGGCGGGTCACCGGCGCGGGACGACGCCTTGCCCGGCGTGTTGTCGAACTCGCTGATCACCGTGCCGTTGCGGATGATCGTGTAGTGCTGGCCGACCACTCGGACCTCGTAGTCGTTCCACTGGCCCTTCGGGGTCACCCCGGCCCGGTTCAGGCCGTTGGGCGAGAAGTTGTAGATGGAGCCCGTCTTCTGCGGCTCGCCGGTGTCGCCGTCGTAGATCTGGATCTCGTGGCCACAGAAGATCGCGACCCACGCGGGTGACGTGCGCGCCGCGCCGACCGTGCCGCAGCTTCCGGCGGGACGCTGCTCCACTGGGGTCCTCGGGTCCGGGAACCGGACGAAGACGCCGCTGTTGGCGCGATGCGGGTCGGGCGAGCTGTCACGGAACTGCAGCCGGACCGAGAAGTCCGCGTACGCCTTGTCGGAGTACCACAGCATGCCCAGACCGCCGGAGCTGCGGATCGTACCGTCCGGTTGGAGGTCGAAGCGCCCGGACGGGGCCTGGCTCCAGCCCAGCAGCGACGATGCCGTGCCGTCGAAGATGGGCTGGTACCCCTTCACCCTCCCGACCTCCGACTCGGCCCCGGCGGTACGCAGCGCCTCCGCCTCCTGGGCGGTGATGACGCCGTCCTTGAGGAGCTGGCTCACGACGGTGTCGAGGTGCTTGACGAACTGGTTGCGGTTCTTCCACTCTCGCTCGTCGTCGATCAGGTCGTTGATCGTGCAGCCGCCGCCGGCCGCCTTGTTGCGCACGCCGGTGAAGGCGTCGAGCAACTGCACCGTCGGCCGGGCGTCGGGCGCGGCGCAGCCGACCTTGACAGCGATCTTCCCGGTGGCCTGCTCGCCGTCCGC
The DNA here is from genome assembly GCF_040656115.1 of Nonomuraea sp. NPDC050202. Taxonomy (NCBI): domain Bacteria; kingdom Bacillati; phylum Actinomycetota; class Actinomycetes; order Streptosporangiales; family Streptosporangiaceae; genus Nonomuraea; species Nonomuraea sp. NPDC050202. Next base: position 72,044 of record NZ_JBFALF010000044.1, on the reverse strand, counting down.
GTAGGTGACCTTCAGCGTCGCCTCGAACGTGCCGAAGCCGGCGTAGGTGTGCGTCGGGGCGGCCTGGTTCGACGGCGCGCTGCCGTCGCCGAAGTCCCACTCCCACGCCACGCCGCCGGCCTTGGCGCTGGAGAACGTCATCGTCCTGGGATCGGCGTTCTGCCGGGCGGGATGCGCCACGGCGGCGGCCGGGTCCGGCGTCGCCGGACCGCCCCTGTAGGTGACGCGGACCAGCTTCTGGTTCGCGTGCAGGCTGAAGAAGCCGTTGCCGTAGTCGAGCATGTAGAGCGCCCCGTCGGGACCGAACTTCGCGTCCATCCACGACTGGAGCTGGTTGGCGCCGACGCCACCCGGGATGATGTGCCGCAGGTCCTCGGCGAACGCCGGCCGGCCCGCGTCCCGGGCGGTCTCCGGGTCGACGGTCACGGCTATGCGGTTGTTGCTGTTGCCCTCGTCACCGATGAACCACTTGTTGTCCCAGTACTCCGGCCACGCGACCCCGCTGCCGGAGTCGGTCTGGGAGCGGTGGTAGGTCGGGCCCGACATGACCGCCTGGTTGCCGCCCTTGAGGTAGGGCATGGTGAAGGTCTCCTCGCCCTGCTTGTACGTCGGGAGGCCGCTGCCGTCCTGCCGCTTCGGGTAGACCGGGCCACCGCCCTGCGGCGAGTACCAGATCATGTTGTCACGCGCCGGCGGGATGTCGACGAGGCCGGTGTTGCGCGGCGAGGTGTTCTTCAGGTTGTCGCAGTCGTACCACCCGGCGGGCTGGGTGGCGTCGTTGTTGCCGCGGTCGCGGTAGGGCTGCTTGTTGCCCATGCAGTACGGCCAGCCCTGGTTGCCGGCGGAGGTGAGAACCGTCACGGTCTCGTACTTCGCCGGTCCCCACGTCTCACTCGGGCCGACAGCGTCCGGACCGACCCAGCCGGCCGTGATCCAGTCGTTCTCCTTGTCCCACTGCAGCCGCGCGATGTTGCGGACGCCCATCACCCAGATCTCCGCGCGGGTCTTGCCGCCGCCCTCTTCCTCGCCGGTGAACAGGTTGCCCTTAGGGATCGTGTACGTGCCGTCGGGCTCCGGGTGGATGCGGAGGATCTTGCCGTTGAGGTCGTTGGTGTTGCCGGAGGTACGGCGGGCGTCCTGGAACGAGGTGCCCTTGTAGTCCTGGGTCCAGTTGTTCCCGGAGTAACCGCCGGATCCCCCGGAGGAGTTGCTGTCACCGGTGCCGATGTAGAGGTTGCCGTCCTCGTCGAAGGTCATGCCTCCGCCCGCGTGACAGCAGCTGTGGATCTGGGTGTCCCACTGCAGGAGGTCCTTGCGGCTGCTCTGGTCGATCGTCTGGGTACGCGAGTCGTAGTCGAACCGGGAGACCGTCCGCTTGCCGATGCGCCTGTCCCGGTCGATCGACGCGTGCGGCATCCAGTACACGTAGATCCAGCCGTTCTCCGCGAAGTCCGGGTCGAGGGTGATGCCGACCAGGCCCTCCTCGTTCTTGACCAGCTCGTCGCCGCTGCCGCGGTTGCCCATGACGGGCAGCGTGGTCAGCAGCTTGACCTGCTTGGTCCGCGGGTCCCACTGGTGGATGGTGCCGCAGCCGAGGCCCACCTTCGGGTCGTTCCAGCCGGGGATCGGGCCGGTGGCGCAGGCCGCCTTGCCGATGTAGAACACCTTGCCGTTCGGCGCGATGGTCAGGCCGTGCGGCTCTCCGATCTGGTCGAGCTGGCCCTGCGTGTTCGGCGCGGTCAGCCGTTCCACGGTGTAGTTGGCCGCGATGGTCGCCTGGCAGTCGCCCCGGACGATGCCGGTCGCCCACCGGATGGCGCCGGCGAGGTGCGTGCGGAACTGCTTGTCGCTGGTGTAGCTCGCCGCGGTGCCGCCCATGCCGGTGTAGAAGGACCGGCCGCCGTCGTAGTCACGGCACCAGGAGACCGGATGGAACGGGCCGTTGCCGTTCATGCTCGGGTTGTAGGTCCACTCCTCGACCTGCGCGATCGTGTGGACCTTGCCCACCGGATTGGGATTCCAGCTCAGCCACTTGTCGGTCCGTGACAGGGTGAGCGGAAGCCCTTCGTTCGCCGGATGCCGGCGGTCGAGGATGTCCACGACGGCCTTCTGCTCCTTCGGCGCGGGGGGCGGCGCGGAGCCGGGGCCGAACAGCCGCAGCTCGGCGAGCTGGGTCAGGGGCTCACCGCTGTTCGCGGTGATGTTGAGCCGGTAGTACTGGTACGCCGTGGTGTTCTCGAACTTGTACTCCTTGCTCTGGAACCGCTGGGGGAAGGTCTCCCCGCTGCGCTTGTCGAGATCCGTCCAGGTCGTCCCGTTCTGCGAACCCTGGAGGGTCCAGTCCTTCGGGTCCCGGCCGGCGGAGTCGTTGGCCGACGTCAGCGCGTAGTGCGCCACCGCGACGGGCTTGTCCAGTTTGCCCTGCACCCACGCGGTCGGCGTCCGGGCCAGCCATTTGGTGTCGTTGTCCCCGTCGAAAACCTTGTCCTTGGTCTCGTTCGGCGGGTTCTCCGCGCTCGCCGCGGTCTCCGTCACCTTCTCCGCGATGGGGAGGGCGCCGACGGGACGGGTGCCGATCAGCTCGGTGAACCAGGCCGAGTCCACCTGCGCGCGGGCGGCGTCCCGGATGCCGACGAACCCGCCGCCGCCCCTGATGAACGCCTGGAAGGCGGCGAGCTGCGCTTCGTCCAAGCTCACACCCTTGGCGGACAGGAACACCACACCGCGGAACCGCGCCAGGTTGCCGGCGGTGAAGACCGCCGGATCCTGGGCCTCCTCAACGGAGAACCCGTTCTTCTTGCTCAGTTCCCTGATCGCCGTCGCGGCCGCCCGCACCGGGTCGTCCTGCTGCGCGGCCTGACCGCTGAAGACCAGCACGTTGACGGCTGCCTTCTTGGCGGCCGGGGCGGGGGCGGGGGCCTGCGCCTGGGCCGGCACGGCGGGCGGGGTCGCCAGTCCGAGCACCAGGACGGCACTCGACATCGTGATCAGTACGCGTCGCCAGGCGGATGATCGGGACGGTAAATGGCCTGTTCGACCCATCATTGCTCCTTGGGATCGAGGGTGGTTCGGGACCATTCGCGGGCGAGTTCGGGGGTCGGCCGCGGTCCGGGGTTGTCGACGTCTGCGCAGGGCTGTGCTCGTACGGCGTTCCGGTCTCGGGGGCGCCCGGGGCCGCGCGGCCGTCAGTGGCCCGTGTGGTCGCCGCCCGAGTGATCGCCGCCCGGTCGGCCCGGCACGTTCCCGGCCGCGTCCGTCACCGTGAAAATGCCGGCCATCCCCATGTCGGAGTGGCTCTGGACGTGGCAGTGGTACATCCACGCCCCCGGGCCGACGCGCTCGCCCGCGATCAGCTGGAAGCCGAACGACTCGGCGGGCCCGGTGATCTTGGTGTCGATGATCCGGCTCTGGTCCTCAAGGCTCTCCAGCATGCCGGTGCGGTTGTCGGCCCAGCGGTGCCCGTGGATGTGGAACGTGTGATAGAACTCGCCGTGGGTGATCACGATCCACTCCACCCGCTCACCGACCTTGGCGACGAACTCCGGCGCGTCGTGCCCGGGGCGATTGTTGATCATCATGTCGTTGAAGACGACGGTGAACGTCTTGTCCGGCCTGACATCCTGCTTCCGCCGGACCACCAGCGGGCCGTACAGCCCCTGGCGGATGCCGCCCGTGCCGTGATCGCTTCCCACCACGTGGTCGTGGTAGTGCCAGTAGCCCGCGCTGCCAGGCTCGATGCCGGCACCGCCCGCGCGCCTGCGCTGCGCGTGGGTGCGCCAGATGTAGGTGCGCCGGCCGCCGGGCTCCACCACGCTCTCGTTCAGCCTCGTACCGTCGCTGGCCACGTCGTAGTCCACCCCGTGGACGTGCAGGCTCGCCGTCACGTCCAGGTTGTTGACCATCTCGATCTCAAGCGTGTCGCCCTCGACCATCTCGATGAGCGGCCCGGGAATCGTGGCCATGCCCGGCTCCAGGCCGTAGCCCAGTTGGCCGTTCTCCAGCCGCTCGGCGTACAGGGTGATGCGGCGGACCGCGCCCATGGTCGTGCCGGCCTGGGTCGACGCGGCCGTCTGATTCGCTGCGACCAATGGCGCCAACGCGGCAGCCGCCGCGGACGTGGTGAAGGCACGCCGGGAGAGCAGGCTTTTCGCCACGCCTCTGCCTACCTCGGTCATGGTTCCCCAATCGATGACGCTTGCGTGAGGGTGTCTTGCGGGTGCTCGGGACGCTGCCTTCGCGCGCGATGCGGGTCTAGGCCTGGACCGGCCGCGTCGTGATCGGTGGTGTCGTAGAGGGGAAGTTAGATCGACTTTCGATCGAAGTACGCGCCATTTTCAGCTAAATGTCAACAAGTAGCGGCGAAAGAGTCAGAACTTCCGCCCGTATCTGGTCAAAGGCTGATACGGCTGTTACGGTGACGACAAGATCCGGCTTTGCGTCCGCCGGCAATGACATACACCCAGGTCATGGGCCATGTATGCCTTCGCCGCGTTACGGTTGCCGCCCATCGGCGCTCGGGACAAGGACGTCGAGACTCTCGCCCTGCGCCACCAGATCACCGTCCCGCACCGGCACCGCGATCTGACGAGGCAACGTCACGCTCGTATCTGCCGGCCGAACCGGCCCAGGCGCTACCCATCCACAGTCCGCTCCATCCGCGCCCACATTCTGCGCCTGGTTCGTGAGAACCCTGGCTGGGGCTACCGGCAAGCTCACCACGCTCGGTATCAAGGTCGCGCCGTCCACGGTGTCCCCTCGAAACACGGGTTTCGTACTGTAGCTGGGGTTTTGCTGCGCGATCAGAACGGCGGCGGCAACCATCGCAGGGTGTTGTTGTCGCTGGTCTACCGGTTGGTTAGGTGCTTGTTCGGTCTGCTGACGGTGCTGGTCCGCGCTGATCTATCCAAGGACGTTGAGCTGCTGGTGCTCCGTCACGAGAATCAGGTGCTGCGCCGTCAGCTCGGTGGCCGGCCGCGGTGGGGTCACCTCGACCGGCTCTGGCTTGCGGCACTGTCGAGGCTGGTTCGCCGTCGCCAGTGGGCGGACGTGTTCCCGATCACCTCGGCGACGATCTCGTGCTGGCACCGCAATCTTGTAGCGCGTAAGTGGACCTACACGGACCGGAGGCACCCGGGACGGCCCGGCACCCGACAGCCGATTAAGGCACTGATCATTCGGATGGCCCGGGAGAACCCGACCTGGGGGCACAGAAGGGTCCAAGGGGAGTTGCCACGCCTGGGCTACCCAATCGCGGCCTCCACGGTGCGGAAGATCATGCACGCGGCGGGTATCGATCCGGCGCCTCGCCGGGCGGGGCCGACCTGGCGGCAGTTTCTGACCGCTCAAGCCCACGCGATCATCGCGTGCGACTTTCTCGTGGTCGTACCATACTGCTCAAACGGCTGTATGTGCTGATCTTCATCCAGCACGGCACCCGACGTCTCCACCTGGTGGGAGTGACCCCGCACCCGACCGGAGCATGGGCGGTGCAGCAGGCCCGCAACCTGGTGATGGACCTGCGTGACCGCATCGCCGGGCTACGGTTCGTGATCCACGACCGGGATCCGCTTTTCACCTTGGCCTTCAGGGAGGTTTTTGAAGCCGAAGGGCTGCGAATCATCACAACGCTGCCCCGGACCCCGAGAATGAACGCCATCTGCGAGCGCGTCATCGGCACTCTGCGTCGCGAACTCCTGGACCGCATCCTGATCCTCAACGAACACCACCTGGCCTCGTACTCTACGAATATCTGATCCATTACAACGGGCACCAGCCGCATCAGTCCCGGCATCAACAGCCTCCGGACGTGGCAACGCAGCCCTCCCCCGACGTGACCGACCTCAACGATCTGCGATCCATCTGCCGAAAACCGGTCGTTGCAGACACGCTCAACGAATACCACCACGCCGCGTAACCGCAGTTCAGACCCCGTAACTCAATATTCGAGCGGCACAGGGTGTCTCACCTGATCAATCGCTGCGCCGCCGGGGGCGTCGACGTGGCGGTGGTGTGGGTGCGATGCGACGCCGCATCCATGCGCAAGCACATCGAACTCCGCGGCGACCCGCGCAATGCGTGGAAGCTCCAAAACTGGGAGGCGTACGCCGACACCCTCAACACCGAGACTCACCCCTCCGCCGCCCACGTCGTCGTCGACAATCGGCTCGGCACCGCAATCGCTCTCGTCCACCAAGCGCGCGAGACGCTGAACCGGATCCTCGCGGGACTGGAACTGCACTGAGCGACGAACCCCAGCAAGGCGTCAAGCATCAACCGAGCTTCCATGGAACCAGCAAAAGAGCAGGTAGACACCATGATCACCCAAGTACTCGCCGAGTACTCGCCGACTGGATGAGACTTTCTCTACGGTTTCAAGGGCAGCCCGCCTACGGCGACCTGCCGCGCATCGGGACGGTCGCTGGCCGCGCTGCGACTCTCCGGCCGGTCGCGGCCAGCACCGCCCACGCGTTAGGGTGCCCCCGTGAGCGAACTACTGTACCTATCAGGTCAGAAGCTGTACGGGCGGCTTAGCGTAGCTCGCATAACGTCCAACACAGAGGCAAAGGGAAGCATCAAGCTCCCTCCCGTAACTCCCGCTCTAGAGCTGTCCGCAACTCGTACCAAAAGCATAGGAGGAGAGGGACCAGATAGTCGCAGTGCGCTTACCAAAGGGATCAAGAGGATTGAGAAACTCCACAATCCCACCGAATTTCCTTCCAGAAACCTTCGCCCCAATCAATGGGTGAAATTTGATCTCGACATGGCTCAAGCGGCTGTCCACGAGGACTGCGCAACTGCGCCTGCCGATAATTACATCCGCCCAGGTCATGACCTCTGCGAGGGCTTCGCCTAAGCGTACGCGAGCTCCGGTCACGCGCGAGACGGAAGCGGGTACGGCAGGATGATCAGCTGTGCTGCTTCGCCTGGCCTACCTGACCGTCACGAACGCCTTCGCCGCGCTGCGGTTGCTTCCCATGAGCGATCGGGACAAGGACGTGGAGATCCTCGTTCTGCGTCACCAGGTCGCCGTCCTTAAACACCAACTCGGCGCTGACACCCAGAGTGCAATTCGCACCCGAAGACCGGGCCCTTCTCGCCGCGCTCCTGACCTCCCTGCCGCGTAAGGTTCTGCGCCGGCTGCGGCTTCTCGTCCGGCCGGACACCGTCCTGCGCTGGCACCGCGACCTGATGAGACGTCGTCACGCCCACATATGCCGGCCCCAGCGGCCCGGGCGCCCACCGACGGTCCCCTCCATCCGCACCCTCATTCTGCGCCTCGTTCGGGAGAACCCGAGCAGGGGCTACCGGCGGATCCACGGAGAGCTCACCACGCTCGGCATCAAGGTCGCGCCATCCACTGTCTGGGAGATCCTCAAACAGGCAGGCCTCGACCCGGCACCTGAAAGAGCTTCCACCACGTGGGCCGACTTCCTGCGCTCTCAAGCAAACGCGCTACTGGCCTGCGACTTCATCGAGGCCGTTACTCTCAGCGGGCAACGCCAGTACGTCCTGGCGGTCATCGAGCACGCCAGCAGACGCGTCCGCGTGCTCGGCACCACCGCCCACCCGAGCGCGAATTGGGTCACCCAGGCGATCAGGAACCTGGCGATGGACCTGGACGATGCAGGCTGCAGAGCGCGCTTTCTGCTCCGAGATCGGGATGGAAAGTTCCCGGCCCTCATGGACGAGATCCTCGCCGAGGCCGGCATCACGACGGTGCTCACTGGCATTCGGATGCCGCGGATGAACTCCATCATGGAGCGGTGGGTGCAGTCCTGCCGCCACGAGCTTCTCGACCGCTGCCTCATCTGGAACGAACACCACCTGCGGCACGCCCTGCGCGAGTATGAACGGTTCTACAACAAGCATCGAGCACATCAAACTCTGAACCAAGCGGCTCCGCTGCGTCCCGTCCCGGACCCGATCACTGATCCCGGACAGATCACCGACCCGAACATCCGCCGGCGAGACCGGCTCGGCGGCGTCCTCCACGAATACTCATATGCCGCTTGACCTGCACGGATGGAATTTTCGGCAGGCGCACCTTCGGAACGGAGAAGAAGTTCCCGGGCTTCAGCCAGGCCACACCTCTGACCCGCCTGGAATCCGGAAGCCGGAATGGCCGGAACTACTACCGCTCCTTCAGAATCTGCGCTATCGATTATGCCACCAGGAATAGCGCCACCTGGAAGGGGGGCGCTGCCCCGTGGGACACCAGCACGCATGAGTGCGACGAGTTCCCCTTCCAGAGCACCTATCAAGGTTCCTGGGTGAGCTGACAAAAGGACAAGCCGGACGACAAGGGAAAACCTTATATGCCGGGTGTCGCCGTCTCAGTATCCTTGATCCCCAAGCAGGAGAACAATGACTGGGGCAGCACAGTCAATGTCGCAAGGCTCGGACGTTTCTACATGAACGACCGGATCCTGCACGGCAAGGACTTCATCCTGCACCTTTACAACGCGATGAACGAATGCGTTAACTAGCGGCACATAGAGCCCCGGGCGGAGCAATGCCGTCCGGGGCCTTGTCATTTCTGATGACTAGTCGCGTGCCTCAGCCGGCCAGAAGCGAAACACGAATTCTTCCAGCCCCTCCGGCAAACCCGGCAAATCATCATCATCGTCGTCGTCATCGTCGCCGCCCCAACCCAGCGGGCCAAGCTCCCTCCTCGCGATTCGCCGTCCGCGCACCAGCCATGAGACCCCAGAAAGCCCTAGATCGAGCACCGGACTCGACTCCCCTGAAGTGTTGTGGAGCCACAATCTCCCCGAGCTGCTGAAAATCTCAACCACAGGCCCGCCGCCCACCCCACCTTCTTCCTCGGCAGGAGGCTCGGCATCCCACCGCTCCAAGGTGACACGGACGATATGATGGGAGCCTGCACGGCTCCGCACAATTGCCAAATTCGGGGTGGCAGCGAACCAGATCTCATCCTCATCGGTAAGGGCGTACAACTCCTGCGGATCAAGCGCGGAAGGCAACCGCGACAACCCATCCACGTCCAAGATCGAGAAGGAGCCGTACTCGACCGAGTACGTGCCTGTGACGCTGTCGACCAGATTGGCCATCTAACCACTCCGCGATGCGACAAACTCGTGGATCACTGGAGCTGAGATTATCCGAAATATCCCGTAACGGCCGATGCCATCCTGGTCACGTCCCGTCGCGTGGTGTAGAACCGGCCCTCGTCGGCGTGGGCCGAGGGCAGCGAAACCAGGACAGTGGATAGGTCGTAGGAAAGGTCAGCGCGCTGGCGGCGTGAGCGTTTTGGTCGGTGCGGGGTCCTCCTCGGCCAGGGAGATAAGGGTCTTGTGGCTGATCCGCAGGTGTTCGACCTGCTCGCTGAGTTCACTCACTCGCGTGGTGAGGATGTCGATCTCCGTCTGGGTCTGCTCGATCTGGCAGGTCAGCCAGTGCTCGCGGGCCTCGATCCGGTGCGGGTGCCGAGTATTCATCCGTGCAGGTCATGGAGGTGATGCGTTCTCTTGCGCTCCCGTCGCGCGCCGCACGGCATGATGGTCAATCGTGTTATTGCGCTTGGCCTACCTCACGGTGACGACCACGTTCTCGTTTCTGGAGCTGCTCCCCCGAACCGACCGGGACAAAGAGATCGAAATCCTGGTGTTACGGCACCAATTGATGGTGCTGCAGCGGCAGGTGACCAAGCCCGCGTTCACGCCGACTGATCGGCTCCTCCTCGCTGGGATGCTTCACCACCTGCCCACGGAGAGACTCCGGCACCTTGTGTTGCTGGTCCGGCCGGACACCGTCCTGCGCTGGCACCGCGATCTGCTGCGACGCCGTCACGCCGCGGCCAGCGCGCCTCGCGGGCGTGGACGTCCGCGGACCATCCGGTCCATACAGTTGCTGGTGATGCGGCTGGCACGGGAGAACGCCTCGTGGGGCTACCGGCGCATTCACGGTGAGCTGGCCGCGCTCGGCATCAAGGTCGCCGCCTCCCCCGTGTGGGAGATCCCCAAAGCACACGGCATCGAGCCGGCTCCCGAACGGACCGCCACAACCTGGGCCACCTTCCTACGCAGCCAGGCAGATGTTTTGCTGGCGTGCGGCTTCTTCGAAGTCCGCACCCTCACCGGCGCCCGCCTGTACGTTCTGGCGGTCATTGAGCACGCCACCCGCCGTATCCGCGTCCTCGGCGTCACCGCTCACCCCACCGGTCAGTGGGTCACCCAACTCGGCCGCAACCTCGCCATGGACCTGCAAGATATGGGTAGCTCGGCCAAGTTCCTCATCCGTGACCGGGACGCCAAGTTCGCCGCGGCCTTCGCCGCGGCCTTCGACGCGGTGCCGGCCGATGCCGGAATACGCATCGTCAAGAGCGGTGTCCGGATACCGCGAATGAATGCAATCACGGAGCGGTGGATCCAGAGCTGCCGACGCGAACTGCTGGACCGGACGTTGATCTGGAACCAGCACCACCTTCTGCACGCGCTGCGCGAGTTCGAAACCTGCTACAACGAACACCGGCCGCATCGGGCTCTCTGCCAGGCAGCTCCGCTCCGACCGCTTCCCATTCCCAACGCTGACCCAGTCCAGATCACGGTGCTCGACATCCATCGACGTGATCGACTTGGAGGCATCCTGAAGGAGTATCGGCATGCGGCTTGACCTGGCCGGATGATTAATCGGCACCCGCAGGGTCGGATCATTGGCCGTCCGGGCCTCAGGCTTGAAGTCCAGCGCCGCTTCACCAGGTCGGCGTGCCAGCGCAGGAGCGTGCGCGCTGTGACGAACAGGCGGCGTTGGGGCAGGAGCCGCGCGAGCGCGGAAAGGATCACCCGATCCGGCTGAATACCTGTAAGTCGATCAAGTACGGCAGCCGCAGAGCCGTCCTGCGATCCTGCCGGAGCCGAACTAGCGGGGCCCTCCTTTCCTGGCCCGACAAGACTGTGAGCGTTAACAGCAAGGTTCGTCAAGGGACTGCTCGATTACGGTCGCATCACGCAACGCCTCCGACATGGCGCCCTTGCGCGACCAGACTTGGCGGTTGTCAACAACACCCATCGATGGCCTTCGGTCGATCCCCTGCTCAAGCCCATGGCGCAGCGCCAGGACGCTCGTGCGGCAATGTCGCGCTCTCACACTCCTCTTGACGCGTGCCACATTTGCGCTGACACTGACTCACACATCCCCGGCGATGAGAGTTAGCCGTTAGTACATCGATGAATGTTAGCGCTAACATGCGGAGACCCCCCATGAACCTCTGCACCAGCCCTCGCTTATCCGCAGGCCGCGCCCGTACCGGAGCCGCTGTCGTGGCGCTCCTCACGGTGCTTCTCGTGGTGTGCCAGTCCCTGGTGGCCTCTGGCCCGGCCGCCGCCGCGACCATCGACACCACCGCCTCGTACGTGCTGGTCAACCGGCACAGCGGCAAGGCCATCGACGTCTACGACCTCGCCACCACCGACGGCGCCCCGATCGTGCAGTGGGCCCGCAACGACGGCGCCTGGCAGCAGTGGCAGTTCGTCGACTCCGGCGGCGGCTACTACCGCCTCAAGTCCCGCCACAGCGGCAAGGTCCTCGACGTTCACCAGCACTCGACGGCCGACGGCGCCAACATCGTCCAGTGGACCGACCTCAACGGCGGCAACCAGCAGTTCCGGGTCGTCGACACCGACAACGGCTACGTCAAGCTGATCAACCGCACCAGCGGCAAGACCCTGGAGACCTGGGAGTGGTCCACCGCCGACGGCGGCCGCATCTCGCAGTACACCGACCTGAACGGCGCCAACCAGCAGTGGCAGCTCATCAAGCTCGGCGACCCCACCACCCCGCCGCCCGCCTACCCGAACCCGGGCGTGGTCACCGGCGACGTCAACGTGCACGACCCCGAGGTGGCCAAGACCCCCAGCGGCGGCTACCTGCTGGCGCACACCGGTAACGGCATCTCGCTCAAGACCTCCGCCGACCGCACGGCCTGGCGGAACGCGGGGGCGGCGTTCCCCGGCGCCGTCACGTGGGCCCACCCGTACACGAACGGCAGCAACCACCTGTGGGCGCCGGACATCACCTACGTCAACGGCCGGTACTACATGTACTACTCGGCCTCCACCTTCGGCTCCAACCACTCGGCAATCTTCCTGGCCACCAGCACCACCGGCGCCTCCGGCTCCTGGACCAACCAGGGCCTGGTGATCGAGTCGAGCACCTCGGACAACTTCAACGCCATCGACCCCAACCTCGTCATCGACGACCAGGGCCGCTGGTGGCTGAACTTCGGCTCGTTCTGGTCGGGCATCAAGATGGTCCAGCTCGACCCCGCCACCGGCAAGCGCAGCAACTCGACGATCACCTCCATCGCGGGGCGGGGCGGCGGCGCGATCGAGGCGCCGTTCATCTTCCGGCACGGCGGCTACTACTACCTGCTGGTCTCCTTCGACGCCTGCTGCCAGGGCGCCTCCAGCACCTACCGCATCATGGTCGGCCGCTCCACCTCGGTCACCGGCCCGTACGTCGACCGCAACGGCGTGGCGCTGAACTCCGGCGGCGGCACCCAGCTCCTGGCCGGCCACGGCAGCATCCATGGCCCCGGCCACCAGGCCGTGCTCGCCGACACCGACGGAGACGTCCTGTTCTACCACTGGTACGCGAACGACAACTCCTCCCGGCTCGGCATCAACAAGCTCGGCTGGGACACCGCCGGCTGGCCCTTCGTCTACTGACCCCTGGGGAAGCCCCTTCCACCATGCCCGCGGGCCGCTCCCTTCGAGCCGGCTCAGAGAGTTCCCCCCTCGCCCCGCATAGGAGAACCCGTGTTACTGGCTTATGCGCGACGCATCCTGGTGTTCGCTGCCGCCGCTGTCCTCACGCTCGCCATGTCCGTCGTCGCCTCCGGCCGTGCGGAGGCGGCGCCCGGACCGTCCTTCACCAACCCCGTCGTCCCGGCGCCCAACAGCGCCGACCCGACGCTGGTCTTCCACAACGGCTTCTACTACTACGTCGCCACGACCTGGACCGCTGACGTCGTCATGCGCAGGTCGGCGACGATCGCCGGGCTCCGCAGCGCCCCCGAGCAGGTCATCCTGCGGACCGGCGGCGACACGATGTGGGCCCCGCACCTGGAGCAGATCAACAACCGCTGGTACCTGTACTACTCGGTGGAGCAGTGCTGCGCGGCCCGCCGTACCCACGTCGCGGAGAGCGCCGGCTCGGACCCGATGGGCCCGTACACCTACCGCGGCGTGCTCAACCTGATGCCGAACAACGGCTGGGCCATCGACGCCGCCGTGGTGCGGCTCAACGGCGCCCTCTACATGACGTTCTCGGCGTTCGCGCCCGAGGACAACCTGCAGTCGCTCTACCTCGCGCCGCTGTCGAACCCGTGGACCGCGAGCGCGTTCGGCCGCCGCATCTCCGCGCCCACCCTGGCGTGGGAGCGCCAGGACGGCGCGGTCAACGAGGGCGGCTTCCTGCTGCAACGCGGCGGCCGTACCTTCCTGACCTACTCGGCCAGCCACTGCAACGGCCCCAACTACAAGCTCGGCATGCTCGAATACCGCGGCGGCGACCCCCTGGCCGCCTCCTCCTGGACCAAGTTCCCCAACCCGATCTTCCAGCGCAACGACGCCGCCGGCGTCTACGGCCCCGGACACCACTCGTTCTTCACCTCGCCCGACGGCACCGAGACGTGGATCGCGTACCACGCCAACTCCTCGGCGAGCCAGGGCTGCGGCACCACCCGCACCACCCGGGTGCAGAAGATCTCCTGGAACGCCGACGGCACCCCGAACCTCGGCGTACCCGTCTCGACCTCGACGGTGCTGCAGGGCCCGTCGGGCGAGGTCACGCCCGCGTACGCGCGGATCCGCAACCGGCACAGCAACCTGTGCCTCGACGACTACGACTGGATCACCACCCCCGGCGCCGAGGTGCGCCAGTGGACCTGCAACGGCGCCGCCGTCCAGGACTGGACCCTCACCCCGACCGGCGACGGCTACCACACGATCGTCAACCGCCACAGCGGCCTGTGCCTGGACAATCGTGACTGGGCCACCGCGCCCGGCTCGCCCGTCCAGCAGTGGACCTGCAACGGCCTGGCCGTCCAGCAGTGGCGAATCACCTCCACCGGAGACGGCTACTCCACGCTGACCAACCGGCACAGCGGCCTCTGCCTGGACAACTACAACTGGGGCACCCAGCCGGGCGCCGAAGTACGCCAGTGGACCTGCAACAACACCGCCGCCCAGCAGTGGACCACCTCCTGAAGCGAATTCCGGAGGCCACGGCCGGCACGCCTGTCGGCCGTGGCGCGGAAAGGACCCTCCATGACCAGCGCGTTAAGAACGCGGCGAGGATGGCGCACCGGCCTCATCGCCAGTATCGCGACCATTCTGGCCGCCGCACCCCTGCACGCCACTGAGGCGCAGGCCGCCGTCGTCTCCCTGCGTTCGGGAAACTACGAGCTCGTCCTCACCTCCGGCGCGACCCCGCAACCGGTGGCGATACGCGATGTCACCAGCGGCGCGACGGTGCTCGCCGAACAGCAGCCGCTCCAAGTGATCGTCAAGAACGGCGACACACCAACCGACGCAAGCGGCCAGTACACGTCTGTCACACTCACCGACGGGCAACTGGTCGGCACCGGGGAAGTCCGCAGCCGCAACGGCAGCGTCTTCAGGTTCAGGGACGCCTACGCAGCCGCCTCCGCCGGCGGCTTCGGCGTGACCCGCACGGTCACCGTCGCGACCGCCAACGGCGCCGACCAGGGCTTCAACTCCCGCTTCACCATCGGTTCGACCAGCCCGCGCGCCATCCAGGACTACCAGTTCCTGGCTCCGGGCATCTGGTACGACCGCAACAGGAACGTCCCCGCCGGGGCGCTGGCCAGCACCTACAACGACAACTACTTCTACTTCCGCGAGATGCGGATGCCGCTGCCGTTCGTGATGATGCACGACCCCAACGGAGGCCTGGACGTGAGCCTGGCCCACCAGAACCCGCGCCCGGCCTCGCCGGTGGACGAGGGATCCGGCCAGTGGCTGGTCAACGGAGGCATCACCCACGCCGCCCTGGGCGCCCAGAAGATCCCCTCCACCAAGCTGGCCATCGTCTACCCCGGCATGGAAGGGGAGAAGAACTACGTCAACCGGGGCGCCGCGTGGGTGCGCCGCAGCAACCCGGTGACCACCGGGTTCACCCAGACCTACGAATTCCGGATCCGGGCCCATCGGACCGCGGACTTCGGGGCGGCGGTTCGTGACTCGTGGCGTTATCACTGGGACATGGCCAATCCGCAGGTCACCAAGGTCCCGGTCCAGCAGGTCTACCGCTCGTCCATCGACGTGCTGGCCTCCTACCAGTCGAATTGGGGCGGGGCGCCCGGGCTGCCGTTCAGCGCGCGCCTGCCGGGCGGTGAGGTGCACGAGGTCAGCTACCAGATGGGCTTCGTCGGCCAGCAGATCCCGGCGGCGTACCTGATGCTGCGCGACGGATACCTCAACAACCGTCCGGACAACGTCACCAAGGGGCGGCAGATCCTGGACTTCTGGGCGGCCAACTCCTCGGCACCGTCAGGTCTGCCGAGAACCTGGTACGACGTCAACCCGCCCGGCTGGCGCAGCTTCTACCCGACCTACCTGCGGATCGCCACCGACGGCATGGAGGGCATGCTCAAGGCGTCCCGGTTCATGCGCGGACGCGGCACGCCGGTCGCCTCCTGGGAGTCCTACGCAAGGCGATTCGGTGACTGGCTGGTCACCCACCAGAACGCGGACGGGTCCTATTACCGGTCCTACAACCTCGCGGGCACCGCGCCGGACAATCAGGCCAAGTACAACTCGCACAACGCGATCCCGTTCCTGCTGGAGCTGGCCGACCACACCGGCGACAGCCGCTATCGCGCCGCGGCGTTGCGGACCGCGGAGTTCGCGTGGCAGACCGTGCACCTGCCGGCGACCTACGTCGGCGGCACACCGGACAACCCCAACGTGACGGACAAGGAAGCCGCCTCGCTCGCCCTGCGCGCCTTCCAGTCCCTCTACGATCACACCCGCGACCAGCGATGGCTGCAGGCCGCCACGCGCGCCGCGGACTTCGCCGAGACATGGCAGTACGCCTGGAACTACCCGGTACAGTCCAGCCGCCCGGCCTACGCGCGCTATGGCGTACGAGGGCAGAGCATCATCGCCACCGGACACTCGGGGATGGACACCTGGCAGTCGGGGATGCTCTACGACTACTACCGCCTCTACCGGGCCACCGACGACCCCCACTACCTGCAACAGGCCCGGCTGCTGGCCAACGAGACCAAGCTGACCACCCAATATCCCGGCAACGCGCTGGGGTACGCCCGGGACGGGCTGGTCGAGGAGGCCATCGGCCTGTCCGACATGCGCTACGGCGGCGTCAACCTCTGGCTGCCGTGGAACTCCGTCGCGCACGCCGAGTCGCTGGCCCAGCTACAGGACACCTACGGGAACATGGACATCGACGCCCTGTCGAACGACCCCGACCCAGAACCCGCCTACGCGCGGATCCGCAACCGACACAGCAACCTGTGCCTGGACGACTACAACCGGGTGACCACGCCCGGAGCCGAAGTACGCCAATGGACCTGCAACGGCCTGGCCACCCAGCAATGGAGCATCATCGAGACCTGACCGGTAACGCCCGCGGAACCGATCAGCGGCCGGGACCCGAGCGGCGCTTCGCACGAAGATCGAAGGCGTGCGCTCTCTTCCCTGATCGTCCTGATCGTGTGTCATCGAGGCGGCAGCGAGCGCCGTCGCCGGGTAACGAGCGCAGGTGAGGGCCTGGGGCAGACCGAGCACGTCCTTGGGGATCGCTTGCCGCAGGCGCGGCAATCGGTCCAGGACGTACTCGGCCGGCTCGGCCGGCAGGTCGGTGAGCGAACAGAGCACGCACCGACGCACGGAAGCGCTTGCCGAGAGCCACCTGCCCATCCCCGGAGTGGCCCGTGGCGATGAGGCCCTCCCCGCGTACGCCATACTTGGCGTACGCCTCTCGATGGGCCTTCACCTTGTAGTTCCAGGCATGGGGCAGGGTCTCAGCGAAGCTGCTCGTTCAGCTGATTCGACCCACTTCTCGTCGCCGGTCGCCTGATGCAGGCGCAGGAACGCCCCGAGCGTGAGCGCGGCAGCCTCTGTCGACCCTGTCGCCCCCTCCTTAGTGGACCGAGGCCTCATCAGCGACCGGAAGCGGCGTCGAGTGGAGTGACGGTGGGGTCGGCTTCGAGCGGGGGCGAGACGGCCTCGGCGCCGCCAGGAGATCGCTGTCGCCCGACCGTTGACTCGCGCACCTCAAGGGTGAAGTCGGCGTAGATCTCCCGCTGTCCGGCCGGCCCTGTGCCGCCGACCCTCTCGGCCAACAAGTCCACGGCGGTGCGGGCAATCTGCAGCCGTCCGGGCTCGACCGACGTCAGGGGCGGCATGGAGAATCTGGTTTCCTCGATGTTGTCGAACCCGACCACCGCGACATCCTCCGGAACCCGTCGGCCACTCCAGAGCAGCACGTGCAGGGCGCCCAGGGCAAGGGTGTCGTTGA
The DNA here is from genome assembly GCF_040656115.1 of Nonomuraea sp. NPDC050202. NCBI lineage: Bacteria > Bacillati > Actinomycetota > Actinomycetes > Streptosporangiales > Streptosporangiaceae > Nonomuraea > Nonomuraea sp. NPDC050202. The sequence goes on along the minus strand of NZ_JBFALF010000044.1, from coordinate 54,518 downwards.
AGCCGAACACAGCGTCGAACCGGATGTCGGCGTCGAGCAGTCGCTGCATCGCCTGTGCGCCCTCGGTGCGATGCCACCAGGGCCCGGGCGACGTGATCAGAGTGTCGTCCCGCTCGATGCCTGCGGCCTCGAGGGCGGCGAGGTAGCCGTTGAGTCGCACCGTTGCGGTGCCCATCTGCTCGCCGGGAAAGGCCCCGATGACCGCGATGCGCCGGCGTCCGAGGTCGAGCAGGTGCTGGGTGGCCGCACGCGACGCCTCCACGTTGTTCATGGTCACGTGATCGACCGGGCCGTGCGGGATCCGCTCGCCGAGCAGGACCAAGGGGAAATCCACGCGGAGGTGGTCGGCGTCGTCCGGACCGAGCGCGAGGGGAGAGAAGATCACACCGTCGACGAGGTGGCGTCGCGCTCCGGACAGCACCTCGAGCTCTCGTTCTCGTACGCCTCCGGTCGGCTCTATCACCACCGTCCAGCCCTTGGTGGCTGCGGCCTCGATGACCGCGTCGGAGAGTTGGGCGAAGTAGGGCAAGCTGAGCTCGGGAATGGCGAGCGCGATGATGCCGGTGCGGCCGGCCCGCAGATTCCGTGCTGAGATGTTCATCTGGTAGCCGAGTTCATCGATCGCGGCCATAACCCTCGCCCGGGTCGACTCCTTGATGTACGGGTAGCCGTTGAGCACGTTGGACACCGTCTTGGCCGAGACTCCTGCGCGCCGCGCAACATCTTGCATGGTGGCCATTGGCCCCTCCGCTTCCTGTCTGTGGCATCGACAGCGTTACCACTTCGTACCGGTGCGTTGCTGGCGCTTTCTACATCGATGTAGATCGTATCCCTTACATCGACGTAGAAGGCGGATCAGGATCGCCCCGCCAGTGGGACACATCCGAACGCGCCACGGCCATGCGGGCCGGCGCTCTGTGAGTCAACGCAGAAGGTGAGGGGCTCGTGGGAATGACGCGCGTCCTGCGCCTGGCGCTCGCCGCGACAGTAGGCGTGAGCCTTCTGTCTTCCTTACAGCCACGACGAGGTCACGGGGGCAGTTCTCCAGAGCCGCGGACGATCAGCCGCGTCGGCACCACCACCGTCTTCGCCTTGGAACGCTCGCCGTCCAGCCGGGCCATCAGCAGTTCGGCGGCGGCGTGCCCGATGGCCACTGCGTCCTGCGCGATCACGGTCAGAGCGGGCTCGAGCACCTCGGCGAGCGGCAGGTCGTCGAACCCGACGAGGGCCACATCCCGGCGGCCGAGCCTCGACATGCCCAGCACCGCACCCGTCGCGGCGAAGTTGTTGGCCGCGAACACAGCCGTCGCCGGGTCCTTCCGGGTGAGCAACCGGGTGACGGCCGCGGCGGCGGCCTCGTAGTCGTGCCCGGTCTCCACCAGTCGCCGGTCGAACGGGATCCCGGCGTCGGCCAGCGCGTCCCGGTAGCCTTGAAGGCGCTCCTTGCGGGTGTGCAGGGTGGGCGAGTCGCCGATGAAGGCGATCCTGCGGTGCCCGTGCGCGATGAGGTGCGCCACTCCAGATCGCGCACCCTCTCGGTGGGAACTGGCCACGCAGTCAGTGGTGAGCCCCCGTGCGGGCCGGTCGATGAAGACCAGCGGCAGGCCCGCGGACCGTTGGACGCGCAACGAGCGATGGTCGCTGTCGGACGACGGCACGATGAGCAGGCCGGCCACCCGCCTGGCCAGGAACGTGGTGACCAGCGACCCCTCGCCGTCGGCCGTCTCCTCCGACGACCCGACGATGAGGGTGAGCCCGCGTTTGCGCATCGCGCTCTCGATCCCGCCCGCGACCGTGCCGAAGAACGGGTTGCCCAGGTCAGGGATGATCAGGCCGACGGTGGAGTCAGGACCGCCGGTGCGCATGTTCCGCGCCATCAGATTGGGCTGGTAACCCAGCCTGCTCATGGCGTCCAGCACCCGCGCCCGCGTCTGCGCCGACACAGATCCTTCCTCGTTGATGACCCGGGAGACGGTCTTCGCGGTGACGCCTACCTCCCGGGCCACGTCGCTCAGGGTCGCGCGGCGCGCCTGGGACATGGACCACCGTTCTTCGCTCATTACACGACAAACCAGGTAAATGGTACCGATCAAGAACTGCTGATCGCCTCCGCCGCGTCCTCGTCCACCACCACCGCCTTGCCGTCGGAGATCCGCATCGCGCCGGTCATGATGGAAACGACCTCGGCCATGCTGTGGTCGCCAGGCTTGATCTGTGCGACGCGCCTGCCCAGCCGCTGGACGTGGATACGGTCGGCGATCTCGAAGACGTGCGGCATGTTGTGGCTGATCAGCACCACCGGCAGGCCGCGGTCGCGGACCCGCCTGATCATGTCGAGCACCTGGCCGGACTCCTTCACGCCGAGCGCGGCCGTGGGCTCGTCCATGACCACCACGTGCGAGGCCCAGGCCACCGCCCTGGCCACGGCGACGCCCTGCCGCTGACCTCCGGACAACGACTCCACCGGCTGCGTCAGCGAGCGCAGGCCGATCTTGAGCGCGGCCATGTGCTCGGCCGACTCCTCCCGCATGCGCTTCTTGTCCAGCATGCGGAAGACCTGGCCGAGCAGGCCGGGCTTGCGCACCTCCCGGCCCAGGAACATGTTCGTGGCGATGTCCAGGGAGGCCGCGACGGCGAGGTCCTGGTAGACGGTCTCGATGCCCTGCCTGCGCGCGTCGAGCGGGTCGCGGAAGCGCACGGGCTCGCCGTCGAGGCGGATCTCGCCTTCGTCCGGCTGGAGCGCGCCGGTCAGTGCCTTGATCAGGCTGGTCTTGCCGGCGCCGTTGTCGCCGATGACGGCCAGCACCTCGCCCGGCATCAGGTCGAAGTCCGCACCGTCCAGCGCGGTGACGTGTCCGTAGCGCTTGACCAGGCCGCGAGCCTGCAGAACTGGAGTGGTCATCGGGTCCTCCGGCGGGAGAGCTGGTCGACGGTGACGGCGAGGATCACCAGCACGCCGGTGATGAGCGTCTGGTAGATGGACGGCACGCCCATGAGCTGCAGGCCATTGCGGAACACGCCGACGATGAGCGCGCCGACCAGGGTGCCCAGTATCAGTCCGCGCCCGCCGAACAGGCTGGTGCCCCCGAGCACGACCGCCGTGATGCTGTCCAGGTTGTCGGTCTGACCGGCCTGCGGGTCCCCGACTCCGGTACGGGAGACCAGCAGCAACGCGGCGATGCCGTACACGAGCCCGGCCAGGGTGTAGACGCCGATGGTGAGCCGCTGCGTGCGGATGCCGGTCAGCCTGGCCACCTCCGGGCTGTTGCCCAGCGCGTAGACGTGCCGGCCCCACGCCGTCGAGCCGAGCAGGTACGCGAACAGCAGGAACACCGCGATCGTCAGCACCGAGCCGTAAGTCACGGCGGTGCCCCCGAGCTGGAAGGTACGCCCGAGGAAGGTCAGCTCGTCCGGCAGGCCGGTGACGGTCTGGTCCTGGGAGTAGATGTGGGTGAGCGCGAAGACCACGTTCAGCATGCCGAGCGTCACGATGAAAGGCGGCAGCGAGATCCGCGTCACCAGCAGACCGTTGGCCAGCCCGAACGCGGCACAGACCGCGAGGCCCGCGACGATCGCCAGAACCGGCGGCAGGCCGCTGCCGACGGCCAGCTTCGTCATCACGATGCCGCCGAACGCCATGATGGCGCCGTTGGACAGGTCGATTCCGGCGGTCAGGATGATCAGCGTCTGCCCGATGGCGAGCATGCCGACCACCATCACCTGCTGGATGATCAGCGAGAAGTTGCCTCCGCTGAGGAACTGCTCGGTGTTGAACGAGAAGAAGACGCAGGCCAAAAGCAGTGCGGCCAGCGGCCCCGCGGTCGGTGTGGCGAGCAGCCTGCGTGCCGCCGACGGCTCGGCGGCCTTGGGCGACTGCGCCCTGGTGGGGACGGTGGGTACGGTCATCGGAATCCTTGGTGAGTGGTCACGGCCGGGCCTGGGAACGCCGGGAATGTCACGCGACCCGGTCTGCTCCTGCGTCAGCCCCAGCAGTTGGCCAGGCCGAAGGCGGTGTCCTTGCCGTCGACTCCGGTCGCGGCCTTGTCGGTGATGAGCGTGACGCCGGTGTCGGTGTAGCCGGAGGGCTTGCTGCCGCCCTTCGCGTAGTCGATGGTGGCCTGCACGCCCTGCTCGGCCATCTTCAGCGGGTACTGCTGCGAGGTCGCGGCGATCTGTCCGCTCTGCACCGCCTTGGTGCCGGTGCAGCCGCCGTCCACCGACACGATCAGCACGTCCTTCTCACGGCCCTTGGCCTTCAACGCGGTGTACGCGCCCAACGCGGCCGGTTCGTTGATGGTGTAAACGACGTTGATGTCGGGGGCCTTCTGCAGGCAGTTTTCCATCGCGGTCTGGCCCTTGGCCTGGTCACCGCCGGTGTCCTGGGAGCAGACGATGGACGGGTCGCCTTCCGCGATGCCGTAGCCCTTCAGAAAGCCGTCGTGGCGCAGCTGTCCGACCGCGACACCTGGGGCTAGGTCCAGCGTGGCGATCTTGGCGGGCTTGCCGGCCATGGTGGCCTTGGCGTACTGGCCGATCAGCTCGCCGGCCTTGAAGTTGTCGGTGGCGAACAACGCGTCGGTGGCGTCCTGCGGCTCGGTCGGGCTGTCGAGCGCGATGACCAGCACACCCGCGTCCCGGGCCTTCTTGATCGCTGGAACGATGGCCTTGGAATCGCTGGGCGTGATGAGGATGCCCTTCACCCCGGCGGCGACCATGTTCTCGATAGCGGTGATCTGGCCGGCGTTGTCGCCGTCGAACTTGCCCGCCGCGGTCATCAGCTCGGCGCCCTGCGCCTTGGCCGCCTTCTCGGCGCCTTCCTTCATCTTGACGAAGAAGGGGTTGGTCTCTGTCTTGGTGATGAGCCCGACCTTCACCGCGCCCGTGGCGGCGGATGAAGGGGCGGAGGCTCCGTCGCCACTCCCCCCGCAGGCCGTCAATGCCATGGCGGCGACGGCGAGCGCACCGACGATCCGAGTGCTACGAGACATGAATACTCCCTGGTCCTTCGGGGGGCGGGGGATGTCAACGTTGTCATATGTCAACGTTGACATCCGCTGGGAAGTGATGATGAACTCTCGGCGACGAAACGTCAATGCCTACTACGGGTAACAAGCGCGCAACGTTGCCGAGCGCCTTCCCCTGCACTGTGAAAGGCCCCGCCATGCCCGAATCTCAGATCGCCGTGCTCGGTGAGTGCGTCGCCGACGCCTTCACCACCGGGAGCCCGGAGGAGGGCGAACTGGCCTTACGAGTGCTGCCCGGCGGTGGCCCGGCCAACACCGCGGTGGCGCTGGCCAGGCTCGGAACCCCGACAAGGTTCCTTGGACGGATCTCCGGCGATGTGTTCGGCGGGTTGTTCCGCGCCCGGCTCGGCGCGTCCGGGGTGAACCTGAGCGGATGCGTGCCCGCGTCCGAGCCCAGCACCCTCGCCGTGGCCACGCTCGACGCCGAAGGGCAGGCGAGGTACTCCTTCCACGCCGACGGCACGGCCGACTGGCAGTGGCGGCGGGAGGAACTGGATCCGGCGCGGCTGGGGGGAGCGTCCTGCCTGCACGCTGGATCGCTGACCCTCGTACGACCGCCGGGAGCCGCGCGGGTGGAGGAGTTCCTGGAGGCGGCCGGCCGGATGGCCACGATCTCCATCGACCCGAACGTACGGGCGGCGCTGGTGGATCCGGCCGTTTACCAGGAGCGGATGCTCCGCTGGTGTGCTCTGGCCGATGTGGTCAAGCTCAGTGACGACGATCTGGCGCACATCCATCCAGATCAGGATGTGCAGCGGGTCTGCGACACCTGGCACGGGGCGGGGGTGCGGCTGGTGGTGGTGACCCGGGGCTCGCTTGGGGCACTCGTGTCGGTGGACGGCGCACGGGCCGAGGTACCCGCGTCCGCCGCGGACGTGGTGGACACCGTGGGCGCCGGAGACTCGTTCACGGCGGGCGTGTTGCACCTGCTGGGCGAGCGTGGGCTGCTCGGCGGGCGGCTGGACGCGCTCGACCTGGAGGCTGCGGTGGACGCTGCGCTCTTCGCGGCCAGGGTCGCGGCGCGCACCTGCTCGGTCGCGGGGGCCAACCCGCCCTGGGCGCACGAACTGAGCAGAGAGGACCTGGCCGTGTAACTGGCACTGACGCAGCGGGTGCGCCGCCGGATCGTTCACGCCTTGTTCCATGGGGCAGGCATGGCAACGATGGCCGGTATCGCACATCAGGGCTGGGTTTCGGCCAACGGAGTCCCAGTTGCCGGTTTGTTACAGCGGCAAGCCATTGACGTATCGTCCCGTCGAGTCCATCATCACTGCAACCGATGTCAACGTTGACATATGTCATCGTTGACATATGGCCCTCCCTTGGACAAAGGAGTACTTCCATGCCTCCTAGCAGTCCGGATCACCGGCCCGATCGCCGCCTGCGCGGCCGTGGCCGCCAGGGCTCGGACCGTTAAGATCTCGACCCGCCTGATCGGCCGCGGCTCTGGGAGAACCGCTGCCCGCCGCCCAGCAGAGCGCGGTCGGCTGCTCGTCTTCCCATCCTCACCGCTGGATGATCTGGCAGTCGAAAGACCTGCCGGTATCACCAGCACCCGTTGGCGCACCTGCACGCCAAGTTGCGCCCTACCTCGTTCCCCAAGCCGCAAGGGGCGCCATAACGCGCACGTGTCACAGGTGAGCAACCACGCCCTGTCCAGCGGCCACGTGGGGCGCGTGCCCCGCGATCGAGGCCGCGATTCCCTCCCGTCGTCAACGAAAGGTGTGCTCGTGATGCGGATACTCGCTCGACCAAAACGCCATGTCGTTTCGGCGATCCTCGCCTTCGCGATGGCCGTGGCCGGCCTCGTCACCATCCCCGCCGGGACGGCGCAGGCAGGAGAGGTCGCCGACTATCCCGAGTACCCGTACGCCCCCACCGACTACAACGAACCGTTCCGCGGCCAGTTCCACTTCAGCTCGCAAGGTGGCTGGATGAACGACGTGAACGCGCCGCTGTACTACCGCGGCCTGTATCACCTGTTCTACCAGCACAACCCGCACGGCCTGAACTGGGACACCATGCACTGGGGGCACGCGACCAGCCCCGACCTCGTGCACTGGACGCAACAGCCGATCGCCCTGGAACCGGGAGTGCACAACGCCACCCTGTGGTCGGGCGGCGGCTGGGTCGACACCCGCAACGCGACCGGCCTGAAGAACGGGGATCACGACCCGATCCTGCTGTTCACCAACACCAACGGCGTCTCCATCGCCTACAGCACGGACGGAGGCCACCGCTTCCAGATGTACAACGGCGGGGCGAAGGTCATCTCGACGCCGTACGAGAGCCGTGACCCCAAGGTCTTCTGGGACGCCGCACGGAACCGCTGGGGCCTGGTGCTCTGGGGCAACGACAACGGCAACACCCTGAAGTTCTACAGCTCGACGAACCTGCTCTCGTGGACGTATCGGGGTGACTACCGCGCCGACTGGGCGTTCGAGTGCCCGGACATCTACCAGTTACCCGTCGACGGCAACACCGGCAATCAACGATGGGTCCTGAACGACGCCCAGGGCGAATACGTGATCGGCACCCTCAACAACAACGGGGTGTTCGTCCCGGACCCCGGATTCCCCGCGCCACAGCGCCTGGACCAGGGACGCGCCGCCTTCGACGGCTCGGTCTACGCAGGCCTCACCTTCACCAACCTGCCGACCGACCGGGTCGTCCAGATGTTCTGGCAACCCGGCAACCGCGGCTCCACATGGACCGGCAACGCGTCCTTCCCCGCACAGCTCTCACTGCGCAGCTTCCCCGAAGGTCTGCGGGTGACCCGCCTACCCGTCAGCGAGATCTCCACGATCCGCCAGCCGGCACAGACATGGGGCGCCCGGACGATCACACCGAGCGACACCACGGATCCGCTGAACGGCATCACCGCGGACACCTACGAGCTGATCTCGGAATGGGACCTCACCGGAGCCACGGCGTCGGAGTTCGGCTTCCGGCTGCACCAGCGCGCGGACGGGACCAGTGACCGCACCATCGCCTACAACCGGCCCCTGCAGCAGATGGAATGGAAGCCGCTCGCGCCGGTCGACAACCGGATCAAAATGCGCGTACTGGTGGACCGCGGGCAGGTCGAAGCGTTCGGCAACGACGGGAGGCTCTCCTACACGGAGAACACCAACTTCGACTCATCGCCCGGCAGCTTGGGCATCTCCGCCTACGCGCTCGACGGCAACGTCAGGTTGGTGTCGCTGACCCTTCACCGACTCAACAAGGCCTGGACGCCCGCGCCGGGCGGAACGGGCGAGATGCGCTGGAACGGGACGAACAAATGCATCGACATGGACCCGGCGTCCGTCAACGCCGCAGCCGTCCGCATCTGGGACTGCTGGGGCGGACCGAACCAGCAGTGGACGCACAACGTGAACGGGTCACTCAGCATCGGAGGAATGTGTCTCGACCAGCCCGCTGAAGTCATCGGCAACGGAGCTCCCCTCCAGGTATGGGCATGTAACGGGTTGGCCCAGCAACGCTGGACCCGGGTTGGACATACATATCGCAACGCCTGGTCCGGCCGGTGCATAGATCTCCCCTTCGGCGACACCGCCAACGGCCGTCGGCTCCAGGCATGGGATTGCGTCGGCGGCATCAACCAGTCGTGGGGCTTTCCGATATAGGTCGGCTGCATTCAAGAGGTCGTGACGGAGGATGTGCGGGGACGCACCTCGGCAGACTCCACCACTCCAGGACGACGCCGCTCCTCTCGCCCATGCGGTGCACAACTCGTCCATGGTGTCTGGCCTGGGCTTCTAATCCTTAGCTCTCGTGTTCCTACGCCTCTTTATCTGCTGACAGTCCGGTTGTTCGGCTGGTTGACGCTTCTCGCGCGGGGTGACACTCCAAGGGAGGTGGAGATCTTGGTGCTGCGGCATGAGGTCGCCGTCCCGCGTCGCAGGTCTCTCGGCCACGACCGGACTGGGCTGACCGGGCGCTGCTTGGCGGCACTGACGCGACTGCTGCCCACACGGCTTCGCCTTCATCGGATCGTGGCACTGGGCACGTTGCTGGCCCGGCACCGCTGGCCGGTCAGCCAACACTGGACTAACCCAAACACAGACGGACGTCCACCGATCCCGGATGAACTACGCGCTCTGGTGATCCGGTTGGCCAGAGAGAATCCCGATGGGGGCATCGGCGGATCCGGGGTGAACTGCTCGGCCTCGGCCATCGGATCGGCGAATGCACCATCCGCCGAATCCTCGCCGCATTGGCGACAGTTCCTCTGCGCCTGCCGATAACCACATCCGCCCAGGTCATAACTCTGCGATGGCTTCGCGTGGCGACGCGAGCTCCAGCCACCAGGAAGGGCAAGCGAGTACGGCATGATGATCGGCTGTGCTCCTTCGCCTGGCCTACCTCACCGTCACGAACACGTTCGCCGCGCTGCGGTTGCTGCCAGGGGCGATCGGGACAAGGACATCGAGATCCTCGCCCTGCGCCACCAGATCATTGCCCTCGAACGCCAACTTGACGCCGACACCAGAGTCAGATTCCCTCCCAAGGACCGGGCCTTTTCTCGCCGCGCTCCTGATTTCACTGCCGTGCGAGGTCCTGCGCCGGCTGCGGCTCCTCGTCCGCCCGGACACGGTCCTGCGCTGGCACCGCGATCTGATGAAACGACGTCACGCCCGAACCTGCCGACCGAAGTGGCCTGGCCGTCCACCCACCGTCCAGTCCATCCGCGCTCTCATCCTGCGTCTGGTCCAGGAGAACCCCGGCTGGGGTTACCGGCGGGTGCACGGTGAACTCTCCACACTCGGTATCAAGGTCGCGCCGTCCCACGGTGTGGGAGATCCTCAAGCAGGAAGGTCTTGATCCGGCGCCCGAGCGGGCTTCCATCACCTGGGCCGACTTCCTGCGCTCGCAAGCCGACGCCCTGCTGGGTGCCGATTTCTTCGAGACAATCACCTTGAACGGGCAGCGCCAGTACATCCTGACCGTCATCGAACACGCCACCAGGCGCGTCCGCGTGCTCGGCACCACCGCGCACCCGAGCGCGAGCTGGGTCACCCAGGCGATGAAGAATCTGGTGATGGACCTGGACGATGCGGGCTGCCGGGCGCGCTTTCTGCTCCGAGACAGGGATGGAAAGTTCCCGGCCCTCACGGATGCGATTCTCGCCGAGGCCGGCATCAAGACGGTGCTCACCGGTATCCGGATGCCGCGGATGAACTCGATCATGGAGCGGTGGGTGCAGTCGTGTCGCCATGAGCTTCTCGACCGCTGCCTCGTATGGAACGAACGGCACCTGCGACACGCCCTGCGCGAGTATGAACGGTTCTACAACCAGCACCGGGCCCACCAAGCCCTGAACCAAGCCGCCCCACTGCGTCCCGCCCCGGACGCGATCACGGATCCCGAGCGAATCACCGACCTGAACATACGTAGGAGAGACCGGCTCGGCGGCGTCCTCCACGAGTACTCACCTGCCGCTTGACCTGCATGGGTGGAATTTTCGGCAGGCGCACTGCCGGGTCGCGCTCCTGCGCTCGTAGAGGCCGGCAAAACTGCACGCTTCCGGTACGTCCCGCGGCAGCGGGGTCACATGCGGTATCGACGCCCGGGAGAGCGGATGGCTGTGTTTGAATCACAATTACAATGGCCTGCCACAGAGTCCTCGAGGGGCCCGGCTTCTACAGAGCACCCGCATCTGAAGAGCGGGAATGCCTTTCGCTCCTCCCGCCATGGATATCGGTCTGAACAGGTGAAAAAGGCACTCAAGCGATACAGGACTGGAAGTCATTGTTGAGGAGATGATACGCACTGATCGGGAACCATATCACCCTTAACAAGACATACTGGACGCTGAACGGCTCCCGCTATCCTAAAGCGGGTGCCGCAGGTTCGAATCCTGCCAGGGGCACTCACCTAGATCGGCATTTCAAGCCCCTGACCTGCGGTTTCTCAGCCGCAGGTCTTTTGTTTTGCGCCCTTGATAGGCAGCAGGCGGTGCCCGCATGCAGCCGTAAGACCATGATCAGGGGACATGCGCGGGATGATCTTGATGACGTTTCCCCAGGTCGGACCGCATTTTAGGCCCGCCACGTTCGCCGGTACCCGCTTCCAGCCGCGCGGCACGGGGCGAACACAGCCAGCCTGATCGTGCCGAATACGTGCGTAACCTCCGCTTAAGTCCACACTCACCGGCCCAGCACGCGGGCCGCTCCGGCGACAATGGCGGTCGCCAGCACCCAGCCAGCCGCGATCAGCCCGTAAGAGAGCCACTGCGTCGCTCCTACCGGGTTGAACGCCGACTGCTGGCCCAGATCGAAGCCCCGAGGGAGCCGATGGACACGCGGTCGCGTGTCAGGCAAGGACCATCCTCATTACGCGGTCCGCGCCCGTCAGGCGCAGGTTTGCATCCAGCCGAGCGCCGACCAGTCGGATCTCGCCAGCGGCCGCGAACTCCTTCCATGCACCAGACGCCGCCGTTCACGGCCAGTCCCCCCACCGCTCAGTGTCGCGCCGATGCGGCGGTCCAGTCTGGCGCTGTTCAGCCTGAGGCTGGCACCGATGTGGGCGTTCATCAGGTGCATACCGCCGTCGACTCGCAGCCGGTCAGCGACCCCGCAGGGCTGCTGGAGGAGGTCCGTCGTCGGAAATGTTCTGTCTGAGAGCGGCCTCGTCGATACGGTGATGTTAACTACACACAACCATCCCCTGGTTCGGTGAGGTGTAGCGGGATGCCACGCTGGATGAAACTCACGCTTGCCGCCGGGGCACCAAGCGTGCTCGGCGGCGCGATCTGGTTCTTCGGCGAACTGAGTGGCGTGGATCTTGATCGTGTAGGCATCCTGGTTGGTCTGGCGGGTGGTCCTGTCGGTTTTGTCCTGGGCTGGTGGATCTCGGCAGATGGTGAGCGGCAGAGGTCGGCGGCATCGGCGGAGCCGCTTGTGAACTCCCTCCCAACGCCAGCCGCTGCACAGACGAGTTCTGTGCCAGTGGAGATTGGGGACGTGCCGAGGGAGCCTAAGGCGTTTCAGCGACGCCCGAAGTTGTACGCCAAGATCGAGGAGATCTTTGAGGCAGGGCGGGCCGCCATGGTGTGCTCGTTGGCAGGCGCGAAGGGCGTGGGTAAAACCCATCTCGCCGCGGAGTATGCCAGGAGCAGGATGCGACAGGGCGGGCCCGTTGCATGGCTCAACGCGGAGACTGCTGAGCAGCTCCGGAGCAGTCTTGACCTGATGGCGGACGCCATCGGGGTGCGTAACGAAGATGACGATGCGGACATGGTTGCCCGCAAGATCAAGCGATGGCTGGCAGAGCGCCAAGAGCCGTACCTCGTGGTCTTCGACAACGCCGAGGACCCTGACGCCATAGCGCCACTCCTGCCCGCCAGAGGTGCCGTCCAGGTGCTGATCACCACGAACGACCACGCCTTCGAAAGGCTGGCCGTGCCCGTAGAAGTCGATCGGTTCACCAGTGCCGAGGCCTTGGCTTACCTCAAGGAGCGAGTCAGACGTACAGATGTCGCCGGCGCGAGACGGCTTGTCGCCGACCTTGATCGGCTCCCCCTCGCCTTGTCGATCGCTTCCGCCCAGCTCATGGGTCCGCCCTCGATAACCTACGACGCTTACCGAGATGCCCTACGCGACACCCCACTGGAGCAAATTCTCGATCGGCCCGCAGGCGAAAGGTACCCGAGGGGCGTGGCGCAGGCTGTTCTGCACGCTCTCGCCGGGATCTCCCCTGACGCCGAAAGACTGCTGGGGGAATTGTCGGTGATCTCCCCGTCGGGCGTAGCGACGGATCTGCTTGGAGCTGACGCGGTGCCGGCGCTTCGGGAACTGGGTCAAAAATCTCTGATAGCTGTCAGTCGTGACGGGAGGACGGCCGTTGCCCACCGGCTCGTTCAACGCGTGGTCCGTGAAAGAGCGACACAACGAGGTGTGCTCAGCACTCTGGTCGAAGGCGCAGCAGCACGGCTACACCGCGCATCCCTTGAAGTGCCGCAAGCCGAATCAGACGCGCCCATCCTCACCGACCACGCAAGAGCACTTCGGGAGCATCTCAACAGTCTGACGATCGGAGAATCCATATCTGAGGACAGCTTCCGCACTGTGGAGTTGAGCATCGCGACCCTTCGAGAGGTGGTAGCCAACAATCTCAATGAGAGGTCCGATGGGTTGGCGGCAATGCCGCTCGCAGAGGAGGTCGTCAGCATCCGGGTCCGCATTCTGGGCAACGACCATCCCGATACTTTGTACGCGCGGTGGTCTCTCGGTGCCGCGATGCGACTCGCGGGAAGGTCAGCTGAGGCGATTGAGTTGCTGCAGGAGACCGCAAGGGCGTGCCATGAGGTCCTTGGCGAGAGCGAGGACGAAGGGCTCACGCTGATTGTCCAGAACAACCTGGCGCTGGCGTACCAGGCGGCAGGGCGAATGGCAGAGGCGGTCGATATGTTCGAGCGGAACTTGGCTGCGGCGGAACGTGCCGGCATGGAGGGCATTACCCTCTTCGCTTTGAGAAATCTTGCGATTGCCTGGGCGAGCACCGGGCGAGCGGCAGAAGGAGTGGAATTGATCGAGGTGGCGTTACCCAGGACGGAACAGTATAGGGGGACACGCCATCCCGATACTCTCATTGCAGGTCGTGAAGCGGCATGGGTGTACAGGCTTGCGGGTCGGCCGGAAGAGGCTGTCTCTCTCATCACCAAAGTGTTAGAAGATCAGCGCCATCTACAAGGTGCTGATCATCCACAAACATTGATATCGCAGGGCGAGATGGCGCGCTGCCTTGAGGCGGCGGGACGGAGTTCTGAAGCTCACGATCTTCACGAGAAGACGCTTGAAGATATGAAGGCCACGATGGGCCCGGACCACCCATTGACGGCGAGGGCCGTAGAAGACCTCGATCGTGCGCGTCGCCTGAGACCTCAAGATCCCAACACCAAATCAGCGGACGAGGCGGCGTCAGCAGACGGACGCGGCCGCGAGAGTGAGGCTTTTCCAACCTGATCATGCTGGCCAGGAGGAGCGGAGTCGGGACCGGTTGGCATGAGACGAGGCTCTCGGCGAGAAAGCAGTTGACCAAGATCCGCAGCCTCTACCGGAGAGCCTTAATTGCTGTTGATTGGAGATCGTCTTGTCAAACGTCTATCGCGCGGGGGTCGGTAGCGGATCAACATGCGCCCCCTACCGGCCGCTTGTTAAAGCTCTGTCAATGCGGTGCAGGTAGGAAAATTGGTTGTCACGCCATCCTGCGTGGGTGCGATTAGTGGCAACGTTGACCCCGATGCCGGCAAGCACACCGAGCAGCCACTCCCATTCTTGGGATGCGTACGCAGCTGCGGCACCGCCTATGGCGACCATGACGGAGACGGAGCGGCGCATCCACTCCATCCCAACTGCGCGCCCGGCTTTGTCCATGTCTCGCTGCGCCTGGTCGAGCTCGAGGCGCGTGTCAAGCAACAGGTCCGCGAGGGTGCCGACCTCGCTGCCGTCTTCTGACTGGACAGGCTGCCGGTAGATTTCTCGGATGAGACGGTGCAGAGCGACGATGAGACGAAGGCGCTCGTCGTTGTAGCGGTTCCGAAAAGCGATCACGGCGTCGGTGGAGGCGCTTGGGCCTGGGGACGGCAGCAAACGTCCTACTTCGAACAGGAGTGCTTCGGTGCGGTTGGCCGTGCTTGAAGACCCGTCTGACGAGCTGGATCCCCTAGTTTCACCATGCACGAAGCGCCAGACCTCGGCGCGATCAGTGTGGGGGACAAGATTCGTGACCCTGCCCCGATCCCTCACGAGGTCCATGCCCACGTCCGCTTGGGCCGCGATCAGCTCAGCCTGCATGCCGAGGAGACATGTCTGCAGCGCTGAAGACACCACCAGACGCGGGATACCGGTGGCATCGTGCCAGCGGGCAAGTCCATCCTCCACGAGCGCATCGACTAGGACCGTAGACAATTTCATCGGCCACAGCAGCGCAGCCTCGCCGTCGGTCACCGTGCGAGGCGGCAGCAGGTCGTCGAGCGGCACGGACCGGCGCAACTCTCGAAGGACCTCAGCAGTGCGCGCTGGCTCGTCGTATGCGTCGCCGTCGCTTCCAAGGTGGCGATGACGGCCGCTGAACAGATCTCGAATCATCATCCGGTGGGAGCGGAAGGTGACGGGCCGGTACAGGCCCGCGTCGTCGACCTGCCTCAGCGGACGGTGCAAGTAGCGCTCGTAGGCCGTCTCGGGAACGATGGTAGCGATCTCATCCCAGTACAGGATGGCGTGGTGAAGCACGGCCAGCGGCGGGTTTATGAGTGGGTAGTACAGCATTCCAGCCATCGAGTTTCTCCCCTCAAACGACTCGAAGTGGTTCCCCCGCTAACGACATCGGCGCAGTGATCACACCCGCGTGCGCGATCTCGTGGTCGGCAGGGCTACGGTAGCCGAAACGTGTGTATCAGCGGTACAGGTTGTACCTGTGCCCATCAGACGAGGACCAGCGTGATCCCCACTGGACATCTGGTCATGTCCCGCGGAGTGGTGTAGTTCGGTTCTCGCGTGAGGCTCTGCTGGTTCGACTATGCCGTCATGAGTTCGGTGTGCGCCACCTCCTGTGGATTGGTGGTGGGTGGGGTGAGCAGGGCCATGGAGCTTTCGGACAAGTAGCGACGGTCGGCGACTTGCCATTCGTCGTGGGCTTCGACCAGCACCGCACCGGCCAGGCGGAGCAGCGCTTCTGGGTTGGGGAAGACGCCGACGACGTCGGTGCGGCGTTTGATCTCTTTATTCAGCCGTTCGAGAGGGTTGGTCGACCAGATCTTCTTCCAGTGCCCGGGCGGGAACGCGGCGAAGGCCAGAATGTCGTCGGCGGCCTCGTGCAGCATCGCCTGCACCTTGGGGAACTGGCGGCCGAGCATGCCCGCGATCACGCCGAGTTGGTCGCGCACCATGTCCGGGGTGGGCTGGGCGAAGATGGTGCGGATGGCGGCGGCGACCATCTCGGCCGACCCCTTCGGGACGGTCGCCAGGACATTTCGCAGGAAGTGCACGCGACACCTCTGCCAGGCCGCGCCGAGCAGCACTGCGCCGATGGAGGCGACCAGGCCGGCGTGCGCGTCGGAGATGACCAGCTGCACTCCGGCCAGGCCGCGCGCCTTGAGCGAGCGCAGGAACGCGGTCCAGAAGGCGCCGTCTTCGCTGTCACCCACGGCGAAGCCGATGACTTCGCGGCGGCCGTCGGCGCTGACGCCGGTGGCCACGATGACGGCCTGGGAGACCACCCGCCGGTTCACTCGCGCCTTGCAGTAGGTGGCGTCCAGGAACAGGTAGGGGAACCTCTGCTCGGCGAGCGAGCGGTCGCGGAAGGCGGATACTTCCTCGTCCAGGTCGGCGCAGATCCGTGAGACCTCGCTCTTGGAGATGCCGGTGTCGGCGCCGAGGGCTTTGACCAGGTCGTCGACCTTGCGGGTGGACACGCCGTGCAGGTAGGCCTCCATCACCACGGCGAACAAGGCCTGGTCCACGCGGCGGCGGCGTTCCAGCAGCGAGGGGAAGAACGAGCCGGTGCGCAGCTTGGGAACCTGCAGCTCCAGACCACCCGCGGTGGTGGTCAGCGTGCGGGGGCGGTGCCCGTTGCGCTGCGCCACCCGGGTCGGGGTGCGCTCGTTCGGGGCGGCGCCGATCACCGCGGTCAGCTCGGCCTCGATGAGGGCTTGGTAGATGGTCTCGGCGGCGTGCCGGATACGTTCGCTCGCCTCGGAGTTCTTCAGTACCGAAAGGACTTCTAACAGGGCAGACTGGTCCAGGGCCATCGTGTGCTTCTCCTCTGCGTGTCACTTGGCGGTTTCACACAGAGACTCACGCGATGGCCCTCTGTCGTTAAAGGCGACGCGCCGATGAGGGCCGGTTCTACACCACTCGGCGGGACGTGACCGAGGCAAGCTTCGTAGCCCTTACTTTGGCTCACGGATGGGGCATCGCCCTGCGTATATCGGCCGTGCGGCAGTCACTTGAGTCAACGCACCCGCATCTGAAGAGCGGTACCGCCGTGCAAGGCGCCCGCCGCGAGTATCGCTTTCACCAGTGCAAACACCCGCCCAGCGATGGACAGTGGGGAGGTCCTTGCTGAGGAGCCAATACAGGCCGAGCAACCATCACATATGGCCCATTAACAGAGAAACCGAACGCCGTTCGACTCGAGCTCTCCTAATGCGAGCCCTCTTATTAGAGGTCAATGGCGCTGCAAGTCGGACGCTCAACACGACGTGGACCAGGGGTGATCGAGGTCGTGACTCGCCTCCAGGTGTCAGTGAGTCAGACGCGTAGTCTCGCGCGGTAGCGGAGCGCATGGGCAGCAGCCTGGCCCGGAAGAAGTACACCCGGGTTACGGAGCGCGATCTTGCCTGTTCTTTGCCTGCCTTCATGTCCGAATTCGCGCCTGGAGGCAGGTATTTAGAAGGCGACAGGGACCAGGTGGCTCGGATGAGCGGGCCACATCGCCATGACAGGACCCAACCACATCACCCTTCGACGTCCGTCGTCCACTACGCCCATCAGACTCGACAGTCTCAGCGAGAAGGGGCCCTGGCATACGCCGCCGAGCGGCTTGTCTGGGCTGCCTCAACACGACCAAGGATCTGCTGAGCACCTCGCACCAGTGGCCGGCACCAGATCGGGCTCGCACTTGCTTGTCCGCCGTACACAACCCTTCCCGAACGCGCAACCTCCCAATCCACGTCGGCACCCCCGAAGGGCTGTCCAGCGGTGTCACGGCGCCTCACAGCGTCGCGCGATGCGTCGCTTCCGTAGCGGCGATCGAGTCGGGCTTGAGTGCTGGCGCCGAGGTGGGTGTCGATACGTCGTGCCCGGCACGGCGCTCGGGGCGGTCGGCGATGGCGCGCATCACGCTCACCCGACTTCCTGCACCGCGGTGGCCGTGCCAGGCGGGCTCACGGCAGTCACGCGTCCTTCCCAGCCGGGAGATCGGCGATGAGGCGCGCGCTGACGTGGGCCGAGATCCAGCAACTGCCGGCTGTGGTCGACGTGGTCACCGCGGGACGGGCGCTCGGATTGGGACGCACCACGGCCTACCAACTCGCCAGGGACGGCCAGTTCCCCTGCCGGATCATCCGCATCGGCAAGAGATACCTGGTGCCCACCGCCGCCCTGCTCGCGCTGCTCGGCGAGCACACCCTCATCGAGGAGGACAGGACAACCGATGGCTGAAGGCAGCACGTTCAAACGCTGCTCCTGCCGTAACGGCGACGGCAAGGAACTCGGGCAGAAGTGCCCCAAGCTGCGCCGCCCCGGCGGCGGCTGGAACCACCGGCACGGCATCTGGCACTACCAGATCGAATTGCCTCCCCGCCCTGACGGGAAGCGCCGTGGCCCGCTCCGGCGAGGTGGCTTCACCAGCCAAGACGATGCCGAGGCCGAACTCGCCCAGGTACGGGTCCTGCTGGCGTTGGCCGGGCCGGGCGAGCCCGCTACCCGCACTCAGATCGCCGATCTGATTAAGCGCACGCTGGCCGAAACCAAGACGCTGCCCGACATGGAGGCGGTCCGCCGCAAGATCAAAACCGGGCTGGACCTGACCCAGGAGATCACCGTCGAGCAGTGGCTGGAGGAGTTTCTCCAGCGCAAGCGGAAGATCGAGGAGAGCACCCGCCGCTCCTACGAGGGCCACATCCGCCTCTACCTGATCCCCTACCTCGGCCGGCTGGCGTTGGATCGGCTCAAGGTCAGCGACATCGCGGTGATGTTCGAGCAGATCGAAGAGTTCAACGACACCATCGTCGAACGCCGCGCCAGCCCCGACCCGAGCGTGCGGGCCAGCGTCAAATACCGGCGACCGATCAGCATCGCCACCATGCACAGCATCCGCGCCACCCTGCGACACGCCCTGAACATGGCCATCCGGCAAGACCGGCTGCTCGACTTCAATCCCGCCGCCGTACTGGAACTACCGGCCAAGGCCCGCCCTAAGGCGCTGGTGTGGACCGACGACCGGGTCCAGGACTGGCAAGCCGCCTTCCAGGAACGCCTGAATGCAGAAACGCGGCGCCGGGGCGGGCGGCGGGTGGATCCGGTCGACGCCTACACCAGCACGCCGCGCCCTTCCCGAGTGATGGTCTGGACCCCGGCCCATACCCGCCTGTTTCTGGAAGAGGCCCAGCGGGACCGCCTTTTCGCCCTGTACCGGTTGATCGCGCTGCGCGGGCTACGCCGGGGCGAGGCGTGCGGGCTGCGCTGGAAGGAGGTCAACCTCGAGGCCCAGACCATCACGATCAACTGGCAACTGGTGCAACTGGCCGGGCAGGTCCACGAAGGAACACCCAAGACCGACGCCTCGGTACGCAGCATCGCCCTGGACGCCGAAACCACCTCAACACTGCGCGCGCACCGGCAGCGGCAACTCCAGGAACGGCTGACCCTGGGCGAGGCGTGGACGGACACCGGGTTCGTCTTCACCCAACCCGAGGGGAGTCGGCTGCATCCCCAGAACGTCACCGAACAGTTCCTGTGGCTGGCCTACCTCGCCGGCCTGCCACCCATCCGTCTCCACGATCTCCGCCACGGCGCTGCCTCGCTGATGCTGGCGGCCGGGGTAGAGATGAAGGTCGTGCAGGAGACGCTGGGCCACACCTCCAGTTCCTTCACCGCCGACACCTACACCTCGGTCTTCCCCGAGGTGGCGATGGCGGCCGCGGAGAAGACCGCAGCGCTCCTGCTCGCCGAGGAGGAGAACCAGCAGAAGCCAGGAAAGGTGATCCCGCTGCGGGTCTGACCCGCCACAACTGCAACCGGCCCCGTGATCGCCGCGACCAGACGGCGGGACGGGGCCGTTCCTTGCCAAGACAGCCCCAGAACACCGATGCCGATCATGGTGTGGGCGATGTTGGCGCGCGCGAGTACGTACAGAGCACGCAACCACTAGACGAAAATTCTAGAACGAGTCCGATCCCGCATCACCGCAGGTCAGAACACTATCAAAGCGCGCCCTGCAGGATTCGAACCTGCGACCGTCGGATTAGAAGCAAGATCCTTTAGTGCCGCACAGTGCCGATTGATGGCAATTCGTGCCACCTCCGCGCACATTGCGTGTCAGACAGTACCGGGTCCTGACGGCGCGTGACGTGCCGTACGAGCACGCACCGAGCACGGCCGCCCTGTACAACCATTGCATCATAGCTTCCCGGAAATGGCTCCCGCACCCCAGCCATGCTGGCACCAGCTATTAGAGATCGGTCAGAGTGCTCGGCATGCGCTCCAACCCGTACACCACTCCCGTGGGCGCAACCTCAAGGCGGCGCGGATCTTGACGATCTCGTTCGGCGTAGCTTCGAACTCGATCGGTCCCAACGACTTGTACTCGCAAGACTCTTGGCTCCGTCGTGTCGTCCTTGGAACCATGTATTCGTAGAGATCGAAGAGATCTGTTCAGTCTTGTAGCCCGCCAGTTCCTGTTCGACGTCTGCCGTCTCGTGATCAACCCGCCGCCCTCGGCCATATTTGGAGCGAGCGGAGATCGGGCCTCGGGTCAGCGCTTGCGCCGCTGCTCCCTGTTGGGGAGCGCGAACCGAGCGCGGCCCAGCGCGGTGTCGCGCAAATGTGACGGCGCAGCACATGGTGACCACTGCGGTGAATGCCATGGTTCTTGGACAGCAGGGTGTTCATCTTCCCGGCTGTAGCGGCCGGGGCCGGCCCGCCGACACAAAGCGCCCTGTGACCATCTCGCTCGCGCAGGGCAGGCAACCTGCACGAGCGGGTGCGCGCCGACATTGCCCAGCAGACGGGCCGCCTCGCCAGTCTGGCCGACGAGCCAGCCGCATCGGGGACGCTGGGGTCGTCGAGGCGGCTCTTGATGCGGCTGGTGTCCTGCTCGAAAATACGGTCTCGTGCTGTGAACTGGGGTTTTGCTGCGCGTTCAGGGCAGCGACTGCGACCATCGCGAAGTGTTGTTGTCGCTGGTCTATCGATTGCTGAGGAACCTCTTCGGCCTGCTGACAATCCTGGTTCGCGCTGATCTGTCCAAGGACGTTGAGCTGCTGGTTCTTCGTCACGAAAACCAGGTGCTCCGCCGCCAACTCGCCGGCCGGCCGCAGTGGGACCACGCCGACCGGCTCCGGCTTGCAGCGCTATCGCGGCTGATCTGCCGCCACCAGCGGACGAAAATCTTCCCGGTCACTCCAGCGACGATCCTGCGTTGGCATCGTCACCTGGTATCCCGTAAGTGGGCCTTCACCAACAGGCGGTGCCCGGGACGGCCCCGCACCCGTCAACCCGTCAAGAGACTGATCGTTCGGATGGCGTGGGAGAACCCGACCTGGGGGCACCGGAGAATCCAAGGCGAGTTGGCGCGCCTGGGCTATCCGATCGCGGCCTCCACGGTGTGGGAGATCCTGCACATAGCCGGTATCGATCCGGCACCCCGCCGGGCCGGGCCGACCTGGCGACAGTTCCTGACCGCTCAAGCCCACGCGATCGTTGCCTGCGACTTCCTCGTGGTCGAGACGATGATGCTCAAACGCCTGTACGTGCTGGTCTTCATCGAGCACGGCACCCGGAGACTGCACCTTGCCGGAGTAGCCGCGCACCCAACCGGGGCATGGACAGTGCAGCAGGCCCGCAATCTCATGATGGATCTTGGTGACCGCTCTCCGGGCTGCGGTTCGTGATCCACGATCGAGACTCGCTCTTCACCTCCGCCTTCCGCGAGGTCTTCACTTCTGAAGGGCTGCGGGACATCACCACGCTGCCGCGGACGCCGAGAATAAACGCCATCTGCGAGCGCGTCATCGGCACCCTACGCCGCGAACTCCTCGACCGGATCCTGATCCTCAACGAACGCCACCTGGCCCTTGTGCTTCAGGAGTACCTGATCCACTACAACGGGCACCGGCCGCACCAGTCCAGGCACCAACGTCCCCCGGACATCGCAACCCAGCCCGCCCGCGACGTAACCGACCTCAACGACCAGCGGATCGTCCGCCGAAAACCCGTCGCCACAGGCACGATCAACGAATACCACCACGCCGCTTAACCGCAGCTCAGACCACGTAACTCAATATTCGAGCGGCACAGGAGAACCCAATGTGGGGGTTTCGGCGGGTACACGGTGAACTGGTTCGGCTCGGCTTGCAGGTCAGTGCGGCAACCGTGCGACGGATCCTGCGTTCACGCCGGCACAGTCCGACTCCCCGCAGCCTCGACACCTCCTGGCGGACCTTTCTACGCCTGCAAGCGAAAGCGCTGCTCGCCTGCGACTTCTTCCAGGTCGACACGATCTTCTTGAGACGCCTGTACGTGTTGTTCATGATGGAGGTGGTGACACGGCGCGTCCACATCCTGGGCGTGACCGCCAACCCCACCGGCGCGTGGACAGCCCAGCAGGCCCGCAACCTGCTCATGAACCTCGGGCGGAGGCCCGGCTCATTCAGATTTCTCATCCGTGATCGGGACGCCAAGTTCACCACCGTCTTCGATGAGATCTTCGCCGGAGAGGGCGTCACGGTGATGACGACGCCGCCGCGGACGCCCCGAGCCAACTGTTACGCCGAGCATTACAACGCGCACCGCCCGCACCGGTCCCGCCAACAACGCCCACCCGATCAAGACGAGCACGTTGTGGTGCCGCTGGAAGGCCGCATTCAGCGCCGAAAGGTGCTCAGCGGAGCGATCAATGAGTACCACCGAACAGCCTAGCCAACCCGAAGAAACACCAGCTCAGGCCACGTGTACAAATTTTGAAGCGGTACAGGTGAGCTCCTGGAGGCGGCGGTTGTTCATCGGGATCAAGGTGCGCAGGGTCGCGCAGGAACCAGCCGGTGATCCACAGGTCAATCGACACCTGTCATCCCTCACTCCTCCTCCACCCAATGCTCAACGATCTGGACTGTGCGGACTTCTGGCATCGCGAGAAGGTTGAGGACCTGGTCGCGACTGAACGTGTTGGCGATAAAGCCAAAGACTTGTCCCTGGGCGGCAGCGTCTCGCAAAGATTGCAGATCGAGGCCAAGCTCCGCAAGATTGTCTTGATCTTCATCGCTGAGGCGATGCACCCATTGACGGAACTGCGAGACGGCGGAGTGGTTGTCGCATCGAGGATCTACAAGAACCGTGGCACTACATCCACCTTTTCCAGGCCACCAATATACAGGCTTACCCGACAACGGCTGTGGACCTGACAGGAAGAAGCGCTTCCACTCCAGTACGCTGAAATCAGTCAACGCCTCCAGCTTGCCTTCGGAGAGCGGACTGGCGAGCTCAACGATCACTGTTGCTATTTCCCTGGATCTGAGCGCTTTTGCCTGCACAAAAGCCTCATTCTTAGCCTTCAGATCGCTTCCCCGCCCCCCCATAAACCCCTTCAAATGACGACCCATTGGACTTTGTGGAAGCGAGGTGAAGGTAATTCGACCTAACATATTTGTCGACACTTCGGAAGAGCTACCGACATTACCTTTCACCATCGAGGGTGAGTGCGAATCCACTTCAACTGTCGCCGAAATGTCGAAAAGCTGTCGACTGACATCACCTTTTGACCATATTTGATACTCTGGATGGCCCACCTGCAAGGCGTTGGTCCAGACATAGTTGAATTCCTGAAGGCGTGATGTGGGGTACGCTTGAGTCCATAAGACAGCGCCTATCGCCGCCACAACGATAGCGCCACCTGCCGTTAGAGAAATTGCCCTGCACCAGTTAAGTCTCATGGATTTTCCTATCTCGATAATGGAGGTCAGCACCTTCAGGGGTGGGGTGCCGCGCCTGCGGCACCCCACCCCTAAAGGATGGCTAACTATATGCTATCTGGAGAGTAACCCTCCTGCCGCTCTCCAGGGGGTCCAGCCCGTGGACTTTACTTCTCCCGTAGACGAGCGCGGGTCCTTTTTGTGCAGTCGTATCCGAAGGGCGATCTCAACTTCTAGCTGGACGTCCTTAAACCAGCACATCGCCAGGTGCGGAGAGCACTCCGCTATAAAGTTGTTGTTGCCGGTCTCCGGGTCGCGCCAGAAGTTTGATCCACGGTTGCTCTTCGAAATGCTTGAGACGCTCTCCCCCTGGATTCCGGGGGTAAAGCTGACACTGTCGTGGCTAAAGGAGACCTCCCCTCCCTGAGCCCGGAGCTTTGCCTTAGAGGTGACCGTCATCTCTAGATTGTCGAGAAGCCAGCTATTATAGGCTTTATATTCGGCCTTTTTGTGGAATTCGGAAGAGACGGAGACCTTTCCGATGGCGCTGAATATATTGGCGTGGAGTTGCTCATTTTTCAGGAAGCCTGCGTTGCGGATGGTCCAGCCCAGATTTCCCGTTCCGTAAACCTGGATACCTTTTGCAACCGCAGCCCCCTGGAACGGCGTCTCCAGCCAAAGTTCACAGTTGTCGCCCTCTCGGTTACTGCCAGGGAACTTGCAGTAGCACGACCATCTGCTGTATTGTCCTGGAATTGTACTGAATTGCGGCTTGATGTCTTTGTCGCCCCCGCAGATTACTTCGATCGGTCCATCGGCCGCAGCCTGTGCGGCCCGAACTGAGCTGCCGGAAATGAGTCCGCCGCAGGGATCAAGCCAGTCAGTGGAATCCTTTCCGGAATCTGCGGGAACATCGATGATTGAGAGCCCGCCGCAACGGTCATGCACAAAGACCGAAATGGTGGGAGTGCTGGGCTCGACTTCCCCGACAGTTGGCGCACTCCTCTTCGCGGCACTTCCCGCCGTGCCATCGGAAGACTTTTTTGTCCATGTGCGGGTGACAGAAGCAGTCACCCGCACCATTCCGTCGCTGTCTTGCTGCACTACCACGTGGTCCAGATCAACAGTGGTGTTCGAGAGTATAGTCCCTGCCCCCTCCAAGGACTCTCTGTCCTGTAGCAGAGTGTGATTAAGGAGGGAGAGTTTGGCGGTGTTGTTCGCATCCGGAGTGACGCCGGGCGCGTCCCAGATGCTTTCCGCCCGCCCTTGGAGAACTGCGTCCTGGGCCTCGAAATAGTCTCTAACTTGCTCGATGTATGCGTCGGCCCCGGACTCCGATGCGGGGGCCGTAACTGTCTTTGCAGCTGTTCCAGACGCTTCAAGGACACATGCTGTTGAGGTAGGTGGTGGTGGCGGCACTGCTTTGGTAGCGACTGAAGTGCTTTCCCATTCACTAACTCCATAGGCGGTTTTGGCCCGTACTTTGATCGTGTACGTGACGTCGTTGGTCAGGCCGCTGATGGCGGCCCATGGGTCCTTCACTTCAAGGGTTTTGAGCCTTGCCCCACCTTGTTCGACGACCTCCACGTCGTAGCCGTTCAAGAACGCTACGCTTCCGTTGGACTCCGGCAGTCCCCAGCTGGCCGTTGCACTGGCGTCACCGCCGGTGGCGCGCAGGTTGAGCACTTTACTTGGTGGGCCCGCTGGCAGATAGGTCAACGCCAGCGATGGCTGTTCTTCAGCGCTCGGCTGGGCAATGGTGATGACCTCATCCTTGTTATGGGTGAGTAGTAACCATTGTGCTTCGCTGCCCGCGATATCAGCTTCCATACTGTTGATTGGCAGGGAGAATGGGGTGATTGTCGGATCGGCATCATCAGCCAATTCGGATCCCTTAGTCTCCGCTGTGACGCTACTCTTGAGCGGCGTAGCGGTGATCACGGTGTCTGCCGGGCAAGTACCAGACGCACACGCCGGCTTGCCGAGTTTCAGTTCGGCATTCACCACTCCGGCACCGTCAGGAAGCTCGTCCAGTCGGAAACCTATAACGGTAACCGTCTTGTCTGTTCCAGTGCCGCCGATTTGTATGGTGTTTGAATTGATGGCGGTACAGGGCCCGCCGTAGCAAGCGGCCGGATCAGTCTTGGCCGTCTTGATGACGAAGCTGTCCTTCCCCAGCGTCACCTGCTGGACGTCCTCCTCCTGATCTGGCGGAGGCGTGCCGGGGGTGGTGAAGCTGATGGGCGCTGTCTTGGCCGTGCAGACCTCCGGCCCGTTGATGACTTCTTGCGTGGTTGCCGGACTCGTTGCAGTTGGGGTCTGTGCCGGGTTGGCGTAGAGGGTGCCGATTTCCTGGGTGGTAAGGGCTCTTTGGTAAAGGCGGACTTCGTCGATGCCGCCCTTGAGGTAGTAGTTGAGGGCCCCATTGACCTTGCTACGGCCGATCTGCACGTTGCTGGTGGCGTCCCAGTTGCTGGTGAAGGCGACGTCAGCGTTCAGGACTCCGTTGACGTACAGGCGGAGCCTGCCAGCAGTGGCGTCGTAGACGCCGACCAGATGGGTCCACTGATTGGCGGTCGCGTTCTGGGTGGATAGGGCCCTGACCGGGGTCGCGTTCGTGGTGTCGGACTGGTAGGTGATCATGCGCCACTTCTTGTCGCCCGGGGCGTAGCCGAGCTTGAAGGCGCTGTTCACCGCTCCATCCTGGCTGGCGAGAGTGTGGTCGGCTGTGGTGTTGTCGATGCGGGCCCAGCCCGAGACGGTGTAGCTGGCGTTGGTGTGAACCACCGGCCCATCCGTGACGCCGTAGCTGGAGGAGGTCCCGTTCAGCTGCACACCGGACTGGTCCTTGCCGGTTGCCCATGCCGCGCCGTTGAGCGTGACGGTGTGGTCATTGCCCGAGGCATCCGCCGCCGTCGTACCTGTTGCCTCGTCGAAGGACCAGCGGGCCTTCAGATCGGGGTTTGGGGTCGGAGTGGGGTCGGGCTCCGGGTCAGGGTCTGGCGCCGAGCTGACCTCGCCGACACAGGCTCTCATCTGCCAGGTGTAGGTGCTGCCAGGCTGCACAGTGTTCGTCGGAATCTGGAAGGAGGCCCGCTGTCCGCCGTTGACCGTTCTTATCCCGAGGGGTGCCGGGCCGACGGAAGTGCCGTTGTTGTCGTACAGGTAGTACTTGGCCGTCACTTGGCCACCAGACGGGCGATTGACCATGCCGGACAGAATCGGCTGGGTAGGGTCGGCCATGCCGGTCCCAGTGTCCGTCGGAAGCACGGGCGCGTCGCTGGTGATGCGGTAGGCGGGACTTTCGTTGCAGGAGGATGGGGTAACACCGCTGCGGCAAGCCTTGACCACAAACTTCAGGCTGGCCGGATTATGCAGGGCGAAGGTCTGCTCGACGACCTGGCCAGACGGCTTGGCGTTGTAGCTGGTCGCCGCCACCTCGCCGTAGAGGTCTTTGACCTCCTTGGCGGTCAGGGCTCGCCGGTAGAGACGCATGTCGTCGATCGCGCCCTGCAGGTACTGCAGACCGCTGTCGCCCTTCCTGGCACCGATGCGGAAGGGACCGCTGGTGACGGTGCCAGAGGGCTGGTAGTCGGCCTCGGCCGACAGGGCGCCGTCGACATAGAGCCGGATCTTGCCGGCGGAGGCGTCGTACAGCGCAACGAGGTGCGACCAGGCATCGGTTCTGACGGGCTGGGTGGTGTCGACCCAGACTCCGTAGCCGGTCGAGCCGCCAGCACCGGTGACCTGCAGCCGCCACTTCTGTGAGGTGCTCAGGTAGTACAGGGCCAGTCCGAACGGGTCTCCGTCCTGGCTGGCCACGTACTGGGTGGTGTCGCTGTTCTTCAGCTTGACCCAAGTGCTGATGGAGAAGCTGGAATTCTGGCTGAGCACCGCCTGGCTGGTGGCGGCGTAGGCGTCGGGGACGCAGCAGCCGTTGCTGCCGCTCATGTCGTTCAACTCGATGGCCGAGCCGAGTTTGCCTGTGACGCTTTTACGGCGGCTGCCGGAGTAAGTGGCGGTGTGGCCGTTGCCGCTGGCATCGGCCGCGCCGGCCGCACCGGTATCCTCGTCGAACTTCCAATGCGCCACATGGCCCGTCGGCGCCGTGGGCGGCGGAACCATGGTCGATTCGTTGACGGTGACGGTATAGCTGAGGTTGGTGACCTCGGGCACGCTGGAGGTGAAGCCAATCTTCACGTTCTGAGCCCGAGCGATCGCATCGGTGCCGTCTATGGAATCGATGGACTCGGCCGTCACAGTGGGAATCTCCGGCGGCAGCATGTAACTGACCGTCAGCTTAGGCGGCCGGCCCCCGGTCTTGTAGGAGGAGTCGAACTCGACCCAGCCCGGCGTGCCGGCCGAGGTGTCCTGGATCTCGTTCTCGCCGCGGATCTGCAGGCCGTAGTCGGTGGCTCCGGTCGCCCAGGCGTTGGCGATGTCCTTGATCTCCCAGGTCACCGCACGGGGAATCGAGCTGTAGGCCGGGCACACCTGCAGCTGCGAGCCGGCCTCGGCGACCTTCGGCTTGTTGGCCCAGTTACGCGTCGGGTTGGCTTCGGCGCCCGTGCCCCAGTCGGAGACGAGCCGCGACACCTTCAGCGCTCCGGTGTAGGAGCAGCCGTTATACATCCGCGAGGCGTACAACTCCAGCTGAGCCGAGCCGACCGCGCGCCCGACGATAGCGGTGGTATCGAAGTCCAGGTAGGTGCGCAGGTGGCTGACCGGCTGCGTGGCGGCGCAACTGGATTGCGAGCTACCCGCCCACAGCACGTTACCGCTCATGATGGAGCTGGTGCCGCAGCTGTAGTACAGGTAGAAGTTCGACTGCAACGTCAGTGTGGTGGTCGGATCCACCACGACCGGATACTGCGTGTCCGGGTCGGCCAACCACTTGGGATCGGGAGTGAGCACCAGCGTGCTCTTGCCCTTGCCTCCCTGCTCAACCCGGGTGGCGATCTCGACCGAAGACTGCGCCTGCGCCACCTGCCCTCCCCCAGTGACGGCAGCCGCGTTGGCAGCGGCGGGAGCTTCGGTCATGACGGGAGCGGGAGCCTGCGCGACCACGGCTCCGGACTCGTCGGCCAACTTCAGCATGCCGTCCTTGGACTTGCTGAAGCTGAGATTGTCCGTCTCGACCGGGATGCGGATCTCCACCGGCTTGGATGGACGCTCCCGCAGGATGACGTCATGCCGGAAACCGTCGGGCAGCGCGGTGAGGACGAGATCCGCGCCGGAGCCAGCCGCATCGACGTAGGTGGCGACATTGCCCTCTACCTTGGGCTGCGGCAGATCCTTCAGCCACGACAGCGCGAACCGCTGACCCTTATCCCGTTCCAGGGAAGCGAACGGAGCATCCCCACCCAGCGAGAACTGCACATCGGCCTTGGCCAGCTTGGGCTTCAGGACGCCATCCTTCTCCACCAGAGAAGTATCGATCCACGCCCACGAACCATCGCCTTGTTTGAGTTGCGACGGGCCCGCATATGACTGCACCGTCACATGCCCATCGGGATAGGCCCAGGTACGAGACGATTCGGTGTACACCTCTTCGACCGCAACCGGCTTATTCTGCTTCTTCGCTTCAGCGATCACCGCTCTGAGTGGCGCGTCAGGATCGGCAGGACGCGGGAACGTGGTCACCGCAGGAGTTGCCGGATTGGTGGGTTCTGGATCGGCCTGCGCTACGCCGGACGCACCCGCTACCAGTAGCGACGCCGCTACTGTGAGCGCTGTTCCTAAGGCGAGGTGGCGGCGGGTCGGCCTCGGTCGGCCCGCTGCGTTGACTAACTTGTACACTGACATCCTCAATATGTTGTGACACGAAACAACAAACAAGCTTTACCTTTCACCAAGATCGACAGGCAATATGAGAAACATCACGACAAAGGGTCGAGAGAACCTGTAACGATCCAGCCTGCATTTACGATGGCGGGGGCAAATGTGATTTGGTATTTGTCACTTCCTAAACGCGCACCGTGACCGGGGCGGTTCGCCCGTACATCCGCTGCGGCCCCAATCGGAATCGCGACGGCTGGGAGCTGCTACAGAGGTTGAAAGACTGCGGTATCTGGATGGTGGTGGTCTGACCCGGCAGCGCGAGTCAAGTGTGAACCCCTTGGAGGATGTCGCGCTGTTCGCTGCGGGCCTATCGCCGCCGCAGAGGGCGATTCGCGAGGTCATACCCGTGATGCCACAATGTGGTTGAGTGAATCTGTAGCGTTATGCCTGCCTGGTGGATGTGGGTGTGCCGGGATGACGGCGTGAGTGATCGCAAGCCATACGCGAGCGACTTATCCGATGACCGGTGAGCTCTGATCGACCCGGTCATCGCAGCCTGGAAGGCCGCGCACCCCTCGGTCAGCAGCCACCAGGGCAAGTACGAGATGCGGGAGATCGTCAACGCCCTGCTGTACCAAGGCCGCACTGGCTGCCGGTGGAACATGCGGCCTCAGTGGGCGTTTGTTTTGAGTAGATTGCGGCTTATGTCCTAGTAGGCGCCTCGCCAGGTTGGCGTTATTTCGCCCGTTATGCGCTTGGTCAAGTTGTTGATCGACGCGAGGTAGATCATGGCTTGGGAGCTCGTGGGAAGAGTTTCGTAATCGCGGGCTAAACGGCGGTATAGCATGAGCCAGCCCAGGCTTCTTTCGACGACCCAGCGGCGTTTGACGACTTGGAATCCGCGAGTGTCAGGTTTTCTTGAGACAACTTCGACGTCGATGCCTAACGTGGCTCCGTGTTCGATTGCGGTGTTCTTGAAGCCGGTGTCTACCCAGGTTTTTGATATCGACGGATAGGTGGTTTTGGTTTGGCTGAGTAGTTTCGTTCCGATCACGTTGTCGGACAGGCCGGCGGCGGCGACGGCCACGGCGAGGATGAGACCGAGTGTGTCGGTGACGATGCCGCGCTTGCGGCCGACGATCTTCTTCGCGGCGTCGGTTCCTTGGCTGGTGAGGGGCACGCTGGTGGAGGTCTTGATGCTCTGGGTGTCCATCACGCACGCGGTCGGTTCGGCCTGGCGGCCTTCCTTGACGCGGGCCAGGCCGGTCAACTCGTAATTGAGCTGCGCGAAAATTCCCTCATCGCGCCAGGCGGCGTAGTAGGCGTAGACGGTGTTGCATGGCGGGAAGTCGTGCGGCAGGTATTTCCAGGCGATTCCCGTGCGGTTGACATAGAGAATCGCGTTGAAGATGTCTCGCAGGTCGTGCGAGGCGGGTTGGCCGGTCGGCCGGCGGTCGAGTCTGGCCTGGCGCCAGGCGGTTAAGGTGGGCTCGATGAGAGCCCAGCGGGCAGCGGATATGTCGCTGAGATAGGGCTTTCGCTGGTTCATGGTGGAACCTCTACCCGATAATTGTGATCGGTAGTGGTCCCTGGCTGTTCGGGAGGCTCCGCCGCATTTTTAGACGAGACGCAATCCGTGGAGTATTTGGTAATTAAACGGGCGCTCGCACCGGCCGCGCTGACTAGACAAATCTACGCCCACCGGGCAAACAGCACAAAAGACCGTGAGCGCAGAGCGGGCATACTCTCATCAACCATACCTAAACGCCCACTTAGAGGGCGTTTAGGTATGTTCTGTGACAGCCTGCCCTGTTATGCCTGTCGAGCGATTCGCGCACTTTGCGGAGCATCCATGTATATGCAAGTCCGGGCGGGCTTCCTTGATGTCTGTTTCGTGAGACGAGCAGCTCCCGATTCCGTCTGGCGTAGACATGTCCTGGACACGCCATGTTTCGGCAGATGCCAGGCATTACGAAGGGTTGGGCGTAGGGCTCGGATATGAACCCCCGACGCCCGTACCGCTCCGACATCTCCGACGCCCGCTAGGCCTTAATCGAACCGACCCTCACCGCCTGGCGACAGGCCCGGCTCGACCGCCGTCCAACCGGCGCACCCGCGCCCACTGACTTGCGAGACATCTTCAACGCGATCTTGTATCTGAACCGGACCGGCGTCGCCTGGGCCTACTCCCGCACGACTTCCCACCCCACGGCACCGTCTACTCCTACTACGCCGCCTGGCGCGATGAGGGCATCTTCGCCCAGCTCAACTACGACCTCACTGGCCTGGCCCGCGTCAAGGAAGGACGCGACCCCCAACCCACCGCGGCCGTCATCGACACCCAGACGATCAAGACCTCTAACAACCCGCCGACCGCCTCACAGGGCACCGACGCCGCAAAGAAGATCGTCGGACGCGAGCGGAGCGTAGCCACCGATGCCCTCGGCCTACTCCTCGCCGTGGTCGTCTGCGCCGCCTCCGTCTCGGAAAACCAGGCCGGCATCCAGGTCCTCGACCAGGCCAAGGGCGCCTACCCCACTCTGGCTGCGACCTGGGTCGACACCGGTTTCAAGAATCAGTTCGCCGAACACGCCGCCACTCTCGGAGTCAACGCCGAGATTGTCCATCGCGACCCCGAAACCCGTGGCTTCCACGTCCTCAAGCGACGCTGGGTGATCGAGCGCACCTTCGGCTGGCTCATGCTCCACCGCCGCCTTGCCCGCGACTACGAGACCCTGCCCGCCAGCTCCGAGGCCATGATACACATAGCGATGATCGACAATGCCAGCAAGCGCATCACCGACGAATCCACCCCAACCTGGCGAGGAACGTACTAGGACGAACACCTACAAATCAAACGCCCACTTAGACTCCCAGGGCTTCACCGGCGGGAGCCCGCCGCTGATGCCGTTCAGCTGGCTCTCGTTCAGCTCCATGCCGAGGGCGGAGATGTCCCGCAGCAGAGTGCTCTGTGCACCATTCGTGAAAGGTCCTTCCTTCCGATCACCGGACTGCTTGCAGGGCAAGATCTTGGCGGGAGGGCGTTGTCACCGGCTTGTGAGACCTTGAAGTGATTTGTCCAACGCTGATCGATCTCTTGGACCGCCGCCTCACCCACCGCCGACCGGCCCTCGGACGCTCTGCACGGCGACAAGGCGCGCGTAGTACCCCTTACGGCTTGTGAGCTCTTCGCAGGTGCCGGCCTCGACGATCCGACCCTGATCCATGACGAGAACCAGGTCGGCATCCAAGATGGTACTCAGCCGGTGGGCGATGACGATCCTGGTCCGGTCGAACATCCGCAGGCTCGCCTCGATCGCTGCTTCGGTCACACTATCGAGTTGGCTGGTGGCCTCGTCCATGAGCAGGATTTTGGGGCGGGACACCAGCGCACGCGCCAGCGCCACCCGCTGGCGCTGCCCGCCGGACAACCCACTGCCGTCGGTCAGCCGTGTGTGGTAGCCCATGGGCATGGCGGCGATCTCGTCATGGATCAGGGCTGCCCTGGCCGCCTCGATCACCTCCGCCATCGAGGCGTCCGGCACGTTGAGCGCGATATTCTCGAAGATCGTCCCGGTGAACAGCACGGGCTCCTGGGGTACGACGCCGAACTGACGACGCAGTGCGCCCGCGTCGAAGCGGGACATCGGGATGCCGTCATAGCGGATCTCGCCCTCGCTCGGCGTGAGCAGCCCCAGAAGCAGCCGTCCCAGCGTGCTCTTGCCGGAGCCGGACGTTCCGACCACGGCCACTTTCTGCCCGGGCCGCACTTTGACGGTCACATGCCGTACCACCCACGGCGCATCGGGACCGTAGCGGAAGCCGATGTCGTCGAGTGTGATGCCGCCGGCCAGCACTTGAGTGACCGCGTCCGTGGGCATCGGCTCGGCCTCGACCTGCCAGATGTCGGCCAGGCGAGCGACATGAGGCCGGCTGACCTGCAGCGCCTGCACAGTGCCGGCCAGCGAGCCCAGCGGCGCCAGCGCTGCGGCGGCAAGCGCCTGAACGCCCAGCATCGCCCCCAATGTCATCTGCCCGGCGGCGACCTGCTGGACCCCCACCCACACCAACGCCAGCGGTGCGGCAAAGCGCAACGCACCGAGCAGTGTCTCCTGCCCGGCCCGTGCCAGGCCACCGCGCCTCGCATGACCTGCCTGAACCTCCAGTGCCGCCTCCCACCGCCGCCGGACCCGGGATTCCGCCCCGGATGCCTTGACGCTCTCGATCCCGCGGACGAACTCGATCAGCTGGTTCTGTGCCGTGCTGTGCGCGTCGGTCTCCCGATGCGACAGGTCCGAGATCCGCCGGCGAGTGAACATCAGCACGCCCACTTGCGCCAGGGCGAACGCGACCAACCAGGCCCCGATCAGCGGGCTCTGCAGGAAGACCGCGACCAGATAACCTGCCGCAAGAGGGCCGTCCAGCAACGAGAGCAGCACTTGTCCAGTGAGCACCTCTCTGATCAACGAACTCGCCAACACACGGTTGACCAGGTCCGTCGAGCCGCGTAGCGCGAAGAACCGGAACGGCGCCGCCAGCAACCGCTGGCCGGTGACGCTCATGAGAGTGACATCGGCTCGGACCTTGAGACTTACCATCGCCCGTCCGCGCAGCCACCCGCCCAAGAGGTGGGCGACGAACACCACCAGCACTCCCAGCCCCAGTGCCGTCACCAACTGCTCGTCCGCGCGCGGAAGCACCTGGTCGACCGCGAGTTCGGTGACGGCGGGAAGCACGAACCCCAGTGTCTGCAGCAGCACGCTCATCGTCACCAGCAGAGCGGCCGTCGACCGGCGACCCGCGAAAATCAACTTGGCGAACCGGCGCAGCCAGCGGCCCTCGCCTTCCACCTGCCCGTCCCCGCGCGCACGCCGGAATCCGGGACCGGGCTCGAAGACCAGCACTGTCCCGCTGAAGTCACGAGCGAACTCCGCCTCGGTGATCCTCCGGCGTCCGACGCCAGGATCGACGATGTCCACACTTTGGCGTCGCCGTCCTTCGATCACGACGTAATGCCTGTCCTGCCAGTACGCGATGGCAGGCAGCGGTACCCGCGGCAATGCGTCAGCCGGGATGGAGAAGGCCCGGGTGATCAAGCCGTGGCCGCGGGCCGCTCTGACCAAGCTCAACGCCGTCGTACCGTCGCGTCCTGCCCCCAACTCGTCGGCCAGCTCGCGTACGCTCACGTGACGTCCGTACGCACTCAGAATCATGGCCAGGCAGGCGGGACCACACTCGGTGGGGGTGTGTTGGAACCTGACGGGAACTCTCCCGCGACGTGATCTCATAATGCTCGTACTGTTGCGAACACCCCTTGGCGATGGCTTGTAGTGCCTGGCAACCATGACGCTCGCGGACCATGTGGCAACGCTTCTGACTGCGGCATTGCGACGTGGAGATCAATCCGCGCACAAGAAAAACTCTCAGGACGAGGTTGAACGACGTCGTCAACGCCAGACATCGCATGCAAGAACATGCAAATAGACTTCAGTAAGATCACGTATAAACATGCATTAATGTTCATACAGGGAGGCGCATCGTTCACCGGACAGGAGAGGTTGCGGAGGACCTGACGCTCCCCTCACCTCCTCAAACTCCGCGACCGGCGCGCTGATAGTCCTTGCTGCACGGCGACGCCAGAGTGGCGGTACGGCCAGCACCATGGCCATACCTCCCAGCCCGGCCACCGTGAACGCCCACTCAGGGCCGAGTCCGTCAATGACCACCCCGGAGATGGGCGCTGTGGCGGCGCCACCGATCAGGAGCGCCGTGCCATGGAAACCGATGGCCTCTCCCCTGGTCCGCGGGGGGACCAATTTGCTGATCATGTCCATGGTGGAGGCCAGCACCGGCGCCACAAGCATGCCGGACGGAAGGAGGGCGAGAAGTAGCCAACGCCAGTCGCCGCTCGCCAAGCCCACAGGCACAGTCAGCAGACCCATGACGGCGGTGAGGGTGAGGGGGGAGAAACCACGCCGCAGGCCGCCGTAGACGAACCCGCCGACCAGAGAGTACGCACACCAGATGGCGATCGCCAGGCCGGTCCACGCGGTCTGATGGGCGTGGGTCATCGTGGCGACCAGGGCCAGCTCAGTGGCGGTGAGGATGAACATGGCGGCCATCGCCGCGCCCAGCAAGGCTGCAAAAGCGGGGGTGAACCACTGCCGCCTGGGTGTGCTTCCGGCCCGTTCCCGGTGTTCGACCTCCTCGGCAGTGGAGCGGATGAGTGGGCTCAGCATGATCAGGGCCAGACCTGCGATGGCCAGGCTGCCTCCGATGATCATCATCGTCGCGCCGCTGCCCAACGTGGTCATGCTCGCCACGGCCAAGGCCGGGCCCGCCATGTAAGACAACTCGACAAGCATGGAGTCGAGCGTGAAACCGACATGCCGCTGCTGTTCAGGCACCATGGCGGCAAGGCACTGCCGGGTCACGCTGTAAACGGGCAGCCCCAGCAGCCCGGCCGTCGTGGCCGCTCCGGCCAGCGCGGGGAACGGCAGCCACCAGGCACATGCCCAATAGGTGGCCCGCGCCATCGCCGTAACGATGACAACAGGACGCAGACCGTACCTGTCCACAAGCCTTCCGAGACCGGCGACCCGATCGCGATGCCGATCGTGCTTGCCATGGTGATCAACCCCGCCTTGACGTAGCCAAGGTCGAGCGTCGTGGCCACGTGCAGAGTCAGCGTGACCGTCGTGGCTGTAGCCGGGATCCGGGCCAGCATGCCGACCAGCAGCAACGTGGCGACCCCTGGGATCTTGAGCAGTCGTCGGTATGAGCTGAGGACCATATTGTGGGCTTCTTTCGCGCGATTCTGCACGTTGTGCGAGTAGCCATGCCGAATCCCTGTTGGTAGTAGGGCGGCGAATCGGGAGGCCGCGTTGATCGCCTCAAGCTGGCCATAGCGCAGGTGACAGGCTTGGCAGGTATGAGACGCCTCAACAGCGGCCCAGGACCCCAAGAGGCCGACTGCACGTTTTTTCTTGTTTCTTCCGGCTAGTTCCTAGTATAGTTCGGCACCATGATGATTCTGATCGCCGGGCCCTACCGTTCCGGCACAAACGATGATCCGGAACTGATGGCGAACAACCTGGCCCGGTTGGAGGAGGCGGCATGGCCGATCTTCCGCAGCGGCCACGTCCCAATGATCGGGGAGTGGGTGGCTCTGCCCGTGCTGCGTGGCGCGGGTGGCACCGGGCCGGCCGATCCTGTGGCAGCGCAGATCATGTATCCCACCGCGGAGCGGCTGCTCCGGTACTGTGACGCGGTTCTTCGGCTGCCGGGCGAGTCCACCGGTGCCGACGAGGACGTACGGATCGCGACCGAACGCGGTCTGCCCGTCTACCATCGTGTCGAGGACATCCCGGGCTACTTGGCCGCCTGAGTCCAAACGCTCACCGTGGACACGACACCGTGCGAACCCGTCGATACCGCCGGGAAGTCGTCGACGGCCAGGCGTCACCTGTGGTGGATTCCGAACGCCCTCAGAGCGTTCCGCGCTTGAACGCGTACCCACGGTTAAGGGCCAGGACGGTCATGTCACCGAACCTGGAGGGCCTCCTTTGGGAGGTCGGCGTGCGCGCTCAACCGTGGCGATGGCAGGAATTTCAGCTTTTCAGTCGTTCCTGCTGCTTTTACCGCGTGCGGGGCTCTGGAACGCTGATGCCGCCGACCGCCCAGCGGGTCGGCGGGCCGACGTGGCCGCACTTAGCACTCTGTTCACCTTGGCACCTAGGCATCTCTCGTAAGCAACGCACCAGCCCTGTTCCGCCTCGACACCACGCCCTGAAGGCGATCACGGATCGGAGGCCCCGACGAAGAGGAATCTGTCATGAGCTTATTCATCACCGACCAACCGTCCAGACCTCGTGCGATCGACGACACGCCCGCCAGTGGCCCTGAGTCGATCAGTGCCGGCGCTGTGCGCCGGGCCAGGCTCGGGCCGACCGCCGGCACGCTGACAGGGGCGGTGACCAGCTTGATGGTGCGGGACCTGTGCCGGCCGCTGTCCATGCTCGGCATGGCCGCGATCAGCGTGAAGCTCGCCTTCGCCGCCCGCCGGCGCGGCGTCATCCGTTGGCGGCCACTGGTCGCCACCCGTCCGGAACCGGTCCGGTCATGACCGCGGGCATCGATATCCCGGACGCCCGCGGCCGTACCGGCCTGGATCGCGCCGGATGGGACCTCAAGGGAAACCCGCGCGTACGGATCCGCGAGGTGCGGGTGCTGTCATGTCACTGGTCGGTGCTGCGGACGACGACTTTCGACTACCGGCGCGCCGACGGCGACTGGAGCACCCAGCAGCGGGAGACCTACGACCGCGGCAACGGCGCTACCGTACTGCTCTACGACACCGATCGCGCGACCGTCCTGCTGACCCGCCAGTTCCGCTATCCGGCCTACGTCAACGGCCACCCGGACGGCATGCTGCTGGAGACGGCGGCCGGGCTCCTCGACGACGAGAGTCCGGAAGACGCCATCCGGCGGGAGGCCGCCGAGGAGACCGGCCACGTCATCGGGCCGGTACGGCACGTCTTCGACGTCTACATGAGCCCTGGCTCCGTCACCGAGCGCGTGCACTTCTACGCCGCCCCGTACAACCGCGACACTCGGCATGGCCCCGGAGGCGGGGTAGCGGCCGAGGACGAGGACATCCAGGTCGTCGAGCTGCCGTACGACCGTGCCCTTGACATGGTCCGCACCGGCGAGATCGCCGACGCTAAGACGATCATGCTGCTGCAGTGGGCCGCCCTGGACGGTCCCTTCGCCCCGGGAATCGCACACCAACGACCTCGGAAATGGCGCTCCCGTGCTTGAAGCAACACATTCACCGGCCGGGACGGCTGCTGCAGCGCTCCACTATCTGACCGATTGGTCCGGACGGACCAGAATCGGGCTCGAGATCTGGGCCCTGCCCCGCACGGATCTGTCGCTTCGCGCCACGAACTGCCTGACGACAGCACTGAGCGAGGCCCTTTCGAACGTCGAGCGCCACAGCGGAGCCAAGCTGGTGTCCATCGCGATCACCTACACCGCCGAGCATGTTCTACGCATGACGGTCAGCGACGACGGCACCGGATTCGACCGGGCGAAGGTGCCGACCGGCAGCGGGATCGCCCGGATGCGGGCTGCCTTCGCCGAGCTGGGCGGCGGCCTGTCGGTCCATAGCGTGCCCGGCGCCGGCACGACGATCAGTGCAGCCGCCAAGTGCTGGGGCTGAGCCCGATCATGACCACGTTCTCCTTCTTGTTCACCTCTCATGAAAGGAACCAATGAAACGGACAGCGTTGCTGCTGAGCACGGTGCTGCTCAGCGGGCTGCTGGCTGCTCCGCCCGCGCTCGCCGCCCCCACCGTCAAGGTCGCCGTGGCCAAGGTGAAGGCGAGTCCCGCCAAGCGCTCAGGTAGTTGCCCCACCACGGTCGGCTTCTCCGCCGTGGTGACGGCCAAGGGCAAGGGCACTGTTCGCTATCGGTGGGTACGCGGCGACGGCAGCAAGAGCGCCATCAAGAGCTTCCACGTCAACGGTGCTCGAAAGGTCGCCGTCAAGGACCGCCAGACCTTCGACCGGGACGCCTCTGGCTGGCAGGCCGTGCAGGTCCTGGGCGGGAAGGGGCTGTCGGCCAAGGCCCGCTTCCGGGTCTCGTGCACGGGGACCCCGCAGGTGTGGGACGACACGCGCCCACTGCCCTCCGAACCGGGCGAGCCGCTCGTCGCAGCGGCCGACGTGGACGTCACTCCGGCCACCTACAGCGGTGCCTGCCCCACCACCGCGACCTTCACCGGCACCATCCAGGTGTCGCGGACCCCGGCCAAGGTCGACTACCGCTGGATCGACAGCGCCACTGGTGAAGGACGGCGTGAGTCGATCTCCTTCGCCGCCGGAGGACCGCGCAGCCGCCTGATCACCCTGCCCATGGGTGTGGGGGCCTCCATCAGCGGTTGGAAGGCCATCGACCTCCTCAATCCCGGCAGTCATGACTCGGGCCGTGCCACATATCAGGTGACCTGCACGGGCTCCACTCCCCCGCCGTCCGAGCCGCCGCCTCCTCTGCCAGGGCAGATGCCGAAGGCGCGGATTCTGGAGCTCAACCCGGTCGATTACGCGGGTAGCTGCGCAGAACCGGTCCAGCACTGGGCCACCGGTGAGATCAGCCTCCCGCCGGGACCGGCGCAGAAGGTGACCTATTTCTGGAAGCTCGACAGCACTCAGTGGTCGTCCCAGGAACTCGATTTCCCCGCCGACACCCAGCCCCGCGTCCGCAATGTCGTGGTGAACTGGAAGTTCGCGGCGAAGGACGCCGGCACCCACGCGATCGTCCTCATGCCGCAGGGCGGCGCTCCCGCGGAGCGGAAGTTCACCTTCTCCTGCACCCCCGGCCCCGACCCGGATCCGGCCAATGTGCGGATCGCCTACACGCTGTCGCCCCTCTACCGCGGCCAGTGCGATCGCTCTGTCTCGCTCAACGCGGAGGCGATGGTCTTCAGCGACCAGGACACCGACCTGAGCTACCGCCTGGTCGTGGACGGAAAGCCGAACAGGACCAAGACCGTCAAGCTGACCCGCGGCAAAGGCCAGAAGATCGATGACTTCTGGACCTTCGATCCCAAGGCCAGCGGTACTGGCGTCCTACGGTTCGAGGTCCTCAACGCGAACAAGCCGATCAAGCATGCGGCCTACGTCTGGACCTGCGTCCCGCAGGACACTTCCGCTGGTCCGGTGCGCATCACCGAACTCACCTCCATGGCCTATCGCGGTGATTGTGACGTGCCGCCGTACACGACCGCCCACGCCGAACTCTCCGCTTCCCCGGGAACGGGGATCAGCTACCGGTGGGTGATCGACGGACGGCCGACGGCCACCTACACCACCACTACGGAAGGAAGCGGACGGGCGGGCGTACAGGCTGCCTACTGGCATCGGCCCGAGCGGAAGAGCGGGAACGTTGACCTTGAGGTACTCGACCACAACAAGCCGATCATGCAGGTCGGCTACCCCGTTACCTGCGAGTAGTGATTGAACCCGGGTGGCGGTGCTCCGAGCCCCGCCACCCGTTCCCCTCGAGATGGCACGCAGGCTTACCGGGACCGGCTCCGAGCTGATCTTGTTCCGGACGAGTCATAGGTGGAAGAAAGAGTGGATTTCCAAGTTCTGGGGCCTCTGAAGGTTCTCGCTGCTGACGGAACGCCGATCCGCCTCGGCGGGCCGCGGCCTCGAGCCCTGCTGGCTCGGCTGCTGCTGGCCCGCGGGATGGTGGTCTCCCTGGACACGCTGATCGAGGATCTGTACGGGGACGCCGCGCCGCCCAGTGCTCAGTCGACGCTCCTTTCGTTCGTGTCGAACTTGCGCCGCGCGATCGAGCCGGATCGCAGCAGAGGCGAACGGGCCAGCGTGCTGGTCGCCCGGCCCCCTGGTTACCTGTTGGCCGCATCGGAGGTAGACGCCGAACGCTTCACCAAGCTGGTGCACCAGGCGGAGTTTCTGGCGCCGCGAGAGGCGCTGGCCGCCTTGGACAAGGCATTGGGGATGTGGCGCGGATCACCGTACGAGGAGTTCAGCGACGAGCCGTGGGCGGTCGGTGAGGTAGGGCGCCTGCATGAGCTGCGGCTGGTGGCGGTGGAGCGGCGCGCCGGCGCCCTGTTGGACCTCGGCCGTCCCCAGAGCGTGATCGCCGAACTCACGGCCGAGACCGTCGCCCATCCACTACGCGAACGTCTATGGTGCCTGCTGGCACTCGCCCTGTACCGGACCGGCCGTCAAGGGGATGCGCTGGACATGCTGCGCAGGGCCGGTCAACATCTGGCTGACGAGCTCGGACTGGATCCCGGGCCGGAGCTTCGCGCCCTGGAAGAGGGCATCCTGCGCCAGATCGAGACGCTCGCGCCGGTCACCGACGCGGCCACGCTCCTGGCGGCCCAGTCCTCCCCGCTTCGCCTCCGCGGGCGCGACGCCCAGCTCGCGGCGCTCCTGGCCCTGCCCATGCAGTCCACCCGCACAGGGCTGACGGTCGGGGTGATCGAGGGCGAGCCCGGCATCGGCAAGACGCGCCTGCTGGAGGCGTTCGACGAACACTGCGGGATGCGGCTCGACCAGTTGGTGCTGTGGGGGCGATGCTACGACGCGGCGGGCACCCCCGCCCTCTGGCCGTGGACGCAGGTGTTCGAGGCACTCGAACGCCACCACGCGCCGCCGGATGGACAGTCCCTTGCCGGGCTGCTCGATGGCGCACGTCTGGACGGCGCGGCCGAAGCGCTGCTCCTGCGCCGCAATCAGGCCATCGCCGGTTGGCTCGCCGCTGCATCGAGCGAACGCCCGCTCGTCATCATCCTGGATGATCTGCAGTGGGCTGACCAGGCCTCCCTGGACCTGCTCAGAGACTTGGTCATGCTGGTGAGGGGCGGCGCCGTCACGCTACTGGCCGCTTGCAGGAACGGGATGGGCGATGCGCTCGGCCAGGTGGCCCGCTACGACATGACGCGCATCCGCCTGACCGGGCTCGCCCCGGCTGCGGTACGGGAGCTCGCAGCCGATCTGGGCGTGCACCTTGACGAGGAGTCAGCGCTGCGGATGATCGACCGCACCGGAGGCAACCCGTTCTTTCTCAGGGAGACGCTGAAGTCGTTCACCGAGGACGCGGACGAGGTGCCCGAGGCGGTGACCAGCCTGGTGCGGATGCGGCTGGAAGCTCTGGGAGAGGTGCGGCGGGCGCTGGCGGTGGCCGCGACAATCGGCAGGGAATTCGACCCGGCGGTGGTGGCCGAGGTGATCGGCGAAGAGGCCTTCGACCTGCTCGACCGGGCCGTTCAGGCTGGGTTGCTGCTGGCCAGGAACGGCCGGCTCGCCTTCATTCATGACCTGGTGCGCGAAGCGGTCGTCCGCGACCTGCCGGAGCTGCGCAGGGCCGCGATCCACCGCGACGTGGCCATGGCCCTGTCCACGCGGCCGGGAACCGACGTGGCCGTCATCGCCCACCATGCGGTGCAGGCCGGGCCGGCCGCGTACAGGGAGGCAGTGCGCTGGGCAGTGGCCGCTGCCGAACAGGCCGAGCGGCGCCTGGCCTACTCCGAGTCGGCCAGGTGGCTGGGCCACGCTATCGAGGCGCACGACGCGTCTCGCGGGAACCCGGCCGAGCATGTGGCGCTGCTGCTGCGGAGGGTACGGGCGCTGCTCGCGGCCGGCGATCCCGCGGGCGCGCGCCAGGCCAGGGCGGCCGCCATCCGCACGGCCGACCGCGCCGAAGGCGGCTCCGAGGTGCTGGTCCAAGCGCTCACAGCGTTGGACACGGCGGCCGTCTGGACGTTGCGCGACCCGTATGAGGCGGTCGAACTCCGCCTGGTGCACCGCTTCGAGACCGCACTGCGCGAGCTGCCCAGGACCGACAGTCCCGAACGCGCCCTGCTGCTGACCGGACTGGCCCAGGAGTTGTATGACGGTACCGGCGACGCGCGGGCGGACACCTTATCCGCCGAGGCTGTCGCCATGGCCCGCCGCCTGGGTGACCCCGGCCTGCTGCTGCGCGCGCTCAACGGGAGGTATCT
This sequence comes from Nonomuraea sp. NPDC050202, assembly GCF_040656115.1. Classification (NCBI taxonomy): domain Bacteria; kingdom Bacillati; phylum Actinomycetota; class Actinomycetes; order Streptosporangiales; family Streptosporangiaceae; genus Nonomuraea; species Nonomuraea sp. NPDC050202. The sequence continues at coordinate 11,536 of NZ_JBFALF010000044.1, read as the reverse complement.
CGCGCTGCCCCAGCCGCTCCGGGTGCCGGAGCTGATGCGGATCGCCGCCGAGATCCACGGGCTGTCGGCCGACGCTCCTGCCTTCGAGCTGCTGGCCTGCATGCTGGACGCGCAGAACTTCCTGGAAATGTTCGACGTGGCCGGCGCCGATGAAGCCGCCGCTCACTGCGACGCCCTCCTGGAACGTCTTCCGCTCCCCTGGCCACGTTTTCAGCACACGCTGTGGCGCGCCAACCGGGTCGCGCTCGATGGTCGTTTCGATGCGGCCGACGCCTTGTACGCCGATGCCGAAACCCAGGCGGCAGACCTGAAGATGTGGCACGCCGCCAAAACGGTCCACACGGGCCGCATCGCCTTGGCCTACCACCGGGGGGCGATCACCGAGGCCGCACCGATCATCGAGGCCATGCAGGGGGTGCATCCTACGCTCGAGCATGATGCCCGCATCCTCCAGCTCTGCGCCCAGGGCCACCTGACCGAAGCCCGTGCCCTGCAGGCCGGCCTCCAAGCACAGCCGCCGGTCGACTGGTCATGGCTGTCGGCGACCTGCCTGCGCGCCGCCGCCATGGCCGCGCTCGGCCACCAGTCCGAATGCCACACCCTGTACCGAACCCTCCTGCCCTACTGTGGACGCATCTCCGGAGTGTCGGGCATCATCTGCACCGGTCCAGTGGACTGGTACCTAGCTCTGCTGGCCACCGCTACCGATCACCACGAGTCCGCCACCGAACACCTCGTCACGCTGCAACGGCTGGCCATCGAGAACAACCTGACCTGGTGGCACGACCGTGCCACCGAGGCCCTGCGCCGTCCTGCCCTCCTGCGCCCGCACCCGACCGCCAGATAGGTGTGCCTCATCGAGGCAGGACAGCTCACATGCCCCGCTCGGATGCCCGTCCGCCCAACCGGCGACCTCACCCTTTTCGCTGATGTCGTCGGTCGGCGTTCTCGTGACGCCGGGGACTTCCAGCTCGTCCCGGTTGAGGTCGATGGCCTCGCCATCGGAATCATGCGAATAACAGCTTCAAAGAATTCCTCCATGGCTACGGATGCGATTTCAGCACAGCGCCGAACCGCGATTCAGGCGTTATAGCCGCCGTCCACGTTGAGGACGGCCCCGGTGATATAGGAAGCACCAGGGCCGGCCAGGAAGGCGACGGCGGCGGCAATCTCCTCGGGCCGGGCATAACGTGCCAGCGGCACGGAGGCGAGGAAGGTGGGGGCCAGGTCGCTGTCGGCCGGGTTCATGTCCGTGTCCACGCAGCCGGCCTGGACCACGTTGACGGTGATCCCTCGTGGCGCGAGATCCCGGGCAGCGGCCTTGGAGTAGCCGATGACCCCGGTCTTGGTGGCCACATAGTCCGCCAGCCCGGGCCAGCCCACTCGCGTACCGGTCCCGGAGCCGACCGAGATGATCCGGCCGCCCTCCTCCATCACAGCAGCCGCGGCCCGGATCGTGGTCACCACCCCGCTGAAGTTGACCGCGTGCTGGCGGGCGAACCCGGCCAGATCGTTGTCAGGGTTGTCGATCGCGCCGACGCGCCAGATCGCGGCGTTGTTCACCAGGATGCCGAGCGGCCCGAAGTCCTCGACGACCGCGTGGACCAGGCCGGTGACCTCTTCCGGGCTTCCCTGATCGGCTTTGTACGCCTTGGCGCGCACCCCCTTGCCCACCAGGTCACCCACGACGGCTTCCGCCTTGTCCGCCGAGGACACGAAGCTGATGGCCACATCCGCTCCCTCATCGGCGAGCGCGCGCGCCGTGGCCGCGCCGATGCCGCGGGACCCGCCGGTGACCAGCGCCACCTTGCCCGCGAGCTGTTTTGCCATGGTCATGCTCCATTCGTCGTTCCTGCTCCGCTGGAGAGTCCGCACAAGGTCGTCTCGCCCGCGGGCCACGGTGTCAGCCAGAGTTGTATTCGGCTTGTCCCCGAGAGCGGCATGGACACGACCTGCGTCCGGACGACGCAATGCGCTCATGATCAACGGCAATGGCCGGTGGTCATCTTGGCCTCGTCCGGAGGCGCGCCCTGACCAGGGCCACGCACTCCGTCCGTCCTGGCCTCTGCTCCGCTTGGCGACAGATCGCCTGAAGCGGGTGCGGGGCCTTCGCACAGCGGCAATGACGGGGAGATGTCACCATGAGTTCTGACCACGAAGCCCAACCCGCAGCCCAACCCGTGCAGGAGCCGATCGCCGTGGTGGGCATGGCCTGTCGGCTGCCTGGCGCCTCCCGTTATGAGGAGTTGTGGGGGTTGCTGTGCCGTGGAGGCAACGCGATCTCCGAGATCCCTGCCGAGCGGTTTCGCCTTGATGAGGTCCACCATCCCGCCTCCGGAGTGCCGGGCAAGCTCGCGTCCAGGTACGGCGGCTTCCTGCGGGGCATCGACGAGTTCGATGCGGGGTTCTTCGGCATCTCCCCTCGCGAAGCGGCCGCGATGGACCCGCAGCACCGCATCGTGATGGAAACGGCCTGGGAAGCCTTCGAGGACGCCGGACTGGTGCTCGGCGACATGCCGAATGTCACCGGCGCCGTCTTCATGGGTGTGATCACCAGCGACTACTGGGACCGCCAGTCCGGGGTCATCGAGGAACTCGATGTGCACACCGTCGCGGGCAGTACACGCGGCGGCAACGCGGGACGGGTCTCTTACGCGCTGAACCTGAACGGCATGAGCGTGGCGCTCGACGCCGCCTGCTCGTCCTCCCTGGTCGCCGTCCAGCTTGCCGTGCAGTCACTGCGCGCAGGATCGTGCGACGTGGCCTTCGCCGGCGGTGTCAACGCCATCCTCACCCCCGATCACGGCATCGGGTTCTCCCAGGGCTCGATGATGGCCCTCGACGGCCAGTGCAAGACCTTCGACGCCCGCGCCGACGGTTATGTGCGGAGCGAGGGCGTCGGCATCGTCGTGCTGAAGACGCTGTCGCGGGCGCTGGCCGACGGGGACAGGATCCATGCGGTGATCCGCGGCGCCGCCGCCAGCAATGACGGGAGTTCCGATGGTTTTATGGCGCCGCAGGTTCCCGGGCAGCAGGCGGCGTTGCGGGCGGCCTATCGCGATGCCGGTATTGACCCGGCCGGCGTCGCGTACGTGGAAGCCCACGGCACCGGCACCAGCACCGGAGACCAGGTGGAGATCGCCGCGCTGGATGGAGTGCTCGGAGAGGGACGGCCTGCCGACCGGCCGCTGCTCGTGGGCTCGGTGAAGACCAACCTCGGCCACACCGAGGGCGCCGCGGGCGTCACCGGCTTGATCAAGGCCATCTTGTGTGTGAAAATATGGCTGGCTTCCGGCGAGTCTGAATTTCCAGACGCCCAATCCGGCGATCCCTTGGGAACGCCTGCGCGTACGCGTGTGCGACCGCGGACAGGCATGGCCGGAAGGGAGTCTGCCTCGGCGGGCGGGGGTGAGCAGCTTCGGCATCACGGGCACGAACGTCCACATCATCGTCGAAGAGCCGCCCGAGAGGTCCCTGCCAGAGTCTCCGGCGCGAACCGGCGAGCGAGCGGTGCTGCTGCCGATCTCCGCCCGCGCCACCGGCGCGCTCACCGCGCTCGCCGCACCGTACCGGGACCTGCTGCGCACGGCCCCGCTGCAGCAGGTCGCCGCCGCGGCCGGAGTACGGCGCAGCCGCCACGATCAGCGGCTGGCGATCGTGGCCGCCACCCCGGAGGAGGCCGCGGCCAAGCTGGATGCCTTCACTCGCGGCGACCTGCAGGAAGGGATACACCTCGGCGAGGCGGACGAGACGCGGACGCACCGCACCGCATGGGTGTTCCCCGGGCAGGGCGCCCAATGGGCGGGAATGGGCCGTGACCTGCTGGAGCGCGAGCCGAATTTCGCGGCTGCGATCGCCGCGTGCGAGGAGGCCATGCGTCCCTACGTCCCCTGGTCCCTGACCGGCGAGCTCACCGCCGGACCGGGTGTCTCTCGCTTCGCGGAGATCGATGTCATCCAGCCGACGATCTTCGCCGTACAGGTGGCGCTCGCGGCCCTGTGGCGATCATGGGGGTGCGAAGCGGACGCCGTCATCGGGCACTCGATGGGAGAAGTGGCGGCGGCCCACGTGGCTGGGGTGCTCGACCTCGACGATGCCGCGCGCATCATCTGTGGTCGCAGCCGGCTCGTCAAGTCGGCCAGCGGACGCGGGGCGATGGCCGCCGTCGAACTGCCGGCCGGGCAGGCAGAGGCATTGATCGCGGAGCGGGGCGGATGCGCAGTGGTGGCGGTGCACAACGCCCCCTCCTCCTGCGTGCTCGCCGGCGAGCCCGGGGAAATCGACGACATCCTGCGTGATCTGGAAGCCGAGGGGATCTTCGGGCGCCGGGTCCAGGTCGACATCGCCTCCCACAGCCCGCATATGGACCCACTCCGCGAACCGCTTCTGGAACTCCTCTCCCCTCTGCGTCCTCGACAGGGCGATGTCCCGCTGTGCTCCACGGTCACCGGCCGCTTCGTCACCGGCTCCGACATGGACGCGGCCTACTGGGCGGACAACCTTCGCCTGCCGGTGTTGTTCTCCGAGGTCGTTCAACGGTTGGCGGACGACGGGTTCGACACCTTCGTGGAGTTCAGCCCCAATCCGCTGCTCGCCCGTGCCGTGCAGCAGAACCTCCGGCACACCGGCCGCGACGGCGTTGTGGTCACCACACTCGCTCGTGACCTGCCCGGCGGCACCACCATGATCGAGGCCGCGGCGGAGCTGTACGTCAACGGGCGAGAGATCGACTTCTCGCGGCTGCAACCGTACGGGCGGCACGAGATCGCCCTTCCTTCCTACCCATGGCAGCGAGGGCGACATTGGAAGGAGCCCAGCCGCGCGAACAGGGCGAAGCAGCCCCAGGAAGGCCACCCGATCATCGGCATGGCACTGGCCTTGGCACCTGGGGACGACTTGGTGTGGAGCTTCACTGTGGACACCGAGCGGCTGCCGTACCTCGACCACCATCGCGTGCACCAGATGCCCATGCTGTCCGGCACGACCTACCACGAGTTGGCCCTGGCCACCGGTGAGGAAGCATACGGCGGTCTCGGCTTCGTGGTCGAGGAGCTCCGTCTGGAGCGTGCGCTGTTCCTGACTCCCGGCACGTCCCACCGTCTTCAGGTCCGCCTCGGCGCGGCCGAGGCGGACGGGATCCGTCGCTGGGAGTGCTACAGCACCGACGACGAGGCGGCACAGTGGTCACGCATCGCCATCGCGATCTTGCGTGCCTGCTCGACGCCGGAGGGCCAGGCCGCGCTTCCCTCCCTGAGGGACTATCCGGAGACGGTCGACGCCACCCAGCACTACGCCGCCCTGCGCCGCCGGGGCATCGAGCAGACCGGCCCCTTCCGATCCGTCGTCGCCCTGCACCGTACGGATGGGGCCGTGGCCGCCCGGCTGCGTGCCGACGACGCCATCGCGGCCGATCTCCACCGTTACCTGTGCCACCCGGCGCTGTTCGACTCCGCCCTCCAGCCCGTCATGACGCTGCTCACGGACCACCAGAACGCGCACGACACCTATGTTCCTGTACGTACCGGGCGCTGCCGGGTACACGCACGACCGGCATCAGGCAGCACCCTGTGGTCCACCGCCGTGCGAACCTCACCGTCAGATGAGCAGGACACGATCGAATTCGACGTTCTGCTCAGCGACGACCAGGACCGCCTGCTGGTGTCCGTCGAAGGCTTCCAGATCCAGCGGCTGGCCGCCGAACTGCCCGAGGTCGTCGAACACCGGGCTCGCCGGCTGCTGTACGGCGTTGAATGGTCGGCTCTGGAGCCCCTCGCCGCACCCGAGCCGGACCCGGCTCCCTGGCTCGTGATCGCGGACTCCCCTCTCGGCCCCGAGCTGTGTGCTGACCTGTACGCTCGCGGCAGCGCACCAACACTCATCCAGCCCGGTTCCACCTATCGCAGGCTCGGCGTCGGCCACTACAGGCTGGACCTCGCCCTCGAAGACGACTGGAAGCGGCTGATCAAAGACCTGGCCGCAGAGGAGGCATGGCCCCCGAAAGCAGTCGTCCGCATGTCCGGGCTGGACGACTGCTACGACGTGCTGCCCCTGGTCAAGGCCCTGACCGAGAACAGCCAGAACGCCCCCCGCCTGTGGCTTGTCACGATCGCGGCCCAGGCGCCTGACGGTACCGGGGATGTCGATCCCGCCCAGAGCGCCGTGTGGGGGCTCGGCCGCGTGGTCCCTTACGAGCATCCGGAGCTGCGCTGCTCACTGATCGACCTGCCGGCGAGCGTGGATCCCGCAACGTTCGACGCTCTTCTCGCCGAGCTTACGAGCGACGGGCCCGAAACTGAGATCGCTCTGCGAGACGGCCGCAGGTACGCCGCTCGCCTGCGGCATCGGCAACTCCCGCAAGCCCGCCCCGTCCCCGTACGACCTGACGGGACCTACGTGATCGCCGGCGGTTACGGCGGCGTTGGGCTGCTCACCGCCGAATGGCTCGTCCGGCGCGGCGCCCGCCACGTAGTTCTGGTCGGCCGCAACGGCCCTCCCGGCAGCTCCGTGAACCGGATCGCCGCCATGCGGGCGGAGGGCGCTGAGATCCACCTCGCCACCGCCGACATTTCTTCACGGCAGCAGGTCGCCGACCTCTTGGAGGACGTCGCCCACCGCCTGCCGCCGCTGCGCGGCATCGTCAACTCCGCCGTCATCCTCGACGACGCGACCCTGTCGCAACTGAACCGTCAACGATTCCTCACACCCATGCCGCCCAAGGTCGACGGGTCACGGCATCTGCATGAACTCACCCGCCGGTTCCCCCTTGACTTCTTCCTGCTCTTCTCCTCGGCGGCTTCGGTGATCGGATCGCCAGGACAGGGCAATTACTCCGCCGCGAACGGCTTCCTTGACGGGCTCGCCTGGCACCGGCGCGCCCACGGGCTGCCGGCACTCAGCATCAACTGGGGGCAGTGGGCCGACACCGGACAGGTCGCCAAGGCCGACAAGGACCTTCACCTCGACGAGCGCGGTTTCGCCGGATTCACGCCCGCCGAGGGCCTGGCGATCCTGGACCGCCTGCTCGGCGACCCGCCTGCCCAAGCCTGTGTCATGTCGTTCGATGCCACCGCCTGGACGCGTCACTTCCCAGCCGTCGGCGCCTCGTCCCTGCTGCGCGACCTGGCGCGGGAGGCTTCTCAAGTGAGGACGGCGACCGTCGAGCTGACCGGGCCCATGCTCGCCGGGCTGGCGTGCGAAGAAGCAGAATGGCGGCTCAGCGACTACTTGTGCTCGCAAATCGCGGCCATCGTCCAGCTTCCCCCGGACAAGGTCGAAGCCACCCAGCTCCCGCACCGCCTCGGGCTGGACTCTCTGATGGCAGTCCAGCTCCGCAACCGGATCACGGCCGACCTGGGTATCAACCTGCCGATCGCGGTGCTCCTGCAACGCCGCACGATCGCAGGTCTCGCCGCCGTCCTGGCGGAAGCCGCGTCCGGGTGAGGTGGGTTCCGCAGACCGCCACAGCCTCGTCCAGATGACGGCGCGGCCGTCCCCATCCCGGCTGCGGGGGCTCCGAACGGTGCGCACCCAGTACACCGCCCCCGCCACCCGACCACGATGAGGAGGGATGGCACCGTCAGAGAGCCGGATCAAACGTGTCCAAGGGTTTCGTCCTTCCTTCAAGTCACTTCAAGTCAGCTCCAATCCCCTGCTGATGTGCTTTGACACGAGTCGCGGACTCCCGCAGAGGGGCTCGCGGCTCTCACATCGAAGGGAGGGAAGAAAGATGAACAAGAAGATCGTGAACCTGGACGATCTCAGTGCCGAGCTGCCGGTGATCGACGAGAGCGATCTCGGCCTCATTTCCGGCGGTCGCCCGATGGAGCGCTGCCACCACACCTCCGGCACGGGCGGCCAGCCGTCCGACGGCTGGGTGTCGGACTACTAAGACACTCGGGCTGCTAAAGCGCGTGGGAGAGGCTGGTGCTCCTCCCACGCGCCTGAGGGGGACACATGCTACTGATTCTCAGCGAACCCGGCGACACCACCGTCCGGATGGTCCTGCCCAAGCTGAAGGCCAGGGGCGCCGCGGTCGTCTGGTGGGATCCCGCCCAGTACCCGGCCGCCGCCCGCCTGACCGCCCGGTTCCCGGCCGGCGGGACCGAGCTCACGCTGGTCACCAGCGGAGAGACCGTCGATCTGTCCAGGACGACGGCCGTGTGGAACCGGCGCCCCGGGCAGCCCGCCGCCGCGGCGAGCGTCACGGCGGGAGATCTCCGGGAGAGAGCGGAGGAGCTCTCGGAGTGGTTCCTGGAAGGCTTCTGGGACCTGCTGGACGCGCGATGGCTGCCGGCCAGGCACCCGGTGCTGCGCAGGGCGCACAACAAGCTGGTCCACCTGGCCCTGGCCCAGCGGCTGGGCTTCACCGTGCCCCATACGGTGATCACCAACGATCCGGCCGAGCTGGTGCCCGCCTACGAGCACGCGGGCGGGCGGCTGATCGCGAAACCGATCGAGTACGCCCCGTTCGAGCTCGACGGCGCGCGGCACACCGTCTACACGACCGTGGTGCAGCGCAGGGACCTGGCGGGCCGCGCGCGGCTGGTCCACGAGCCGACCATCCTGCAGCCGTACGTCCGCAAGGCCGTGGAGCTGCGGGTCACCGTCGTCGGGCGGCAGGTCTTCGCCGCGGAGATCGCCTCGCAGGACTCGCCGCGCACCCGGGACGACTGGCGCCACTACGACCACGACCGGGCCCGCCACAGCGTGCACCACCTGCCCGGCGACGTCGCCCGCCGCTGCGCCGACCTGGTCGCCGCGCTCGGCGTGACGTTCGGCGCGATCGACCTCATCCTGACCCCGGACGGGGAGTACGTGTTCCTCGAGATCAACCCCAACGGCCAGTGGGGCTGGATCGAAGACCTGACCGGCCTGCCCATCGGCGACGCCATCGCCGACTGGCTCACCACCGCAGAAACGGACGCGCCATGACCACCGAATCGTCCCTCGGCCCGGCCCTCGAAAGCGGCGTGCACCTGCTTCGCGGATTGATCCGCCGGCGCTCGGCGGTGGAGGAGGCCCGCCGCGCCGCCGGCGCCTGGGCCGAGTCACACCCTTCGCTCGCCCCTCAGCTCGTGGCCAACCCGCGCCCCGGCTCGCCAGTCGTCGACTACGACCTGCTGATCGACGACCCCTCGGGCGGCACGATCATGCTCGGTGTACAGCCGGACGACGGCGCGTCCTGGCTGGTCGACCATTCGACGCACTGGGCCGCCGGCAACCTGCTGACCGTGGACGGGACGCCCATCTCCACGTCGGAGGCGATGCTCATGCTCCGCTCGCTCACGCGTGCCGGGCTGTCGCCGCAGGAGGAGCTGGCCCGGTTCTGCGTTCTGCGCAACGCCGCCGCCAAGGAGGAAACCGACCTGGCCGACATCCAGGCGGCCGCGGACGCTTTCCGCAGGCGGCGCGGCCTCACCGGCGGGAACACGATGCTGGAGTGGCTGGAGCGTATCGGCCTGACCGCCGAGGCGTTCCACGACCACATGGCCGCCAACGCCCGGGAGCGCAAGTTCCGCGCCAGGAAGCGCGACGAGCTGGCGTCTGAGCATCTGGCCCGTCATCGTGACCAGTTCGCGAAGGTGTGGGCGACCTGGGTGTCGTCGGAGGACCGGATCGACGTCGCCGAACTCCATGGCCCGCTCGACCACCACTGGGAGCTGCGGCTGACCAAGGCCCGGACCTGGTCGGGCGAGCTGCCCGCGCCCCTGCGGGACGTACCGGCCGGGGAAGGCACCGGCCCGGTGCCGTTCGAGGGGCGCTTCCTGACGGGCGTGGTGCACAAGCGGGAGGAGGCCGTAGCGGACGCCGACACGCTGAAGGCGGCCGGAGAGGCCGCCTTCGAACTATGGCTGGCCGGCGCCGTCCAGCAGGCGCAGATCACTTGGCACTGGTTGTGAGCGACGCGTACGGGAGGCTCACGCCGAGCGCCGCCACCTCGTCGTAGAGCGGCGCGTCACCGGGAAACAGCAACCTCATGCCCGACGTGGCTCCCGTCACCCTCGTCGCCGCGGGAACTCGGGCGCAAATGCGTTGAAGACGTCCCGTAACTCGACCAAGGCGGGCTGGCCGGTGGGGCGACGGTTCAGGAACGTCCCCAACATGGACGGGGCGCGGACACCGCCGAACGCGGTGGGCATCGCACCGTGCCGCCGGACGTCCAGGTCGTCGATGCTGACCGAGCCCACGACCATCCCGCCCACGATGCTGGTTTCCTTGGCGTCCGCCGCCGCACCCACGCCGTTCTTCGCCCGGTCAGCTTCGCCTTCCCCGCGATCAGCCGCGACAGCCCGCACCGCTCGGCCAGCCGCATCACCGGGACCCGCCCGGCATGCGCGATCGGATTCGCGTCATCGAACGCAGCGGAGACCGCCGCCGGAGTGTGGGCAACTTTCATTCACGAAGGTGCCTTGCCGAGGGTGCGTGAGGGTTGTGCGGCAACTCCCGTCTTCGCAGGTAAGCAGGAACTTCCGGGCCCCGGGCTCGTCGGGGGCACGGACGCATTGGCTTCACCTGCACGATGCGCTCCATCAATGCCGGGACCCAGTCCACGTACTCGACCTCTGCGCCACCGGGATGGCGCGCGTACTGGAACCGACCGGTGACGCTGGCGCAGGAACAGCGACGTTCCGCAGGCGCCCCTGTGATGACGAGGAAGTCACCGATCGCTGCGAGTTCGACGGAATCGAAGGCGAAGCGGAGATCGGGCTCTGCGCCGATCAGTTCACGCAGACGCTGCGCGGCCTCGAACGCGATGGGCTCGTCGAGCGCACCCTCTACCCGACCGTGCCGCCGCGCGTGGAATACGCGCTCACGGGCGGCGGGTCAGCGCTGCGGCACACCGTCTACGGCATGTGCGCATGGACGCGCCGGTACCTCGAACACATCGAGGAAACCCGCGAGCGATTCGACCGAGCGCCACAGACCGCGGCCACGCCCGTCAAGAGCCGACCGGCGTCAGCCGGTCGCTGATGGTGCGAACCGCGCTCTCGTGACCGCCTCGACCAGCCGGGCCCGCTCCGCCGGACAGACCACCGGGACGAGACCGGCGTCCGCCACCAGGTTCAACCCATAGAACACGGTGGGACTGGCCAAACCATGGCCGCAGGGGCTCGACAACACTCGATGCAGGGACAGACGACGAAAGCCGCCTCAAACGTCAGGCGGCGTGGATGATGGGCATGCTGAGCGCCCGCACGGTGGCGTTCTCGCTGCCGGCATCGGTGACGATCCCGGCAACGTCCGCCAAGGGCAGAACGGTGAACCGGGAGGCCGCGCCGATCTTCTCCGAGCTGGCCAGCACGTAGGTGTCGGCGGCCTGGCGAGCCAGGGCGCGCTTCATCGCCGCCTCGTCGGCGTCGTCCGTGGTCAGCCCCGCCTCGGGATGCACGCCGGTCACGCCGAGCAGGAAGAGGTCGGCGTGCAGACCGCGGGCGGCTTCAACCGCGGCGGCACCGCAGGCGACCATCGAATGCTTGAACAGCCGTCCGCCGATCAGGTACACCTCCACATCCTGATGGCCGGCCAGCGCGCTGGC
>NZ_JBFALF010000043.1:0-87006 GCF_040656115.1 Nonomuraea sp. NPDC050202 | reverse complement strand
CTGAACATCCAACCCACGCCTTCCGGCGAGCCGTGCAGCACCTCGGTGACATAGAGCGGCAGCGCCACCGCACCCGAGAACATCGCGACATGGAAGAGGGCGAAGCTGGCGAGCGGCAGCGCGACGGCTCGCGAGGTGAGTGGCCGGTCCCTGCTCGCCTCGACGGGCTGGGCCGCCACCCGCGGGCGGACATCCAGCCGGAGCACGGCCACGACCACCAGGCAGAACCCGCAGGCGGTGGCCGCAAGGACCCCGGAGTAGCCAGGACCGGCCAACAGTGCGCCGCCCGCCAACGGGCCGATCGCCCAGGCGAGCGACCACGCCGAGCGCAGGACGGGCGTGCCGCTGCCGGTCCTTGCCGCTACCCCGTCCGCGTGGCTCTTGGCGAGGGCAAAGAGCTGTGGGAACACGGCGCTGCCCGCGCCGAGGAACACCACGCCGATGAGGAGCAGCAGCGGATACGGCGGCGTCGCCAGGAGCAGCAGGTATCCCGTCCCCGCCAGCGACGCGGCCAGCACCGCCGGCCACTGGCCGGGGCGGTGATCGTAGCGGCGGCCGAGCCAGACGCTGGTGGCCATGCCGCTGATCGCTGTCAGCGAGACGAAGACGCCGATCTCCAGCGCGGATAACTGCAGCCGTTCGGCGCCGAACAGGACGAGGTAGGGCCCGATCATGGACTCGGTGATGCCGAGCAGCAGCACGGTGATCAGGAGAGTGATGAATCGGCGCCTCGGCCCGGATGTCGGAGTTGACCACATTCGCAGCGCGCTACCCTGCCCGCCCTTCTTGTATGCGCATGCGCCAATTCGCCGGGTTGGCATGGTCGTATGAGCCAGCGGCCTGACGGGCATCGCATCGGATGGCAGCGGGCAAAGGGCCCGCGCTCGAACCAACCGTCAAGCCGAGCCAGTCTTCTCGTCAACCAAACCATCGGACGGCAGAACCAGCGAAATCCTGCCCCTGACAGCTCTGCGCGTTTACTCGTACTCACCTCTGTACATCAATGAGTACGCCGACAGCCGAGGTCGCCAGCGAGCGGCAGCACGAATACGACAGCGAACATGACGGGGGCATCCGCGCAGAGCGGGACGCCTACGCCGCACAAGCCCGCCAAGCCGGCGAAGGATCGCAGGCCGAGGCGTCCATGGACGTCTTCAACGCCATGGCCGAGATCCGCATGGCCGCCTCACGGGCGCTGGCGCTGCTGAGCAAGCAGCAGATCAGCTTCACCACGGACCGCGCCGAGGCCATCGCGGAGTTGTGTGACGGCGCCGAGGCGACGATCGCCGCCGTCCGTGACATGGCCACCGGCGCTGCTTCGGACGACGCCGCGCTCGCGGCTTTCATGGACGAGAACGGGAAATTCCTGTGAGCCGCCGCCGTGATGAGATGGGCTGGACCCGCGCCGAGACCGACGTCGCCGAGGTGATGATCTGGCTGCGCGGCAACCACGGCCGCGCCCGGCGCCGGGTCTGGACCACCCGCTACATGCGCGAGGGGCACGGCGACGAGTTCAGCGCCCGCGACGCCATGTCCGCCGCCCGCGCGGCGATGACCTCGGTCAAGGACATGCACCGCGCCACCACCTACGAGGCCGCCAACCCGCACTCGATCGCCCGCACGGAGTTCGCCACCATGGCCCAAGCCGCCGACGAGTGCATCACGAAGGTGTCCGGCCTCGCCACGGTCGGCGAGCAGGCGGTCCGGCACGAGAACACCAGCCTGCTGGCCCAGATGATCGCCGAACGGGAAGCCCGGTTCACCGAGTCAGCGGCAGGCTGACCAGGGCCCACCGCCCCTCAACGACCAGCCAGGGCCCCGATCATGACCACGCTCGTCATCAGGCTCGATCTCAGCTCCGACGACGCCATCGTACTGGAGGCCACGACGGCGGTGCTGGAGCCGTGATCAATCGTCGTTCCGGTTGATCTCGATCTTCCGAAGCGACGGAACCAGTAACGGCACCAGCATCGCCGCCGCTGCCACCCCGCCGCCGGTGACGGCGACCGCCGTCGTTCCGAACGCTGCGGCCAGGAAGGGGGTGGACAACTGTCCGATGGGGATGGACACAAAGGACCAGAACTCGTCGTGGGCGCCGACCCGGGAAAGTAGCCGCTCCGGGATGTGGGTGTTATTGACGGTCTCCCACACGACGGTGAAGAACTCGGCGACCACGCCCGCCACGAATGCCGCCGCAGCCAGCCAGAAGGTGTTCGCGCCGGCGCCGAGCAGGATCAGCGGGACGGCGGCCAGCGACATCGAGGACAATGCCGGCCCCATCGGCCGCCGCACCGTCAACTTCACCATCACCACACTGGTCAGCAGCGCCCCGACACCGCGAGCGCTCAGCACCACTCCCCAGCTCGCAGCGCCGATCGTGTCCTTGGCAATCACCGGGCCGAGGATCTGCCAGACACCCATGTTGAGGCCGTTGAACACGGCAAAGGCCAGCGTCACCGTCCAGATCCACGGCCGGGAGCTGAAGTAACCCCAGCCCTCCCGCAGTTCGCCGAGCATCGTCGAGCCACCCGCGGTGCGCGGCGGCAGGTCCGGCAACGACATCCGGGCGAAGCACGCGGCCGCCAAGAGGAAGGACACCGCGTCCACGGCAATCGCCCAGCCGCCGCCCACGGAAGCGGTCAACAGGCCGGCTGCCGTCGGCCCGATGATCCGCGTGGCGTTCCTGACGGAGGCCAGCAGGGAACTGGCCCGCTGAATGCCGCGTGCTGCCGTCAGATTCGCGACGATGCCGCGCAGCGCCGGCGTGGTCAGTCCCTGAAAGATGCCGTTGAGGGCGGACAGTGGCACCAGGAACGCCGGGTGCTGATCGGTCAGGAGGAGGAGCGCGACGCCGACCTGAGTGAGACCGGCACCCAGGCTGGTGAGGCACAACACGGTGTCGCGCCGATAGCGGTCGGCGATACCGCCGCCGAGCAGGAGTGCCGCGACCATCGGGACCAAGGCCGCAGTGGTGACCCCCGACAGCCAGGCCGCACTGTCGGTGACCTCCAGGACGCCGAAGGCCAGGGCCACAGGCGACATGGCACTGCCAACCATAGAGATCGACTGGCCGCCAAGAAACCACCGGAAGGCGGCTGAGCGGAGCGGCCGCCCGGACGCGGGGCCAGTACGAGATACCGGTAACGCGTCCCTTTCAGATGGTTCACGGTCTCGGCTCTCTGGCGCATCTGGTGCAGGCACAAGCGGCCACCGTGCCAACGTATGCAGGAAACCTCAAGTGGTTTTCGCAGACCGTCCATGCTGCTCCAGGCACGACCACCACTCAGCTGACAGACCTCTCGACGGTCCACTGGCGCGGCGGCTGCGGGCAGCATACTTGCCTGACGTGACAGACAGGCCTTCAAGTCGCTGACCAGCTAGAACGCTTCACAACCCCAGATAACGACGGCAGCGACAACGAGCGCGATCAAGTCGCCAACCTGCACACCAAGACCCGGTCAGCCTCACGCTGCCCGGGTCTTCTCATACCGCCGGTGCTAGTGTCCGGCCGGGCGGTCGCGCGCGTTATTGATGCGCAGCGCCTCGGCGAGTTGGTCTTCCAAGATGATGATCCGGCAGGCGGCTTCCACGGGTGTGCCCTGATCGACGAGTTCCCGGGCGCGCGCGGCCAACCGTAGCTGGTAGCGGGAGTAGCGGCGGTGGCCGCCGCTGGAGCGTTTCGGCTCGATCAGTTTCGCGGCGCCCAGAGCCCGCAGGAACGTGGGGCTGACCCCGAGCATCTCCGCGGCCGCGCCCATGCTGTAGGCGGGGTAGTCCTCATCGTCGAACCGATCCTCGAACCGGTCTTCGGCCCTGAATCCAGCACTGGACCCGGCCGTGTCCGTAATCCTGCCGCGAGTGAGCGTGTCACCGCCGGCAGCCGAGCGACGTTGATCCATACATGCCTTTCCGTTTACACACAGGGGGCCCCGGCGCCTGTCGCGCCGGGGCCCCGAAGAGTTCAAACACCATCTACCATCTACCGGCCATCTGGCCGGCTTACTGTTTTCCGCACCCGCCGTACTGTCCGGCGGTGATGCGGGGATCGCGGATGCGTGACCGAAGACCACCTTCCTATCTGTGGAACTGCGGTACCCGAGCGGCGAGAACCCAGCCGGCAACGGGCGATCCCGATGGCGTTCAACACTCCCTTCATCTCTATCTTCGCGACCTACTGTCCAACTTCACCTACGGCAGCGCGTCCACGGTTGGGGCCCCTTAACTACTGCGCTGGCCCGTCACGTCCGACCTTCTGCCATCCACTTCCACTTCATCTTGCTCCGGGCAGTTCATCGTGGTGCCAATACTTCCGCTGCCCGGTCGATCCGTTCCTTGCGATGTGAGAAACACTAGCCTCAGCGGCCACAAATGTCTACTGCGGCGAACGCAGATTTTCGGTGTCGGACGCGGCAGCCTTCCAGCGGCGCCGTTGACCAGCGGAACGCCGCTACGCCGGTGACCGTCCACCTGCTGGACTACCCGAACGACGATCGTGCAGCTCCCCTCAGGAATGAAGCGGTCCATCCGCTGCAGCCTCCTCCGCCCGGACCCGGGCCGGCGTCAACGCATCGTGGACATCCGCAACAACCTGCTCGCCCGCATCGCCGAGGCCGAACGGGAGAACTGGCTCGGCGAAGTTGAAGGACTCAAGGTCAGCCTCGCCGGAGCGGAACAGAAACTCGCCCAGCTCGACCAGCGCGCCCGCCGCGCCGCCACCGTGAACCTCGGCATCCCGACATTCCGCGACGTCGCTTGTCGCACCGTCAGCGTCAACCCGAACAAGATCATCAACTAGTTCAGACGTTGTTCTGGTCCAACGCCAACCTCTACGGCGGGATCGACATCGACATGGACCGCCGTCTCGACCTCGGCCTCGCCGCCTAAGACCCCCACCGGGACCTGCGTATGCAGGCGGAGCGGCGATGCCCGATGGGGCCGGGTCGTCGCCGCTCTGTCGTGGTGTGGATCAGGTGATGGGCTACTCGACCAGCTCGATCTCGATGGCCAGGACACCCAGGGCCTCCTTCCCGGGGCCGTAGATGCGGCACCGCTGACGCGCGGGGCGAGATTTTCTCCCGCGCCGCGATGAGTCCGGACCTCCCCGCCGGTATGTACGGCCGAGCTCGACGAAGGACGAGCCGATCACAAGGGAGAGTTCCGATGTCAGATATCCGTACCGACGACGTGGCCGCCATCCAGGCGGTGCTGGCCGACTCCTACAAGGCGTGGGCGGCGGGTGACGCCGAGGGCATGGTCGCCGACTACACCGCCGACGCGACCGCCATCATGACCGGCTCGTTGCGTGACGGCCGTGAGGTGATCCGCCAGCAGATGGCCCAGGGCTTCGCGGGGCCGCTCAAGGGCAGTTCCACCTACAACAAGCAGCTCAGCATCCGCTTTGTCGGCAGGGACGGCGCGATCGTCATCAGCGAGTCGGGCATCCTGTTCGCCGGAGAGAGCGGGATTCCTGAGGACGGTCGCAAGGTGAACGCGACTTGGGTCCTGGAGAAGCGCGATGGCCGGTGGCTGATCGCGGCTTATCACAACAGCCCGGCGCTGGCCAAGTAGGACGAGGGGCCCCGCCGGGGGCCCCTCCCCGAACCCGGGCACTAACTAAGCTTTCTGTTCCACCAACAGCGGATATAAAGGGCATGGCGTGACGACAGGGGAAGAGGGCTTCGACCGTTTGGTCGAACCGTTCCGTACGGAACTGCTGGCGTACTGCTACCGGATGCTCGGCTCGGCCCACGACGCGGAGGACCTGGTCCAGGACACCTACCTGCGGGCGTGGCGGGCGCGCGAGCAGTACGACGAAACCCGCAGCTCCCTGCGCACCTGGCTGTACCGGATCGCGACGAACGTCTGCCTGACCGCCCTGGAGGCCCGGGGGCGCAGGCCGCTGCCCGCGGGCACGGTGGCCGCGGGCGACCCGCTCGGTCCCCTCGTCCGGGGGGAGCACGCCGCTTGGCTCCAGCCTTTTCCCGACTCCGCGCTGGCCGCCGGCGATCCGGCCGGGACCGTGATCAACCGCAGCAGCCTGCGCCTGGCCTTCGCCGCCGCGCTCCAGCACCTGTCGGCGCGGCAGCGCGGCGCGCTGATCCTGCGTGAGGTGCTCGGCTTCTCCGGTGCCGAGACGGCGCAGGTGCTCGGCACCACCGTGGTGTCGGTCAACAGTTCCCTGCAGCGGGCGCGTAGCCGGATGAAGGAGGTCGGCGCCCGGCAGGAACGGGTCCGCGAGCCGGCCGCGGCCGAGCAGCGCGCGTGGGTCGAGCGCTACATGCGAGCCTTCGAGCTGTCCGACGTCGAGGGCCTCAAGCGGCTGCTGACCGAGGACGTCATCATGGAGATGCCGCCGATGCTCAACTGGTTCGCCGGTCGCGGCAACTACGGGCTGTTCATGGAGTGGGTCTTCGCGGCGGCGGGGAAGGACTGGTTCCTCCAGGAGGTCACGGCCAACGGCGGCCAGCCTGGGTTCGCCGCCTACGTGCGGTCCGGAGAGGGGTACGTGCTGCACACGCTGCAGATCTTCACCGTCACCTGCGCGGGCATCGCCAGGAACTCGGTGTTCCAAGACCCCGAGGTCTTCGCGACCTTCGGCCTGCCGACCAGCCTCGACTCCCACGGGCGCCCGTGGGAGTCGGGGACGCTCAGTCGGTGATCGCGGTGAGAGCTGTCCAGGAGGCGGCGGCAGAGGGTTTCGTCGAACGGCAGGTGCCGGTGTTCGAGGAGGGCCGCCAGCAGGGTGCGTTGGGCTGGTGTCAGGACCGTGTGCTCGGTGAGTGGCTCCGGGAAGGCCAGCGCGACGAACGGGGCGAGGTCGTTGCGGTAGTCCAGGGTGAAGGAGAGGGTGGCCAGGCCCAGGGCGGCGGGCAGGACGGTGTCGAGGTCGTCCGCGCGTTCGGCGAGAGTGCGGGCGAGGTCGAAATGGAGCCAGCCTTCCTGGCCGGGCAGATGGCGGTCGAACCAGTGATCGGCTTCCTGGGGGTTCTCCAAGGCGGCGACCAAGGCGCTCGTGGCCCGCGGATCGCCCGCGAAGCCGGGCGCCAGAGCTGCGCAGGCGCGGACCCCGGGGTGAGGATCGCTCAGCAGCTGCTCCGGGAGCTCACCCAAGGACGTGAGCAGGCAGGCGATGGTCGCCCGCTCCGCCGGATCGGGCGAGACGACGGCCGTGTCCGTGATGAGCTCGATCAGCGCTGCCCGGGCGTGGCCGAGCGTCTCATGGTCGAGGCAGTATGCCGCCGCGGTCATCGCAGCGATCCGAACGGCGGGCTCTGCAGCGGTGATCAGCGGGAGGGCTGCGGCGTGGACGTCGGGAACCACCTCTCTGCAGGCGAGCAGGTCCCGGGCCGCCATCGCCTTGCGGTACTCGGTGTCGCCGGCCGCCTCGAGCAGGGCGGCGGGCGGTGGCGTGCGCGTCGCAGGATCCGGGTCAAGGGTCCAGTCGCAGGCGCGGGCGGCGTCGCGGATCCGTTGCAGGTCCGCCTCGTCGCGTCCGGCCGGGTGGGCCTCACGCAGCAGTTCCTCGTCGCTTCTCATGAGGTCGCAGGCCTCGACGAAGATTGCCAGGTATTCCAGCAGTGCGGCTCGCAGCGGACGAGGTTCAGCATCCCAGGGAAGGACATCCTCGACGACCACGTCCGTCGCGGGATCCGCCAGCGCCGCCGCCACGAACCTGATGAACGGCCCTGTCGCGGAACAGACGCTGCCCTGGTGCAGCATCGCGCCATCCAGATAGCCGACAGCGGCGCTCTGGGCCTCAGGATCGTCTCCGACGAGCGCGAGCAGCTGCTCCGGCGCATCCGAGGCCCGCCCGTAGGCGTGATCGAGGCTGTCCCAGTCGATCTGCATCAACGTTTCGAGCAGCGAATCCACCCATGGATCATGTCACCACCAGGCGATGGCATCGAGCTGAGGGACCGCTGTTGGCGGAGCCAAACGGGTCGTCGGGTCGCGAGAAAGAGGGGGTTTCCTTCCGCGCACCTGTTCCGTTCTGGCTGCGTCAGCGCGTCGAGTCGGTCATCCGGACCCTCGAAGGCGCTGCTCAGGACACGTAGTCGGCCGTCGTGGAAGAGACGGTGTCTGAACCCTCACCGCATTCACAGGGTCGGCTGGATTTCGAGTCGCCGGAAACGCCGGAAACGTGCTACCTCTCGGGGATGCCCGACGACGATGACTTTTGTTGGGGGCCGTCTGAGGACCATGGCGACGTCGTCACCGCGGTGGCTGTGTCCCCGGACGGACGGATGGGGGTGACCGGCGCGCGCTCCGGCGAGCTCCGGCTGTGGGATCTGTGCCATGGCCTGCTCACCGCGTATGTGGGAGGGCTGCAGGACGGACCTGTGGAGCACGCCGCCTTCATCGGCAACGCCAGGCGGCAACAGGTGCTGACCACGGGCGGATCGGCCTCGCTGTGGACTGTGGCGGACGAGGCCCTGGAATGGCGGCGGCTTCCTTGGGACGGCGGGCGGCTCCTCACATCCGCGGACCGGGAGGCGGTGCTCAGGCAGTGCGGAGGCCTTCGCTGGCCGGGCGTCTTCGGCTTGAGCGGTCGGCATGCTCCAGCGGCGCTGGGACGTACCGGCTCCGGACTGATCGTCGTGAGCGGTGACAGAGGACCGATCGAGGCCCGGCGGCGGCCTCCCAAGGAGAAACCGTACGCCGACACCGAGGTCGTGTGGGCCTTCGGCGGCAAGGACGATGCGGCTGATCAGCGGCTGACGCGCTGTTGCGACCTATGGCGGCTCGTGGTGTCCCCGCGGCGCGGCCGGGTCGTCGTTCTCGACGCGGAGACCGGGACGGTCGTGACCGCGTTCGTGCCGCCCGCCCGTCCGACGGCGATCGCGGCGCATCCGGACCGGCCGCTGGTGGTGCTCGGCGGGCGGGACGGCTCGCTGTCGTGGTGGGATGCCCGCTCGGGGCACTGCCTCGGACGGGTTCAGGCGCATGACGGCCGGGTCCGGGCGTTGGCGCTCGCCCACGGCACCGACCTGGTGATGTCGGTTTCCCAGGATGGAACGGCCGCCCTCTGGCGGTTGCACGGCCGTGGCCCCGTCGGCCGCTTCACACCCCCCACGCCCGCCGGCCCCCGGGAGCTGACCCAGGTGGCCGGCACGCCCGACGGGTGGTGCTGGCTGATCGGCGGGCGCGGCGGCCAGGTTCACGTTCTCCACTGGTCCGGCCATGCCCGGCTCGTGCCGCAACGCGTCGGCCGCCCCTCCTGGGCGATGGACGGTGGTGACGTGGAGACCCTGCTCGACGACATCCGCCACCACTGGGACGACGGCCCGGCGAGCGTGGCCGCGGTCCGCGAGCTGGCCTCGGGCGACCTCGACGCAGCCTGGCACGAGACGGCGGCGGACGCCCTGGCGGACCTGATCGTCAGCGGTACGAACCCGGCGGCCCGGGAGGCCGCAGTGATCGCGCTGGCGGAAATCGACGAAGGCAAGGCCACCACCGCCCTCTACCGGATGTTCGATCGTCACGACGGGCACGGTTCCGCCGGGCGGTTGCTGGCGTACTTCACCGGTGCGGACGAGCCCGCGACGGAGGAACTCGTCGCGAGCCTGCCCGGAATCGGCAACTTCCTCGGTGTGCTCACCTCGGCCGCCTTGGGCGAACGAGGCGCTGCCGCGGTCCCGGCGGTGCACGCGGCGCTGGGCGCGTTACCCTTTCCGACCCGGGAAGAGGCGGACCACTGGTGGCGTGACGAGTCGACCAAGTACCGGCTGATGTACGCCCTCAGGCAGGCCGGTGCCGCCGCGGCCCCCGCGACGCCCACCCTGCTGGCCGTGCTCGAGGACGACGAGATCTACCGGGACACCCGGCACCAGGCGGAGGTGACCCTGCAGGCGATCGGCCTCCCGCAGACGGCCGACACGATCGCCGCCGAGATCCGGCAGCGGGCCGACCTGGCCGTCCAGAACGAGGACAGCGAGACGGAAGGCTTCAGCCTCCTGCTCGATGTGCTGCTGGGCATGCCGCCCGCGGCTCTGGCGGCCTCCCGCGAGGTGGGACCGGCGCTGGAGGCGGTGCGGCGCCGCTTCGGCGACGGCATCAGGACGTACGAGGAGAACGGCGAGATCCGCGAGTACACCGTGTATGAGATACGGCTCGCCGACCTCATCGAGGAGAAGGTCGCCGAGCAGATCCAGCAGTGAGAAGCCCGCGGATGCCAGGCCACATGAGATCTCGGAGGGAGCCAGGCCCTCCATGCGGGCGATCAGCTGACGGTCAAGCGGATCTCCAGGCACGACGGCGTCCACGGCGACAACCAGGCATTGTCCGGCCTCAGCGTCTACGTCTGTCAAGGCCATCCCGCACTATCGTTGCGGCATGAACACCCCGGCAGCGGAAGCCGACATCGACGACGACCTTGTCGACCGCCTGATCCGCGCGCAGCACCCGGATCTGGCAGGCCCGCTTACCGCCGTTGCCAACGGCTGGGACAACGTCATCTACCGCCTGGGGACGGACCTGTCCGTACGGCTGCCGCGCCGCCGGGTTGCCGTCGACCTCATCGTCAACGAGCAACGCTGGCTGCCCGTCCTGGCCGACTACGTCGAGGTCGCACTGCCCGTACCCGTCAGGACCGGCGTGCCAGGCGAGGGCTACCCGTGGCCGTGGACGATCGCGCCCTGGATCGAAGGCCGCACGGTCGCCGACGTGCCGCCGCCTGACCGTTCCGGCATCGCCGTCCCGCTGGCCGACTTCATGACAGGCCTCCACCGGCCCGCGCCGCCCGACGCACCGCGTAACCCCGTCCGCGGCGTCCCGCTCGCCGCCCGCGACGAAGCGGTACGGCAACGCCTGCACTCCATTCCCCGATCAGCTGAGCTTCTTCCCCTCTGGGAGAAACTGGCCGCCCTCCCGCCCTGGCAGGGCCCCGCGCTCTGGCTCCACGGCGACCCGCACCCTGCAAACTTCCTGCTCAACGGGGAAGAGCTGGCGGCTGTCCTGGACTTCGGCGACCTCACCAGCGGCGATCCCGCCACCGACCTTGCCGCCGCGTGGCTGGTGTTCGACGAGAACGGGCGCGAGGTCTTCCGATCACGCGTGGACGCCGACGAGGTGACCTGGGAGCGCGCACGGGGCTGGGCCCTCGCCATAGGCACTGCTCTGGTCGCCTACTCGGCCGATGACCCTGGCATGGCGGCCATCGGCGATCACGCCCTCGACCAGGTGCTTCTCACCTAGAGGTGTAAGGGAGCGCGGGGTGATGGCGTGGCTCAGTCGCCGGCGGCGAGTTCGGCGCGTGCAGCGGGGGCCGCGACGGTGTTGGCGGTCGCCGCTGGACTTCGACTCGGGCGCGTGGTTGTAGACGGCGGAGCGGCCGACGCCCACCAGCCGGGCGATGGACCCGTCGGCCCTGCAACGCGAAGCCCCCGCTCTGGTCCTCGCGGACCGGGGCGGGGGCCTGCTTCGGCGTGTGAGGAACACACATCTCTCGGTGACAGACGGCATCCAGGTCGTTCGGAACTCCGTTTCTACCGTCGAGGCATGACCACCAACCGCGTCGCCTTGATCGTGGGCGCGGCGCTGCTGGCAACCTCCACGCCGGCAGCACCAGCGCACGCCTCCGCCCCCTTGTACTCGTGTGACAGCGGGTACGTGCTCGAGATGGAGAACGGCAGTCTGCACGTGAGCGGCCACCCGTGCTCCGGGGCCTGGGACGGCTACAACGCGCACGTAACGCTGGAGACCGGTCCGGACGCGGGCACGTACTTCTGCGAGATCGTGTTCTTCGCCCGTCTCAGCAGCAGCGTCGACGGATTCACCTGCCACCTGACCTGACGCGAGACCCGCTCGACCCCCTCGGGCTGGGCGGCGCTTCTCCAGGTGGTGGCGTGCCGCGATCTCTAACAGGTGTCTGCGCCGTCGAATGAACGGACGCCTCGCGGGACCTGGTGCCAGATCGTTTCGCCTGGGTCGACCGTCTGGCATGCGCTGTCTGTCCCGCGAGCCCACTTGAGTTTCAGCCGGAGCCGGGAGGTGCAGTCGTTGCGGGCGTACCCGGTCTTGGTGATTCGTCCCGTTGTTTGCCAGACGGCCACGCACATGGGGGCGTTACCGGCTGGTGCCGCGGCCATGGCCGGGGTGGAGGTGAGGGCGCAGCTCGTGGCGGCGACTACGGCGAGGACTGTTCGAACGGCTGGGCGCATGATTGCTCCTTCGATGTGGGTCGGTCTCCCGTGGTGGTCAGCAGGTGGCGAGCATCTCCTCCAGCGCCATCCGCTCCGAGACCCGCGTGGACAGGCCCCGGTCGTGCTTGACGTCCGCGGGCGTCGCACTGGCCATCGGCCCGGATCCGGTGATGCCGTAGGTGCCCGCGTGCGCCCCCTCGGCGATCGTGATGGCGGCCGGTTCGGAGCGAGCCTCGACGAAGGCAGGGATGCCAGGCGGGCCGGCAGGGCGGCGCCGGCGGGGAGCGGGGCGAGGAGCAGCAGAGCGGCGGTGCTGACGGCGGGGGAGCGAGACGGCGCATGGCGGCCCTTCTGACTCCGCCCCGGACCAGGCGTTCGGCCTGGTCCGGGAGACGAGGCGGAGACAGAAGTGAACATCTCAGATTGGCACTGCGTGTCGGGATGGTGTCGCTGGACAGCATGTGACCTGCGGCTTTGGGCGTGTCACCTGTAACGCTGGCGGCCGGCCACGCAGAATCAGGACAGAGAACACAAAGCCCCGCTCTACCGCCGCCAACTCGGCGCGGAGAGCGGGGCTTCTTTGTGCGGCGCCGACCCCGATCCCACCAGGGGCCGGCAGTCTCCGCAGCTCACCGAGGCCGGCGGCTTGCCACGCGCCGCACCGCGGCCGTCCGGGTGGGCGGCCGCGGTGGGTGCGCTCAGGGGCGTGAGCCCGTCAGCGGAGGTTGAACGCGCGTAGCGTGGTCTGCTTGACGCGGTTGCCGGCCGCGTCCCACGCTTCAGCCTTCAGGCTGACCGCGCCCTTGGTGGCGCGGTAGTGCGGATACTTGGCGGTGGCGGTGTAGATGCCGTCCCGGCCTCGCCTGAGGTCGGCCTGCTGCCAGGTGGCGCCGTCGTCGGTGCTCGTCCAGAGCCGTACGCCCGCGATCGCCGGCATCTTCCCGGCCGAGGGCCCGTGGTAGGCCTCGATCTGGAAGATGTGCCGGCGGCCGGCCGCCACCGTGTTGTCGATCGACAGGGTGCCGCCGAGGTCGTGGCTGACGTACACCGCGGATACGGTGCGGCACTGCTCGACCGGCCCGTCGATCCACCAGGCGTAGCAGTTGACGCCCGGCCGCACCTGCTCCTTGCCCGGCGGGGCGGTGAACGTCCACTCCAGATCCTGGAGGTCGTTCTTCGCCGTCAGCCGGTAGGTGGCCGCCCCCTCGGGCAGCGGGTAGCGCGGCAGCGTCGCGAACGGCTCGACGGGCGCGTTCGGGAGTTCCTTGCCGTCGCGGTACAGGTGGAGCTCGTACCGGGGCTGGATGTCGCCGAACACCACGCCGTCGTCGCGCCGCTCCCCGACCCCGCTGACCATCGACGGAGTCACCCAGAGGTTGCCGTCGTGCACGCAGATCGCGCAGGGGATCCCGAGGTAGAGCTGCTCCAGCGGCTTGGCGTCCGGGTCACCGAGCCTGTACACCTTGTCGCTCGCGGTGGCGGCGCCCGGCGTGCTCGGCGTGGCGAACCACTGCTGGGTCGTGCGCCCCGGCCGGTCGAAGACGTCGGTGCGGTAGCGGGTCTCCTCCACCTCCTCGGCCGGGTCCGCCGTGACCAGCGCTGACATGCCCGCCTGGCTCACGAGCCGGGAGTCGAGCGGCCACACCCACTGGGACCTGCGGTCCGGCAGCGGGTAGGACCAGTGCAGCGCGTTCGTGCTGGTCGAGGTGTAGGAGACATCGTCGGTCCGCCACGTGCTGCGCCAGTTCATGTACCTGGTGTACGGCCCGGCGTGCACCTCCAGGTCGACGCGGTGGAGCTGGCGCTCGGTGACCTTGTAGTGCATGGAGTCGGGGACCCGCCCGTCCGCGTACGGTTTGAACACGTAGGAGTACGGCGTGTTCGGCGTGCCCTCGACCCGGATGGTGACCGGCGCGCGCCCGGCCGCCTCGCGCACCTTCATGCCCTCGGCGTGCGAGATGTACGCGACGGGGATGCCGACGGGCAGCAGCGGGCCGCTGAACGGCTTCTGCGTGATGGCCAGCGGGATCGGGCAGACGGCCTGCCGGTCGTTGAAGGCCAGGATGCCGGCGGCACCGGCGTCCCTGATCGGTCCCACGCGCTCGACCTGCAGCCCGCACGCCGTCCCGAACACCCCCTGCGCGGGTTCCGCGTCGATCAGGACGAGCGCCCCGCGCAGGTCCTTGCCCGCGAGATCCTCGGGAAGCCCCTTGCCACCGTCGACCACCCGCAGGTCCTTGGTGCCCTCGAAGGGGACGTGGCCGGCATGGAGCTCCACCCGGTCGATGAGGTGCACCCGGGAGACGGGGTGCAGGGTCGTGTGCCGCGGCGTACGCATGGTCATCGTGACCTCGGGCACGCCGAGCTCCCACTGGCCGGTGAGGCGGAAGGCGCCCTTGGTGACCTTCTCGGTGGGCAGCGCCCACACCTTCTCCCACGCCCCGATGGGGCTGCCGTTCAGGAGGGTGCCGCCGAACACCTGCCCGTCCGGCAGGGTGCGCTGGAAGAACAGGTCGTAGTAGTTGTTCAGCGGCTGCGCGGTCTTCGGGGCGGTGAAGCGGATCTCGGTGGCCTTGCGGGCGTCGAGGATCAGCTCGGTGTCACCGGTGATCGTGAGCTCCGGCTCGAACAGCCAGCCCCGGTTGGCGCGGTCGTCGCCGTCCACCCAGTCGAGCACCTGCAGCACGCTGACGGTGCCCTCGGGAACCCGGGTCACGACCACGCCGTCCTCCTGCACGTGGTACGGGCCGAGCTCTCCCTTGGCGCCCTCGACGTCCACGACGCTCATGGCCGTCGGGGTGCGCGGCTTGCCGTCCCGGTCGAGGGTGCGGATGGTCAGGTCGTACTTGGCGACGTCGCGCACCGCGCCCACCGGCGTGGTGAGCCGGACGCCGTCGGCCTCGGCCGTCACCGATCCGCTGTAGGTGCCCAGGGCGAGCCCGGCCGGGTCGAGGGTGACGGTGGTGCCGGCCGTCCCGCCGGCGGGGACCGTCAGGGTCGCGTCGGCGACCGCCACCTTGGCGCCGCCGCTCATCGCCGCCTTCAGGGCGAGCGTGACGGGCTGGTCGCCCAGGTTGACGTACGAGACCTGGCCGGTCCTCGGCGTGCCGGATTCGTCGAGCAGGCCGAAGTCGACCCGGCCGCCGGTCGGGCCGCCGGCGGCGAAGACCCGCTGCCGGGTCGCCCGCTCCAGGTCGACCCGCCCCGCGCCCTGCTCGTAGACGGTGAAGCCGTCGTCCTTCGCGGTGGACATCAGCGCGGCCTTGAGCTGCTGGGCCGTCCAGTCCGGGTGCTGCTGCGCCATGATGGCGACGGCGCCCGCCACGTGGGGCGTGGCCATGGACGTGCCGGAAGCGCCGGTGTAGTGCTCGTTCACCGGGGCGCCCATGCTGGTGCCGGCCGACCGCGCGGCCACGATGTCCACGCCCGGTGCCGCGATGTCCGGCTTGAGCGCGCCGTCGTCCACGCGCGGGCCCCGGCTGGAGAACCCGGCGAGCTGGTCGTTCTTGTCCACCGCTGCCACGGTCAGCGCCGCTTCCGCGGCGCCCGGCGCGCTGATGCTCTCCTTGTCGTGGAGGTTCCCGGCGGCGATGACGAACAGCGTGCCGGTCTCCGCGGTCAGATCGTTGACGGCCTGGCTGAGCGGGTCGGTGCCGTCGCTGGGGACGCTGCTGCCGAGGCTCATGCTGACAGTCTTGGATCCGCTGCGGGCGGCCCACTCCATGCCCTCGATGATCCACGACTCCATGCCCGAGCCCGCGTCGTCGAGGACCTTGCCCACGACCAGCTGCGCGCCGGGGGCGACGCCCTTGTGCTTCCCGCCGGAGGCGGCGCCGCTGCCGGCGATGGTCGAGGCGACGTGGGTGCCGTGCCCGTGCCCGTCCTGGACGGGCTGGTCCGGGACGAACGACTTGCTGTCGGCGACCTTGCCGGACAGGTCGGGATGGCCGAGATCCGCGCCCGTGTCGAGGACGGCGACCTTCACCCCGGTCCCGTCGTAGCCGCTCTCCCATGCCGTGGGCGCGCCGATCATCGGCACGCTCACGTCCAGGTCGGCCTTGACCTTGGCGTCCAGCCAGATCTTGGCGATGCCGGAGCCCAGGGCGCCCGGCGTCCTGGCCAGACCCTGCCCGGCGGCCTGCTCGGCGCGCACGGCCTCCCAGAACGTGCCCGCCTCGGCCTTGGCGACGTCGAGGGCCGAGGCGTCGATGCTCTCCAGCGTCCGGGTGGGGTCGCCGGCGGGGACGTTCGCGGCCGAGCGCCTGAGCGACGCCTCGGGCTGTCCTTCGGGGTACTGGACGATGACCGGCACCTTCTTGGTCGCGTCGTCGGCGTAGCCGTTCTCGGCCAGGTACTTGACGTCGAACAGCCGCTTGTCCAGCAGCCCCGCCTGCACGGCGGCGACCGCGTCGTCCGGCAGCACGAAGACGCCGTCCGGGGTGAACTGGGTGAACAGGTTGATCCGGCCACCGCCCTGGCGGGTGCCGGGGGCCGGCTCGACCCGGTACTTGCCCGTGGCGGCCCGGGTGAGCTGGACCTTGTCACCGGTGATCAGCGTGACGACGACCTTCGCGGCGCGCACGCCGTTCAGGGGCACAGCCTGCTCCGCGGGGGAGGCGGCGGTGGGGGCGGGGGTGGCCGGCGGGGCGGAGGTCGCGGACGCGGGAACGGCCGCCAGTCCGGTGGCGAGCATCGTGACGGCGGTCAGCAGCACGCCTGCGCGGCGTGCTAACGGGGGGCGGGGCAGAGCCATGGTGGCCTTTCTGAAGGGGAGGGGGTTACACGGGCTCGAAGCCGTCAGGAGGCCTGGGCGGTGCCGGGGCGTCCTGATCGAGGGCGCCGGCCGGTTCGGGGACGCCCCGTCCGGCCGGGTCGGGGCCGTCCAGGTCCTGCGGACCAGGCTCTGGCGGAATTTCGGACATGCCGGAAGTGTGGCGGTCGCCGCGTGGGGTGGGGTATGGGGTGCCCTATGGGGAAAAATCCCCATTCTGGGTATTCAGCTGCTGGGGAGGAGGCGGGCGAGCTCCGTCCGCGATCGTGCGCCCACCTTGCGCATGGCCGCGCTCACGTGCTTGTCCACCGTCTTCGGCGACAGGAACAGCCGCCGGGCGATCTCCTGGTTGGTCAGCCCCTCCGCCGCCAGCCTGGCCACCTGCTCCTGGCGGGCCGACAGTGCGTGATCGCCTCCGGGCTGCGCGGGCCCGTGCTGCGCCGGCGCGGGCGGGCGGATCCCCCACCTGCGCCCCAGTCCGGTCGCGCGATCCAGGTCCGCGCGCGCGCCGAGGTCCGCGTAGAGCGTGACCGCCTGGCGGAGCCGCCCGGCGGCGCCCGGCTCGTCGAAGGCGAACAGGCAGGCCGCCGCGTGCTCGTGCGCCTGCGCGGCCTCGTACAGGGCCGGGATCTGCTCGAACGCGTCCGCGGCCGCGGCGAAGCCGGCCGCGGCCTCCGCCCAGCGGCCCTCCGCCTCGGCCAGCAGGCCGCGGGCGTGCCCGAGGACCGACCCGGCCAGCGGCGCGTCGAGCCCGGCCAGCCGGGAGGCGTGCTGCTCGACCACGTCCACGGCGTCGGCGAACCGCCCCGCCGCCAGCAGCGCCTCCGTCAGCGCGGGCAGCACCCGCACCGCCACCGGCCACAGGCCGCTCGCCTCCCAGTGGACGGCGGCCTCGGCGGCCGTCGCGATAGCCGGCTCCGGCGCGCCCCGCGC
Source organism: Nonomuraea sp. NPDC050202 (assembly GCF_040656115.1). Classification (NCBI taxonomy): domain Bacteria; kingdom Bacillati; phylum Actinomycetota; class Actinomycetes; order Streptosporangiales; family Streptosporangiaceae; genus Nonomuraea; species Nonomuraea sp. NPDC050202. The sequence continues at coordinate 69,162 of NZ_JBFALF010000043.1, read as the reverse complement.
GGTGGCCAGCCTGAGCAGCATGGCGACCGGCAGGACGAGATCGTCGAAATGCCCGCGCGCCCGGGCCGTGTCGATCACGTCGAGCAGCAGTGGCAGCCCGACCTCCCGGCGGCCCTGGACCGCGTCCAGGCAGATGGTCACGATGTCCAGGAGGACGCGCTCCCCGGGTTCGTCCCCGAAGTCGTCCAGCAGCTTCTCCAGCCGCGCCGCCAGCCCTTCCCACGCGCCGTCCAGATAGTCGGCGACGGCCAGGTTCACCAGGCCGCGAAGCTCCAACCGGCCGCGCAGGTCGGGCTCGGCCCCCTCCTCGATCGCGGCGACCAGCAGGCGGCGGCCCTCGCGGTGGTGGCCGCTGAACACGGCCCCGCCCCCGATGGAGCGGTAGGCGTTGACCTCGCGGCGCAGCAGCCTGCGGCCGGCGGTCTCCCGCCGCAGGTCGTCCGTCAGCCCGGCCCAGCGCGGATCGCCCACCTCCACGAAGATCATCGCTACCTTGCCGAGCACCAGCATCCGCATGGCGGGATCGTCGACGGCGGGCAGGGTCGCCAGAGCCTTCTGCAGCCAGACCTTCCGCTCGCCGACCGGCCGTCCGCCGGTCGGATGGCCCACGCCGACCATGGCCCAGGCGGCCAGCCCCGGCTGGCTCTCGAGATCCTCGGCGGCCTGCGCGAAAGCGTCCGGGACGCCGGCGTTGTCGGTCCGGGTGCGCTCCAGGTGCAGGGCGTGCAGCAGCCGGAGGTTGCCGCGCAGCGGGCGGGGCACGTCCTGCTCCAGCGCCCTGGTGATCAGGGGCACGACGGGCGGCGGGCGCAGCAGCTCCAGGGCGGCCCAGCCGAGCTTCACCGTCAGCTCCGCCCGCCGTCCGGCCGGCAGGTCGGTGTTGTTCAGCACGTCCTCCAGCAGGCGCCCGGCCTCGGCGTCGTCGCCCAGCCGCGACGCCTGCTCGGCCGCCGCGATCGCGGTCTCCAGCCACGACCCGGTACGGCCCGCGTGACGCAGGTGGTGCGCCAGCCGCCCCAGCGGCACCGGGCGCAGCCTGCGGACGGTGTCGGCGGCGGCGGCGTGCAGCGCCTGCCGGCGGCCGAGCGGGATGGCGTCGTGCACCGCCTGCGCCGCCAGGGCGTGCCGGAACCCCACCAGCCCGTCCGTGCCGGTCAGCAGCCCCGAGCCGAGCACCTCGTCCATCGCCTCGACGTCACCGCCGGCGAGCAGGCCGACGGGCACCGGCACGTGCAGCACGGCGGCCCGCTCCGCGACCTCCTTGGCCGCCGGGGAGAGCCTGGCGACCCGCTCCTGCACCGAGGCGCGCACGCCGCTCGGCACGTCGAGCTCGTCGAGCGCCCGCCGCGCCCAGCCGCCCTCCCACCTGATCAGCGTCCCGCGGGTGCGCAGCAGCGCCAGCAGCTCCTGGACGGCGAGCGGCAGGCCCGAGGCCCGGGTGTGCAGGTGCTCGGCGAACTCGGCCGTCACCTCGTCGGTCTCGAGGATCGCCGAGGCCATGGCCCGCGTCTGCGCGGCGTCGAGCGGCGGCAGCACCAGGTGCTCGCCGCTGATCGTGTCGGCGGTGCGCGCGGTGATCGCGCGCACCGCGGCCGGCGCCTCCTCGCCCCGGTACGTCAGCAGCACGCGGAGCGTGCCGGGCAGCACGGACATCAGATAGGTCAGGAACTCGACCGTCTGCTCGTCCGCCCAGTGCAGGTCCTCGATGACCAGGATGGCGGGGCCGAGCGCGCTCAGCACCTCGGCGAGCCCCCGGAAGACCCGGTGCCGCTCGGCCGCCCGGTCGTCCAGCGGAGGCGGCGCGGCCGGCAGCGCCGCGGCGAGTTCGGGCAGCAGCTCGCGCAGGGCGCCCGCGACCGGTGACAGGTCCGCCTCCGCCAGGTCTGACGCCCGCTCCCGCAGCGCCTCGACGACGGGCCCCAGCGGGAACGGCTCCCTGATCTGCACGCAGGCCCCGCCGAGCACCCGCAGGCCGGCCACCGCCGGCGCGCCGAGCAGCTCGGCCGCCAGGCGCGACTTGCCGATGCCGGCCTCACCCTCGACGACCGCCACGGCGGGCGCGGTGGCGACGAGCGAGACGAGCCGTGCGAGCTCCTTCTCCCGCCCTACCAGAACCGGGGAGACCACCCGCCCAGCGTGCATCCGATCATTGTTCTGCACACCTGGGCATCCAGCAAGATCCGTCCTGACCCCGGCGGCGACCGGGGAGAGGCACGCAGGAGACCCTGGGCCTGGTCAGCCTGCGATCAGGGCGTTGGCCTCCGTGATGAACTTGCGGGCCGCGGCATCCGGGGACATGCGGCCGAACAGCACCTCGTCGGTGTACCGCTTGAGGATGTCCTCCATGGCGCTGGCGCCCTTCGGCGGGGCGGCGGGCGGGTCGGTGAGCTCGCCCTTGATCTCGTCGAGGAAGGCCAGCGTCTTCTTGTCGGCCTCGGGCAGGTTGTCCCGGACCGCTGCCAGCACGTTGGAGTTGGCGGGCAGGCCGCGGTCGCTGAGGATGATCGCGCCCGCCTCCGGGTCGTTGATCATGAAGTCGATGAACTCGGCGGCTTCCGCCGGGTGTGCGGACTTCGCCGCGGCGGTGTAGAACATCGCGGGCTGCAGGAACATGCCGCCCGGGGCGGCCTGCCCTACCTTGGGCATCCGCAGCAGCTCCATCTCCTTGCCGCCCGACGCCTTGTTGATCGCGCCGAGCTCGTTGCTCCACCACATGCCCATGGCGCCGTTGCCGGTGGCGAACAGCGACCGGTCGACGTTCTGGGCGCCGAGGGCGATGCTCTTGGCGGCGTCGGGGGAGCCCTCGGTCTCGATCAGTTTCCGGTGGACGGTCCACCAGGCCTTGATCGTGTCGGCCGAGATGCCGAGCTTGCTGCCGTCGTAGAAGGGCTCGCCTCGCTGAGCGGCGAAGATCTGCAGGAAGGCCGGGTTGAAGGCCTGCTGCGTGCCGTACACCTTGCCGCCGGTCCTCGCCGTGATGCCGGCCGCCAGGCGGATGTACTCCTCCCAGGTCCACGCGGTGTCGTCGGGCAGCTGCTGGCCCGCGCCTTCGATCGCCTTCGGGTCCGCGACCAGGCACCAGGCGTTGACGCCCGTGGGGATCGCGAACTGTTTCCCGCCGATGGCGCCGGTCGCCAGCACCTTGCTGTCGATGCCGGCGGTGTCGACCTCGCCGGACAGGTCGGCGAGAGTGCCGCGCTCGGCGTACTCCCGCAGGCCGCGGATCTCGATCGTGATGACGTCGGGCGTCCTGCCGCCCGCGACGTTCGTGGCCAGCTTCTCGTAGTAGCCGCCGAAGTCGGAGAACTCTCCCACGACGTCGATGTGCGGGTGCTTCGCCTCGAACTTCTTGATCGCTTCTTCGGTTCTCTTCTGCCGCACGTCGCTGCCCCAGTAGGCGAAGCGTAAGGTGACCTCGCTGCCGGCGCTCCCGCCGGCGCAGGCCGAAGTGGCGATCAGTACAGCGGCGGCCAGCGACGCCGCCGTCACCGTCGTCTTGCCGGAGCTCACGGTCCTACCTCCCGCAGTGCTTCAGGACGGCTCTCCGAAGGAGGCCGAACAAGATCGCAAGGCTACCCCCGGCTCCCGCCGCCGCGCAGGCGTTCCAGCAGGAATGAGAGCGGCGCGAGGTTTGTTGGTCGTGGGCATGGCGGACGACGTGGAGTTCAGCCCCAGTGACTGGGTGCGGGACCAGACGAAGAAGATCCTTGAGACCGGCACCACCGAGGGCATCGAGATCCTCGGATCGCCGGTCGTGCTGCTCACCCTGCGCGGCGCGAAGACCGGCAAGCTGCGCTACACCCCCGTGATGCGGGTCGAGCACGAGGGCAGGTACGCGGTCGTGGCCTCCAAGGGCGGCGCTCCGGAGCACCCCACCTGGTACTACAACATCAAGGCGCACCCCGAGTTCACGCTGCAGGACGGGACCGTCACGAAGGAGTACGTCGCGCGCGAGGCCGAGGGCGACGAGCGGGCGCAGTGGTGGGAGCGGGCGGTCGCGGCCTACCCGTCCTACGCCGAGTACCAGGAGAAGACCGACAGGCAGATCCCGGTGTTCGTGCTCGACCCGAAGTGACCGGCGGGCCGGCGGCACCCGTGCCGCCGGCCGCCCTTTTCTGAGGCTCAGCCCAGCGAGCCGACCGTCACCCGCCATTCCCGCAGCGTGCGGTCCTTGGTGACCTGGAGTTGCGTGTAGGGGTCCTGGTCGACGAGCGCCCGCGCCGCCGCCTCGTCCTCCGCCCGCAGGATGATCATGCCGGCCGTCAGGTCCGTGCAGGGGCCGGCCGCGACGAGGCTGCCCTGCTCCAGGAGCTTGTTCAGATGCGCGAGATGGTCCTCGCGGCGCTCCGCTCTCAACGGAGTGTCGTGGTAACCGTAGGTCAGAACGAACAGTGCCATGTCAGCCTCCCAGCCCGTATACCCGTCGTGCGTTGCCGGCGAAAATGGCGCGCTGGTCGGCCGGCGACAGGTGTGCCAGCGCGTCCTTCCACGTGCCGACCAGGTGCGGCATGGTGGTCCAGAGCTTCTCGACCGGGAAGTTGGTGCCGAACATGGCCCGGCCGGCGCCGAACCGGCCGATCACCTCACCGGCGACGAAGGAGATGAGGCCGGGATCCACCCGGTGGACGAAGGTGCCCTGCCCGGTGAGCTTGACGACGACGTTCGGCCGCTCGGCCAGCGCGGCCATCCCGGCGCGCCACGACTCGGCGTACTGCGGGCCGATGAGCATGCCCGCGTGCACGAGGACGAAGGTGACGTCGGGGAAGGCCGCCGCCAACGCGACCGCGTCGGGCATCTGCTCGGGAAAGACCTGCAGCTCGAACAGCCAGCCGAGGTCGGCGAGCGCGCCGATGTTCTTGCGGAAGACCGGGTCCCGCATGCGGTCGGGCGCGGTGGCGTACCGGAACTCCGGGCGCTGGTGCCAGTGCAGCTGCTGCCGGACTCCCCGCACCAGCGGTGTGAGCGCGGCCTGGCGTCGCATGACCTCCGGAGCGGCGTCGTCGAACAGGTCGGCCGCCGCGACGACGGCCGTCGGCCACCCCGTCTCCTGGTGGACGTCGCGGAGCCAGCGCACCTCGTCCACGACCCGGTCGAGCGGCCAGTTCGTCTGCACGTAGACCGACTCGCCGATGCCCGAGGCCGTGGCCTCGGCGGTGTACTCGCCGATCAGGTAGTCGCGCCTGATCGCCTCGTACGGCCCGAAGATCCGCGGCACCATCGGGCCGGACAGCCAGGGCAGATCCCGGGTCCGCCAGATGTGATGGTGCGAGTCCACGATGTCGCCCGTGTACGCCTCGGACATGACGATCACTCCTTGGCCATGATCTGTACCTGCTCGTACGCCGTTCGCAGGTCAGCTACGCCCGCGATCGTGTCCACGTCGCCGAGCACGGCCGACATGCCGCGGGTGACCGGCCGGTACGCCGGGTCGCAGGCGAGCGGCGTCCACCACGACAACCGGTGGCCCAGCAGCGACAACCGCCGTACGGCCGCCTGCATGGGCCGGCAGTCGCCGCGCTCCAGGCCGTCCGAGAGCACGATCACCAGGGCGCCGCGCGCCATGGTGACGTACCGGGCGTTGCCGAGGAACTCCTGGAGCGAGACGCCGATCCGCGTCCCCGCCTCGGCGTCCAGGACGACCTCGCTCAGCGAGCCGACGGCCGTGTCGACCTCCCGCGCCCGCAGCGGCCCGGTGACGCGGGTCAGCCGGGTGCCGAAGGTGAACACCTCGACCCGATCGAGGCAGCCGACCGCGGCGTGGGCGAACCGCAGGTAGCCGGCGCTGTGCTGCTTCATCGACCCCGACACGTCGATGAGCAGCAGCACCCGGCGCTGCCGCCGCGGACGGTTCCGCCGCCGCAGCGTCACGATCTCGCCGTGGCCGCGCCAGGACTCGCGGTACATCCTGGCGACGTCGATCCACGGGCCCCGGCGGCCGGGCCGGCGGCGGCGTGACCGGACCGTCGGCATCGCGCCGCGCAGCTCCCGCCGCAGCAGCGCGAGCACGGCCCGGTCCTCCTCGCTCGCCGGGCCGAACACCGGGCGCCTCTCGCGCTCCGCGGAGCCGGCCGCGAGGCCCGCCTCCCCGCCGAACGTAGCCGTGAAGGGAGTTTCGTCCCCCTTCCCGCGCGGCGCGGGGACCTCCTCGTCCGGAAGCTCCCGTTCGGGGACGGGCCGGGTCCCGGCCTCCCCGAACCAGCGCTCGAACGTGGGGGAGTACACCTCCAGGTCCGCGCGGGACATGGTGAGCGTGCTCGCCCCGATCCAGTAGAGGTGCGTGGCGTCGCGCGGGCCGACGGCCTCGATCGCCTGGAGGAAGACCCGCTGCTTGGACACCGGCACGCGCAGGCCCTGATCGTGCAGGTCCCGCAGGAACCCGTGCACGTGATCGCGGACGCGCACGACCAGGGACCGCTCAGTCACCGAACACCTCCGCGGCATGGCGGCTGACCAGCGCCAGGTCCTCCTCGTGCTTGACGAGCAGCCCGGCGGACCTGCGCATCGCCTCCGGCCGGCTCGAACCCTCGCCGGCCAGCGCCTGCACGCCGCGGGCCCAGGCGACCGACTCCGCGATCCCCGGCCGCTTCAGCAGCGCCAGCCCGCGGATCCGGTGCACGGCGGCCACGAGGCGGGCCGCGCTCCTGTCGTCCAGGCCGGGCGCCTGCGCCTGGATGATCGCCCGCTCCCGTTCGGCGTCGGGGAAGGGGATCCAGTGGTACAGGCACCGGCGCTTGAGCGCGTCGTGCAGCTCGCGGGTCCGGTTCGAGGTGAGGACGACGAACGGGGCGCTCGCCGCCCTGATGGTGCCGATCTCCGGGATGGTGATCTGGAAGTCGCCGAGGAACTCCAGCAGGAACGCCTCGAACTCGCTGTCCGCACGGTCGATCTCGTCGATCAGCAGCACCGCGCCGGAGGCCGCCCGCAGCGCCCTCAGCAGCGGGCGCTGCAGGAGGAACTCCTCCCGGTACAGGTCGCCGGCGCCGCGCCCCTCCACCTCGGCGGCCCTCAGGGACAGCAGCTGCTTCGGGTAGTCCCACTCGTACAGGGCCTGGGAGGCGTCCAGCCCCTCGTAGCACTGCAGGCGGATCAGCTCGCGGCCGAGCACCCGGGACAGGACGTTCGCGATCTCCGTCTTGCCGACCCCCGGCTCGCCTTCCAGCAGCAGCGGAAGCCCGAGCACGCCGGCCAGGTGGACGGCGGTGAGCAGGCCCTCGTCGGCCAGGTAGCCCTCCTCGCCCAGCCGCCGGCCCAGCGCCTCCTGATCAGCCGGCACGGCCGGCCCGCAGCTCGTCGAGTCCGCGCAGCACCTTCTCCGGCGTGAACGGCATGCTCGTCAGCCGCACGCCGACCGCGTCGTACACCGCGTTGGCGATCGCGGGGATCGGCGCGTTGGCCGTCATCTCGCCGATGCCCTTGGCGCCGAACGGCCCGTTGCCGGCCGGCCGTTCGAGGAACACGCTCGTCTGCGCCGGGAGGTCGGCCGGCCCCGGCATCAGGTACTCGACGAAATCGACGGGGCCGTGCTCGCGCGAATGCGGATAGTACGGCTCCGTCGTCTCGAACAGCGCATGCGACAGGCCCATCCAGGCGCCGCCCTCGACCTGCTGCGTCGCGATGGCCGGGTTGAGCGCCCGGCCGACCTCGTAGGTGTTGTAGAGCCGCAGCACCTCGATGACGCCGGTCTCGTCGTCGACCTCGATCTCGGCCACCGTGCAGGCGTGCGCCTGGCAGGAGTCCGGGTCCATCTCGCCGGTCTCCGGCACCGGAGCGCTCGGCTCCTTGAGGAAGATGCCCCGGCCGGAGATGGTCCGGCCCTGCCGGAAGTGCGCGGCGAGCGCGACCTCGCTGACGTGGATCTTCTTCTCCGGCGCTCCCTTGAGGCGGACGAAGCCCGTGCCGTCGGTCTCCAGGTCCTCCGCGTCCACCTCCAGCTCGTCGGCGGCGACCTGGAGCAGGACCTCCCTGGCCTCGCGGGCCGCCATGACCACGGCGTTGCCGACGCGGTGGGTGCCGCGGCTGGCGAACGTCCCCATGCAGTGGGGGCCGGTGTCGGTGTCGGCGGTGTCGACGATGATGTTCCCGATCGGGACGCCGAGCGTCTCCGCCGCGCATTGGGCGACGACGGTCCGCAGCCCCTGGCCGAGATCCACCGAGGAGAGCGTGACCACGAACCCGCCCATGGTGGTGGCGTGGACGAGCGCCTGCGACGGGTCGCCGCCGAGGTTCATCCCGGTCGGGTAGTTGACGGCCGCGTATCCGCGCCCTCGCCGTAACGTCATCGCTCAGCCCTCCTGCCGATCGGTCGACGACATCGCCCGGTACTCCGGTGGAAGGTCGTGCCCCACCAGGCCGGCGGCGCTCTGGATCACCTCGACCAGCGCCGTGCCGGACGCGATCTTGCGATGCGCTTTCATGTCGCCGTCCCGGTAGGCGTTCCTGAGCCGCAACTGGAGCGGGTCCAGGCCCAGCTCCCGGGCGATGCGGTCCATCTGCGACTCCAGCGCGAAGTCGCCGATCGTGACGCCGAACCCGCGCATGGCGCTGGACGGCGTCCGGTTCGTGTAGACGCAGTAGCAGTCGACGTGGACGTTCGGGATCGTGTACGGGCCCGGCATGTGCGCCGCCGCCTTGGTGACGCCGTACGGGGTGTGCCGGGAGTAGGCGCCCGCGTCCACGTGGAGGGTGACCTGGCGGGCGACGATCCGGCCGTCGTCCATGACGCCGTCCTTGATGGAGATGCGCTCGGCCGCGCGGGTGGACGACACCTGCATCTCCTCGGCGCGGCTGTAGACGTACTTGGCGGGCCGGCCGGTGAGCATGGCGGCGATGCAGGCCAGAGGCTCGACGATGACGTCGACCTTGCCGCCGAAGCCGCCTCCGACGGTGCCACCCACGACGCGCAGGCTGGTGGGCGGGACGCCGAGGATGAGCGCGGTGTTGTCGAGGGTGAAGAAGGCGGCCTGGGTGTTGCTGTGGATCCGCAGCCGGCCGTCGCCCTGGGGGACGACGATGCAGCCGGTCGGCTCGGTCGGCGCGTGTTCGATCGGCGAGGAGCTGTAGCGGCCCTCGATGATCCGGTCCGCCTGCGCGAAGCCCCGCTCGACGTCGCCGAAGCGGATCCGGCGGCAGTGGTGTCCCTCGTAGACGAAGTGGTTGGTGCCCGCCTGCTTGATGATCGGCGCTCCGTCGGCCAGCGCCTCCTCGACGTCGAGCACGGCGGGCAGGTCGGTGTAGTCGACCACGACCCGGGCGGCGCCCTCGCGGGCGGCCTCCTCGGTCTCGGCGACCACGGCGACGATCGGCTCGCCGCGGTACAGGACCCGGTCCTCGGCCAGCACCGGCTCGTCGTCGGGACCCACACCGATCAGGCGCAGCACGACGTACCAGTTGTTCGGCACGTCCTCGTGGGTGATGACCCGGAGCACGCCCGGCACTTCGAGGGCGCCGGAGACGTCCACCCGGTCGAGGCGGGCGTGGTGCCGCGTGGACCGGTGGATCTTGACGTGCGTCAGCCCCGGCGGCGTCAGGTCCTCGAAGAAGACCGTGCGGCCGGTGACGTGACCGCGGGCGTCCGAGCGCTGGACCGCGGAACCGATGACGGCGAAGTCGCCCGCCCGCTCGCCCTTGAAGTACGCCTCGTCGATCGGCGTGACGCGGCCCATCAGGCGTCGGCCTTCGCGGGCGCCGTCGGGGTGCCGGCCATCGGGGCTGCCGGCGGGTCGCCGGCTTCGGGGGGTGCCGGCGGGGCGCCGCGGCGGCGTTCCGCGGCGGTCAGGACGGCGGCGATGATCGGCTCGTATCCGGTGCAGCGGCAGACGTTCCCGCAGATCGCCTCGGTGACGTCCTGGCGGGTCGGGTCCGGCTTCCGGTCGAGCAGCGCCGTGGCGGACATGATCATCCCGGGGGTGCAGAACCCGCACTGCGTCGCGAAGAGGTCGACGAACGCCTGCTGCACGTCGCTGAGCCGGTCGCCGTCGGCCAGGCCCTCGATCGTCTCCACGCTGGAGCCGTCGACCGTCACGACGGGAACCAGGCACGAGACCACCGGCCGGCCGTCCAGCAGCACCGTGCAGCTGCCGCAGCCCCCTTGCCCGCACCCGCGCTTGGCCCCCATCAGCCCGAACGTCTCGCGCAGGGCGTCCAGCAGTGTGGTCGACGGGCGGGCGATCAGCTCCCGCTCGGTGCCGTTCAGTCTGAGCGTGACGATGGTCGAGGGCATACGCTCCCCTTTCGAGCTCACATCAGGCCCCTTCTCAAGCTCAAAGCCGGCCCCTTCTCAGGCCCATGGCAGGCCCCCTTCAGGCCCCGAGCAGGGCACGACGCAGGTGGACGGGGTAGACGCGGGCGCGGTACCAGGCGGAGGCGTAGGCGTCGTCGAACGGCTCGATGACGTCCGCTCCGGCCGCCTCGGCGACGACCTCGGCGGTGAGCGGCGCGCCCAGCAGGACGCGCTCGGCGCCGGCCGCCCGCACCAGGCGGCGCGCGAGACCGCCGAGGACGAGCCGGACGTCGCCGACCACGCCGTCCTCGACCGTGATCCGGGCCGCCACGGTGACGATGGATCCCGAGTTGAGCCGCCGCCGGCTCGCCTTGTGGAACCGGAACGTGCCGGTCGCCGGGGCCGTGAACCGGACCCGGGTCACCAGCTCGCCCGCGGGCAGGCCCTCCGTGACGATCCGTTCCAGCGGCTCGCGCCGGACGCCGCCCGCGCCGAGCACGTCCAGCTCCGCGTCCAGGGCGAGCAGGGCCGCCGCCAGGTCGCCGTACGGCTGCGGCACGAAGAGGTTGCCGGCCACCGTGGCGAGGCTGCGGACCGGAGGGGAGGCGATCGAGCGCACGCAGGGGGACAGGTAGCTCAGCCGGGCGTCGTCCTCGATGTCGGCGAGCGTGGTGGCCGCGCCCAGGACCACGGTGGCGCCGTCGACGTCGATGCCGCGCAGTCCCGCCCTGCGCAGGCTGACGAGCCGCAGGTCGCCGCCGGCTTCGTCGTTCAGCCGGGTCATCAGGTGGGTGCCGCCGCCCAGGGGGACGGCCCCCGTCCGGAGGCCCGCACGAGCCGCCTCGGCACTCTCCGGCATCTCAACCGATATCAGCATTTACTCTCCAATTATCGATATCGATAATTGGAGAGTAGATGGCATGATCCAAGAGTCAAGGGCACGGGAGGCTTGTTGTCCGAATCCACGGGAGTTCCACGCCCCGCACGGCCGACCCTGAGCCGGCAGATCCGTGACGGCCTGCTGCAGCGGATCGTCGCGGGCGAACTCGGCGAGGGCGACCGCCTGATCGAGACCAAGATCGCCCTGGAGTTCGGCACCAGCCAGGCCCCGGTCCGGGAGGCGCTGCGGCAACTCGAGGGCCTCGGCCTCATCGAGAGCCAGCCCCGTCACGGCAGCCGGGTGCTGCCCTTCGCCGAGCAGACGATCCGCGAGGCCTACATCCTGCGGGCGGCACTCGAGGAGACCGCGACGCGGCTCGCGATGCTGGCCGGAGCCGTCCCCTTCGACCTGCTGGGGGAGGCCGTCGAGGAGATGCACCGCTGCGCCAGGGACGGCGACGTGCCCGGCATCGGCCTGGCCAGCGCCCGGTTCCACCGGCACGTCGTGCAGGCCGGCGGCAACGGGCTGCTGGCCCGCGCCTGGGAGGCGCTGCAGATCGAGGCGCGCACGGCCATCGCCCTGATGGTCACCAGGCCGGAGCTGGAGCGGGTCGCCGAGGAGCACCGCGAGTTGCTGGAGGTCATGCGCGCCGGGGACGTCGAGACGGCCTGCCGTCACGCCCGCGACCACCAGTGGGCTTACGCCGACACGCCGCACGACCCGTACGGGATGCCGAGACGCCAGGACGGGAACGGGTGACGGCGGCCGCAGGTCGCGCGACGGCGGTCGGGTCGCGTGACGGCGGTGGAGGCGCGTGACGGCGGTCGCGGGTCGCGTGACGGCGGTCGGGGACGAGCGGCGGCGTCGGCGGTCGCGCGACGGGTGAGCGGAATAGGCGCGACCGCGGCAGCCGTTGGGTCTTGGGTGGCGCGATTGCCACGACGGTGGCGGATGATGCGAATGCTGTGTGCCTTCTGAAGGCATCGACCGCCTGACCCCAAGGAGCAGCGTTTGCGTAGCGACTCGGTCGATGTACGTCCCAAGGCCGCCTCCGCGGTCTTTCCCGCCGGCGTGCTGGCGCCGCCACCCCGCACCCTGGTCGACATCCTCGACGAGACCGCGCGCCTGCACCCGGACGCGCCCGCGCTGGACGACGGCACCGTGTGCCTGAGCTACCGCGCGCTGCGCGCGGAGGTGGACCGGATGGCCGCGGAGCTCGCGAAGGCCGGGATCGGCCGCGGCGCCAGGGTGGGCGTCCGGATCGGGTCGGGGACGGCCGAGTTGTACCTGTCCATCCTCGCCGTGCTCGCCGCCGGCGCCGCGTACGTGCCGGTCGACGCCGACGACCCGGACGAGCGCGCCGAACTGGTCTTCACCGAAGCCGGGGTGGACGCGGTCATCACCGACAAGGTCACCGCGCACGAGGGCTTCAGGAACGGCGGTGGCCCGCCCGAGCCGGACGACGACGCGTGGATCATCTTCACGTCCGGATCCACCGGCAAGCCGAAGGGCGTCGCGGTGACGCACCGGTCGGCGGCGGCGTTCGTCGACGCGGAGGCGGGGCTGTTCCTTCGGGAGCGTCCGCTGGGCCCCGGCGACCGGGTGCTGGCCGGGCTCTCCGTGGCCTTCGACGCCTCCTGCGAGGAGATGTGGCTGGCCTGGCGGCATGGAGCCTGCCTGGTGCCCGCGCCCAGGGCCCTGGTGCGTACGGGCATGGACCTCGGCCCCTGGCTGGCGGACAGGGGCATCACGGTCGTCTCGACCGTTCCGACGCTGGCCGCGCTCTGGCCGGTCGAGCACCTCGCCGGGATCCGGCTGCTGATCTTCGGCGGGGAGGCGTGCCCGCCCGAGCTGGCCGAGCGGCTGGCCGTGCCGGAGCGGGAGGTGTGGAACACCTACGGGCCCACCGAGGCGACGGTGGTGGCGTCGGCGGCGCCGCTCACCGGCGAGCAGCCCGTACGCATCGGGCTGCCCCTCGACGGGTGGGACCTGGCCGTGGTCGGCGACTCGGGCGAGCCGGTGGCCATGGGGGAGACCGGCGAGCTGGTCATCGGCGGCGTCGGCCTGGCCCGTTACCTCGACCCGGAGAAGGACGCCGAGAAGTACGCGCCGCTGCCGTCGCTGGGCTGGGCACGCGCCTACCGCAGCGGTGACCTGGTCCGGGCCGACCCCGAGGGCCTGGTGTTCGTCGGCCGGGCCGACGACCAGGTGAAGCTGGGCGGGCGCCGGATCGAGCTGGGCGAGGTGGACGCCGCGTTACAGGCGCTGCCCGGCGTCACCGGCGCGGCCGCCGCCGTACGCACCGCCGGCGGCGGGCATCAGATTCTCGTCGGGTACGTCGTCACCGGCCCCGGCTTCGACGCCGGCGAAGCGCGCGAGCTGCTCGCCGACTCGCTGCCCGCCGCCCTGGTGCCGCGCCTGGCGCCGGTCGCCTCGCTCCCGACCAGGACCTCAGGCAAGATCGACCGCGACGCGCTGCCCTGGCCGCTGGCCGGGCAGACGCCGTCCACCGAGCTGACCCCCGCCGAGGCGCTGCTGGCCGGGCAGTGGACCGCCATCCTGGGGGTGGCGCCGGAAGGGCCCGACGACGACTTCTTCGCCAACGGAGGCACGAGCCTCGCGGCGGCCAGGCTGGTGTCCGTGCTGCGCCCCGACTACCCGGACGTGGCGGTGGGCGACGTGTACGCGCAGCCCACGCTGTCCGGGCTGGCCGGGCTCCTGGCCACCAGGGGCGAGCCCGAGCCCGCCCGGCCACCCGTGACGCCCATGCCGCGCCAGGCCTCGGTGATCCAGACGCTGCTCATGGTGCCGCTGCTCACCGCCGGCGCCATGCGCTGGGTCGTGCCGCTGGCCGCGCTCGGCAACGTGCTGGCGCCGCCGTGGGCCCCGGCGCTGTCCTGGTGGTGGGTGACGCTGGGCGCGCTGGCGTTCCTGACCCCCATGGGACGGATCGGCCTGTCGGCGGCGCTCGCCCGGCTGCTGCTGCGCGGCGTACGGCCGGGCAGCCACCCGCGCGGTGGCGCCGTCCATCTCAAGCTGTGGTTCGCCGAGCAGTTCGCGGCCAGGCTCGGCGTCCCCGACCTGGCCAGCGCGCCCTGGATGACCTGGTACGCCCGGCTGCTCGGCGCCCAGGTGGGCGCCGACGCCGATCTGCACTCGCCCCCGCCCGTCACGGGGCTGCTCAAGGTGGGCAGGGGCGCGTCGGTCGAGCAGGAGGTGGACCTCAGCGGCCACTGGTACGACGGTGACGTCCTGCACCTCGGCGAGATCCGGATCGGCGCCGGCGCCACCGTCGGCTCCCGCTCGACGCTGCTGCCGGGCGCGAAGATCGGGAAGAACGCGCAGGTGGCGCCCGGCTCGGCGGTCGCCGGCACGGTGCCGTCGGGCGAGCTCTGGGCCGGCGTGCCCGCGTTCCGGCAGGGCAAGTCACGCAAGCCGGGGGAGAGGGCCGTCCGCTCCGCCTGGTGGACGGCGCTGTACGGCGTGACAGCCTTCGCGCTCAGCCTGCTCCCGGTGGTCGCGGCCGGGGCCGCCCTCGCCGTCCTGGCCTGGTTCGCCGGCGGGACGCGCACGCTCGGCCAGGCGCTCACCGCCGCCCTGGCCGGCGTGCCGCTCGCGACGGTCGCCGGCATGGCCGTCTTCGCCCTGCTCACGCTGGTCAGCGTGCGGCTGCTCGGCCTGGGCCTGCACGCCGGGCAACATCCGGTGCACAGCCGCCAGGCCTGGCAGGCCTGGGCCACCGGGCGGCTGATGGCCTCGGCCCGCGTCTGGCTGTTCCCGCTGTACGCGAGCGTTCTGACCCCGGCGTGGCTGCGGGCGCTCGGCATGAAGGTGGGCCGGGGCGTCGAGCTGTCCACGGTGCTCGCGCTGCCCACGATGACGTCGGTCGGCGACGGCGCCTTCCTGGCCGACGACACGATGGTCGCCCCGTACGAGCTCGACGGCGGCTGGATGCGCATCGCGACGGCGCGGATCGGCAAGCGCGCCTTCCTCGGCAACTCGGGGATGACCGCCCCCGGGCGCAAGGTGCCCAAGGACGGTCTGGTCGGGGTGCTGTCGGCGACGCCGAAGAAGGCCAAGTCCGGCTCGTCGTACGTCGGCATGCCGCCCATGAAGCTGCGCCGCACCGCGGAGGAGGGCGACAGGAACCGCACCTACGACCCGCCCGCGCGGTACAAGGTGGCGCGGGCCGCCGTCGAGGCGTTCCGCGTGGTGCCCGCCATGTGCGCCCTCGCGCTCGCCGTCCTGGCCGCCGCCGCGTTCGCCGCCCTCGCCTCCCGGTACGGCCACGCCGCGGCGACCGCGCTGAGCGGCGTGGTCATGATGGCCGCGGGCGTGGTCGCGGCGGCGGTCGCGACGGCCGCCAAGTGGCTGCTGGTCGGCCGGATCAGGGCCGGCAGCCGGCCGTTGTGGAGCTCGTTCGTGTGGCGCAACGAGCTGGCGGACAACTTCGTCGAGGTGCTGGCGGCGCCCTGGTTCGCGCGGCCGTGGCTGGGAACCGCGCCGCTCAACGTGTGGCTGCGCTCGCTCGGGGCACGCATCGGACATGGGGTCACGTGTGACACGTACTGGCTGCCCGAGGCGGACCTGGTGACCCTGGGCGACGGCGCGTGCGTCAACCGGGGCTGCGTCCTGCAGACACATCTCTTCCACGACCGGGTCATGAGCATGGACACGGTGACGCTCGAGGCCGGCGCGACGCTGGGCCCGCACGGCGTGGTGCTGCCGGCCGCGCTCGTGGGCACCGACACCACGGTCGGCCCGGCCTCCCTGGTCATGCGGGGCGAGAACGTGCCCGGCCGTACCCGCTGGTTCGGCAACCCGATCTCGGCGTGGCGATGACACCGTACTTCCCCGGGCACGGCGACCACCGCTACGGCGTCTCGCACTACGACCTGAGGCTGGCCTACCGGATCCAGGCCAACCGGCTCGACGGCACCGCCCGGCTGACGGTGTCGGCCGCCGAGCCCCTCAGCGCGCTGGACCTGGACTTCGGCAGGCTCCGGGTCGCGGGCGTCACGGTCGGCGGCGTGACCGCCCGGTACGCGCACGGCGGGGGCAAGCTGCGCGTGACGCCGCCCACGCCGCTGCCGGCGGGGGAGCAGGCCGTCGTGGAGGTACGTTACTCGGGCAAGCCCGCACCGGTGCCGAGCCCCTGGGGCGGGCTGGGCTGGGAGGAGCTGAGCGACGGCGCGCTCGTCGCCGGCCAGCCGATCGGCGCGCCGTCCTGGTTCCCCTGCAACGACCGGCCGGGGGACAAGGCGTCGTACCGCATCTCCGTGACGACGGCGTCGCCGTACCAGGTGATCGCGAACGGCGTGCTCGTGGACAGGCGGCGCGGCGCCGGGAACACGACGTGGGTCTACGAGCAGGCCGAACCCATGGCGAGCTACCTGGCGAGCGTGCAGATCGGGCGCTACCAGGTCTTCGAGTACGGCGGCTCCCGGCTGGCCTGCCCGCCGCGGCTGGCCGCCCGCGTACGCCACGACTTCGCCCGGCAGGACCAGATGACGGCGCTGTTCGGCGACCTGTTCGGGCCCTATCCGTTCACCGGCTACACCGTCGTGGTGGCCGACGACGACCTGGAGATCCCGGTGGAGGCCCAGGGCATGTCGATCTTCGGCAGGAACCACGTCGACGGCGTGCGCGGCTGCGAGCGGCTGGTCGCGCACGAGCTGGCGCACCAGTGGTTCGGCAACAGCCTCACCGTGGCCTGCTGGAGCGACATCTGGCTGCAGGAGGGCTTCGCGGCCTACGCCGAGTGGCTCTGGTCCGAGGCGTCGGGCGGCCCACCCGCCGGCGACCACGCCCGCCGGTGGTGGCATCGTCTCAGCCTGCTCCCGCAGGACTTCGTCCTGGCCGACCCCGGCGAGCGGACGCTGTTCGACGACCGCGTCTACAAGCGTGGCGCGCTGACCCTGCACGCGTTGCGCGCGGCCATGGGCGACGAGGCGTTCTTCGCCGCCCTGCGCGCCTGGACCGCCGGGCACCGGCACGGGACCGTCACCACCCGGGAGTTCGCCGGGCACGTCCAGCGGTACACCTCGCGACCGGTCGGGCCGCTGCTGTCCGCCTGGCTGCACGACAAACCGCTGCCCGGCCTGGCCTGACCGCCTGCTTGGTGTGCCCCGGGCCGGCGGCAGGCGTTGTTCCTCCCCGGACGGTCATGCGTGCCCATCCGGTGCCGCTCGGCGGCTCCGGCCGCGCCCCGGCGCCCGGGCCCCGCTCGCGTCCGGTCCGGAGAGCTTCGTGACGTCGCCGGACCTGGAGGTGTCGTAGCCGCCCAGCGAGGAGATCCTGTCACGCAGGGCAGGCGTGCGTAGTGCGGCGATGAGATGGGCGGCCGAGTCGAGGGCGTGCCCGGCCAGCCCGATGTCGAAGTCCTCCCAGGCCAGGGGGATGAACTCGAGGTCCAGGTCGGCCGCGGCCGAGCGGACCGCGAGGCCGGCGTGGACGGTGCCGGTGGCCACGGCCAGGGCGACCTCGAGATGGGAGCCCACCTGCGGTCCGCGCAGGCCGTCCGGGTCGTGACCGGCGGCCAGGAGCAGCCGGTCCAGGAGGATCCGGGTTCCGGTGCCGGGGCGCCGGGTGGCGACGCGCCGCGCCGCGAGGTCGGCGATGCCGGTGATGCGGTCGGGGTTGCCCGGCGGCACGATCAGGCCCTGCTCGCGCCGCCAGAGGTGGATCAGGTGCGGTTCCAGGCCGCGGAGCATGCCGAGCACGAAGGGCGCGTTGTAGGCGCCGGTGTGGTGCAGCAGGTGGATCGCGGCGCCGTCGGCGTGGCCCTGGCGCACCGCGCTGAGCCCGGCGATGCTGCCCTCGCGCGTGACGATGCTCAGCCTTCCGTCCAGCGCGCCGGTGAGGAGGTCGAGGGCGGGATCGTCGCTGCCGGCGAGGGTGAGGACCGAGTCCACGTGCAGGAACCGCCGGGCGGCGAGCGCGGCGCCGGGGGTCACGCGGGCCCGGCGGCGGTCGGCCAGCTCCAGCACTCCGGCGTCGGCCAGCCGGCGCTGTGCCCGGCTGACGGTGGAGGCCGTGGTGTGCCACTGCCGGGCGAGATCGCGGATGCCCGGCAGCTCGTCCCCGGGGTGGAGGGTCCCCGCGATGATCCGGTGAGCGAGGTCGGTGCAGATTTCCCGGTATCGGGTCACGTTCCGGTAATTTACCGGCTGGTCTGCCGAGCCGCCGCGCCGCGATCCCCCAGCCCGGTCAGTCGTCGGTGTAGCCGTACGGGGGCGTGATCGGCCTGCCCTCGGCGAAGCGGCCGGGGGAGAAGGCGGAGACGTCCACCGTCTGCGGCTCGCCCAGGGCCAGCTCGGACAGCGCGCGGCCGACCGCCGGGCAGATCTTGAAGCCCATCCCGGAGAAGCCCGCCGCGACGATCAGGCCCTCGATCCCGGCCACCGGGCCCAGCATCGGCCGGGCATCGGGCGACATGTCGTAGATGCCGGTCACGCCGCGGGTGATGCCGGACTCGGCGAGGGCGGGGACGCGGCGCGCGGCTCGCCCGACCATCTCCACCACGTTCGCCTCACCGGGCACCTGGGGAAAGTCGTCGGGGTCGATCCCGGCACGCGGGCCGACGAAGTCGCCGAGCAGCAGGTTCCCGCCCGGCTCCGGGCGGAAGTACGTACGGGTGCCCGAGTCGATGCACGCCACCCGGGAAGCCGGCCCGTCCGGGCCGTCCCGCAGGACCGCCACCTCGTGGTACTCGGCCTCGATGGGCAGGTCCGCACCCACCGTCCCGAGCAGCGGACGGGTCCAGGCCCCGGTGGCGAGGATGACGAGATCGGCCGTGAGGTCGCCCTCGGCGGTGCGCACCCCGCGGACCCGGCCGCCGCCGTCGGCGAGGAGCGAGCGCACGGGGGTGTTGGGACGGTAGGCGACGCCCAGCTCCCGCGCCCGGGACAGGAAGTCGCCCGCCACGACGGCGCCGTCGCCGTAGCCGGCCCGGGGCTCGTACGCGGCGGCGACCACGTCGTCGAGCTGCCAGCGCGGCTCCAGCTCCAGCAGGTCGCCGGCCGTGATCACCTCTGCCTCGGCGCCGCACGCCTGCTGCATCTCGACGTTCTTGCGCAGCAGGTCGGCCTCGCCGGGCGAGACGATGCGGACGAACCCGCACTCGCGGAACACCGGTGGCCGGCCGACCCGTTCCGGCCACTCGCGGAAGAAGGCGAGGCTGTCCACCGCCAGGCGTACTTCCGGCTCGAACGTGTAGTGCATCCGGACGAGGGCCGACGAGCGGCTGCTCATGCCCTCGCCCGCGTGTCGCGCGTCGACGACGGTGACGGAACGCACCCCGCGTTCGGCAAGGTGGAACGCGGTAGACGCCCCCATGACGCCGGCACCGACGACGATGACCTCGGGCACTGCTCAAAACCTCCAGAGAGAGACGGATTATGCGAGGACCTTGGACAGGAACGCCTTCGTGCGCTCCTCCTTCGGGGCCACCAGGCATTCCCCCGGCGGGCCGGACTCGATGATGACGCCCCCGCCGAGCATGGCGACGGTGTCGGCGACCTCCTTGGCGAACCCGATCTCGTGCGTGGCCACGATCATGGTCATGCCCTGCCGGGCGAGGTCCTTCATGACGTCGAGCACCTCGCCGACCAGCTCGGGATCGAGCGCCGAGGTCGGCTCGTCGAACAGCATGACGTGCGGCTTCATCGCCAGGGCGCGCGCGATGGCCACCCGCTGCTGCTGCCCGCCCGAGAGCTGCGCCGGGTAGGCGTCGAGCTTGTCGCGCAGGCCGACCCGGGTCAGCAGCCGCTCGGCCTCCGCCTCGGCTCGCTCGCGCGACAGGCCGAGCACCCGCCTGGGGCCCAGCATCACGTTCTCCAGCGCGGTCATGTGCGGGAACAGGTTGAAGCGCTGGAACACCATGCCGATGCGGGCCCGCTGCCGGCACAGCTCCGCCTCCGTCATCTCGTGCAGCCGGCCGCCGGCCTCGCGCAGCCCGACCCGCCGGCCCTCCACCTCCAGCAGCCCCGAGTCCACCCGCTCCAGCGCGTTGACGCAGCGCAGCAGGGTGGACTTGCCGCTGCCTGAAGGGCCGAGCAGGACGAGCGTCTGCCGCGGGTGAACCGTGAGGTCGACGCCCCGCAGCACGTCGGCGGAGCCGAACCACTTCCACACCTGCTCCGCGCGGACCATCGGCTCGCCGTCCACGTGATCGGGCGCCGTCCCGTAGCCCGCCGGGGCCGTGGCCCGGGCCTTGGCCCGCGCGGCCGCGCGGCGGCGCGCCCGGCGTTCGTGCGCGGCGGACGGCTTGACGCCGAACCCGCGGCCGAAGTACCGCTCCACGTAGTGCTGGCCGATGCTCAGGATCGAGGTCAGCAGCAGGTACCACAGCGACGCCACGACCAACAGCGGCATGATCTTGAAGTTCTGCTGGTAGATCTGCTGGACGCTGGTCATCAGGTCCCGCCCGGAGATGACCGAGACCAGCGCGGTCATCTTGAGCATCGAGATGGCCTCGTTGCCGAGCGTCGGGATCAGCACCCGCATGGCCTGCGGCAGGATCACGAACCGCATTCTGCGGGCCGAGGACATGCCGAGCGACATGGCCGCCTCCCGCTGCCCGCCGTCGACCGAGATGATCGCCGCACGGACGAGCTCGGCGCAGTAGGCCGCCTCGTTCGTGGCCAGCGCCAGCACCGCCGCGGTGGCAGCGCCGATGAGCGAGCTCGTGGGCACCGAGCCGAAGACGACGCCGGTGAGCGGGATCCCGAGGAAGAGGTTCGGGTAGAGCGCGCCCAGGAATCCCCAGAAGATGATCTGGACCAGCAGGGGCGTGCCCCGGAAGAACCAGATGTAGCCCCAGGCGACGGCGGAGAGCACGCGATTGTCCGACAGGCGCATCACGGCGAGCAGCACGCCACCGGCGATGCCGATGCCCATGGCCACGAGGGTCAGCTCGACGGTGACCGCGAGCCCGTGCAGGATCGAGGGCGCGAACAGGTACTGCCTGATCGAGGCGACGTCGAGGTTGGGGTTGTGCCACAACGACCAGCCGAGGGCGAACAGGAGGTACGCGACGAGCGCCGCCGCGGCCCAGCGGCCGTACCGGCGGACCGGCACCACGGCAACGGGAGGCGGCCGCTTCCCGGTGGGGGCGGGGACTGTGTCAGCGGGTGCCAAGGAGGTCACAACACTTTCTCTTTCTCGCGGGACGGGCGCCCTAGTCGGTCCCCTGGTTGATCTCCGCCTTGGTCAGCGCGATGTTCTCCACACCGTACTTGGAGAGGATCTTCAGGTAGGTCCCGTCGTCCATCAGCGCCTGCAGCGCCTTCTGCAGCGCCGTCAGGAGCGCGGTGTCCGACTTGGGGACACCGATGCCTTCGATGCCGCCGCCGAACTCCTCGGTGATCGAGGGGGCGTCGACCAGCTCGAACGCGTTCCCGTTCTCGAAGGTCTTGACGGCGTACGCGGCGGCGGAGGTGGCCTGCACGCGGGCCACCGCCTTGCCGCTCTTGATGGCCAGGAAGGCCTCGCTGTCACCGGGGAACGCCAGGACCGTGACGCCGGCCTTGCCCTGCGACTCGAACCGCTTGCTCAGCTTGCCGATCGCGGCCTGCTCCGAGGTGGAGCTCTGCACCGCGACGGTCTTGCCGGACAGGTCGGTGACGTCCTTCATGCCCTGCGGGTTGCCCTTGGCGACCAGCAGGGAGTAGCCGTCCTTGGCGTAGTCGACGAAGCTCAGCGACTCGCGCCGCTTGGGGGTGTCGAAGATGCCCGCCATGACGATGTCGGCCTTGCCTGCCAGGACGGCGGGGATCATGCTGTCGAAGGCCGTCTGGTCGAAGGAGGCCTTGACGCCGAGCTTGGCGGCCAGCGCCTGGGAGAGGTCGTAGTCGATGCCCGTCGGCTGCCGGCCGCCGGCCGTCGTGTACATCTCCCAGGGCGGATAGGGGATGTTGCTGGCCACCCGGATGACGCCGGCCGACTTGATCCGTTCGGGCAGCAGGTCGTGCAGGGCGGAGTCGGCCGCCGGCGTCGCGGCGGCCGGGGCGGTGCTCCCCTGGCCGCCCGCCTCGGGGGCGGGCGGGTCGGCGGCCAGGGCGCATCCGCCCAGCGTGACGACCATCGCCACCACGCTCAGGAACGTCTTGCGTCGTGCTCTCATCAGTGTGCTCCAACCGGTATCAGGGACGACGCCAGGTCCCGCATGAGGACGGAGCTGTCGTCGGCGGACTCCACGTCCGCCAGGGCTGCCAGCAGCCGGGGGATCGACGCGGGCTCCAGCCGGCCGGCGGCCAGCCAGGAGAACTTGTCCCGCATCTCGTCAAGGGTCCAGCCGGGCTCGGGGTAGAGGACGTGGTCGACCCGGCCCGACGACAGCACGGTGCCGTCGGTCAGCGTGACGGTGACCACGGCGGAGTCGCTGCCCTCCGGGTCGTTGACCTCCGAGAGGTAGTAGCGGCGGGTGAGGTCGTCCGTCACCACCACGTCGATGCGCCGGCACAGCTCGGTGATCTCCGGCGAGCCCAGGCGCGCGTCCGCCACCTGCTCAGGCCCGACCCGGCCGTCCACCAGCATGGCCGCCACCGGCCAGGCCAGGTTGAACTGGGCTTCCTCGGTGGTCCTCGGCAGCCGCGTGCCCAGCCGCGCGGCGTCGGGGTAGGTCTCGATGACGACGCGGGCGACCGACTCGGCCGGCAGCGGGTGCTCCGTCCGCAGCTTCTCGACCGCGAGCAGCGCGGGGTGGGTCCAGGCGCAGCTGGAGTACCGCTTCCAGGTGATGCCGCGGGGCAGGTAGTAGTCGCTGCCCAGGTCCGCCACGTACGGGTCGAAGCGCTCCTGGTCGAGGCTGGGCTCGATCCCGGTGAAGCCGCGCCGGGCGAGATCCGCTGCCAGCAGGCCGGTGAGCGCGCCGAAGCCGACGCCGTGCTTGACCATGCCGGGGGTGTCGATGGCGCGCATCATCGGCAGGTCGGGGGAGTCGTACTCGGCGATGCCCAGCGCGTGGCGCGTGATGTCCTCGTCGAGCCCGTGAACGTGGCACGCGATCGCGGCGCAGGCCACCGCGCCCCACGACCCGCAGGCCCGGTAGGTGCGCTCCGCCGAGTGGACCGCGCTCTGGTCGTGGTTGACGCAGCGGCCGGCGCGGAAGGCGATCTCGTACCCGACGACGATCGCGGTGATCAGCTCGCGCCCGCTGAGTCGCAGCTCCTCGGCCAGGGCGAGCGCGGTGGGGACGACCTGGGCGCCGGGGTGGCCCCAGGTGTAGATGCCGCAGTCGTCGATGTCCACGGCGTTGGCCGCGACCGCGTTGGCGAAGGCGGCGCCGCCCGTGGCCAGCGGGCTCCCGCTGACGATCGACGTGGCGGTTCCGGCGGGCCACCAGGCACGCGCGAGGTCGTCGGCGACGCGCGCTGACGTGGACGCCCGGCCGGCGAGCATGGCCGCGAGCGTGTCGATCAGGCACATCACGGCCCGGTCGATCACCTCGCGGGGCAACTGTTCCCACGTGAGCTCGGTGATGAAGTCCGCCGCCGGGGAATCGCCGCGCATCCAGGCCGGGCCCGCGCTCCGGAGATCATCACGAAACGGCGCCGACATTTGTTACTCCAATGTTTCTGAAGGTATATCTTTGATGCGGGAAACAATTTCATTCGCCACAATGGCTTGTCAAGAAACGTCCTACCTTGTATTTGCGGAGAGCCGGAAGAGTGAAAATGCCTGTAGAAGCAAGTACCACCGCCCCGCCGGCTCCGGACGCCGCGAAGGAGGCGGCGAAGGAGGAGGCGGCGCTGGCTCTGCTCTGGAGCGCCGTCCACGCCCCCGGCGGCCAGGCGCCGTTCTGCCGCCGGTGCGGGGCGCACCGCTCGTTCCACCGGGTCTCGCGACGGCGCGCGTACGCGTGCGACAGTTGCGGCGCGCACGTCTACCCCGCCTCCACCACGCCGTTCGCCGGCTCTCCCGTGCCGCTCGCGGCCTGGCTCGACGCCGTCGTGATCATGCTGGACTCCCCGGGCAAGGCCCGCCCGAACCGGGTGGCGGGGGCGCTGGGCGTCGACTACCGGCGGGCCTGGCGGATGACGCGGCGCATCGACGAGGTGCTCCAGGCGGGCGGCGACGGCGCCGCCCTGCTGCGCAGGCTGGCAGGCCTGTGGAAGGAGCAGGGCCACACCCGGCCCGGCCGGGCCCCCGACCCGGGCAGCCCGGAGGACCGCATCAGGATCGCGGCGTGCCGGCTCATGGCCCAGCGCGGCATCGAGGCGACCCGCATCGCCGACATCGCCCGCGAGGCCGGGGTGTCGAACGCCAGCATCCACTATTACTTCAGGAGCAAGGACGAGGCGCTGCTGGCGGCCTTCCGCTGGGCGGGCGACCAGTTGCACGTGACCCTGCAGCGCCTGCTCGACGAGAACGTGAGCACCGTCGGCCAGCTTCGCCACCTGCTGGAGCTCAGTATCCCCGGCGACCAGGGCACCTTCGAGGAGTACCTGCTGTGGCTGGAGGTGTGGGCGCGGGTCAGGCGCCATTCGGCCTTCCTCGACGAGTGCGTCCGGATGTCGCGCAGGTGGGCGGACGCGGTGCTGAAGGTGTTCGCCGCGGGCGTGCGGGACGGGACGTTCACGCCGGTCGCGCCGCTCACCGAGGTGTGCGAGCGCTACGTCGCCATCGCCGAGAGCCTGGCCGTGCGCAACACCCTCGGCTACAGCGACATGTCGGCGGAGACGGCACGGCGGCTGCTCGCCCGGTTCACGGCCGAGCAACTCGGCGTGCCGGCCGGGCTGCTCGAACCCGGCCCGCGCTGAATCGACGTACTTGGCCCGACCGTCATTTTCTCGCCGGGAAATACCACTTCGCGCGCGGCGCATTACTTTCCTTGACACCGCCGCGCCGCCGTGCCGACAATCCTGCAATTGCCCGGAGGAGACGGAACGGAACTCGCATGCCTGATTCACGCCGCGGCGCGGCGGACGTCGTCGTGCTCGACGCCTCGGTGCTCACCATGGACCCGGCGCTGCCGCACGCGGCGGCGCTGGCGATCACCGGCGGCAGGATCAGCCACGTCGGAGGCCGGAACGAGGTGGCCGAGCTGATCGGCCCTGACACCGACGTGATCGAGGCGGGCGGGCGCGTCGCGTGCCCCGGATTCGTCGACATTCACACGCACACCGATCTCGACCTTTTCCGGGACCCGGCACACCTGCTTTTCAAGAATTACCTCATGCAGGGGATAACCACGGTTCTCGCCGGCAACTGCGGAATGGCGGAGATGGCGCCCGGAGAGCTCCTCGCCCGGCTGGACGCGCGGCCTCCCGCGGTCAATTTCGGCACGCTCGCCGGGCACGGGTACGTACGCGACGCCTGCGGGATCCCGGCCGGCCTCGAAGAGCTCTCCGACGAGCAGATCCAGGCCATGCGGGGCGTGCTCGGCAAGGCGATGGCGGACGGCGCGTTCGGCATGTCGACCGGGCTCGAGTACATCCCCGGCCTGTCCTCCCGCACGGCGGAGCTGATCGCCTGCGCCACGGTCGTGGCCGAGCACGGCGGCTGCTACGCCAGCCACATGCGCAGCGAGGGCGACCACCTGCTCGCCGCCGTCGAGGAGGCCATCAGGATCGGCCGCGACTCGGGCGCCCGCGTCCAGCTCTCCCACCTCAAGACGGACGGCGCGTGCAACTGGTGGAAGACCGAGGCGGTGATCGCCGCCATCGAGGCGGCCCGCGCGGACGGCATCGACGTGGCGGGGGACCAGTACCCGTACCAGTTCTTCGGCTGGAACCCCTCCATCTTCATCCCCGGCGAGCACCTGGCGGCAGGCAGGCCGACCCTGGTCGGCACCTACCTGCGCGACCCCGGCCGCCGCCGGCTGATCAAGGACGGCATCGTCGACCGCATCACCCGCTACCACGGCGGGGACGGCGAGCTGGTCGTGGTCTTCGACTGGACCGACGGGGCCGGACAGCGGTGGCAGGGGGTGACGCTGGCGGCGATCCTGACCGCGCGCGGCCGCACCCCGTCACCGGAGGCGCTCGCGGAGCTCATCCTGGAGATGCTGCCCGACGAGCGTGCCGACGCCGTCATGGGGAGCGACCTGAGCACGAGTGATGACGCCGTCCGCCGCTACCTCTCCCTGCCGTACCTGGCCGTCTGCACCGACGGGTTCAACCAGCCGTGGCTGGCTCCGTGCCATCCGCGCAGCTACGGCGCCTTTCCGAAGGTGCTGGGCGAGTACGTGCGCGACAAGCGGGCGCTGCCGCTGGAGAGCGCGCTCATGAAGATGACCTCCCTGCCCGCCTCGCTGATGGGGCTGGCGGACCGGGGAGTCCTGCGGGCCGGTCTGCGGGCCGACGTCGTGGTGTTCGACGAGGCGACCGTGGGGGAGAGGGCGACGTTCGGCGCGCCCGCCGCGCCGGCCGGCATCGATTTCGTGCTCGTCAACGGGGTGGTCGTGGTCGACCGCCGGGCGGGCGGCGACGGGTTCCGCCTGGAGGACGGCTCGCCGGGCGGCGGCCCCGGGATGGTGCTGCGCCGTCCGGTGCCGGACGGGCGCGGCTGACGCGGCTCGAACGTGCGGGTCGCGCTGGATGGGCGCGGCCGGCGCGGCTCGAACGTGCGGGTCGCGCTGGATGGGCGCGGCCGGCGCGGCTCGAACGTGCGGGTCGCGCTGGATGGACGTGGCCGGCGCGGCTCGAACGTGCGGGCCATGCCGGACGGGCGTGGCCGGCGCGGCTCGAACGTGCGGGCCATGCCGGACGGGCGTGGCCGGCGCGGCTTGCGCCTGCTCGCGGTGGCGATCGCCGGGACCGGCGGCCTCGACCGCTGCACCGCTACCCGTTGTGGCCGGCGAGATCCGACAGCAGCCGCATCCCCGGCCCGTCGACCGAGCGCGCGTCGGCGCTGAGGGCGACGACGGCGGCCCGCCGCTCGGGGATCACGGCCAGCAGCGAGCGGTAGCCGCCGGTGCCGCCGTTGTGGAACAGCACCCGCGGGCCTTCCTTGTCCTGCGCTCTGTCCATCGACAGCCACCCCGGATGAGCGGTCGAGATCTTGCTGAGGGGATGCCCGGTGGCCCTGGTCAGCGCGACGGCCTCGGCGATCTCCGCCGGGCCGTCCCCGAACGAGGCCCTGGCCAGCCGCAGCAGGTCGGGCACGGTGGAGTGCAGCCCGCCCGCCCCCGCCAGGGCCGCCAGCCGCCAGCCCGGACGGGGCCGGCCGAAGCGGGAGTGCCCGGGGGTGAGCCGCCCGGCGCGCTCGCCGTCGAGCGTCACCCGCGTGTCCGCCAGGCCGAGCGGGCGGCAGATCTCGCGCTGGACCAGCTCGTCGTAGTCCAGCCCCGCGTGCCGTGCCAGCGCCAGGCCGAGGAGCCCCGCGCCGAGGTTGGAGTAGCGGAACCGGCTTCCCGGAACGGACCTCAGCCGCGTCCGTTCCAGCCCGTTCAGCAGCATCTCCTCGGTGCAGCCGGC
Source organism: Nonomuraea sp. NPDC050202 (assembly GCF_040656115.1). Lineage (NCBI taxonomy): Bacteria > Bacillati > Actinomycetota > Actinomycetes > Streptosporangiales > Streptosporangiaceae > Nonomuraea > Nonomuraea sp. NPDC050202. The sequence goes on along the minus strand of NZ_JBFALF010000043.1, from coordinate 41,642 downwards.
GTAGGGGTCGGAGGAGAACATGCCCTGCGGCATCAGCCCCTTCGGCAGCCTGGGCAGGCCGGAGGTGTGGCAGGCCAGGTGCCCGAGCTCGATCTGCCTGCCGTCCCGCAGCGGCACGGCGGCGCCGTCCGGCAGCAGCTCGCTTACGGGCTGGTCGAGGGCGACCTCGCCGCGCCCGGCCAGCCTGGCCAGCGTCAGCGCGGTGAACGTCTTGCTGATCGAGCCGATCTCGAACAGGGTGCGCGGGCCGGCCCCGTGCGTGGCGGTCTCCTCGCCGCGGATCGCGCCGACCGCGACGGCGCCCCGCCGCCGGGCGGCCAGCTGCTCGACCGTGCGGCGGACGAGGACGTCCAGGGGCGCGCCGGTGGCGCCGGTGTGATCGGTCACGGCGTCAATGTTGGTTGACATCGGCTCGGCCTGTCAATCTCGGTCCCGCACGTTTTTTGGACTTGCGGGTCCATTTTTGCCGCCGCATGATGAGTGGACCATGGAGTCCAGAACCGGTACAGGGGTGATCGATCATGGATGCCGTCGAGCGGCTGAGCACTACTGAGGATCTGCGTCGGCTGATGGCGCGCTACGTCCGCTACGCGGATCATCAGCGCTGGCAGGACCTGGCGAACCTGTTCACGCCGGACGGCACGTTCACCCCCCGCAAGCCGGACGGATCGGTCTGGATGCGGATGGAGGGCAGGGAGGGGATCGCCGCCACGGTGGGAGCCGGCGGCGGCCCCGGTGTGACCCTGGTCCACCACCTGTTCTCCGACGAGATCGACGTCGACTCCGCGACCGCCGCCCACGGCGTGTGGGCGATGGAGGACATCATCACCCGGCCCGAGGACGCCGACGTGTCCGAGGACATCCCCTTCCGAGGCATGCACGGCTTCGGCCACTACCACGCGCGGTTCGTCAGGACGAACGGCTCCTGGTACATCGCCGAGCTCACGCAGACCCGGATCCGCCTGGACTTCACTGTCTGAACCCCGCTGCGACGAACGAGAAGAGCCTTGACATGAGCAACGACGACAAGCCCCGCGCGCTGGAACCGTACAAGATCGATGTCTCCCAGGAGGCCCTGGACGACCTCAGGGACCGGCTGAAGAGGACCCGCTTCTTCGACGACCTGGACAACGAGGAGGAGTACTACGGGATCAGCACCGCCTACCTCAAGCCGCTCGCGGAGTACTGGGCGGACGGCTTCGACTGGCGTGCGCAGGAGCAGCGGCTGAACACCTACGACCAGTACAAGGTCGAGATCGACGGCACGCCCGTGCACTTCTACCACGTACGCGGCAAGGGCCCGGACCCGGTCCCGCTCACCATCCACTCCGGCTGGCCGTGGTCCAGCGGGTTCAGCCTCCCGCTCGTCGGCCCGCTGACGGACCCGGCCGCCCACGGCGGCGACCCGGCCGACTCCTTCGACGTCGTCATCCCCGACCTGCCAGGATTCGCCTGGTCCACCCCCGTCGGCAGGGGCGACCTGAACTACTGGAAGATCGCCGACATCATGCACAAGCTGATGACCGAGGTGCTCGGTTACGACAAGTACGCCGCCGCGGGTTCCGACTACGGCGCCCTGGTCACCAGCGCGCTCGGCCACAAGTACGCCGACAGCATCATCGGCCTGCACTACGGCCAGGACCTGCCGCCCGGCATGTTCGCCAACGAGCGGTTCTGGGACCTGACCGACGGCGCCAAGATCCCCGAGGACGCCACGCTGCGCGCGGGCCTGGAGAACTTCGTCAACACCTACGCCTCCCACGTCGCAGTCCACATGCTCGACGCCTCCACCCTCACCCACGGCCTGAACGACTCCCCCATCGGCATGCTCGCCTGGCTGCTGCGGCGCTGGAAGAAGTGGAGCGACAAGAGGGGCGACTTCGCGGCGAACTTCCCCCGCGACTTCATCCTCGCCGAGGCCACCGCCTTCTGGGTGAACCAGGCCATCGGCTCCTCCATCCGCATGTACCGCAACGCGGTGCGCTACCCGTGGGCGCCCTCCCACGACCGCCGGCCTGTCGTCGAGTCCCCGGCCGGCTTCACCTTCCTGCTCGGCGACGCCTACCCGCCCGGCGTCAACACCGTCGAGGAGCGCATCGCCGCCTTCGAGAACGGCCCCACGCGCGACGCCTTCAACGTGATCAACGTCAACGCCCACCTGAAGGGCGGCCACTTCGTCCACTACGAGAACCCCGAGGCCTTCGTCGGCGACATCCGGGTGACCTTCAGGAAACTGCGCTGAAGGGGCGGGCCCTCCGGGCCGGTGCGGACCGCTCGGACGGGTCCGGGCGGGCGGTCAGCGGGCGGCGAAGTCCTGCGTCCAGTAGATCTGCCCCCTGGCGTCCTTGACCGCGCCCACCCCGATGTGGGTGTAGGAGCAGTTCATGATGTTCTGCCGGTGGCCGTCGCTGTTCATCCAGGCGCGGACCACCTCGGCCGCGGACCGCTGACCCTTCGCGATGTTCTCCGCCCACGCCGAGCCGGAGAAGCCGGTCGCGCGGATGCGGTCGGTCATGTCGCGGCCGTCCTGGGAGTCGTGGTCGAAGTAGTTCTTCCTCGCCATGTCGGCCGAGTGCCCGGACGCCGCCCTGCGCAGCCTGGCGTCGTGGCTGAGCGGGTCGCAGCCGCCCTTGGCCCGTTCGGCGTTGGTCAGCCGGACGACCTGGTTCTCCAGTGCCGTGCCGACGGACGTCACCGGCTCCTTCGCCTTCCGCGTCGAGGGAGCGGGGGTGGGCGTGCGGGTCGGGGTGGGAGCGGGGGTGGCGCAGGTCAGCCGGACGGCCTTGGAGGTGGCGGTGCCGTTCCGGTAGTCGGTGGCGACCGCGTAGTAGGTGCCCGGCACGCAGGCCATCTTCAGGGTGATGCGGTCCTTCCTGGCCGAGCCGCTCTTGACCACCGGGTCTTCGCCGCGTACGGCGCGCTTGATCCGGATGCGCAGCAGCGCCGGCTGCACGCAGTCGCGGCGGGCGGCCGAGGCCTGGATGGTCAGCGCGGTGATGGCCGGGCTGACCACGCTGACGCGGCACTCGTCCGATTCGGGGGACGATTCGGGGGACGGTTCGGGGGACGACTCGGGCGCCGGCTCGCGGGTCGGCGCCGGCGTCGTTCCGCCTGACGGCGCGGTCACCTCGGGCGACGCCGCGGAGGGGCCACCCAGCGCGCCGCCGGTGGACGGGGCGCAGGCGGCGAGGCCGATCACGGCGGCGAGTAGCCCGAGGGGTTTACGCATGGGGGAGTCCTCCAGAACAGAACACGCTGGACCTCCCGCATCTTGCCATGAAGATGGACATTTCGCCCATATGGCGACAAGTGGGGGCGTGGCTGGGCCGGTGCCGAGGACGGGCCGGACCTGGCGTACCGGAGGCCGGTCAGTGCGGCGACGTCTCGGCGTAGGCGGTGGCGGAGGCAGTGAGGTGACGGAGCAGCTGTTGCAGGTCGGCCACGCCTTTGTCGTCGAGACCCGTCGCCTGGGTGATCGCGGCGGGGATGTGCCGGGTCTGCTCCCGCAGGACGCGGCCCTCGTCGGTGAGCGTGATCTCCACCGTGCGCTCGTCGTCGGGGCGGCGTCGCCGGCTGATCAGGCCGCGTGCCTCCAGGCGCTTCAGCAGCGGGGACACGGTGTTGTAGTCGAGCCGGAGCGCCTCGCCCAGCTCGCGGACCGTGCCGCGCCCGTGCTGCCACAGCAGCACCAGCACGAGGTACTGCGGGTAGGTCAGCCCGAGAGGGTCCAGCAGGGTGCGGTAGACGGCGGTGATGCTGCGCGAGGCTGCGTAGAGGTCGAAGCAGAGAAGGGGGGACAACGGGTCGGCGTTGCCCGAGCTCGCGGCGGGAGTCGCGGTTGCTGCCATGATGTCAGCCTATCGTCCGTGCTCTGTCTGCGATTTGGTCGCGCGCGAGGTGTGGGGGCGGCGGTGGCCCCCGACGATCACCGCCGCCCCCGGTCGCTCAGTCCTTCAGGAAGGCCAGCAGCGCCTGGTTGACCTCGGCGGCATGGGTCCACAGCAGGCCGTGCGGGGCGCCGTCGATCTCGACGTAGGTGGCGCCGGGCAGCCGGCGGTGGAAGGGGCGCGCGGTGGCGTCGATGGGCAGGATGCGGTCGGCCGTGCCGTGCACGATGAGCGCGGGCAGGTTCGAGTCCGCGATGGCGGTCACGTCGGCGCGGAAGTCGGTGGTCCAGGTCGGCACCGCGGCCGTCGAGGCGTACGCGGAGGCGCCCGCCGCCACGTTCCAGCTGGAGCGCAGCGCCGCCTCGCTGATGCGGGTGCCCAGGTTCTCGTCGGTGTTGTAGAAGTCTGCGTAGAAGGCGTCGAAGTAGGCGTACCGGTCGGCGGTCGCCGCGGCCAGGATGCCGTCGAAGACGGACTGGTCCACGCCGGTGGGGTTGTCGTCGGTCTTGAGCAGGAACGGCTGCAGCGCCCCGAGGAAGGCCGCCTTGGCCACGCGGGCCGTGCCGTAGGTGCCGATGTAGCGGGCGACCTCGCCGCTGCCCATCGAGAACCCGGCGAGCGTGACGTCACGCAGGTCGAGGGTGTGCAGCAGGATGTCCAGGTCGGCGGCGAAGGTGTCGTAGTCGTAGCCCTTGGTCGGCCGGCTGGACTGGCCGAAACCGCGGCGGTCGTAGGTGATGACCCGGTATCCCGCCTCCAGCAGGGCCGCGGTCTGCTTCTCCCAGGAGTGGCCGCTGAGCGGGTAGCCGTGGATCAGGACGACCGGCCGGCCGCTGCCGTGGTCCTCGTAGTAGAGCTCGATCGGGGTGGTGTTCTCGGTTCCGACCGTGATGTAGGCCATGGGGTTCCTCCGGGGAGTGGTGCGGATCGACATGCGTAACGTACACGATTACCTCGCGCACGATGTAGTCGTATGCGATGTGACCCTGCGCACACGGGAGGGGCCGACCGGGGCGGAGTGGCTCGCCGATTGAAGGTTCATGGCGAGGAAACGACGGAAATGGCGGGAAAGTCTACACCGAGGGTTCAACGATAGCGTTGAAGGTATGGACATCAAGGACACAGCCCGGCCGCTCGACGGCGCGGGCGTCTCGGCGTTCCTGCGCTCGCTTCCCGCCCGGCCCCTGCTGCTCGGCCTGGGCGAGGCCAGGCACTTCGTGGACGAGCTGGGGGAGTCGCGCAACGAGATCTTCCGGCACCTGGTCGAGCACGAGGGCTTCCGGTCGTTCGCCATCGAGAGCGACTGCCTCATGGGCCTCGTGGTGGACGACTACCTCACGACGGGCGCCGGCACGCTCGACGACGTCATGGAACGCGGCTTCAGCCACGGCTTCGGCGCCTTCGCGCCCAACCGCGAGCTCGTACGCTGGATGCGGGCCTACAACGAGGAGCACGACGAGAAGCTCCGGTTCTTCGGCTTCGACGGCCCGCTGGAGTACTGGGCGGCGAGCCCGCGCCAGGCGCTCATGGGCCTCCACGACCTCCTCGACGGCCCGCTCCCCGGCGCCGTCGTCACCAGGGAAGCCCTCGACACGCTGCTCGGCCCGGACGAGCGGTGGGCGAACGAGGCCACGGCCATGGACCCGGCCCAGTCGATCGGCCGGTCCGCCGAGGCCCAGCGGCTGCGACTGATCGCCGACGACCTGGCGGCGCTGCTCGACACGCAGGCGCCGCAACTGGGCGCGCGGGACGGGGAGCGGGCGGCACTGTACGCGCGCACCGCCACCGGCCTGCTCCGCTACCACTACTGGATGGCCGACGCGTCCCCGGCGCGGTGGACCCGGCTGTCGGCCCTGCGGGACGCGATGATGGCCGCCAACCTGCGTGCCGCCGCCGAGCACGGTCCCGCCCTGGTCTTCGCCAGCAACCTCCACCTGCAGCGGAACAAGACCTTCATGCAATTCGGCGACCAGCGGCTGGAGTGGTGGAGCGCGGGCGCGATCGCCGGGGCGCACCTGGGCGACCGGTACGCCTTCCTGGCCTCCGCCTTCGGCACGGTCGGCGACGACACCCCGCCCCCGGACACCGTCGAGGGCGTCCTGTCCACGCTCCCGTGGGACCGCTCCCTCATCGACGCCCGCCGCCTGGCCGAGGCCGTCACGGAGCCCGTCCCGCGGGTCTCGCGCGACTTCGCCTATTTCCCGCTGGACCCGGCCCAGCTCGGCCTGGTCGACGGCGTCGTCTTCCTCGACCGGGCCGTCAGGCTGAAGAAGCTGGGCTGACGCACGCGCGGGGTCCCTCGCCGGCGGGCCGGGCCACCGGCGCGCGAGGGGCGGGCTAGTGGCGCGCGACGGGCGGGCTAGCGGAGTCATGAAATATCCGGACTGTGGATCTCCTGCTCGTCGCATCCCAGGTCCTGATCGGGGCCGTGTTCGCCGTTGCCGCGTTCACCAAGCTGCGCAGCCGCGCGGACCTGCGCTCGTTCGCGTCCAGCCTGGTGATGGTGCCGGAACGGCTGCGCCGTACGGTGGCCGGCGCGGTCGCGATCGGCGAGGCGGCGACGGCGGCGCTCATGGTGATCCCGGAGATCGGGCTGGTCCTCGGCGGGATCATGCTCGGCGCGTTCAGCCTGGTGATCGCCGTCACCGTCCGGCGGGGCGTGCGGGTGTCGTGCCGCTGTTTCGGCCCGTCCGCGGTCCCGCTCGGCCGGCTGCACCTGGTGCGCAACGCCCTGCTGTTGCTGGTGGTGGCGCTGGGAGGGACGGCGCTGGCCTTCCCGGGCGGCCCGCCCGACGCGGCGGCGCTGGCGGTGGCGATACCGGCCGGGCTGGCGGGGGCGGTCGTCTTCGTCGCCTTCGACGACATCGCCGGCTTGTTCATGGACAGAACGGGGAGGGTGTGATGGCGTACCTGGTCGCCGCGGTCCTGCTGGCCGGGCTGCTGTGCATGGTGAACCTGCTGCTGACCGTCGGTCTGATCCGCCGGCTGCGCAGGCAGAGCCCGCCGCCGTCGATGATGGCGGAAGGGCTCGCGCCGGGCGCGAGGGTCCCGCGGTTCGCCGCCATGACCACGAGCGGCGAGCCGGTCTCCGACGAGCTCCTGGGCGCGCCCGCGCTGGTCGGCTTCTTCTCCCCGGGCTGCCAGCCCTGCAAGGAGCTGCTCCCGCTCTTCGCGGAGCGGGCACGCGGCACGTCGGACAGCGTGCTCGCCGTGGTCGCCGCCACCCCCGGCGAGGACGCCGGCGCCTACATCGATCGGCTCGCGCAGGTGGCCCGGGTCGTCACGGAGGTGCCCCAGGGCCCGGTTCAGACGGCGTTCAAGGTCAGCGCGTTCCCGACGGTCATCACGATCGACGCCGGGGGGACGGTCGCCGGCAGCGGCCACACCATGCCTGTCGAGGTCGAGGTCGAGGTCGAGGTCGAGGCGCGGTGAGCCGGATGCTTCTCGCGGCGGCGTGCGGGCTCGCCGCTCTGGCCCTGCTGGTCGTACGGCTGCGCGCGGCCTACGTGGTGATCCGCGTTCGCGGCAACAGCATGGCTCCGGCGCTGGCCCACGGGGACCGGCTCCTGTCCCGGCGCACGCACCTGGCGGCGCTGCGCAACGGGCAGATCGCCGTCGTCCTGAGCCCCCGCCCGAACGGCAGCAAGTTCCTGATCAAACGCGTCGCCGCCCTGCCGGGCGATCCGGTCCCGGAGGAGGTGCGGGAGGCCGTCGCCGACGACGTCGTCCCGGCCGGCAGGTTCGTGCTGATCGGCGACAACGCCGAGGCCAGCTTCGACTCCCGCGAGCACGGCTTCTTCCACGCCGACGACCTCCACGCCGTCACCATCAGGAAGCTGGGGCCGCAGCATGACCGTTGACGGGGCGCGCCTGTCCGCCTCCGCGCGCGAGGCGGCGGCGATCGGCTGGAGCAGCGCCGCCATTCCCGTGATCGGGTACGCGCTCACCCTGCTGGGCACGGCCACGGCGCCCATCGCGGCGGCCTGGCTGACCAAGCTGGTCATCGACGGCCTCACCGGGACGGCGTCCCTGGCCGAGCTGCTGGGCCTCGCGGCGGGGCTGGCCGGCACCGGTGTCGCCGCCGCGATCCTGCCGCACTGCTCGCGCTACCTCGGCAGCCAGATCGGCCGCGCCATGGTGGCCGTCACGACGGACCGGCTCTTCGCGGCCACGGCCCGATTCCCCGGGCTCCGGCCCTTCGAGGATCCGCCTTTCCTGGACCGGCTGCGCCTGGCCCAGGAGGGGACGTCCAGGGCCGACGGCATCGTCACCGAGGCGTTCGGCCTGGTCCGCTCCGCCGTCAGCGTGATCGGCTTCGTCGGGTCCGTGCTGGTGATCAGCCCGGCCATGGCGCTGATCGTGCTGTGCGCCGCCGTACCGGCGCTCGTCGCGCAGCTGAAGCTGTCCCGCCAGCGCACGACCATGATGTGGGAGATCGGCCCCGCGGAGCGTCGGCAGTTCTTCTACGGCACGCTGCTCAGCACGATCGAGGCGGCCAAGGAGATCAGGCTCTTCAACCTGGGCGGATTCCTGCGCCGCCGCCTCATGGCCGAGCTGTCGACGGCTCATGCGAGCAAGCGGCGGATGGACCGCAGGGAGCTGTCGGCGGAGGGGGCGCTCGCCCTGCTGTCCGCCGTGGTGACCGGGGGCGGGCTCGTCTGGGCCATCGCCGCGGCCCGGACCGGCACGCTCACCGTCGGGGACGTGTCGATGTTCACCGTCGCCGTCGTCGCGGTCCAGGGCGCGCTCGACACCCTGGTCAACGGCATTGCGATGACCCAGCACAACCTGCGGCTCTTCGGCCACTACGTGGCGGTGGTCAGGGCCGAGCCCGACCTCGCCCTGCCTGCCGACCCCGCGCCGCTGCCGCCGCTGCGCCGGGGGATCGAACTGCGCGACGTGTGGTTCCGCTACAGCGACGACCACCCCTGGATCCTGCGCGGCGTCGACCTGTTCATCCCGTACGGCGCCGCCGTGGCGCTGGTCGGGCTCAACGGCGCGGGCAAGAGCACGCTCGTCAAGCTGCTCTGCCGGTTCTACGACCCGAGCCGGGGGTCGATCCTCTGGGACGGAGCCGACCTGCGCGACGTCCGGCCGGAGGCGCTGCGCGAGCGGATCAGCGGCGTCTTCCAGGACCACATGGCCTACGACTTCTCCGCCCGCGACAACATCGGCGTGGGAGACGTCGGCGCCCGCGACGACCTGAGCCGGATCCGCGCCGCCGCGCGGCGGGCAGGCGTGGACGAGTTGCTGACGTCCCTGCCACGCGGCTACGACACGCTGCTCACCCGCATGTTCGCCAGCGAGCAGGACCGCGAGGACCCCTCGACCGGCGTCGTGCTCTCCGGCGGCCAGTGGCAGCGGACCGCCCTGGCCAGAGCCTTCCTGCGCGACGGGCGGGACCTGATGATCCTCGACGAGCCGAGCTCCGGCCTCGACCCCGAAGCCGAGGCCGACGTGCACGCCCGGATGCGCGACCACCGGGCGGGCCAGACCAGCCTGCTCATCTCCCACCGGCTGAACACGGTGCGGGACGCCGACCTGATCGTCGTCCTGAAGGACGGGGTCGTCGCCGAACGGGGCGGCCACGACGACCTCATGGCGGTGGACGGCGCCTACGCCCGCCTCTTCCGCCTCCAAGCCCGCGGCTATCACGGGACGCCCTCCCGTGAGAGCGCGCCAGGTGAACCCGAGGAGAGAAAGGAGGTGAAGACAGAATGCTGGACAAGCTCATCGACCGGTTGATCCCCACGGTCAAGGCTGACGCGGCGTGCACCCCGAGGTGCACGGTCGTCGGCCAGCCGTCCCCGGGGTGCTACAGGATGCGGTGCGTCAACGGCGACTGCTCCGTTCACACGGTCGTGGTGTGCGACTGATCCGACGGAGATCCGACGGAGAGAGGTGGGACAGGTGAAGACCATCACCGCACTGGCGGACCGGTTCGTCGCCTTCGTCGTACCGGCCGGCGACGCGCAGGCCGCGTGCACCGCACGTTGCATCCTCGATCACACGACCTGTACCGGCAGCATCTGTTGCGCGTACTTCAAGTGCTGGAGGAGCGACTGCACCGTCTACTGGCGGAAGCAGTGCGCCTAGGTAGGTAGAGGGAGCTTCCCCTGGCCAGGCGCCGGCCAGGGGATACCCCGCCGAGCGGCGTCAGAACGACGCGCCGCGGAGGATGTCCTGATGCCTGCGGCGCAGGTGGTCGGCGGGTTCGACGCCGAGTTCCGCGCTCAGGATGTCCCGCATGCGCCGGTAGGCGGCCAGCGCCTCCGCGCGGCGGCCGCGCGCGGCCAGGGCCCGCAGCAACATCTCCCACAGGGACTCGCGCAGAGGGTGCGCCTCGACGAGGCGCTCCAGCTCCGGGATGACGCCGTCATGCAGGCCGAGCTGCAGCCCGGCCGCCGCCCAGAGCTCGGACGCGGTGAGGTGCACCAGGTCCAGGCGGCGGCGCTCGCGGCGGACGGTTTCGACGTCGATCTCCGGCGCCAGCGGGCCGCGCCACAGGTCCAGCGCCTCCCGCAGCAGCCGGGCCGCCTCCGCCGGGCTGCCCGCGGTCAGCGCCTGCGATCCCCGGGTGAAGCGCTGCTCGAACGTCCTGATGTCCACCGCTCGATCCGGCACGACCAGGGTGTAACCGTTCCCCAGGGTGATCAGGTCGACACCGTGCGCGGCGAGCGGTGCCAGGGTGCGCCGCAGGCGGTAAACGTACGTCTGCAGGCTCGCTCTGGCCGTGGCGGGCAGCTCGTCCGGCCAGAGCTCCGTCATCAGCCGATCCACGCTGACCACTGCGCCCGGGCGCAGCATGAGCACGGCGAGGATCGCCTGCTGCTTCGCGGCCCGGACGTTGATCGCGCGGCCCCCGCCGTCGACCACCGTCATGTGCCCCAACAGTTGGAACATCGTTCACCTCCGATCGGCATTCTGATCGGGGCGAGTATGCCGCGGGTATGGCGGGCGGGCTCGGCGCGCGGCGGCATGGGATGCTCTGCGCACGGCGGCATGGGATGCTCTGCGCCATGCAGATTAGAACGGGCGTTTTCGACGACCTTGTCCCTGTTGTTGCCCTGCACGTGGACAGCTGGCGCTCGGCGTATGCGGGGATCATGCCCGGCAGCTTTCTGAACGGCCCCTTGGCCGAGGACCGGCTGACGCTGTGGCGCGAACGGCTGGCCTCGCCTGTGCCGGGATCAGAGCTGCTCGTCGCCCACGACGGCGATGGCGGGCTGCTCGGCTTCGCCTACCTGCTTCCGGCTCCCGGCGGGCGGATCCTGCTCGACAACCTCCACGTGCGGCCGGGGAGCACCGGATCGGGCGTCGGAACGCGACTGCTGCGGCGAGGGCTGGAGTGGGCGGCGGACGAGCACCCCGGCAGGGAGGTCTACCTGGAGGTGCTCAGCGCGAACACGCGCGCCGTCGCCTTCTACGAACGACACGGCGCGCGCCGCACGGACGAGCGCGTGTGCCGTTTCCCGCAGGGTTTCGAGCTGCCCGAGTTCGAGTACGCCTGGCCGATGAACTGATCGGCGCCGACTTGATCGCCTCCGGTCCCGCGAGGCCGAAGGCGGGGGTGCACATGACCGGGCCTTGAAGATCGCGCCGCTACGGTGGCAGCCATGTCTGAGACATCCCGACGCCGCAGCGTCCAATGGCAGGACGACACCGAGCACCTCAAGAACAGGCGCGACGCGGTACACCGGATCGCCAGCGAGGCACCCCGGCCGTCCGAGCCGGAGACGCCGCAGCAGGGCCACGCGAGCGACCCGAACGAAGGGTCCTGACCGGCCGGCCGTATCGCCGAAACTCCCCTTCCCCTCCGTGTCCGGCCGTCGCCCCCGACATGGGCCGCATCGTTGCGACGACCGGCCGATCCTGGCCCGAGGTCGCGCGGGAGCGGCACCATCGCACTCCCGTTCCGGAAGTCTCACCCGTCTGGAGACCGGCTCCGGCCCCACCTGCCCGCGCGAGGCGGGCGGTGCGGGCGCCTCACATTTCCGCGGGCTGCGCCGTCGAAGGACCGAGACCACAAGCGGCGCGGCCGGGTGAGCCGGTCGCGCCCAGATCCTTAACGGAGGATGCGATGACTTCCAGCGATTCCGAGGTCAGGGCGCTCCTGGACAGCCGGGTTCAGGCGGCCCAGGACAAGGACATCGACCGGCTCATGTCGCTCTACTCTCCCGACATCGTCTACTACGATGTCGTCCCCCCTCTGCAGTTCGTGGGGACCGAGGAGGTCCGCCGCAACTTCGTGCGGTGGTTCGACGAGTACGACGGCCCCATCAGCCTTGAGACCCACGACCTCACCATCGCGACGGACGCGGACGTGGCGTTCGTGAACATGCTCCACCTGGACAGCGGCACCCGCAAGAACGGGCTCCCGATCTCGATCTGGGTGCGATCGACCGTCTGCTGCCGGCGGTCGGGCGGCACGTGGACGATCACGCACGAGCACATCTCGGTGCCGATCAACCCGGAGAACATGCAGGCCTGGTTCCCGCCGGAGGCGTGAGCCGGGCTTCCGGCTAGGGGGCATCGCGGGCGTCGTCGAGGACGCGGGCCGCCTCCCGCTCGTACGAGCCGCGGGAGGTCAGCACCACCAGGCCGCCGAGCACCATGGGCACGATCAGCGCGTACATGGCGACGAGGAGGGACCCGGTGGCGTCGGAGGTCAGGCCGACGATGAGAGGGCCGAAGGCGGCGCCGACCGTCAGCAGGAACTGCAGGACGGCGAAGCCGACGCCCCTCGACCTGGCCCCCACGACGTCGGCGATGCAGGCCGTGCACGTGGGGATCGCGGTGGCGGAGACCGTGACGGCGAGCAGCAGCAGGGTCACCATCGCCACGGGGGAGCTCATCAGCAGGGCGACGCCGAGCAGGGACGAGCCGGCGGTGATGCCGGCGCCGCCGACGAGCAGCCGGCCGCCCCTGACCCGGCCGTGCAGCCGCTTGCCGAGGTGGGAGCCGAGCACGGTGCCGGTGAGCACGCCCACGATGGTGACGCCGCCGCTGATGCTGCTGGCGACGCCGGTCTCCATGCCGAAGCCGCGGACCATGAGGGACGGCAGCCAGAAGTAGACGCCGCCCAGGCCCAGGGTGAGGATCATCACGCCGAGGGCGACGCGGACCAGGGTCCGGGTGGCCAGGACCTGGCGGACCTGGGGCCAGAAGGGTGGCTTCGCGGTGCCGCCGTGAGCGGGGCCGGTCGCCGGCGGCGCCTCCATGGTGCCGGGCGGGGGCGCCTGCCGGGGTACGGCGGCGGCCATGATCTTGTCGAGCTGGCCGCGCTGCGGCTCGCGCAGCCGCCAGACGAGGACGGCGGTCAGCGCCCCGGGGATCGCCATCAGCAGGAAGGCGGCCCGCCAGCCGAAGGCCTGGCCGATGACGCCGCCCAGCAGGGTGCCCACGCCGCCGAGGTAGGTGGTCATCCGGGTCCAGCCGTACACCTGCATGCGGGTGGCGGCGGGGTAGAAGTCGGCGAGCAGGCTGCCTGTGGCGGGGTTGTCGATGTTCTCCGCGGCGGCGAGCAGGACCCGGAAGAGGTAGAAGACGGCGAACCCGGCCGCCAGGCCCGAGCCGAGCGTGGCCAGGGCCCAGCAGAGGACCACGATCGCGATGATCCTGGTACGGCTGTAGCGGTCGGCGAGGTAGCCGGCGGGCAGCGCCACGGCGGCGGCGGCCAGCGCCGCGGCGGTCGGGATGGATCCGGCCGCCGTGTCGCTGAAGCCCCATTCGGCCTGCACCAGGGGCAGGACGCCGGACATCAGGTTGGCTTCGATGCGATCGACCATGCCCACGATGAACAGCACGACGAACGGCCCCCACCCGAACGGGTTGGGATCGGTCGCGGTGATGCCGGCTTGCGGTGGTGATCCGAGTTTGCGGCGTTCGCGGGTGACGGCCTTCACCATGGACTTACTCCTCCGCGGGTCGGTGCTCCCGGTGGTGCAGCGGACGTGGGAACCCCCCAGAACTCCGTTCTAAAACGAAGTTCTAGGAAGAGTGTCGTACATCACACTGCGTTTCACCAGTGCCGGGCCGGGCCTTGTGAAACTTCCGCCGCAGAGGCCGTCGTACGTCACCATGGCTGGAGGGTGGTGGCGGCCTGCCCCGTGATCTCATGGTTGACATCGCTTCGCGTATCCCATGAAACTCTCCCGAAACAATACACGCGCGTACAGTAAACGTTTACAGGAGTGCCGATGCCCTTACCCCGATGGACCGCCGCCGGCGCCCTGGCCGTCCTGGCCGCGCTCATCCTGACGGCCCTGCCTGGTCAGACGGACGTACGGGCGGGCGGGACGCTCGCGGCCGGCTCGGCACCGTCGCCGGCCCTGGGCGAGGACATCGCCTACAACGTCTACCTCCCCGCCCGATACGACCGGGACAAGGCCCGCCATCCCGTGCTGTACCTCCTGCACGGCCGCGGCGACACCATGCAGGCGTGGACCCGCGTGAAGACGACCCTGGACGACATGATCCGCACCAGGCGGATCCCGCCGGTCATCGCCGTCATGCCGGACGCCCCCTGGAGCGAGCGCGGCAACTGGTACGTGGACTCGCGGCACACCGGCGGCGACCTCCCCGGCCGCCCGGTGGAGACGGCGCTGACCCGGGACCTGATCGCGCACGTGGACGCCACGTACCGGACGGCGCCGATCAGGCAGGCACGCCTCGTCGGCGGCTACTCGATGGGCGGCGCGGGAGCGCTGCGGTTCGCGCTCGCGCACCAGGACCTGTTCGGCGCCGCCGCCGTGCTCAGCCCCGCCGTCTACACGCCGCTGCCCCCGGCCGACTCCTCCGCCCGCGACTACGGCGCGTTCGGCAAGGACGGCGCGAAGTTCTCGGACGAGGTGTACCGGGAGCTCAACTATCCCGCCCTGCTCCCCGAACTGGACCCGGACCTGCCCGTCCGGCTGTTCGTGGCGGTCGGCGACGACGAGTACGCCAACCCCGACCCCGCCGACGCCCGCCACGACCTCGACTTCGAGTCCGCCGCCCTGTACAACGCCGTCAGGCGCTCTCCGGCGGTCTCCGCCCAGCTCCGCGTCCTGGACGGCGGCCACGACTGGACGGTCTGGTCGCCCGCCTTCGAGCAGGCCATGGCGGAGCTCGGCCCGGGCCTGAGCACCACGCCGCCGACGGGCCTGCCCGCCCCGCTGCACGGCACGCCCGCCACCGACTGGGCCGGCGGCGTCGCCGCCCACGCCGACGGCTCCCTGACCGTCGGGTACGCCGCGTCCGGCCCGGTGAACGGGCAGCCGCACGCCGGTCGCCTCGACGCGGTGGTGGCCCGTACCGGGACATGGACCAGGCAGCTCGGGACGGCGGCGGACGAGCGCCTGTACGGCCTCGCGCCCCTGCCCGACGGGGGCGTGCTCGCGGCCGGCTACACCAAGGGCGACCTGGACGGCCGGCACGCCGGGAACGCCACGGACGACGCGTTCGTGGCCAGGCTCGACGCCAACGGCGAGGTGCGCTGGCTCACCCAGTTCGGCGCGCCGGGCGCGGCCGACCGCCTGTACGGCCTGGCCGCCGCCCCCGACGGCGGCGCCTACGTCGCCGGCTACACCAAGGGCGCGCTCGACGGCCCCAACGCCGGGGACAAGGACGCCATCGCCGCCCGCCTCACGCCCGGCGGCGAGGTGGCGTGGATCCGGCAGTACGGCGGCCCCGGCGAGGACAAGGCCTCCGGCATCGCCGCCGGCGCCACCACCGTCTACCTGACCGGCAGCGCCACCGCCGCCCTGCCCGGCACGACCGTCCTCGGCGGCCTGGACGGCTGGATCGCCGCCTACTCCACGGACGGCGCCAGGACCTGGGCCGCCACCACGGGAGGGGCCGGCGACGACCGGCTGAACGCCGTCACGGTCACCACGGCGGGCCTGGCCGTCGCCACGGGCGTCTCGGCGGGGGACGCACTCACGGTCGCCTACACCGCCTCGGGCAGGCGGCGCTGGGAGCACACGCTCGCCACGCCGTCGGCCGACGAGGGTGCCGCCGTCACCCCGCTGCCCGGCGGCGAGGTCGCGGTCGCCGGCTACACGCGGGGCCGGGTCGGGGTGCAGGCGGGCGGCGCCGACGTGCTGACCCTGCGACTGGACGCCCGGGGCGAGCAGCGCGCCGCCACCCAGCTCGGGACGGCCCGCGACGACGCCGTCGATCCGTTCGCCGAGCCCAACCTGTACGCGGCCACGACGGCTTCGGGCCAGGTGGCGGTCTCGGGCCTGACGTACGGGGCGCCGGAGGGCGGCGACGCCCCCGGCAACGGCGACGTCTTCCTCGCCACCGTGCCGGGGTGACCCACTGATGCGGCGGGGGACGGAACAGGCCGGTCTCGGGCCGTGAGGCGCCGGCGGCGGGGCCGAGCGGGCAGGTCTCGGGCCGTGATGCGCTGATGCGGCGCGGGACCGGCGGCCGGCCGGGCGTCCTCAGCCCGCTTGCCGCCGGTTGGCGATGATGGCGTCCAGGTTGGCGCGGGTCGCCGCCAGCTCGTCGATGGCCGCGCCGATCCGCTCCCGCTGCTTCTCCAGCTCGCCGACCAGCTCGGGACAGTCGGGCACCAGCAGGCCGTCGTCGTCGACGATGCACGGCAGCACCTCGACGATCTGCATGGTGCTCAGCCCGGCCGCGAGCAGGATCCTGATCCGCCGCACCGCCGCCACGTCGGCGTCGCCGTAGACGCGGTAGCCGCTCTGCCGCCGTCGCGGGCGCAGCAGGCCCTGCTCCTCGTAGTACCGCAGCGCGCGCTCGCTGACGCCTGTCCGCCGCGCGAGTTCCCCGATCCGCATCCCGGCCCCAGAGTTGACTCTGACATCAACGTGAAGGTTTAGCTTAACCGGCATGACACCCGTTACCGTCCTGGGCCTCGGCCCCATGGGGCGCGCGCTGGCCGCCGCCTTCGCCGCCGCCGGCCACCCCACCACCGTGTGGAACCGCACGCCCGGCAAGGCCGGCGGCCTCGACGCCACCGTCGCCGAGACCGCCGCCCAGGCGATCGCCGCCGGCCCGCTCACCGTCGTGTCCGTCCTCGACTACCGGGCCGTACGGGCGGTGCTCGACGCCGGCGCCCTGAGGGGCCGCACCGTGGTCAACCTGACCGGCGGCTCGCCCCAGCAGGCTCGCGAGACGGCCACGTGGGCCGCCGGCCACGGCATCGGCTACCTCGACGGCCTGATCATGGGCGCGCCCGCGGCCGTCGGCGGCCCCGAGGCGACCCTGCTGTTCAGCGGGCCCGAAGACGTCTACCGGGCGCACCGGCCCACGCTCGCCGCGCTGGGCGAGAACGCGACGTACCTCGGCGCGGACCCGGGCCGGGCGGCCGGGTTCGACGCGGCCATGCTGGACGCGTTCTGGACGTCGCTGAGCGGGGTCGTGCACGCCTTCCGGCTCGCCGCCGCCGAGAACATCGCCCCTGCCGACGTCGCCGGCTACGTGAAGGTGGCGACCGGGCTGCTCCCGGACCTGATCGACGTGGTCGCCGAGCACGTCACCGCCGGCCACTACCCGGGCGAGGAGTCCACGATGCTCTCGGCGGCGGCGAGCATGGACCACGTCCTGCACGCCGTCCGCGCGAACGACCTCGACAACGGTGTGCTCAGCTCCGCGCGGGCCGCCGTGCAACGGGCGATCGACGCCGGTCACGGCGAGTCGGCCTTCACCCGCCTCGCCGCGCTCTAGGGTCCCTGGCGAGTCCCTCCCCGCGTTCCAGGAACCCCTGGCAGGTCCTCCCCGCGCCCGGTCGCGCGTCCGCGGCGGCCGGCGAGGTCACACGCCCGCCGCCTACTCCTTCCGGTGCAGGGATACGGCGAACGGTGCAAGCTCAGATGACGGTCGATGGATGACGCGCTCCCCGGGCGGCCGGGCCTAGCGTTTCCCGGCGAGCCGACTGACGAGCAATCGGGAGAGATCACCATGATCAAGAAAGTCGTCACCGCGATCGCCGGGCTGACCCTGACCGCCGGTCTGGTCGGGTCGGTCAGCGTGCCGGCCGGCGCCCAGGCGGGCGCCGCCACCGGAACCGCCACCGGCGACGCGGTGCAGGTGGCCGCGCCGAAGCCGCCGAAGGGCGCCAGGGCGGTGGTGCAGGTCAGCCCCAACCCCACCGCCAAGCGCGGCCAGGAGGTGACGATCACCGGCCACTGCGGGGGCGGCACGGGGCTCAAGGCCGTGATCGCGGGGATCGACAGGGAGCGCCCGGTGCTGGAGAACGTCCGCATCATCAGGGACGACCCGAAGGGCTTCCTGGCGAAGGGGACGCTCTCGTCCAGGATCGGGAACGGCGTCGGCCCCGTCTTCGTGGACTGCGGCGGCGAGGCCGGCGTGACCCTCCTGGTCACGCACGTCTGATAGTGATCCGAACGGCCACCGGGCCGGTGCGCCTCACCGGCCCGGTGGTACCCCCACCCCCTGGAAGAAAGGGCGTCCGCGCATGGCCGAAGCGCCGCCACGACGCGAACCCGCACCTGTCCGGCACCTGGCCAGGATCACCGACGTCGCGCTGGCCGTCGTCACCCTCGTCTTCTTCGTCGCGGTCGCCCTCGCCACCGGCATCCACAGCCGCTCGCAGGGGCTGTCGAACCTGACTCCCTGGCACGGGCCGATCCAGCTCGGCCTGTTCCTGGGGGTGCTCCTGCTGTTCAGGCGCCGCTGGCCGATGGCCGTGCTGCTGCTGTCGGTCTGCGGGATGTTCGCCTACCACCTCGTCGCGGGCATCTTCTCTCCTGCCGGCTGGATCTGGCCGGTCGCGGTCGCCTACTTCACCGCCGCCACCACGCCCCGCGTGCGCTGGGTGGCCGTCATCGGCGTGGCCCAGCTCGTCTACTCCGCGATCGACGCCCGCATCATCCTGGACAAGAACCTGACCCGCTACGTGATCCACGTCGCGGGGGAGGGCCTGCTCCTGGCGGCCCTGATCGCCGCGGGCCTCACGTACGCCGCCGCGATGCGCCGCCGCGAGCGGATGCGCGAGACCGACGGCCGGGCGCGCGCCGCCGAGGAACGCCTGCGCGTCTCGCACGAGGTCCACGACGCCATCGCCCACACGCTGGCCGTCGTCGGCGTCCAGCTCAACGTCGCCGCCGACGCCCTCGACGAGGGGGACCCGGCCGCGGCGGCCGCCGCGCTGAGCCTGGCCAAGGACGTGCGGAACCGGGCGATGGCCGACCTCCGCTCCCTCATCGCCACCCTGCGCGACGACTCCGGCTACACGGCGCCGCAGCCCGACCTGGCCCGCCTGGGCACGCTCGTCGCGGACGCCCGCGCAGCCGGGCTGGAGGTGACGCTGGACGAGCGCGGCGACCCCGCCGCCGTCCCCGCCATGCCCGCCATCGCCATCTACCGCGTCGTCCAGGAGTCGCTGGCCAACACGCTCAAGCACGCGGGCGCGAGCAGGGCCGAGGTGACGATCGACTACCGGCCGGGCTCGGTCGTCGTCGAGGTCACCGACAACGGCCGTGGCGCTCCGGCGGCAGGCGAGGGCCACGGGCTGGCCGGCATGCGCGAGCGGGTGAGCGCACTCGGGGGCGTGCTCACCGCGGGGCCGGTCCCCGGCGGCTTCGCCGTGCGGGCCGACATCCCTGTGGCAGGCTCGGCAGCATGACGATCAAGGTGCTCCTCGCCGACGACCAGGCACTCGTACGGGCCGGCTTCCGCAGCCTGCTGGCCCGGTCCAGGGACATCACGGTCGTCGGCGAGGCCCAGGACGGCGACGAAGCCGTACGGATGGCCGCGAGCACCCACCCCGACGTCATCCTCATGGACATCCGCATGCCGGGCACCGACGGGATCACCGCCACCCGCCGCATCGTCGCCGGCCAGGCCGTTCCCGGCTGCCGGGTCATCATCCTGACCACGTTCGACAGCGACGAGCACGTCTTCGCCGCCCTGCGCGCCGGCGCCAGCGGCTTCCTCACCAAGGAGGTCGAGCCGGCCGAGCTGCGCCGGGCGGTCGCCGCCGTCGCCGCCGGGGACGCGCTGCTGTCACCGGGCGTGACCCGCCGCGTCGTCGAGCAGTTCGCCCACCGGCAGGACCTCTCGCCCGGCGCGGGGCAGCGGCTGGCCGCGCTGACCTCCCGGGAGCTGGAGGCGGTCAAGCTCGTGGCGCTCGGCCTGTCCAACAACGAGATCGCCGAGCGCCTGGTCATCAGCCCGCTCACCGCCAAGACCCACATCACCAGGGCCATCGCCAAGCTGGACGTGCGCGACAGGGTGCAGCTCGTCATCCTGGCCTACGAGAGCGGCCTGGTCCGCCCCGGCGGATGAACCCCTTGACTTCATGTTGACATTAACTTGCAGACTTGCCTCCACGTCCAGCGATCACCGCTCATGGAGGCACACATGTACGACGCCGTCATCACCGGCGGCGGCCCGGCCGGGATGGCCGCCGCCCTGACCCTGGGACGGGTCCACCGCACGGTGCTGCTGATCGACGCCGGGGAGGGCCGCAACGCCCGCGCCGGCAACGTGCACAACTTCCTGACCCGCGACGGCACCCCGCCCGCCGAGCTGCGCCGGCTCGCCCGCCAGGAACTGGCCGCCTACCCGGCGGCACAGATCACGACGGGTACGGTCACGGGCGCCCGCGCCCTTCCGGAAGGCGGCTTCCGCCTGGAGCTGTCCGGCGGCGGCACCGCGGACGCGCGCCGACTGCTGCTGGCCACCGGGCTGGCCGACGAGCTCCCCGGCCCGCGCGGCGTGGAGGCGCTGTGGGGCCGCTCGGCCTTCCACTGCCCTTACTGCCACGGCTACGAGTGCACCGGCAAGCGGGTCGCGGTGCTCGGCGCGGAGCCGGCCCGCGTACGGCTGGCCCTGCAGCTGAGCCGCTTCGCCGCCGATGTCGTGCTCTGCACGGACGGCCAGGTGCTCGACCCCGCCCTCCACACGACTCTGACGTCGAACGGCGTGGGCGTGCGCTGCGAGACCGTCGCCCGCCTGGAAGGCACGGACGGCAGGCTGGAGCGGATCGTGTTCGAAGGCGCCCCGCCGGCGGAACGGGACGCGGTGTTCGTCGTGAACGTGCCGCGCCAGCGCTCCGGACTGGCCGAGCGGCTCGGCTGCGCGCGCTTCGCCGACGGCTGCGTGGAGGTGGACGAGTTCTGCCGGACCAGCGTCCCGGGCGTGTACGCGGCCGGCGACATGGCACGACGGGCCACCGTCCCGATGCCGATGGCCGCGGTCGTCGGCGCGGCGGCGGCCGGCACGCTCGCCGCGGGAGCCGTCGACCAGGACCTGCTGAGCGCCGACTTCGGCCTGCCCGCCCCGTTCGCGAAGGGCTGAGCACGATGTCCACGACCCTCCCGCAGGCCCCCGCGAAGGCCGCCAACGTGCCGCTCGCCACGGCCGGCCTGCTGATCGGCATGCTGCTGTCCGTCCTTGACCAGACCGTGGTGGCCATCGCGCTGCCCGACATCGCCGCCGACCTGGGCGGCATGGACACCATCGGCTGGATCGTCACCTCCTACATGCTGGCCTCCACCGCGACCGGCGCCCTGTACGGCCGCATCAGCGACCGGTTCGGCCGGCGCCCGGTGTTCCTCGTGGCGGTGGCCGGCTTCGTCGCCGGCTCCGCGCTGTGCGGCCTGGCCCAGACGGCGCCCCAGCTCATCGCCGCCAGGACCCTGCAGGGCATCGGCGCGGGCGCGCTGTTCGTGCTGCCGACCATCGCCCTGTCGGAGCTGTACCCGCAGCACCTGCGCGGCAGGGTGCAGGGCTTCACCGGCGGCGTGTTCGCCCTGGCCAGCCTGGGCGGCCCGCTCGCCGGCGGCGCGATCACCGACGCCTGGGGCTGGCGCTGGATCTTCTACGTCAACCTGCCGCTGGGCCTGCTCGCCCTGGCCCTGGCCGCGTTCGCGCTGCGGCTGCCCAGGCCGGGCGGGGACGGCAAGGTGGATCTGGCCGGCGCCGGGCTGATCGCGGGGGCGACGGTGAGCCTGCTGCTGGTGGCCGAATGGGGCGGTCGCGCGTACGCGTGGGACTCCGGCGTGATCCTCGGGCTGGCCGGGGCGCTGGTGGTGCTGGCGGGCCTGTTCGTGTGGCGGGAACGGCGGGCGAGCAACCCGCTGCTGCCGCCGCGGCTGTTCGCCGACCGTACGCTGCGGGTGGTGCTGCCCGCCGCCGCGCTGCTCGGGGCGCTGCTCGGCGGCTCGATCGTCTACCTGCCGACGTTCCTGCAGGGCGCGTACGGCATGGGCGCCACCCAGGCGGGCCTGGCGCTCAACCCGTACGTGCTGACGTTCATGGCGGTCTCCTCGCTGGCCGGCGCCCGCATCGGCGCGAGCGGCCGGTTCAGGCCCTACCTGATCGCCGGGGCGGCGGTCGCGGTGCTGGGGTTCGCCCTGCTCGGCCGGTTCACCCCCGACACGCCCTACGCCCTGTTCGCCGCCGGGATCGCGGTGCTGGGCGTCGGCTTCGGGCTGCTGATGCAGAACCTGGTGGTGGTCGCGCAGAACGCGGCAGCCCCCGCGGACCTGGCCGCCACCACCTCCGCCGTGGTGTCCGCCCGCGGCCTCGGCCTCTCGCTCGGGGTGGCGCTCTTCGGCAGCCTGCTCGCCCGCGAGCTCCAGGGCCGCGCCCCCGGCCCGCGGGCGGCCGCCGCGGCGATCCCCGACGTGCTGTTCTGGGGCGCCCCGGCCGCTGCCGTCCTGGTGGTGCTGCTGGCGCTGCTGCCCGGGACGGGCCGTCGCCCCTGAGCCCCGTCACCACCGGCCGTCACCACCGGCCGTCACCGCTGGCCGTCACCGCCGGCCGGCGCGCCGCCGCCGGGCGGGCAGCGGCTCGATCAGGTCCTCCATGGTGCAGCCCAGGATGTCCAGCAGCGCCATCAGCGTACGGAGGCTGAGCCGCTCCGGCTTCTCCGCCACCAGCCGGTACACCTGGCTCGCCGACAGGTCGACGCCGCGCTCGGCCAGCAGCGGGCGCAGGTCGGTGGTGGCGAACATGCCGCGGGCGGCCATGACCTCCCGCAGCCGCCACCGGTAGTCCAGCGCGCCGGTCACGACAACCGCCCGAGCTGGCGGCGGGAGGCGATGCCCAGCTTGGCGAAGACCTTGCCGAGGTGGTACTCGACGGTCTTCGGGCTGACGAACAGGCGGCCGGCGATCTCCTTGTTCGTCAGGCCCTCGCGGACCAGCCGCACGATCTGCGTCTCGTGCGGGGTGAGCCGGCCGGCGGGCTCGGCCGTGGTCCTGCGTGACGGCTCGCCGGCGGCCAGCAGCTCGCGTTCCGCCCGGCCGGCGAACCCTGCCATGCCCATCGCCGTGAACAGCTCGCAGGCGGTGTGCAACGGCTGCCGCGCGTCGGCCGCGCGGCCCTCGCGGCGCAGCCACGCGCCGTGGAGCAGATGGGCGCGGGCCAGGTCGGCGCGCATGCGGGTGCGGCCGAGCCGGTCGATCGCCTCGCGGAAGAGGCTGTCGGCCTCGGCGCCCTCGCTGAGCAGCGCCCGTGATCGGGCCTCGATCCCGAGGGCCCAGTCGGTGCCGCTCGCCTGCGTGGTGGCGACGAGCCGGTCGAGTGCCCGGGCGGCGAGGTCGCGCTCGCCGCTGTGCACGGCGGCCTCGACGAGCTCGGCCGGCGCCCAGTGCGCGGCCGCGCCCGGCGCGGGGTGGTGGGCGCAGGCGCGCGCGGCGGCCGTCCGGGCCTGCTCGTACTGGCCGAGGCCGTTGTGGAGCACGGCTCTCAGCCACTGGGCGAGCGCCACGGTGGCGCCCTCGTCGTGCGCCGCCGCCTCGCTCGCCAGGGTGCCGGCCAGGTGTTCCGCCTCGGCCTGCCGCCCCTGCCAGGCGGCCAGGACGAGCGCGCCGCCCGCCGGCCCGGGCAGGCCGGGACGGACGCCGGTCGCGGTGGTGAGGGCGTGGATCTCCTCGTGCACGGACGCCGCCTCGTCCAGCCTGCCCTCGAAGGTGAGCAGGAGGAGCCGGGTGTGCAACGCCAGGGGCAGCAGGGCGAGCGCGCCGGTCTCGCGGACGAGCCGGACGTTGCGGTCCGCCAGCTCGTGGCCCGACCTGTCGTCCCACAGAGTCACGGCGACCGTGTGGGCGGCCCAGGACCACCGCAGCCGCTCCGCGTCGGGGAGGTCCTCGCTCAGGAAGGCGGCCAGGGCCCGGCGCATCGCCGGTGCCGCGCTGCGGGCGTCCTGGGTGAGGTGGCGGGTCAGGGCGTCGAGCAGGAGGTCCGCGGCTCGGGGGACGGCGGGTGGAGGCGGGGCCGTGCGGGTGGCCGCCGCGACGGCCGGCAGGCCGCGGCCCTCGTCCGGGAGGGTGCGGATCTCCGCGGACAGGGCGTGCAGGTAGGCGTCGCGGGCCAGCGCGGCATCCAGCGGCTCCAACCGCTTGGCGGCGGAGAGCAGCATCGGCGCGGTGGAACTGCCGGGGGCCGAGGTGATCGCGATCTCGGCGCGCAGGAGTTCGGCTCGGGCGAGCCGCAGCTCGTCCGGCGGTCCGGCGTCGGCCGAGGCCAGGAGCGTCAGGGCCGGTTCTGAGGCGCCGGCCAGGTGGTGGGCGCGGGCGGCGGCCAGGGCGCGTCCGGCCCGGCGGCGGAGGTCGGGGGTGAGGGCGGCCGCCCGGTCCAGGAAGGCGGCGACGGCTGCCAGCCCGCCACGTGCCTGCGCGCGGGCGGCCGTGCGTTCGAGCTCCGCGGCGACCTGCTCGTCCGGTTGCCTGGTGGCGTGCGCGCGGTGCCAGGCGCGCCGGTCCGGGGCGGCGTCGGCGTCGGTCGCCTCGGCCAGCGCCTGGTGCGCCTGGCGTCGTTCCTCCGGCAGGGCCGCCTGGTAGATCGCCGAGCGCAGCAGCGGGTGCCGGAAGCGTACCCGCACCCCGAGGGCGATCAGGTCGCCGGCCTCCCCGAGCGCCGCCATGCCCAGGCCGAGCCGGGCGGCCGCCCGCCACAGCAGCGCCGGATCGCCGAGCGGTTCGGCGGCCGCCAGCAGCAGCAGCCGCCGGGTGGGCCTGGGCAGGCGGCCGAGCTGCCGCCGCAAGCCGTCCTCGATCCGGCCCGGCAACATCCGCGCGGCGGGCAGCTCGTACCCGCCGGCCAGCGTCGGCGTTGCCGGGAGCCCGTATATCCCGGCAAGCGTCCGTGTTGCCGGGAGCCCGTATCCGCCGGCCGGCGTCCGTGTTGCCAGGAGCCCGTATCCGCCGGCCTGCTCGGGGCGGGTGAACGCGTGCACCAGCTCCAGCAGCGCCAGCGGGTTGCCCCGGGCCTCGGCGATCAGCCGGTCCGTGACCTGCTCGTCCAGCGGGCCGGGCACCATCGAGCGCAGCAGCGCATGGGCGTCGTCGGCGGGCAGGCCCACCACGTCCATCACCGGCAGCCCGGACAGCAGGCCCGCCGGCCCGGACAGCCTGTCCGGCAGCCCGGACAGCAGGCCCGCCGACCCCGACGGCCTGTCCGTCAGCCCGGACGGTCTGTCCGCCGGCCCCGGCAGTTCGTCCGCCTCGTCGGTGTCGCGGAGCGCGAACACGCAGGCCACCGATTCGGCGAGCAGCCGGCGCGCGACGAAGGCGAGCACCTGCGCCGAGGCGTGATCCAGCCACTGGGCGTCGTCGATCACGCACACCAGCGGGCGTTCCTCGGCCGCCGCCGCGAGCAGGCTCAGAACGGCCAGGCTGAGGACCAGCCGATCCGGCGCCGGCCCCTCCTGCCATCCGAACGCCGTGCCGAGCGCGGCGCGCTGCGGCTCCGGCAGGGCGTCGAGCAGGTCGAGCAGCGGCACGCAGAGCGAGTACAGCGCCGCGAACGCCACCTCCGCCTCCGACTGCACCCCCGCGGCGCGCACCACGCGGCAGCCGGATGCCCTCGCGGTCAGGTGCTCCAGCAGCGCCGACTTGCCCACGCCCGCCTCGCCGCGCACCACCAGCGCCCGGCTCCGGCCGGCGCGCACGTCGGTCAGCAGCCGGTCGAGCGCCTCGCACTCGACCCGGCGGCCCAGCAGCCCGGCCCTGGCACCCAGCAGTCCCGCCTCGAAACCGCGCAGTCCAGCCCTGAGGTCGAGCAGTCCGGCGCCGAGGCCGAACGCTCCAGCCTTGCGGCCGAGCGGCCCGGCCTCGGGGACGATCGGCCTGGCCCCAACGCCGGGCAGCCCGGACTCAGAGCCCAGCGGCCTGGCCTCCGAGCCGAGCAGTCTGGCCTCGGAGGCGAGGGGCCCGGCCTCAGAGCCGAGGGGCCCGGCCTCAGAGCCGAGGGACCCGGCCTCAGAGCCGAGGAGTGCGGCGTCGTGGCCCAGCAGCCCGGCGGCCTTCGTGCCAGGGCGGTGGAAGCCGCCGGGCAGGCCGTCGACGCCGCCCAGGACCTGGGGCTCCCCGGAGCGCCCGCTCACGTTCTCCAGCAGATCGAGGCTCGCCTTGCCCAGCACCCGCCATCGCCTCCCACCGCGTTTCCAACCCCCCTGATGGTTGAAAACCGTATGAGTGGTGGCGGCAGGTCAGCGTACGTAGGAGTACGTAATGCTGCCGCCCGGCGGGTCAGAACGGCCGTTCGGCCATCATCGCGGCGAGCTCGCCGCGCGACTTGACCCCCACCTTCGGATAGATCCGGTAGAGATGGGTGGTGACCGTGCGCGGCGACAGGAACAGCCGCTCGGCGATCTCGCGGTTGCTCAGCCCGTCGGCCGCCAGCCGCGCGATCTGCTGCTCCTGCGGCGTCAGCGCGTCGATGGCGTCGATAGGCTTGCGGCGGGACTCGCCGGTGGCGCGCAGCTCGGTCCTGGCCCGTTCGGCCCACGGGGCCGCTCCGAGCGCGTCGAACGCGGCGGCCGCGGCGCGCAGCAGCGGCCGTGCCTGCGCCGCCTGGCGCCGCCTGCGCAGCCAGCCGCCGTACGTGAGCTGCAGCCGGGCCCGCTCGAACGGCCAGTCACGCAGGTCCGCGGCGAGCGCGGCCTCGTACGCCGCCGCGTCGTCGGCCGGGACGGCCCCGGCGTGACGCAGCCCCGTGAGGAGGACGGGTGAGCGGCTCCGCTCCGCGATCGGGGTCAGCTCGGCCACCACGGCGCGGAGCTCGTCGAGCGCGCCGCAGTGCGCCGCCGCCTCGGCCAGGTGCCCGACGAGGGTGAAGCGCACGTACGGGTGGTAGGCGACGTCGCCCGGGTCGAACACCCGGTACAGGTGCCAGAACGCCTCTTCGAACCGGCCTGCGGCCAGCGCGTTGACACCGCGGATGCGCTGCGTCAGCGCCAGCATCGGATGCATGCCCGCCGAGAAGATGATCTTCTCGGCGGCGTCCGCGATCTCGTCGGCGGCCTCGTTGTTGCCGCGCAGCGCCTCCGCCTGGCCGAGCTGCAGCCGGGCCTGCAGCTCCCACGTCGGATGGCGGGTCTCCGTGGCCAGCGCCATGGCCTCGGTGGCGGTGGCCACGGTCGCCCGGGTGTCGCCGGCCGCGGCCGCGTTGTAGGCGAGGCTCACCAGGGCCTGCGTCAGCATGCCGACCCTGCCGTGCGTCCGCGCCTCGGTGACGCCCGGCGTCAGGAACGCGTTCGACAGCTCGTACGCCCCGAGCGCCGACGCCGCCAGGCCGAGCTGGTAGCGCTGGCCAGGGGTGAGGTCCACGTCGTAGCGCAGCGCCGCCAGCCTCTCCAGGCAGGCCGCTCCGCGCTCGACCGGCGCGACCTGGGCCAGCGCGCACATCACCAGGACGTCGTCCTGCGGCGCGTCGATCAGCTCCGCGACGCGCACGAACTCCATCCGGGTGTCGTCGTCGGGGTTGGACCAGTAGAACCGCAGGCTGATGTTGGTCAGCGACTCCAGGGTGAGCTGGACGTCGCCGGCGGTCCGCATGGTGTCGATGAGCTCGTTGTAGACGCGCAGCCGCGTGTTGCCGCTCCAGCCGGTGCCGAGATACACCTCGCGGAACCAGGCCAGCCTCGCCCGCTCCGCCGGGCGCAGCCGGGACTCGTCCACCAGCCCCAGCAGGCGGCGGACCGACTCGGTGTCGCCCTGCTCGTCGGCCATCGCGGCGGCCCACAACAGCCGGCTGCCGCGCTTCTGCGGGTCCTCGCTGAGCTGCGCGGCCCGCTCCATGGCGGCCAGCGCGGCCGCGGCGGCCCGCAGGTGGCGGTCGCGGGTGGCCATGGCCGCCAGGTCCGCGGCCAGCGCCTCGTCCGGGCCGGACGCGGCGGCGGCGCGATGCCACACCCGCCGGTCGTCGCCGGCCACGACGGCCGCCAGGCAGGCGTGTGCCCGCCTGCGCCGTGCCGGGCTCGCCGACTGCCGCAGGGCCGAGCGCAGCAGCGGGTGCCGGAAGCGCAACCGGTACTGCTCGTCCACGCCGACCAGCCGGCTGACCACGGCCGGCTCCAGGTCGTCGGCCGTGACAGGCCGCTCTTCGAGCCGGGACGCCGCCGCGAGCACCTCGTCGAGGTCGTCGCCGTCGTCCAGCGCGGCCACGAGCAGCAGGGCGCGCGTGGCCGCGGGCAGCTCGCCGACCAGCCCGGCGAACGTGCGCTCCACCCGGGTGCTCAGCGGCAGGCGTGAGGTCAGCAGCGCGGCGCCGCCGGAGCGGGCGGCCAGCCCGCCGAGCTCGACCAGCCCGAGAGGGTTGCCCGCCGACACGGCGAGCACCCGATCGCGCAGGGCGGGCGCGAGCCCGGGCGCGACCTGGTCGAGCAGGGCGCCGGCGGACGCCGCGTCGAGCGGCTCCAGCGGCAGCTCCGGCAGCGAGGCGGCGGCGAGGAGCCGGTCGACGTCCTCGCCGTCGCGGGCCGTCAGCACGAGCGCGACGGGGTCGGACTCCAGCCGCCGGGCGACGAAGGTGAGCACCTCCCAGCTCGCCCGGTCCAGCCAGTGGGCGTCCTCCACGGCCAGCAGGACCGGCTCGTCCAGGCGGGAGAGCAGGTCGAGCACCTCGACCCCGACCCGGAACGGCGACTCGCCCTCCACCGCGCCCAGCTTCCGGCCGGATTCCCTGCCAAGCTCCGTGCCGGGCCCTGCGCCGATCTCCTTGCCAGGCTCCGTGCCGGGCGCCGAGCCGATCTCCGTGCCGGGCGCAGAGCCGATCTCCGTGCCAGGCCCCGGGCTGATCTCCATGCCGAGCTCCGGCAGCCGGCGGAACAGGTGGCCGATCCCGGCGTACGGCAGCTCCACCTCGGCCTGCACGCCCGTGGTGGTCAGCACCCGCATGCCGCGCTCCCCGGCCAGCGCGCAGGCCTCGCCCCACAGCGCGGACTTGCCGATCCCGGCCTCGCCCCGCACCACCAGGGCGCCGCCGCGGTGCCGCGTGGCCTCGTCCAGCAGGTCGGCCAGCACCTGGAGCTGCGCCGCCCGCCCGACGAGCATCGGGCTCCCTGCGCGTGCCGGCGGGTGCCCCGCATCTCCGGCCACGCGCCCCCCTTCCGTCTGACGCGGGAATCGCTCATCAGATGCAAGGAACCGTACAACACGGGCAGGTCACCTGCCGTGCCCGCGGATCACCAGGCAGGCGGGCGATCGGTGCGGGTGCCTCGCCACCATAAAATCAGAGGTGGGTCGCCCTTTCTTCGGCGTCCTCGATCGAACAGGTGGAGAGCAGAGCCCATGGTGAGCACGGATGCCAAGTCGCAGCTGCGTGGCCGGCGGATCGAGTGCGAGACGCTGGACCGGCTGGTGGCGACCGTGCAGGACGGCCGCAGCTCGGTGCTGGTCCTGCGGGGCGAGGCCGGCATCGGCAAGACGGCGCTGCTGGAGTACGCGCGCGGCAGCGCGGCCGGCTGCCGGATCGCCAGGGCGGCGGGCGTGGAGTCGGAGATGGAGCTGGCCTACGGCGGGCTGCACCAGCTCTGCGCCCCGTTCCTGGACCGGCTCGACCGGCTGCCCGAGCCGCAGCGCGACGCGCTGGGCACCGCGTTCGGCCTGAGCGCGGGCACGCCGCCGGACCGTTTCCTGGTGGGGCTGGCGGTGCTCAGCCTGCTCGCCGACGCCTCCGAGAGGGAGCCGCTGATCTGCCTGGTCGATGACGCGCAGTGGCTCGACCACGTCTCCGCGCAGGCCCTCGCCTTCGTGGCGCGGCGCCTGCTCGCCGAGCGGGTCGGGCTGGTGCTGGCGGTACGCGAGCCGTTCCTGGAGACCGAGCTGGCCGGGCTGCCGCAGCTCGAGGTGGCACGGCTCGGCGACAGCGACGCCCGGGCCCTGCTGGACTCCGTGACCCCCGGGCGCATGGACGACCGGGTCAGGGACCGCATCGTGGCCGAGGCGCAGGGCAACCCGCTGGCGCTGCTGGAGCTGCCGCAGGGGCTGACGCCCGCGGAGCTGGCGGGCGGGTTCGGCCGGCCCGACGCGGGGCCGCTGGCCGGCCAGATAGAGGAGAGCTTCCTGCGGCGCTTCCGGCCGCTGCCGCCCGAGACGCAGCAGCTGCTGCTCGTCGCGGCTGCCGAGCCGGTGGGCGACGTGACCCTGCTGATGCGGGCGATGGAGCTGCTGGGCATCGAGGGCGCCGCCGCGGCGCCGGCCGAGGCGGCGGGGCTGGTCACCATCGGGACGCGGGTGCGGTTCCGCCATCCACTCGTGCGTTCGATGACGTACCGGGTGTCGACCCTGGAGGCCCGGCAGCGCGCGCACCGCGCGCTGGCCGACGCGACCGACCCGGAGGCCGATCCCGACCGCCGGGCCTGGCACCTGGCCAACGCGACGGCCTGCGCCGACGAGGAGGTGGCCGCCGAGCTGGAGCGCTCGGCCGAGCGGGCGCACGCGCGCGGCGGCGTGGCGGCGGCGGCCGCGTTCCTGGAGCGGGCGGCCGAGCTGACGCCCGATCCCGCCCGCCGCGGGGTCAGGGGGCTGGCGGCGGCGCGGGCCAAGTACCGGGCCGGCGGGTACGACGCCGCCCGCGGCCTCCTGGACGCGGCGGAGCTCAGCCCCCTGGACGAACGTGACCGCGCCCAGGCCGACCTGCTGCGCGGCCAGATCACGTTCGCCTCCACCAGCGCGGGCGCCGCCCTGCCGCTGCTGCTCAAGGCCGCCAGGCGGCTGGAGCCGCTGGACGCCGGGCTGGCCCGCGAGACCTACCGCGACGCGCTGAACGCGGCCATGGCCGCCGGCCGCCTGCCGAGCGGCGCCCAGGCGGTGGACATCGCCGAGGCGACGCTCGCCGCGCCGCCCGGCCCGCCGCCGAAGCGCAACGACCTGCTGCTGAACGGCGTGGCCCTGGCGGCGACGGAGGGGTACGCGGCGGGCGTGCCGCTGGTGCGCCAGGCCCTCGACGCCTTCCGCGCCGACGGCGTGTCCAGGGAGGAGGGCCTCGGCTGGCTGCCGTTCGCGTGCCGCATGGCCCACAACGTCTGGGACTTCGAGACCTGGTCGGTGCTCTCGGCGAGGCTGGCCGGCCTGGCCCGCGAGACGGGCGCGCTGTCCGTGCTGGCATCGGCCCTGCACATGCTCGTGGCGAACCGGGTCCTGGCCGGCGAGCTGGAGCTGGCCGACGTGCTGGTCGCCGAGGCGGCGACGATCGGCGAGGTGACGGGCAGCCGCTCCCTGGCCCAGTACTCGGCCCTGGTGCTGGAGGCCTGGCGAGGCCGGGAGCCCGCGACGGGCCAGGCGCGCGAGGCGGTCCTGCGCGACCCGGCCATCCAGGGCGAGGGCAAGGTGGGCACCGCCACCCAGTGGGCCACCGCGGTGCTCTGCAACGGTCTCGGCCGTTACGAGGACGCCTACGCCGCGGCCGAGCGCTCCGCCGAGCACCCCGAGGCGCTCGGCGGGACGTACATGAGGTCGATGATCGAGCTGGTCGAGGCCGCCGCGCGGACCGGGCGGCCGGCCCGGGCCGCCGAGGCCGCCCGGCGGATCGAGGAGATGGCGCAGGCCGCCGGCACCGAGTGGGCCGTCGGCACCTCGGCGCTGGTGCGCGCCCAGGTGAGCGACGGGCCGGAGGCCGAGCCCCTGTACCGGGAGGCGATCGAGCGGCTCGGCCGCACCGAGGTCCGCACGTCGCTGGCCCGGGCCCGGCTGCTCTACGGCGAGTGGCTGCGCAGGGAGAGCCGCCGCGTCGACGCCCGCGAGCAGCTGAGCCTCGCCTACGAGTCGCTCAGCCAGATGGGGGCGGAGGCGTTCGCGGAGCGCGCCAGGCGGGAGCTGCAGGCCACCGGCGAGACGGTACGCAAGCGCACCGTGGACGAGCGCGCCACGCTCACCGCCCAGGAGGCGCAGATCGCCCGCCTGGCCGGCGACGGGCTGACCAACCCCGAGATCGGCGCCCAGCTCTTCATCAGCCCGCACACCGTCGAGTGGCACCTGCGCAAGGTCTTCACCAAGCTCGGCATCGTCTCCCGCAAGCAGATCAGCGCCAAGCTGCTGCAGTCGGCTCAGCCGCCGCTGTCGTACTCGCGCTCGGCGTAGCGGCCGGGCGTGCAGCCGTACTCCCTGGTGAAGGCCGTGATGAACGCCGACGGGCTGGAGTAGCCGACCCGGTGCGCCACCTCGGCCACCGGGCGGGTCTCCAGCAGCACCCGCGACGTGCTGAGCCGCAGCTTGGTGCGCACCTTGGAGTACGGCATGCCGAACTCCCGCTCGAAGTCGCGCTGCAGCGTCTTGACGCTGACGTGCAGCCGCTCGGCCCACTCCGCCAGCCCGGCCTCCTCGGCGGGGTCGTGGGAGAGTGCCCGCGCCACGGTGAGCGCGAACCCGGTCCCGTTCGCGTGGTGGCCGACGAAGTCGGCGGTGGTCGGGCCGAGCCCGGCCATGATGCGCGCCCGGGCGGCGAGGGCCTCCGCCTCGTCACAGGACGGCCGGGCGATGGCCTCGATGAGCCGGGCCGCCTCCGGGCCCATCGACACCGCGCCGGCCCGCAGCCCGGCGAGCGCCGGGGGCGTCTCGCGCAGGCAGATCCGGTAGACGGTCTGCCGGTCGGCGGCCCGCACCTCGTGGGTGACGGCCCGGTGCGCCCAGAACGCCTCCCGGTGCCCCACGAACTGTGTGCGCGCCCCGTACCTGGCCGAGAGCATCCCGTCGGGGGACCAGTAGAGCTGGTGCAGGAAGTCCTGGCGGCTCTCGCCGAACTCCAGCACGGCCGCGGAGCGGTACTTGAGCACGAGGATGCCCTCGATCCGGCCGAGGCCGTAGCCGTACTCCTCGCACCAGAGCGGGTCCGTGCCGACGGGCTCGGTGACCGTCACGGAGTGGCGTCTCGGCGACATCGGTTGGCCTCCCAGCGACATCAGCGGCAACTTTGGTAAGGGTAACCTAAGTTCGTTCTCAAGGCTGTCGAAGGAAGCCCCTCCATGCACTCTGTTCAGCTCCGGCGCACCGCCGGGGCCACCGTTCTCACGCTCGCCATGGTGGCCGGCTGCGGTTCGGCGGGCTCCGCGGAGCAGCCGGCGGCCGCCGCCGCGACCCGCGTCTTCACCGCGGACAACGGCCGGATCACCATCCCGGCCGACCCCAAACGGGTCGTCGCCACGGGGTACGCGGTGCCCGCGCTCATCGAGGCCGACGCCGCGCTGGTCGGCATCTCGAGCTGGCAGCGCGGCCTGCCACTGATGTCGGACGAGGACCGGGCGACGTACGACCGCATCGAGAAGGTCGCGGGCGAGGCCGCGGCCGAGACGAACTACGAGGCCATCGCCAAGGTCAAGCCGGACCTCATCGTCATCGGAGTCCCGCAGCCGGTGCTGGCCGACGTGGACGTGGAGCGGCTGAAGTCCATCGCGCCCGTCGTCGCGATCGGCCCCACCATCCCGTCCGCGTGGCGCGAGCTCTCCCAGCGCCAGTCCGACGCCGCCGGACGCGCCGCGAACTTCGGGCAGGCCAAGGCCGCCTACGAGAAGAAGGCCGCCGAGCTGGCCGCCAAGCACAAGGACGCGCTGGCGGGGCTGAAGTTCGGCCACGTGGGCTCGTACGGGGAGGTCGCCAAGGGCACCTTCCAGCGCGAGTTCGCCGGCTCGTGGGGCACCAACATCGCCCAGGACGTCGGCGTCACCTACTACGGCCAGGTCAAGGTGAAGGGCGGCGGCAGCAAGGACGTCTCGGAGTACCCCTCGATCGAGGAGCTGACCGAGAGCCTCGGCGAGGCCGACGCGATCACGTACTCGGTGCAGCCCGACGGCACGCCCAACGAGGCCGTCAAGTACGTGCTCGACTCCGAGCTGTGGAAGAACCTGCCCGCGGTCAAGGCGGGCCGGACGTTCGCCA
The DNA here is from genome assembly GCF_040656115.1 of Nonomuraea sp. NPDC050202. Classification (NCBI taxonomy): domain Bacteria; kingdom Bacillati; phylum Actinomycetota; class Actinomycetes; order Streptosporangiales; family Streptosporangiaceae; genus Nonomuraea; species Nonomuraea sp. NPDC050202. The sequence goes on along the minus strand of NZ_JBFALF010000043.1, from coordinate 7,678 downwards.
TCCGCTACACGGAGGCGGCCACGTACGCGGCCGCGATGAAGACCCTGGACGCCGTCGACCAGGCGCTCGCGCCGCTGGGAGAGTCATGAGCATCGACCGGAGCGACCCGGGCCCCAGGGTCGCGGCCCATCACGCCACCGGGACCGGCGTGACCCGCATCCCGTACCCGATCGGGATCCGCACGGTCACGGTCGGCAGGCGGGAGCTCGTGACCCCGCGCATGCTCCGCCTCACCCTGACGGGCCCCGGCCTCGACGGCTTCCACAGCTACGTGTGCGACGACCACATCAGGATCGTCTTCCCTGATCCCGACGGCACGCGCAGGCTCCCGGTGCCCAACGACCAGCAGATGCTGGACTGGCCCAAGCCGTTCCCGACGACGCGCAAGTACACCGTGCGCCGCTACGACGCGGCCGCGCGCGAGCTGGACCTGGACGTCGTGCTGCACGCGGGTGGCGTCGCGGCGACCTGGGCGGCCGGCGTCGAGGCCGGCGAGGAGGTGGCCGTCGCCGGGCCCCCGGGGACCAAGACGTTCCCGCCGTCGTACGGGCATTACGTGTTCGCCGTCGACTCCACCGCGCTGCCCGCCGCGGCCCGGTGGCTGGAGGAGTCGCCGTCCGGGATCTCCGCGCACCTGGTGATCGACACCGACGACCCGGCCGAGCACGCGTACCCGCTGGACAAGCGCGACGGCGTGGAGGTGATCTGGCTCGTCCGCGACGGCGAGCGGTCGTCGCTGGCCGAGACCGTGCAGGGCCTGCGGCTGCCGGACGAGCCCACGTTCCTGTTCGCGGCGGGAGAGGCGAACGACATCAAGCCGCTGCGCTCGTGGAGCGCCGGCCGGATGGAGTCGCTGTTCACCGGCTACTGGAAGCGCGGAGTCGCCGATCTTGACGACGACTGACCGTCCCGGACGGCCGGGGACGGACGACCGCGCCGGGCCGCGCGCCACGCGGGCCCACCGGCCGGTCGTGCTCGCCGCCTGCGTGCTGCTGCTGCTCGTCGCGGTGGTCGCGAGCCTCTGCGTGGGGGCGCAGACCATCGCGCCCGCCGAGATCTGGCGGGCGCTCACCGGCGCGGCGGGCGGCGAGGCGTACCTGATCGTGCATGACGTGCGGGGGCCGCGCACGCTCCTCGGCATCTGCGTCGGCGCGGCGCTCGGCACGGCCGGCACGCTGGTCCAGACGCTGACGCGCAACCCGCTCGCGGAGCCCGGGATCCTGGGCGTGACCGCGGGCGCCGGCTTCGCGATCAACATCGGCGGCGTGCTCGGGCTGGCGGGCGGCCAGGTGGCGCAGCTCCTGCTGGCCTCGCTCGGGGCCGCGCTGGCGGCCGTCCTGGTCCACGCGCTCGGCTCGGCCGCGCCGCTGCGCCTGGTGCTGACCGGCGTCGCGCTCAGCTCCGTGCTCGCCGGGATCTCACTCGGCCTGCGCCTGATGCTGCCGGACGTGTTCGACCGCTACCGGTTCTGGTCGGTCGGCTCGCTGGCCGGGCACGAGCAGGTGCCGCTCACCCTGCCCGCCGTGACGATCGTGGTCGCGCTGGTGTGCGCGGCCCTGGTCACCAGGCCGCTCGGCGCGCTCGTGCTGGGGGAGGAGGTCGCGCAGTCGCTCGGCGGGCACGTGCTGCGGACCAGGGTGATCGTGCTGGTGCTGGTCACCCTGCTCGCCGGGGCCGCCACCGCCGTCGCGGGGCCGATCGCCTTCCTGGGGCTCATGGTGCCGCACCTGGCCAGGCGCCCGGCGGGCGCGTCGATCCCGTGGCTGATGGCGTACACGATGGTGCTGGGCCCGGTGCTGCTGCTGGCCTCGGACGTCGGCGCGCGGGTGCTGCTGCCGACGGGCGAGGTGCCGGTGGCGGTGGTGACGGCGTTCGTGGGCGCGCCCGTGCTCATCTGGGCGGTACGGCGGCGCGGGCGGGTGCCGTCGTGAGCGCGCACCCGGGCTTCCCCGCAGGCCGGCATGTGGTGGTGCGCGTCGGCGCGTACTCGATCAGGGCCGGTCGCAGGACGCTGGCGGTGTCCGGCACGCTGCTGGCCGCGGCTCTGGGCCTGGCCCTGCTGGGACTCTGCCTCGGCGGGTCGTGGACGGCGCCCGGCGACGTGCTGGCCGCGCTGGCCGGTCACGGCGACTCGGTCGTCGTGGTGCGGGAGTGGCGCCTGCCCAGGGTGCTGGCGGCGCTGGTGTTCGGCGCGGCGCTGGGCCTGGCGGGCGCGGTCTTCCAGAGCCTGACCCGCAATCCGCTCGGCAGCCCCGACGTCGTCGGTCTGGACGCGGGCGCCTACACGGGCGCGCTGTTCGCGATCACCGTGCTGGGCGGCGGCCCCGCCTATCTGGCGGCCGGCTCCATCGCGGGCGGCCTGCTGGCGGCGGCGGCCGTCTACGCCCTGTCGCTCGGCTCGGGGCTGGGCGGCCTGCGCCTGGTCGTGGTCGGCATCGCCGTGAACGCCATGCTGACGGCGCTCAACTCGTGGATCGTGCTGCGTGCCGACATGGAGGTGGCGCTGGCCGCCACCGGCTGGAGCGCGGGCTCGCTGAACGGCCTGGACTGGCACGAGGTCGTCCTCCCGTTCGCGGTCATCGCCGCCCTCGCCCTGCTGCTGGCCGCGCTCGCGCCCGCCATGCACCAGACGGCGCTCGGCGACGACCAGGCGCTCGCGTCGGGCGTGCGCCTGAGCCGGCTGCGGCTGCTGCTGGTGCTGGCGGGCGTCGGCTGCACGGCGACGGTGACTGCGGTGGCCGGGCCCATCGTGTTCATCGCGCTGGCCGCGCCGCAGATCGGCCGGCTGCTGACGCGCGCGCCGGGCGTGGCGCTGGTCCCGGCGGCGCTGTCGGGCGCGGTGCTGCTGCTGGCCGCCGACCTGGCCGCGCAGCTCCTGCTGGCCCCGGTCGCCTTGCCTGTGGGGGTGGTGACCACCGTGATCGGCGGCTGCTACCTCGCCGCCCTGCTCGCCAGGAGGACGACCCGCCACGCCAGGTAGGGCAGCCTCCTCCTGCGGAGGCGACGCCACGGCGGACGCCGCCGCCCGGGAGGACGTCCGGCCTGGTGGTGGCTACGACGCTGACGCGGCCGCCGCCCGGAGTGCGGTCCGGGCGTCCATGACGGGGTCGCCGTGACCCACGCAGGCGACCTCCATGTCGAGCTCCGCGAGCCGGCGGAACGAGCGGAGCATCTCGTCGCGGTCCATGTTGAACACCCCCGGCATGACCTGCCCGTTGACGTGCGCCACGGTGTCGCCGGTGAACAGCACCCCCGCCCCCGTCACGTGGACGGCGATGCTGCCGGCGGTGTGCCCGGGGGTGGCGATCACGCGGGCTCCGCCGCCGAAGCCGATCAGGTCGCCGTCCTCCAGCTCCCGGTCCACGCGGCACGGCGGGGCCGGGGGCAGCAGGTGGGCGCCGAGGCTGCGGTGCAGCGCCCGCTCCTCGTCGGTGAAGTCCGGTGGCGGCGCGGGCACCTCGCCCCTGATCACCGGCGCCTCCACCCTGTGCGCCAGCACGGTCACGTCACCCCACGCCGCGATCGCCGCCGCGCCGCCGCAGTGGTCCTCGTGGTAGTGGGTGAGCACGACCTGGCGTACGGCGTCCGTACGCAGGCCGAGCCGGCCGATCGCCTCGGCGATCTCGTCCCCGCTGGTGGCGATGCCCGTGTCGATCAGCGTGAGAGCGCCCGCGTCGTTCCACAGGTACGCCTGCCCGAACGCCGGCCGCAGCAGGTGCAGCTCCCGGCGAATCTCCACGATCTCCACTGTTCCGCCTTCCCTTGTCGCGACGACCAGGTAACCCGGTCGCCGCCGCCCCTGTCCAACAGCGATCGGCGCCGGATTGACAACCGATCGTTGTCAGTCCACGCTCCTGGGCGTGGATGCGGACATATCAGGCATGCGGGCTTTCGTGGTGACCGCGGAAGAGCTGCACTTCGGCAGGGCCGGAGCGCGGCTGTTCATCACCCAGCAGGCGCTGTCGAAACGCATCCGCAGGCTGGAGGAGGCCCTCGGCATCGCGCTGTTCGAGCGGACCACCCGGTCCATCGAGCTGACGGCGGCCGGGCGGCGCTTCCTGCCCGGGGCGGTGGCGGCGGTGGCGGCGTTCGACCGGGCCGTCGAGGCGGTCCGCGCGGACGGTGACCCGATCCGGGTGGACGTCTACGACGAGCGGTTCACGCCGCTGCGCCTGGTACGCGAGGCCAGCGAGCGCGACCCGCGGCTGCGGGTGGAGCTGAGCATGCGGCAGGGGCTGGCGGTCGCGCTGCCGGCGCTGCGCCGGCAGGAGATCGACGCCGCCTTCGGGCGGGCGCACGACCTGCCAGGGCCGTGGCCGGAGGAGCTGGCGCATCGGCTCGTCCATCTGGAGCCGCTGGCCGCCTTCGTGCCGGAGGATCACGTGCTCGCCGGCAAGAGCGAGCTGCGGCCGGCGGACCTGCGGGCCGGTGGCATCGCGATGCCCGACCCTGCAGGCGCCACCGAGTGGCGGGGCTACCTGGAACGCCTCGCCGCCCGGCTCGGCGTCCCGCTGCGGTTCAACGCGCCCGCGATCGGCGTGCGGCATCTGGTGGAGCAGTTCCTGCGGGAGAAGAGCGCCGTGGGGCTGGGCGAGATGAGCATCGACGCCGCGGGCAGCGGCCTGCGCCGGATCCCGATCGTCGAACCGGTACCGCTGCTGCCGTGGTCGGTGGTCTGGCACCGGCGCAACCCGCGCCCGCTCCTGTGCGCGCTGCTCGCCCAGCTGCGACCCGCGCGCCCGCCCGATCCGGCCGACCCGCGGTACTGGCTTCCCGGAGCCGACCTGCCCGGTCACGGCACGGGAAACGTTCGGCGTCCGCGATGACGTGGTCGCCGGCGGCGTCGCCGAGCTCGACCGCGCCGCCGCGGGGAGGAAGCCCCGCGCCCGGGCGTCGCGTGGCGGGGCGCGTGCGCCGCGTGACGCGCGGAGGTGGCGCCCGTCCACTTCGGCCCGGTGGCGGTCAGGCCGGGGAGGAGGTCCCCGGCGCCCTGCCGGTGGCGGTCAGGTCGGCGAGGAGCCGCAGCGCGGCCTCCGACGGCGAGCCCGGCTCGGCGTTGTAGACGGCCACGCGCTGCCCCTCGTCGTTCGGGAGGACCATGAACTCGGTGAGGAGCGCCATGGTGCCCACCACCGGGTGGTGGTAGGCGCGTGGGTCGGTGCCGCAGTCGCCGACGGCGTGCGCCGCCCACAGCTTCGCGAACTCCGGGCTGCGCACCGTCAGCTCGCCCACCAGCGCGGCCAGGCCGGGGGCGCCGGGATGGCGGTCCGCGATGAGCCGCAGGTCGGCGACGGTGGAGCGGGCCTTGCGCGGCCAGTCGCCGTACAGCTCGCGCAGGTGCGGGTCCAGGAACACCATCCGGGCGATGTTGGGCCGGTCGCCGGGCCGGTCCGGCGCGCCGAGGTCGAGGTGCCCGGCCAGCAGCGCGTGCGCCATCGGATTCCACGCCAGGACGTCGAGGAAGCAGCCCATGACCAGCGCGGGCACGTCGCCGAACGAGTCGATCATGAGCCGTACGCCGGGGCGTACCCGCTCGGGCCTGGCCACGCGGCGGCGGGGCCGCGCCTTCGGCCGCGCCAGCGCGTACAGGTGGACCCGCTCGGCCTCGTCCAGGCGCAGGACGCGGGCGACGGCGTCGAGCACCGCGTCGGAGGCGTTCGGGCTCTGGCCCTGCTCGAGACGGGTGTAGTAGCCGGCGCTCACGCCGGCGAGCTGGGCCAGCTCCTCCCGCCGCAGGCCGGGCACCCGGCGCCGCCCGCCGAACGCGGGCAGCCCGGCGTCCTCGGGCCGCAGCCGCGCCCGCCTCGACCGCAGGAACTCGCCCAGCTCGCCGTGTACGTCCATGCAGGCCAGTATCGCGGCTGCGCGGCACGCCCAACCTGCACCTGTCAGGTGTAGTCACGGCGGATGGCTGGCTGAGGCCCGCCGCCGACCGCAGGCTGTCTTCCGGACCTTCTCCGACGAGGAACGGAAGACCAGCGTGAAAGTCATCGTGATCGGTGCGACGGGGACCATCGGCAGCGCGGTCGCGCAGGCGCTGGCGGCACGCCACGACGTCGTGGGCGTGTCACGCCGCGGCCCGGTGCGCGTGGACCTGGACGACGCCGCCTCCATCGACGCCCTGTTCGCCGGGCTCGGCCAGGTGGACGCGGTGGTGTGCTGCGCGGCGAGCGGCGCCCTGACCCCGCTGGACACGCGGCGGGACGAGGACTACTGGCGCGGGCTCCAGGGCAAGCTCGTCGGGCAGGTGAACCTGGCCCGCAGGGCGCTCGCCCACGTCCGCGGCGGCGGCTCCGTCACGATCACCAGCGGGCGCTTCGCCGAGCCGATCCGGGGGAGCTCCCTCGGGCACCTGGTCAACGCGGGCCTGGAGGCGTTCGTACGGGCCGCCGCGATCGAGATGCCCCGAGACATCCGGCTGAACACCGTCAGCCCCGGCTGGGTCCGCGAGACCCTCCTCGCTCTCGGCATGGACCCCGCCGGCGGCACCCCCGTGGCCGACGTCGCCCGCGTCTACGTGGAGGCCGTGGAGGGCCGCGCGCACGGCGCCACCCTCCTCGTCTGAGCCGCCGGGACACGCCCGCAGGCCGGGGAGCGCGTCACTCGAACAGGTGGCGGTGGGCGAGGCTCCAGGCCAGCCTGCCTCGAAGGTCGTCGAGGTGGCCCTCGGCGACCCAGTGGGCCTGGGGCTGCCGCCCGGCGGCCGCCAGGGAGCGGACCTGCTCGATGCCGTGCCGCTGCACCTCGATGACGGCGTCCACCAGGCCCGCCGCCGACGGCAGGCCGTAGGCGCCGGCGAACAGCTCCAGGCGGCGACGCCGGTCGGGAGGCGCGGGGTGACGCAGCCAGCGCAGGCATTCCGCGTCGTCGCGGAAGGGCGCCACGTACTCCAGCGCGTAGGCGACGTCGTGCAGCCGGGGCCTGGGCAGGGCGTAGTCCCAGTCGAGGATCCCGGCGGGGCGGTCGCCGCGCCAGACGACGTTCCACGGGCCGAAGTCGCCGTGGCAGATCACCTCGCCGTCGCGCGGCCCGGCCTCGCCGGTGAACCAGCTCAGCCCGGCAGGCGGGCGGAAGCCGGCGACCGCGTCGTGGTAGTCGCGCAGCAGGCGGGCGAAGGACGCCAGCCCCGCGTCGCCGACCACCTTGGCCCAGCCCTGCGGGCCGGACTCGCCCTCCAGGTAGGTGAGGACCTCCCGGCCCTGCCCGTCGATGCCCAGGACGCGCGGCGAGTACGGGAAGCCGGCCTCCTCCAGGTGCCGCAGCAGCGCGTGGACGGCCGGCGTCCACGGGTGGACGGGCCTGCGGACGGTATCGCCGACGCGCACGATCCTGCGATGCCCGCCATCCTGCAGGATCTCCTCACGGGTCACGGCCGTGACTCTAGCCGCCGATGCGGCGGCGCACGTACGCCGACCTGCATTCCGGCACCGACGCCGGCACCCGCATCGTGGCCGGGGTGCTCACGGGCAGCCAGGATGCCGCCACCCCCACCTCCTGCCGGGCGTGGCGAGCCTGCCGGCCTGCTCAGCCGTTGATCAGGTGGAGCCGCCGGTCGTCGACGGCCGAGCCGGAGGCCGGGTCGGCCCGTGGTAGTGCGGCAGGTCGAGCGGCGGCACAGGGAAGCCACCGGCCGTCGGCTCCTCGGACAGTTGCGCGAACTCGGCGTCCACCTGTGCCT
>NZ_JBFALF010000042.1:0-90084 GCF_040656115.1 Nonomuraea sp. NPDC050202 | reverse complement strand
TACTTCCGGATGCTGCTCAACGGCGGGGTGCACAACGGCCGGCGGATCCTGTCCCGGCCGGCGGTGGAGCTGATGACCACCAACCGGCTCACCCCCGAGCAGAACGCCGCCCGCACCGCCCTGGCCCGCAACGCCGTGCACATCTCCTTCGGCCAGGGCCAGCAGGGCGGCTGGGGCATCGGCATGGCAGTGCGCACCTACCGCGGCGACTACGCCCCGATCGGCCAGTTCGGCTGGGACGGCGGCAGCGGCACCTCCGCCTACGCCGACCCGGCCACCCAGGTCACCGGCATCCTGCTCACCCAGGTCGGCTACACCGTCCCCAGCCCCGCCCACCTGATGAACGACTTCTGGACCACCGTCTACCAGGCCATCGAGGACTGATACCAGGCCCCGCCCGAGGGTGAGATCCCCTCGGGCGGCCCTCGCCTCAGACCGTGCCCAGCGGCGCCGGATCCACCCACCACCCGACCACTCTCCGCACCTGAACGGAAGCAGAAGACATGCAACCGCATCCCCGCCGCTGGCTGATCCTCATCGCGCTCTGCCTGAGCACGCTGGTGCTGGTCATCGACAACATGGCACTCACCGTCGCCGTCCCGGCGTTGTCCGCCGACCTGGGCGCGACCGCGCAGGACATCCAGTGGATCCTGGAGTCCTACATGCTGGTCTTCGCCGGCCTGCTGCTCACCGCCGGATCCCTGTCCGACCGGTACGGCAGGCGAAAGGTCATGGTCATCGGCCTGACACTGTTCGGCGCCTCCTCCCTGGTGGCCACGTTCGCCACCACCCCCGGCGAGCTGATCGCCGCCCGCGTGGCGATGGGCGTCGGCGGGTCGCTGATCATGCCCGCCAACCTGTCCATCATGATCAACGTGTTCACCGACGAGGCCGAGCGGCGCAAGGCCATGGCCGCCGGGGCCGCCTTCGGCGTGCTCGGGCTGGCCGGCGGCCCCGTCCTCGGGGGAGCCCTGGTCGCGTCCCTCGGCTGGGAGGCGGTCTTCTGGATCAACGTCCCGGTCGCCGCCCTGGCCGTCACGGCCGCCGTGACCCTCATGCCCGAGTCCAGGGGCCCCGTGACCAGGCCGGACCCGCTCGGCGCCGTCCTGTCCGTGGTGGGGATGTCCGCGCTGGTGTGGACGATCAACGAGCTGGCGCACGGCATCGCCTGGATCCCGCTGGTGATCGCCGTCGTCGCCCTCGGCTCCTTCGTCCTCTGGGAGCTGCGCACCGAGCACCCGATGGTGCCGCTCAGGCTGTTCGGCGATCGTGACTTCGCGGGCGGCAGCCTGTCGCTCACGCTGGTCCAGGTCGGCAACGGCGGCCTGCTGCTGGTGCTGACCCAGTACATGCAGTTCGTCCTCGGCTACACCTCCACCCAGGCCGGTCTGGCGTTCATCCCGATGTTCGCCGCCTCCATGATCTTCAACGGCGTCGGCGCCGCGCTGGGGACCCGGCTGGGCAACCGCACCACCGCGGTGCTCGGCATGGTCGTGATGGCGGGCGGGTTCGGGCTGCTCGGCCTCCCGTCCGCCGACAGCTTCGCGGTCCTGGCCGTCGCGCAGGCCGTGCTGGGCGCGGGCAGCGGCCTGGCGATGCCGTCGGCGGTCATCGCCCTGATGGGCGCCATCCCCGCCGAGCGGGCCGGGGCCGGTTCGGCGCTCAACAACACCATCCAGCAGGCTGGTGCCGCGCTCGGCGTGGCCATCCTGGGCAGCCTGGCGACCAGCAGCTACGCCTCGGCCATGCCAGCCGGCGCGCCCGAGGAGGCCCGCCGCTCGGTGGCCGCCGCCGTGGCCGACCCGTCCCTGTCCGCGGTGGCTCGCGAGGCCTACGGCGCGGCCATGTCGTCCGCCTTCCTGGCCGCCGCCGCCGGGGTGCTCGCGGCCGCCGTACTGGCCCTGCTCCTGCTGCGCGGACGCCGCGGCACGGCAGGCGCGCCCGCCACCAGCGAGTCCAAGACCCTCGTCGCCGCATAGAGGCCGTGTCAGCGGCCGCGTCAGAACGGCGACGGCCCGGTATCAGACCGGTCGGCGATCGTGGATGTCACGAAGCGACCGAGCACCTCACAGAACGGAGCACCCCCACCATGTCCCTCACCCTCACAACCCAGGACAAGATCACCATGCGCACCGCAGCCTGGGGCTCGGTCTCGCTGATGGCCGCCGCCGACGCCGCCGGCAAGCCGCACCGGGCCGCCACCCACGGCTCCATCGCCCTGGCCTCCGCGACCGGCCTGACCGGTCACGTGCTCGCCGAATGGCCCAAGGGCGTGAACCTGCGCGGCAAGTCCGTGGCCGAACTCGCCGACGTCGTGCTGCCGGCCCTGACCGCGGCCATGAGCCTGCTCAACAAGCAGGACCCCGCGGAGGCCGTCAACTTCCGCCGCACCGTCGTCGTCGCCGTCGAAGCGGCCGCCCGGACCCACCAGGGCGAGCCCCGCCCTCCCGTGGCCGAGATGCTCCGCAAGATCACCGCGGCCCTTGACGCCGCTTGACGGCCTGCTCACCGGTATGGCCGCATGTCGGCATGACGCAGACATGACCGCTTCCGGTGACAGCCGGGTCATGAGCCGTTCGCTGGACCACCTCCCCGATGGCCGAGATCCGCTCGGCCCGCTCCATCGGGGGACGATTCGTGACAGCCACCCTGGCCCGTGGCGTCCGCTCGCACGCGGACGCCACGGGCCGCAGCCTTTCCGGGCACCCGGTGTCGGTGCTGCCGGCGATCCCGGACGCGTGGGTGGCCGCCGCGCTCGCTCTGCGGCGCGCCAGCTGAACGCCGGTACAAGGGGAGCCGGAGTTCCGGTCGCTTTCCGGTGGTGTGCGCTGTTAGCGTGCGGCGGTGGATCTCTTCTCACGGTCTTGGGCGGCGTTGCGCACGGCGGTCGCCGAGCTTCCCGACGAGGACTTCGAGCGGCCGTCCGGCTGTGCCGGCTGGCTCGTACGGGACCTCGCATGCCACCTGGTCATCGACGCGCAGGACGTTCTGATCACCCTCGCCACTCCCGAGGACAGGGAGCCGACCAGGAACGCGGTGACGTACTGGGACCTCGTCGAGCCTCCGACCGGCGACGACCCGCTCGACGCGCTGACCGTCCGCCTCGCCGCCGCCTACCAGGAGCCGCGGCTGCTCAAGTTCCACCTCGACGACGTGGGCTCGGCGGCCGGGCGCGCCGCCGTGCTCGCCGATCCGGCCGCTCGGGTCGGGACCAAGGACCAGGTCCTCACGGCGGGCGACTACCTGTCCGCGTACGTCATGGAGTGGACGCTGCACCACCTCGACCTGATCGCCCACCTGCCGCATGTCGCCGGGCCGCCCGCCGAAGGGCTGTCCCGTGCCCGTGCGATGCTGGAGGAGCTGGCCGGGGCGGCGTTCCCCGCGGAGTTCTCCGACGCGGACGCGCTGCTCGTCGGCACCGGGCGGCGGGCGCCGACGGCCGAGGAGCGGGTCGCGCTCGGCGAGCTGGCCGGGAGGCTGCCGCTTGTCCTCGGCTGATCTCCGGGCGGGCCATCAGCTCCGAACGCTCTTGTAGACCCCGTACAAGGACTCCAGACCGCCCACCACCATCAGGACCACGCCGACCTTGGACGGCGTGAAGACGAGGACCGTCTGGTCCGAGCCGAACAGCCACAGCGCCAGCCCGATCGCGAAGGTGATCAGACCGGTGAACAGTGTCTTGAAGGCAGAGGACATGGACGATCCTTCTCGATCGGGACGGGCATACCGAATCTTCAGAAGAAGACCGTAATCAGGCCCGGCCCGCGGGACCTCCTGCCGGTTGAGGAAACGGGACTACATCCTTCGGCCGATCCAGGAGCGTCAGCCCGCGACGGCGCGCTGGGCGATCACCTTGTCGATGCGCAGCCGGACCAGGCACTCGCCCGGGACGGCGTTGCGGGTGCCGAACTCCTGGGCGCGCCCGTCGCCCATGTAGCGCCGGCCGATCTCGACCGCCCACACCAGCATCTCCTCCAGGTCGAGCGAGATGGTGGCGCGGCCCTTGATCAGCACGTACGAGTAGGGCGGCGCCTGGTCGTCCACGCACAGCACGGCCCTGGGGTCGCGGCGCAGCGCCCTGGCCTTGAGGCCGGTCTCGGAGGTGTTGAACACCACCTCGTCGTCGTCCAGCAGAAACCAGATCGGCGTGATGTGCGGCGCGCCGTCGGACAGCGTCACCCCGAGCTTGCCCGTGCGGGTGCCCGCCGAGGCGAACGCCCGCCACTCGTCGTCACTCATGCGTTCCATGAGGCTACGCTACGCCACCGCGTAAAAGGGTTCGAGAACTGTCGGTGCCCGGTGATACAAAGCAGGTCCACCTAGCCGAGGGGCTTGAGCATGTCGATCACCAGTGGCTCGGAGTTCTCCGTCGCCGGGCCGCGCCACAACCGCGCCGGCCCGGTGCGCTGGCTCTGGTCGCACCTGCGCCGCCATCCGCTGCAGCTGCTCGGCTTCCTCGGCGGGTCGCTGGCCATGGTGGTGCTCAACGCCATGGTGCCGCAGCTCACCGGCGACGCGTTCGACGCCGTGCTCGGCGTGCGGGGCGAGCCGATGGACGCGCTCGGGCTGATCGCGTGGGCGCTGCTGGCGATCGTGGTGGCGCGCGGGCTGTTCGACCTGTGGGCGCGGCTGTCGAGCGAGGTGCTGGCCAAGCGGCTGGAGCGCGACGCGCGCGACGAGCTGTACGTGAGCCTGCTCGGCAAGAGCCAGACCTTCCACAACCGGCAGCGGGTCGGCGACCTGATGGCCCGGGCGGCCAACGACATCCGGCAGCTCTCGATCATGATCACGCCGGGGGCCGACCTCATCGTGGACTCGGGGCTGACCGGGCTGGTGCCGCTGTTCTTCATCGCCGCCATCGATCCGCGGCTGCTGCTGGCGCCGGGCGTGTTCGCGGTGGTGTTCGTGGTGGCGCTCTGGCACTACATGCGGCAGCTCAACCCGGTCGCGACCCGCATGCGGGAGGAGTTCGGCGAGCTCAACGCGGGGCTCAACCAGGCCGTGCGGGGCATCGAGGTGATCAAGGTGACCGCGCAGGAGGCGCAGGAGCGGCTGCGGTTCCGGGCCAACGCGCGGCGGTATCGCGACTCCTTCGTACGCAACGGGCTCGTGCAGGCGCGCTACCTGCCGACGCTGCTGTTCGCCTTCGCCATGGCGGCTGCGTTGTGGCACGGCATCCACCTGCAGGGCATCGGGGCGATCACGATCGGCGAGCTGGTCGCGTTCATGGGGCTCATGGGCATGCTCGGGTTCCCGACGCAGATGTCGATCTTCACGTTCTCGCTGATCCAGATCGGCATCGTCTCCTCGCGCCGGATCCTGGGCCTCATCACCTCCGACAGCGAGATCGAGCAGCGGGCCGACGGGCATGCCGCGCCGATCACCGGGGAGATCGTCTTCGAGGACGTCACGTTCGGCTACGAGGCCGACGGCGAGCCGGCGCTGCGCGGGGTGACGTTCACGGTGAAGCCCGGCGAGACCGTGGCCGTCGTCGGCGAGACCGGGTCGGGCAAGAGCACGCTGACCAAGCTGGTGCCGCGCATCTACGACGTCACCTCCGGGCGCATCCTCGTCGACGGCGTGGACGTGCGCGAGTGGGACCTCGACTCGCTGCGCTCGCAGATCTCCACGATCGAGCAGGACATCGTGCTCTTCTCCCGCTCGGTGGCCGAGAACATCGCCTTCAGCAAGGGGCAGCGGGCCGACCGCGAGGCGATCGTCGAGGCGGCGCGCGACGCGCAGGCCGCGGAGTTCATCGACGAGCTGGACGACGGCTACGACACGGTGATCGGCGAGCGGGGCGTCACGCTGTCCGGCGGGCAGCGGCAGCGGCTGGCCATCGCGCGGGCGCTGCTGACCGACCCGGCGATCCTGGTGCTGGACGACTCCACCAGCGCCATCGACTCCGCGACCGAGGACAAGATCCAGCAGGCCATCGGGCGCATCCTCGACGGGCGCACCACACTGCTGATCACCCACCGGCTCTCGCAGATCCGCTGGGCGGACAAGGTGTTGCTGCTGCGGCGCGGCCAGGTGGTCGACTTCGGCACCCACGACGAGCTGATCGGGCGCAGCCGCCTCTACCGGCGGGTCTTCGCCCACTACGACGAGGCCGACCTCCGCGACGAGGGGCCGGTCCTGGCCGGCGAGCAGGGAGGGGTGCGCTGATGGGCTTCCTCATGGACGGCCTCGAGGCCGAGGACTACGACCGCACCTACAACGACCGCGACCTGCTGCGCCGGATCATGTCGTACTTCCGGCCCAAGCTGGGCGCCATGGCCCTGGTGGCCTCCATGATCGTGCTGGGGTCCGCGAGCCAGGCGGCCATCCCCACGCTGGGCAGCCTGGCCGTCGACGCCATCGCCGACGGCACGATCGGCCAGGTGGGCTGGCTGCTGGCCGCGGGCATCCTGGCCACCGGCGTGGTGTCGTGGGGCTTCAACTTCGTCCGGCAGAAGAACAGCGCGAAGGTCACCGGTGACGTGGTGCTGCGCCTGCGCGAGGACGCGTTCGACGCGGTGCTCAAGCGTGACCTGTCCTTCTACGACGAGACGCCGTCCGGCAAGATCGTCAGCCGGGTGACGTCCGACACCGACGACTTCGCCACCGTCTCCACGCTCACGATGGACCTGATCAGCCAGGTGCTGATGGTGGGCTTCGTCACGGTGCTGCTGTTCGTGCGCAGCGTGGAGCTCGCCCTGCTGACGCTGCTGGTGGTGCCGGTCGTGGTGGGGCTGGCGCTGCTGTTCCGGCGGCTGGCCAGGGTCAGCACGCGGCGCGCGCAGCGGTCGCTGAGCCGGGTGAACGCCAACCTGCAGGAGACCATGGGCGGCATCGCCGTGGCCAAGAACTTCCGGCAGGAGCAGCAGGTCTACGACGAGTTCCGGCCCATCAACCGGCAGAGTTACCAGGTGACGCTGCGGCAGGGGTTCGTCTTCTCCGCCATCTTCCCGGTGCTCTTCCTCGTGGCCGGGCTCGCCACGGTGGCGCTCGTCCAGCTCGGTGGCGCGTCGGTCGTCGGGGGCGGGCTGTCCGCCGGCGACTGGTACCTGTTCCTGCAGGGGGTGTCGCTCTTCTGGTTCCCGCTGACGTCCATCGCCGCGTTCTGGTCGCAGTTCCAGCAGGGGCTGTCGGCGTCCGAGCGGGTCTTCGCGCTGATCGACGCGCCGCCGCGGGTGGTGCAGACGGACTCGCAGCCCGCCGGGCGGCTGGCGGGGCGCATCGAGTTCGAGGGCGTGACGTTCGGCTACGACCCGGCGCATCCCGTGCTGCGTGACTTCGACCTGACCATCGAGGCGGGGGAGACCGTGGCGCTGGTGGGTCACACCGGTGCGGGCAAGTCCACGCTGAGCAAGCTGATCACCCGCTTCTACGAGTTCCAGGACGGCCGCCTGCTGATCGACGGCCGCGACATCCGCACCCTGGAGCTGGGCAGCTACCGCAGGCAGATCGGGGCGGTGCCGCAGGCGCCGTTCCTGTTCAGCGGCACGGTCGCGGAGAACATCCGCTACCCGCGGCCCGAGGCGACCGACGAGGAGGTGCTGGCCGCGGCGTCGGCGGTGGGCGGCGGCGACTGGATCGAGGCGCTGCCGAACGGGCTGGAGACGGATGTCGGCGAGCACGGGCGGGCGCTGTCGATGGGGCAGCGGCAGCTCGTCGCGCTGGCCCGGCTGCTCGTCCAGGACCCGGCGATCGTGGTGCTCGACGAGGCCACGGCCAGCGTCGATCCGCTGACCGAGGCGCAGATCCAGGAGGGGCTGGACGTGGTGCTGGCCGGGCGGACGTCGATCGTCATCGCTCACCGGCTGTCCACGATCGAGCACGTCGATCGCATCATCGTGCTCGATCACGGGCAGATCGTGGAGGAGGGCGACCACGCCACGCTGCTGGCCAGGGGCGGGCGCTACTGCCAGGTCTACAACACCTACTTCCGGCACCAGTCGCCCAACTACCGGGCGGGCTCCGGCTTCGTGCCGGTCAGCTCCTCCTGAGTGGGCGGGCCGGCCTCTCCGCCGAGCGGGTACGCAGCGACGGGATGAGCGCGGCGATGGCGTCGAGGACGCGGTCGAGCCCGTGCCGGAAGCGTTCCTCGGGGGTGAGGTGGGCGGTGCGGGAGTCGAGCACCGACCGGCTGAACAGCGGGAATTCGCCGGATTCGACGACCCGGCGCACGTACGGGCCCATGTAGTCGCGTTTCCAGCGTTCGGGGTCCAGCCCCGTGCGGCGGGCCTCCTCCAGCCAGCCGAGCTCGCGGCGGATCGCGCCGTGCGTGTAGTCGTCGAGCATGCCGACCAGGCCGGTGCTGTCGTCGATGCCGAGCCCGGTCCCGTCGAGAGCGCCGAGCGCGAACTCGTGCACGCGCAGCAGTTGCGGGCCGAGCGTGGGCCGGCTGGTCAGCAGCGTGATCAGCCAGGGATGGCGCAGGCCGGCGGCGCGGGTCTGCCGGGCCAGCAGCGCCAGGTCGGCGCGCCAGTCACCGGAGGGGGCGTCGGGGAGTTCAACGTCGCTCATCGCCAGGTCGATCATGAGGTCGAGCAGGTCGTCGCGCCGCGGTACGTAGCGGTAGAGCGACATGGCGCCGGTGCCCAGCTCGCCGGCGATCCGCCGCATGGTCGCGGCCTCCACCCCCTCGGCGTCGGCGATCAGGACGGCCGCCCGGGTGATCTGCTCGCGGCTGTAGCCGGGGCGCCGTCCCGGTCCTGAGCGCTCCTGCCGCTCCGGCAGCATCCAGATGCTGGTGGGTTCCTCGTCGGCCATGCGCATCCCTCCCGTGCATTTGCGTACATCGTACCTGAATGGCTATGGTCCTATTCACGTACGTGGTACGCGAATAGGAGATGATCATGATGCGATTGACCGGGAAGACGGCGCTGGTGACCGGCGCGAGCAGGGGTATCGGCCGTGCGATCGCCACCCGGCTGGCGCGCGAGGGCGCCCGCGTCGCCGTGCACTACGGCGGCAACCACGCGGCCGCCAAGGAGGTCGTGGCCACCATCGAGGCCGGCGGCGGGCAGGCCTTCGCCGTCCAGGCCGAGCTGGGCACGCCGGGTGACGCCGAAGCCCTGTGGTCGGGCTTCGACGCGCACGCCGACGGATTGCACGTCCTGGTCAACAACGCGGGCATCCTCGGCGGTCAGAGCGAGATCGACGGCGTCACCCGGGAGGGCCTCGAGCGCCTGTTCGCGGTCAACACCACCGCCCCGTTCTTCATCACCCAGCAAGCCCTGCCACGGCTGCGCGACGGCGGGCGGATCATCACCGTGGGCACCATGCTGACCAGGGGAGCCGCCATGCCCAGGGCGATCGACTACGCCATGTCCAAGGCGGCGCTCGACGTCCTCACCGTCGCGCTGGCCAAGCAGCTCGGGCCGCGTGGCATCACGGTCAACCTCGTGGCCCCCGGCGTCATCGACACCGACATGCACGAGGGGCGCCTGGTCGGTGATGCCCTGGCCTGGCTGTCGTCGCAGACACCCCTCGGCCGGCTCGGCACGCCGCAGGACGTGGCCGACACCGTCGCCTTCCTGGCCTCCGACGACAGCCGCTACATCACCGGGCACCGGCTCGACGTCTCGGGCGGGACGACCATGTGAGTCAGTTGACCGTCACCGAGCACGCCGTGGTGTCCAGGCGCCCCGCGAGACGGTGCTGCCGCCGGTCGAGCCCGCCCAGACGCACTGCGTGCCGGTGCAGCCCGGCCCCCGAAATGTCGGTGATCATCCCTACGCTCGGTGCTCATGAGCGAATCAACCGGCTTACCGGACACCGTGCAGGTCACGAACTTCGACCTCCACGTCAGCTACGGGCAGGCGTACCTGATCGACTGCACCGACGACGCCGAGGGCCCCGGGGACCTTCTCGACGACCACCCGACCCACCCGGTCGGCATCATCCGGGTCGAGGACGGGGACGCGTTCCTCATCACGGGCCTGCACACCGGGACGGTCGACTTCACCGTCGCGGTGGCCGGCCACGATCCCGGGGCGGACGTCGAGGGCTTCGAGGACGTCGTGGAGATCAGCATCGAGTCCGCGTCCGGCGAGTTCGAGCTGCACGAGTGGGGTGGCGAGTGCCACGAGCTGCCCGCCCTGCCGGCCGGGCCCGGGTGGTACCGGCTGCGGTACCACGCACGGGGCATGGACGAGGCCGTGGACGGCGTGGACCTGTCGAACGGGCCCGTCGATCACTACCTGCTGCAGATCTGGCCCGCGCAGTGGTCGCTGCCGCAGGTGGTCAAGCACAGCAGTGCGTGCGCGGCATACTGGCGGCGGCCTTCCTGAGGCGCGTCGGTGATCCGGGGTGTCGCGACGTCAGCGGTCGTCGCGGAGGGTGCGAAGGGTTTCGGCCTGTTCGGCGGTGACGCCCTTGGCGCGTTGGGCGGCGGCCTCCTCCGGGGTCAGGCCGGCGCCCGCCCAGGACGCCGTCTCCTCGAACGGGATGCCGGCCTGCCACCACGCCCGGGCGACCGCCACCGGGGTGAGGCCGCGCTGGATGTAGCGGGCGGCCTCGGCGGGTCTGAGGCCGAGCTCCTGCCACATGCGGGCCGTGGGGGCGGGCACGTTGTGCCGGGCCCAGGCGGCGGCCTCGTCGTCCACCCAGTCCTCGCCGCAGTAGCTGTAGATGACGAGGGCGTCGGTGTTGCCGAGCCGGGCGATGAACCGCTGGGCGCGGTCACGCGGGTCGCCGCCGCCCGCGAAGGCCATGAGGCTGGTGAACGCGTCCCCGGGGGCCGTGGGGTCGTGCGGGCTGCGGGGCTTGCGGCCTCGCTTGAGGTCGTAGGCCTGCTCCGGGGTGTGGCCCTGGTGCTTGAGGGTGATGGCGTCGTCGAGGTCGAACTCGTACTCGTGCCAGAGGAGTGCCTCGGCGGCGGTGAGGCCCGCGGCGCGGCAGGCCGCGACCGTGTCCGGGGTGACGTGGGCGGTGGTCCACTGGACGGCCTGCGCGGGGTCGGTGACTCCGGCCCGCCGCCAGGCGGTGGCCTGCGTGGCGGTCATCCGCCAGGTCCACCAGCGGTGTCCCTCGGCGGGCGGGATGCCGGCGGCCGCGTACGGGGCGGGGCCGAACTCCGGCGTGCTGGACGTCATGATGCTCCTTCCACGTGTACGGTCTGCGCCCACTCGGGTGCCCGGCCGGCCGGGTCGAGCAGGGCGACGATGACCCGGGTCCTGGGCGGGCGGTGCGGCCATGGGGTGCGGCCGTCGGTGATCGCGATGATCAGGTCCGGGGACGGGCGGGTGGACAGGGCGGCGGCGAAGCCGGCGCGCAGGTCGGTGCCTCCGCCGCCGTCCAGGCGCAGGTCCGAGATCCGGGTGAGGGTCTGCGGGCGGTACGCGCGGGCGTCGCAGGTGATCACCGTGAGCAGGCGGCGGGCGATGCCCATGGCCCTCAGGACCCCGGTGACCTCGGCCAGGGCCTGGGCCAGCATGGTCTCGGTGATCGAGCCCGAGGTGTCGATCAGCACGGTCACCGAGGGCAGGGGGCGGTGCAGGCTCGGCAGGACGACGCCGGGCAGCGCGGCGGCCCTGCGCGACGGCCTGCGGTAGGTGTAGTCGGCGCGGCCCGCCGCCTGGGTGAGGCCGTGGCGCACCCTGGCGGACAGGTGGCGGCGCCAGCTCACGGACGGTTCGAGCACCTGGCCGGCCCAGCGGCGCCAGCCGGCCGGGACGTCGTCCTGGGCGTTCAGGCGTTCGCGGATCCTGCGGGCGGTGTCCAGTGCGGTCAGGCGGGCGGTGGTGGGGGAGAGGGCGGGTGGCAGGTCGTCGCGGTTCCAGGTGCGGGGCAGGCCGTCGCACCCGCTGCCGCAGTCTCCTGGGGCGGTCGGTGGGTGGGGCGGGTTGTGGTGCTCCGGCTGTTCGTGCCGGTGGGCCGCTTCGCGGAGGGCGTGCCAGTACCGTTCGGCGGTCCAGCCGTCCGGGAGGCCGAGCCGGGCTGGGGTGGTCACGTCCGGTGGAAGGTCACGGCGTGCGGGTGTGGTCGCGTTCGGGGGGAGGCCGGGGCGGGTGGGGGCGGCCGTCTCCGGCGGGAGGTCAGAGATGTCGGCGGTGAGGTCGTCGTTGATCTCGGCGTCGGTGGCCAGGTTCCAGGCCTGCTGCTCCTCGGGCAGCAGCTCCACCACGCCGCCCGGGTAGCGGCGGGCGTGTTCCCGCAGGAGGTGGGTCACCTGGTGGACGAGCCAGAAGGCCACCTCCCGCACGCTCTGCCGCGCCAGCTCCTCGACCTCGACGTACACGCGCCAGCCCGTGTCCGTGGGGAAGCGCCGCAGCTCGCCGCGGGTGCCGGTGACCATGACGGGGTGGAGGGAGAGCAGGGCGGCTGCGAGGTACGGGGCCTGGTGGGCGGCGCGGACGCGGGCCGCCGACCACTTCTGCCACAGGTCGGGGTCAGTCACCGAGCAGCCCCGCCGAGCGCAGGATCGGGGTCAGCTCCAGCAGCGCGGCCGGGATCCTGGCGCCCGGCGGGCGGCGGCCGGCCAGGGTGCGGGCCGCGAGGGTGGCCACGTCCGGTGCGGTACGGGCGGCCTTGGCGATCACCCTCCAGGCGGCGTCCCAGCGTTCCACGTCGCCGGCGGCCACCGCGACGGCCACCACCGAGGTGAGCACGGCGAAGGCCCGATCGCCGCGCCGGGGCAGCTCGAACGCGTCCGGGTCCGCCAGCACCGCCATCGGGTCCGGCAGGTCCAGGTGCTCCAGCCAGGACAGGAACTCCAGCGCCGCCCCCTCCCCGACGGCCCCCGCCACGAGCACGTCCAGCACCTCGGCCGGGGCCCCGGCGGCCTTGCACGCCGCCATCAGCTTGGCCGCCGCCTCCCACGACCGGGGGCTGGGCCACCCCTGACCACCGCCCGGCCTGGACGCGCCATCGCCCCAGGTGCCGCCGCCGCTGCCCGGCCTGGCGGACGTACCGCTGCCCGCCAGGTTGCCGCCCGAGGGGACCTGCAGCGCCAGCGCGGGCCTGACCTCCAGGAACGCCGCCACGGTCGCGCGCGCCTCCATCACCTGCTCGGGGGACGGTGGCTGCGCGAATCCGGTCAGCGACGGCGCCGGAAAACCCATGGCCAGGCCCCGGGCGATCTGCCTGCCGTCCACCGGCCAGTCGAGGTGCACGAGCCGGTTGGCCAGCGGCGGCGCCAGGTCCCAGCCGTCGGCGGCCTCCTCGGGCGGGTTGGCGGCGGCGACCACCTGCACCTTGTCCGGCAGCCGTACGTCGCCGACCACCCGCTCCAGCACCACCCGCAACATCGCGGCCTGCACCGCAGGGGGAGCCGTGGTCAGCTCGTCGAGGAAGAGCAGCCCGTGCCCGGCGGTGGCCAGCCGGTGGGCCCAGGCCGGCGGGGTCAGCCGCACCGCGCCGTCGGAGATCACCGGCAGGCCCGCGAAGTCGCTCGGCTCCCTGATCGAGCCGATGACCACCTCGACGGGCCAGTTCAGGGACTCGGCGAGGGCCACGACGGCCGAGGTCTTGCCGGTGCCGGGGCTGCCCCACAACAGTGTCGGCACGCCCGCCGACACCGCGATCGACAGGGCCTCCAGCACGGTACGGCTGTCGCCCACGCTCACTTCTCCACCGCCGGCGAGCTCTCCACCGCCGGCGAGCTCTCCACCGCCGGCGAGCTCTCCACCGCCGGCGAGCTCTCCACCACCGGCGAGCTCTCCACCGCCGGCGAGCTCTCCAGCCGCGGGACCAGGCCGGGCACCCCGAGCTGCCGCGCCAGCAGCGCCAGCTCGTGCCCCGGCAGCTCCCGCCGTACGGTCGCGGCGTTGTCCGCCAGCGGCGTCGCCGTCAGCCGTACCTGCCCCACGCCCTGCCGGAACGCCTCCGGATCCCAGGGCAGCGACACCACGGCCTCCTCGGCGATCCGCGCGACGTCCTCGGCGGAGGGTCGCGACGCGATGCCGAGCCGGGTGGTGAGCCGGTCGCCGACCAGCAGCCCCGCCAGGAAGCTCCGCCCGGCCGCGAGGCTGCGCCGGGGCCGGGGGTCGGCGCCGTGTACCCAGGCGGTGACGAGCTCGGCGACGAGCCGGGCGGCCGCGTGGCCGGGCCGGTCGGAGAGGCCGAAGTCGCCCAGGTCGAACTGGTTGGCGGAGATCACCAGCGCCACCCGGTCCTCGGTCCAGCCGCGGGTGAAGTGCGTCCAGCCCCAGGGGTACTCGCCGCCGTGCCCGATGTACGGGTGCTCGCCGCCGAAGACGTTGAACACCAGCCCGACGGACAGATCGGGCTGGGGCCCCATGAGGGTGCCCCCGGACGCCTGGGCCGTGACCATCTGCGCCGCCAGCTCCGGGGAGAGGACCGGAGACCCGCCGTTGAGTATCGCCAGCACGAACCGGGCGTGGTCGGACGGCGTGCTCAGCGCCGAGCCCGCCGGATAGTCACCCGGGTACAGCGGGGGCAGCGGCAGCCGCACCCCGGGCAGCGTCGCGTACCCGGTGGAGCGGCGGGCCAGCAGCCCGGCCGGCACGAAGTCGGGGTGCTGCGCCCGCGGGAACACGGTCGAGCCCATCCCCAGCGGCGCGAACACGTGCCGCGCCACCCACTCGGAGAACGTCACCCCGTCGGGGTTGAGCAGCTCGACGAGGTGCCCGACGACGGCGATCCCCACGTTGCTGTACTGGTACCGCGCCCCCACGGGCCCGGCCCAGAACGGGACCATCGTGCCCCCGTACGCGTCGGACCGCCCCGCCTCCAGCACCCGCCGCAGGTGCTCCCCCAGCGGCGGTGGCGGCACCCGGTCGAAGTTGCCCATGCCGATGCCGAGCCCGCTGCGGTGGGTGAGCAGGTCCCGCAGCGTGACGGGCCGCTGCCCGTGCGGGTTGACGACGCGTACGTACGGCTCGATCGGCTCGTCCAGCCCGATCACGCCGCGCTCCACGAGCTGCAGGGCGGCGACCCCGGTGTACGGCTTGCAGTCCGAGCCCGTGGGCCCGACCGTGTCCACCGTCATCGGCCGGCCGGTGGCCAGGTCCGCGACCCCGTACGCCCGCGCCAGCGCCACCTCCGTGCCGGCCCCCACCGCGATCGACAACCCCGGTGTCCCGCAGTGCTCCATGATCTCCGGCACGAACGTGTCGAGCGCCTCTCCCAGCGTGCTGATGTCCATGTGTCAACGGTCGCATTGACATCCATGAAGTGTCAAGGCAAGTGTTGACAGTCATAATGGTATGGTGCCACAGCTACCCGATCTCGCCGAGCTGCTGTCGATCGTCGAAGAGCGCAGCGCGGACGACACCGACGCCCTGACCCGCCTGACCGTGGCCGAAGGCGTGCTGTCCGACCTGGAGAAGGTCGGCGACCGCCTGCTCGGCTACCTGGTCGAGCTGGCGCGGGCCGAGGGCTGCTCGTGGGCGGACATCGGCGACCACCTCGGCATCAGCCGCCAGGCCGCCCAGCAGCGTTACGGCCGGCGCTGGTCCAGCCTCACCATCGCCGACCTGGCCAGGTCGGGAGCGTTCGAGCGGTACACGGGCCGGGCCAAGGAGACCCTCGAACGGGCCGAGGAGCACGCCCGCCGCCTCGGCCGGCCCTCCATCGAGGCCGGTCACGTGCTGCTGGGCATCCTCGACGACCCGAACACGCTGGCCGTCCGCGCCGTGGCCACCCAGGACGCGGACCCGGCCGCCCTGCGCGAGGCCCTGGAGCGGCGGCTGCCCACTGGCACCGGCTCCCCGGCGGCGCTCTCGGTCGGTGCCGACGCCCGCCGGGCTCTCACGGCCGCGCTGACCGAGACGGCGGAGCTGCGGCACAACTACATCGGCACCGAGCACATGCTCCTCGGCCTCCTGCACGACAAGTCGGGCACGGCCGGGAAGCTCCTGTGGGAGCACGGCATCGCCCTGGAGCCGACGCGGGCCGCCGTCCGGGCCGCGCTGGAGGCGTTCCTGCGTTCCAGGGAGGCCTGATCAGGCGCCGATGCCGGTCAGCCCGACGAGCAGCGGCAGGAGCACGATGATCAGAAGGGCGCCGAGCACGTCGAAGCTCACCCCCGACCGGATCATGGTCGTGATCGGCACGACCCCCGACCCGTACGCGATCGCGTTCTGCGGGGTGGAGACCGGCAGCATGAACCCGAACGACGCCGCGAACGTCGCCGCCAGCGCGGGCACGAACGGGTTCACCCCGGCCGCCACCGCGATCGGGATGACGATCGGCACCACCACGGCCGCCGACGCCGTGTTGCTGGTGGTCTCCGAGACCAGCACGGCCAGCACCACGGCGAACGCGGTGATGGCGAACACGCTGCCCAGCCCCAGCGCCGAGCCCGCCGACGAGCCGATGGTCCTGGCCAGCCCCGTGCCCTCCAGCAGGGAGCCGAAGATGATGCCGGTGCCGAACAGCACGATCGTGCCCCAGTCGATCTTGGCGGCGTCGCTCCAGCTCAGCGTGAACTCGCGCCTGCCCCAGTCGGTCGGCAGCAGGAACAGCAGCGCCGCCCCGAGCACGGCCACGACGCCCTCGTTGAGCCTGCCGCTGATCGTGGTGTAGAGGGCGGAGTCGGTCCCGGTGAACACGGCGACCAGGCCGGGGAAGACCCACAGGAACACGGTGACGCCGAAGGCGACGAGCGTGTTCTTCTCCGCGCGTGACAGCGGGCCGAGGGTGGCGCGCTCGCGGTGCACGTACTCCTCGACGCCCTCGATCCTGCGGATCTCCGGCCGGTTGAGCAGGAGCAGCACGACCGCGAGCGCGGCGAACATGAGCGCGCAGATCGGCAGCGCCGTGAGCATCCACTCGGTGAACGAGATGCGCCTGCCGGTGGCCTCCTCGATGAGGCCGCGGCCGATCAGGTTCGGCGGGCTGCCGACAGGGGTGATCAGGCCGCCGACGCTGGCCCCGTACGCGAGCATCAGGACCAGCGCGGCGCCGACGCGCAGCCGCAGCGGGTTGAAGTCGGGCGCGACCAGCCCGCGGTCCTGCAGCAGCTTGGCGATGACGGCGAGCATGCCGAGCGCGGTGGGCAGCAGCATGGCCACGGTGGCGGTGTTCGAGACGAACGCCGACAGCAGGCCGGTGATCAGGCCGAACGCCACGACCAGCCGGAACGTCGAGCGGCCCACGCCGGGCAGCGACAACATGCGGAAGGCGAAGCGGCGCGCCACGCCGTGCTTGAGCATCGCCTGCGCCAGGATGAACGCGCCGATGAAGGTGAACAGCGTGGGGGAGCCGAGCGGGGCGAGCGCGTCGGTGGCGGAGGCCACGCCGAGCAGCACGATCACGCCGACGCCGATGAGCCCGCCGACGGGGATGGGCACCGGCTCGGTCACCCACAACACGATGACCCCGAGCAGCACGCCCGCCAGCGTGTGCTGCTCGGCGTCCATCCGCAACGGCAGCAGCAGGAAAACCACCGTGACGAGCGGCGCGAGCCACAGGCCGGTGGTGCGTCTGGCCTTCTCGAAACGTTCCTCGGCCGGCGTCAGCCGCTGCTCGCCGAGGCTGCGGTAGGTGGCGTGGCCCAGCAGGGCCTGGTCGACGTCGGTTCTCGGGAGGCCGGAGTTCATCGTCTGCTCCTCACGTTGCCGCCGTCTTGGACCTTTCCGCGCAGCGCCGGTTGAATCGCCGGCATGACGACGCATGGCATCGCCGTGATCCCCGGTCGGCGCCGGACATCGCGGGGCATGGCGTCGCCGATCCGATCGGGGCCATCCGGTCGGCCGCCCTGATGGCGGAGCACCTGGGGCACGCCGGCACGGCCGACGAGATCGTGGCCGCCATCGCGGACGTCCTGGCCAAGGGGACCGCATGACCGCAACGAGCCTCCGCCGATGGACCGGCTCTCAGCGCTGAGGCGCCCGGTGCACCACGCGGTCGTCGCCGCGTCCCGGCCAGGCCATGACGAGCAGCCGCTGCCCCACCTTCTTGTCCCAGTCGGGCGGGTCGTAGTGGACGCGGATACGGTAGTGCCCCTTCCTGCCGCGCAGGGCGAGGTCCGGCAGCGTGACGCCGGCGAGGTTGTCGGCGAGCACGATGCTGCCCGTCGGGCTCTCGTACCCGACCTCGACGACGTGCTGCCAGCCCCGGGTCTCGACCGGGGGACGGCGGTCGTAGGTCTCGGTGGTGACGCAGACGCGGTAGGTGGTGTCGACCTCGATGAGCAGGTGACCGGGAGCGGCGGCCACCAGATCGACGTCCTGACTGTAGAGGTCGGACTCCGGAACGTCCGCGTCCTCGTACGCCTCCAGCCCGACCTCAGGCCAGTCCGGCTCCTTCTCCCTGGTGGCCCGCACCGGCTCGATCAGCGGCCGGTGGCGCGGCGCGCGGTCGCACATGGCCTGCTGCTCGGCCTCCCACGCCAGCATCTCGGCCTCCTCCTCGGCCGCCGCCTGCTCCACGTCCGCTTCGGCCTTCGGGCAGATGCTCGCCAGGAGCCCGGCGTGTTCGAGCGGGTCGATCCCGTACGCCTGCCGGAACCGGGTCCTGTCCCGCGTGTCGCCGCTCGTGTAGACGCCGCACATGCGGTGCCCGTACGCGATCACCCGCCGGTCCGGCATGTCCTCGCCGAACAGCGGGGCGGTGCTGTACCGCACCCCGCACACGAACTCGCGCTCGCCGGTCATCGCGATGGAGGACCGCCGGCTCAGCTCGGCCTCGCACTCGCCGTAGGTGCTGGTCCGGTCCGGCTCCTGGTCCGACGCAGGCACCAGGGCGAGCAGCGCGCCGGTGGCCAGGCTCGCCGCGACCACCCGGTACGGGCTGCGCCTGGCCGGCGGGGTGGCGTACGCGAGCGTGAGGAGCAGGGCGGAGAGCGTGAAGGCGGCGCTGTACCAGAGCGGGGAGACGCCGGGCAGGCTCGTGAGCAGCTCGTCGAAGAGCGCGGCCTCGAAAACCTGGACCGCCCGCGTTCCCTCGTCCGCCGTCGTCAGCCCGCTCACCACGCCCGCCACCGCCGCCAGCAGCAGCGTCGCGATCGTGCCGAGCACGAGCCGCCGGGTCCGCAGCAGCACGGCCGCCAGCACCAGCCCCGACGCGCCGCCGATGCCGATGAGGAGGTCGAGCGGGTGCCAGAGCTGCCGCAGGAACCATCCGTTCCCGGAGAACCAGGACGAGATCGCCCCGCGCGGCCCGATCCAGGCGAAAACCCCGTTCACGCAGTTGACCACGGCCGGCACCAGCGGCACCACCACCGCCGCCCCTTGCGCCGGCCACCACCGCAGCGCACACCTGGACGTGCTGCCGGACGGGACCTTGGGCTCGTTGGCGGCCTCGCGCGCGGACCGGCCGAGCCACACCACCGTGATCACGTCGAGGACCAGCCCGATGCCCTCGAACCACACGTAGGACCGGCTGAAGGGGGAGAAGAACTGGGGTTCGAGCACCGGTCCCGCCGCGACCACCGCTCCCGCCCACAACGTGCCCCGCCGCCAGCGGCCGTCCTTCGCCTGCGCCACCAGCGTCAGCACCAGCCACACCACCCACGGCACCCACGGCACCCCGCTCGCGGGCAGGACGTCGTAGAGAACCTGGCCATCGGCCCCGGCCGTCCCGAGCGCCACGACGGCGAGCCTGCGCACCGGCATGAGCAGCCCTGCGACGAGCGCCACCAGCCGCAACGCCAGGGGCACCGTGCGCATCACCCGGAAGAACAGCACCGTCGCGGCGACCTGCGCGAGGTCCTCGGGCAGGTCGGACCCGAGGGGCAGGCGGTCGACGAGCTCGCACACCAGCCACACGTACAGCGCGATCCGCAGCAGCCGCTCCTCCCGGGTCGCCCGCCGCCCGCCGTCGCGCCGCTTCGGCAGGATCTGCCACAACCCCCAGACGCGTACCAGCCCGACCAGGACCAGCATCACGAGGAGGTCCGCGTCCACCTCGTCCGGCTGCCCGGGGAACCAGGCGTAGACGAGCAGTATGGAGAGCCGGGCATCGCCGGTCGTCAGGGCGACGACGCCCGACGCGGCGACCAGGATCGCCAGGACGGCGACGACGACCAGGCCGGGACGGTGGCGGAGCACGGGCGGTTCCTCGGGCGGTTCGTCGGGGGTGAAGGAACGAAGCGCCCAACCCTAACGGTGCGGACGCCCGGAAGTCGATCAGGTCACGGCACCCGCTGCGGCGTCAGGGCGACCCGGCCGGTCAGCCAGTCGGCGAGGCGGTCGCGCTCGACGAGCAGGAGGGGCCGGCGGGCGTTGAGGGCCTCCTCGCGGGCCTGGCGGGTGAGGTGGCCGGAGGTGATGAGGACGCCGGTGTAGCCGTCGAAGGTGTTGGCCAGCGCCCCCAGGAAGTTACGGACCTCCGGGGCGCCGACGGTGCGGCTGTAACGCTTGCACTGCACCGCGTACGGGCCGCCGCCGGGTGCGACGGCGGTGATGTCGACGCCGCCGTCACCGCTGCCGCCCCGCTCGCGCACGCGACGGAACCCCTCGGCGATCATGCGTTCGGCGACGAGATGCTCGAATTGGGGCCCGGACATGAGATCGACCTTCGCCAATTCCGTGTTGGCGGCGAGGAATTGCCGTCGGTTGGCCTGGATGACCCGATATCGCAGGAAAAGAGCGCCGCCGAAGGCCGCGATCAGGAGCGCGAGGACGCTCATGGCAATCCCCGGATTCTCCACGGCGAATCTGGCCGCGAGGGTGGCTGCGATGATGGCGCCCACCAGGCAGATCAGCAACAACTGCGCCTTGCCGCTCGACTCGGATCGTTTCCTGCGGCGCCCGGATCGCCTCGCCATCATTTCCTCCTTCAGGTGGTGCTGATGGCGAGTATGAACGGCGGCACCGACAGAATTCGGGGGCCAGGGGATTGCGGCGATCAGCCTCGTTCACCCGGCTCTGCGGATATCGCTGGGACAGGAGATCGAGGTGGGTCCCCGCGGGCCGGATCCGGCCGGCCGAACTTTCGGCGACCTCCCGATGGCCATGCGGCAAACCCTCTTCTTCGCCGGAAAACCGGGCTGTTAGCGTCCGGGCATGTCAGCACCGGATCTCACCGCCGCACTGGAGCGCATCCCCGGCTGGTTCTGGCCGGCCGACCAACGCCTGTTCGAGTGGTTCCTGTCGAACGAGGACGCCTCCGGCGACGTCCTCGAAATGGGGACTTACCTGGGTAAGAGCGCCGTCCTGATCGGCGGCCACGTACGCCGGGGGGAGACGTTCACCGTCTGCGACCTCTTCGAGGCGGACGCCCCCGACGCCGACAACGACGCCGAGACCACCCGGTCGTACTCCACCCTCACCCGCCACCGGTTCGAGCAGAACTACCTGAGCGTCCACGACACGCTGCCCGAGATCGTGCACGGGCCGACCTCGATCATCCTGGACCATGTGCGGGCCGGCACCTGCCGGTTCGTCCACGTGGACGCCTCGCACCTGTACACGCACGTCAAGGGTGACGTCCTGGCGGCACGGACCGCGCTCGGCCAGGGCGGGGTCGTCGCCTTCGACGACTACCGCAGCGAACACACGCCGGGCGTCGCGCTGGCCGTCTGGGAAGCGGTCGCCGGTCTCGGGCTGGAGCCGATCTGCGTCAGCAGCCAGAAGCTGTACGGGATGTGGGGCGACCCGGCGCCCGTGCAGGAGCGGCTGCTCGAATGGCTCGCCACCCGCCCCGACCTGTGGCACACGACGGACGTGCTGGGCGAGCGGAACCTCGTCCGCGTCAACCAGCGCAAGAAGCCGAAGCCCGCGCAGCCCCAGAGCGAGCTGGACCGGCTCGCCACGGAGCTGCGGCGCACGACGGCCGAGCTGAAGAAGGTCACGGCGGAGTCGCAGCACGCCGTCCAGGCGCTGAAGAAGGCCACCAAGGAGGTCAGCGTGCTGGGCCCCGTGGCGCATCGCGCCGCCGGCTGGCTCCGCCGCCGCGCCACCCCCACGCGGTAACAGGCTCAGATGAACGCGCTCACCTGATCGGCGAACTCCTCCGGGCTCACGATCCGAACCCCCAGCGTCTCGGCCTTGGCCCGCTTCGAGCCCGCCTTCTCGCCGGCCACCAGCATCGACGTCTTGGCGGAGACGCTGGAGGAGGACTTGCCGCCGGCCCGTTCGATCAGCTCGTTCATCTCGTTGCGCGACAGCGTCGCCAGCGGGCCCGTCATCGTGCCGGTCACGACCACCGACATCGAGGCGAGGGGCAGCTCCACAGCCGCTGCCTCCGGCTCGTCGCTCGGCGGGGTGGCGCCGGGCTCCGTCATGTTCACCCCGGCGCGTACCAGCTTGTCGATCAGCGGGGCGAGCTCGGCCAGCTCGACCACCACGACCGGCGCCTTCTCCGGCCCGATGCCCTCCACCTGCTGGATCGCCTCGGCGTCGGCCGCGCGGATGTTGTCCATCGTGGCGAAGTGGCGGGCGATGCGGCGGCTCATCGAGCGGCCGGTGCCGCGCACGCCGAGCGCCGCGAACACCCTGCTGAGCGGGCGTGTCTTGGCCTGCTCGATGGCGGCGAGGAGGTTGTCGGTGCTGGTCTCGCCCATCCGCTCCAGGCCCAGCAGTTGCTCGCGGGTCAGGAAGAACAGGTCGGCGAAGTCGGCGATGAGGCCGGTGTCGAGGAACTGCTTGATGCGGTTCTCCGCCAGGCCCTCGATGTCGAGGGTGTCACGGCCGACCGCGTACGTGATGGAGGCGATCGCCCGGCAGCTCCGGCCGCGTACGCACCGCCACCGCTCCTGGGAGCTGTCGATCGCGTCGCCGCACGACGGGCAGACCTCGGGGATGGGGATGGGCCGCTCCTCGCCGGTGCGCAGGTGCACCACGGGCGCCTCGACCCGGGGGATCACGTCGCCCGCCTTGTAGACGGTCACGCTGTCGCCCAGCATCAGGCCGCGCCTGGCGATGTCGGCGACGTTGTGCAGGGTGGCGTAGGTGACGATGCTGCCGTCGAGCTCGACCGGCTCCAGCACGGCGCGGGGCGCGATGACGCCGGTGCGGCCGGTGTTCCACTCCACGCCCAGCAGCTTGGTGATCTTCTCCGTGGCGGGCAGCTTGTACGCCACCGCCCAGCGCGGCGCCCGCGAGCTGAACCCGGCTTCGGCCTGGTCGGCCGCCAGATCGCACTTGATCACGATGCCGTCGATGCCGAACGGCAGCTCGGCCCGCGCCGCCGCGATCTCCCCGACCCTGGCCTGCACCTGATCGAGCTTCTCGGCCACGACCCCGGCCACCGGCGTGGCGGCCGTGGTCTGCACGCCCTGCGCGGCCACCCACTCCATGATCTGGCTGTGCGGCCACTCGCGCAGGCCCGCGGCCAGGTCGGACTCGTCGCCGGGCGCCGGGAGGGCGCCGTAGCCGAAGAACGTCAGCTCGCACACGTACGGCCGGTCCTGGGCGCGCAGCGTGCCCGCGGCGGCGCTGCGCGGGTTGGCGAACGTGGTGCCGTCGTGCGCCTTGCGCTTGGCGCACGCCTCCTCGAACTGGGAGGCCGTCATCATGACCTCGCCGCGCAGCTCCACCGTCACGGCGTCGGCGAGCCGGTCGGGCAGGCCGACGATGGTGCCGATGGCGTGCGAGACGTCCTCGCCCGCGCTGCCGTCGCCCCGGGTGACGAGCTGAGCCAGGCGGCCGTGCCGGTAGCGGGCCGAGATCGCCAGCCCGTCGAGCTTGGGCTCCACGCTCCACGCCGTGACCGGCCGCCCGAGCCTGCGCTCCAGCCCCGCCGCCCAGTCGGCGAGCTGCTCGGCGCCGAACACGTTGTCCAGGCTCAGCATGGGCACCGTGTGCGGCACGTCGCCCACCACCGCCCCACCGGCCACCTTCCCGGTCGGCGACGACGGCAGCACCGACTCGGGATGCTCCTCCTCGTACGCCTGGATGCCGCGGACCAGCCGGTCGTAGGCGTCGTCGTCGAGCGTCGAGGTGCCGTCGGCGTAGTAGGCCGCGGCGGAGTCGACGGCGAGCTGCACGGCCTCGGCGTAGGCCGTGTCGTCGGGCAGCGCGGTGAAGGGGGGCGTCTCGGTCATGGACCCATCATGGCCAGCGGCACCGACAATTCCAGCACCCTCACCCGCCGGGATCAGGCCGCGCCGCCGCTGCTCGGGAGCGCGACGCCGAAGGGGTTGTCGATCGTGTACCGCCAGTGGCCGTCCGCGCCGCGCCGGGCGACGTCGGTGGCCGTGCCGTCGATGCGCACCTGCTCGCCCGCGCGGCTCGTGCCCTCGATCGTCCAGTCCACGATAAGGAGCGCGAGGTCGCCGGTCGCGTAGACGTGCCGGGGCCGTACGGCGATCGGGACCCCGAGCGCCATGAACGCGGCGTTGGCGCTGTGCGCCTCGGCACCGGTCAGCGGGACGCCCGGCTCGGGCACGAACACCGCCCCGCCCTCGTACACCTCGGCCACCGCCGCGGGATCACCGCTGTTGAAGCGCTCGGCGAACACCGCGGGCACGTCCTCGGGCCGCCTGGCAAGCTCACGCATCATCCACCACTCCCCGGTAGAACGGATTCAGGATTCGAGACGCGGCAACGCTAGGAGACTGCTCAGTGACTCACCAAACGGTTGGTGACGTGATCCGGCGGCCGGGGCTGCCGGACGACCCCCGGGCGGCCGTCGCCGAGCCCACGCCGTCCTGCCCGGTGGAGATCGCCCTCGCCGCGCTGCGCGGCCGGTGGACGACGCTCGTGGTACGCGAGCTGCTGCGGGGTGAGCGCACGTTCACCGAGCTGGCGCAGGCGCTGCCCGCGTTGTCGGACAAGGTGCTGTCGGACCGGCTGGCGCAGCTCGCGCGGAGCGGCGTGCTCGTCCGCGACCGCCGGCCCGGCTGGCCGCCCCGCACCTCCTACCGGCTGACCCCGCAGGGCCATCGCCTCGGGCCCGTGCTCCAGGCGCTGTGGGACTGGGGCGCCGAAGGGATGGCAGCGCCCATCAGCGACTGACGGCGACCGGCGGCGCCCGGCAGCGGCTGACAGCGATCGACGGTGGCTGGCAGCGCCCGGCGGCGGCTGACAGCGATCCGGCAGAGCCGCCTGGCACGGTCAGGCCATGAACAACACGCGCGCCGGAGTCGCTGCTGGACACCTACGAGGAGGAACGCAGGCCGATCGCCGCCGGCGTGCTCGGCCTCAGCGCGGACCTGCACGACAAGAAGTCGATCAGGCGCGACGAGGAGACCTACCAGCTCACGCTGAGCTACCGGGGCGGCTCGCTGGCCGGGAACGGCGGCCGTACGGGGCCGCGCGGCACACGCTGATCAGGCCGGACGGGTACGTCGGGATCGCCACCTCCTCGGCCGAGGAGGTGGCCGCCTACCTGACCATGGTGTGAGCCCGCGTCACCCGCCGGCGGCCAGGCGCGCGGGGAAGCCGCCCGTCGCGATGGGGCCCCAGCGGTCGATGTGGATGCGGATCAGCGACTTGTCCTGGCGCCGCATGGCCTCGCGGTACTCGTCCCAGTCGGGGTGCTCGCCCGCGATGCACCGGTAGTACTCGACGAGCGGCTCCAGAGCCTCCGGCATGTCCAGCACCTCGCCCCTGCCGTCGACCTGCACGTACGGCCCGTTCCAATCGTCGGACAGCACGCAGATCGACACGCGGTCGTCACGGCGGGCGTTGAC
This sequence comes from Nonomuraea sp. NPDC050202, assembly GCF_040656115.1. Taxonomy (NCBI): domain Bacteria; kingdom Bacillati; phylum Actinomycetota; class Actinomycetes; order Streptosporangiales; family Streptosporangiaceae; genus Nonomuraea; species Nonomuraea sp. NPDC050202. Next base: position 64,610 of record NZ_JBFALF010000042.1, on the reverse strand, counting down.
CGCCTTGGCCCGGTCGGGATAGGTGGAGACCACGATCCTGCCGCCCTCGTCGACGCCGCAGGAGACGGGCGAGAGCTGGGGACGCCCGTCCGCACGCGTGGTGGACAGCAGGCCGTGGTGCCGGGGGCGCAGGAAGTCGAGCAGTTCGGGCAGGTCGACGCGGCGCGCGGTCGCGATGTTCGGAGCCATCTCGAGATGCCTTTCCCATAAGCCGTGCACGGTAGGTCGTGCAAGGTCGTACTCGAATCCGATCCTTCCAGACCGGCGGCGCCGCGTGACGGAGCCCCGATCACATCGCGGTCAGCCCGAGCCCGACCAGGACGAGGCTCGCCGCGCACGCCACCGTGCGCAGCGTGTTGAAGGCGGTCCACCGGGGCGAGTAGGCCTTGAACGACATGGTCCGGGCGTCCAGCGCGTTGTTCATCGGCACGTTGATCGCCACGGTGACCAGGAACGAGCCGGCGAAGTTGACCCCCGCGGCGGCGAAGAACCACGTGGCGGCCATGCCGTCCGCGAGGAACCCGGCCACCAGGGCGGCCAGCGGCGAGCCGATGAAGGCGATGAAGAGCCAGCCGTTCAGGATCTTCCGGTTGATGCTCCGCATCGCCGCCTCGGCCTGGGCGGGGTCGATGGCGTTCAGCCCTGGCATGACGGACATGGAGAAGGAGTAGAACAGGCCCGTGAGGGCGCCGTGCAGCACGAGGGTGATCAGAGCCAGTACAAGCATGGTCATATGGTGACGCTGGACCGCCGAGACGGTCCATGGTGGACGATCTCACCTCCATACGCGAGCGTCTACGGCGCGGAGCGCAGTCGGCAGCACGCGGCCGGCATCCGCCCGCAGCGGACGGGAAGCCCGCTCCCCGCGTTCAGCACCACGCGGTTCCCCATGCGGTGATCTTGGCAGAACCGCCGGGAGGCTTGCCAAGCGAACGCGGTCGGGAGACCGTGGCGGCGTGCGCGATATCCCCGGACCTCCCGCCCAGTCAGACAGCGGGCTGGGCGCCATCACGGCCGCGGGCGGCCTGCACGCCTACCAGCTCGACCTGCACGACCGGTACGGCCCGCTGGTGCGTTTCCAGCTCCCCGGCTCCCCGTCGGCCGTCTCGGTGGCCGACCCCGTGCTCCTGGAGGCCACGGCCACGGTCAACGCCCGCCCGGACAAGCTCTTCGAGTTCCTGGCCCCGCTGTGCGAGGCGGGCAACCTCCAGACCCTCCCCGCCGGCGAACACGTCCCGTTCCGCCGCGCCCTGCTGTCGGTCCTGGCCGGCCGCCGCTCCCACGAGGCTCACTTCCCCGCCTTCACCGCCCTGGCCACGGAGCTCGCCGACCGCTGGGCGGGCCTGGGCGAGGTGGCGTTGCAGCAGGACCTGAGCGCGCTGTCCCTGCGCATGATCTGCCAGTACGCCCTCGGCGGCGACATCGACGACCCCGCCCGCGTGGTGAGCGCGTTCGAGACCGTGCTGACCGTCTACCTGGGCCGCCTCCACGAGAGCGACGACGACCTGTCGCGGGCCGAGCAGGCGCTGGCGTACCTGCGCGAGGTCGTGGACGGCGTGCTGGCCGCCGGTGGCAGCGACCTGGTGGCCGCCCTGGTCAAGGCCGGCATGACGCCGGCCCGCATCCGCGACACCGTCCTCATGATCATGCTGGCCGCCCACCACACCACCGGCGTGGCCGTCTCCTGGACCCTCCACCTCCTGGCCCGCCACCCGGAGGCCGCGGCGCGGGTGGCCGCGGAGCTGGACGACGTCCTGGGCGAGCGGCCCGCCCCGTCCTACGCCGACCTCAAGCGCCTGCCGTACCTGGAGATGGCGCTCAAGGAATCGATGCGCCTCTACCCGCCGGGCCCGTACGGCGCCCGCGAGACCACCGAGGACCTCACCCTCGGCGGCCACCGCATCCCGGCGGGCACCACGATCTTCTACCCCTTCTGGGCCGTCCACCTGAACCCCGACCACTGGCCTGACCCGCACGCGTTCGTCCCGGACCGGTTCACCCCCGAGGCGTCGGCGCGCCGTCACCGGTACGCCTACATCCCCTTCGGGCTGGGGCCGCGCAGTTGCGAGGGCGCGAGCCTGGCCATGGTGGAGGCGGAGCTGGTGCTGGCGGTGCTGCTCAGGAGGCTCCGCTTCGAACCGGTCGAGGATCATCCCGTGGCGCCGGTGGAACGCTTCGTGCTGTGGGCCGAGGACGACATCAGGATGCGCGTACGCGTGAGGCGGCCTTCCGGATGACGTGAACCGGTGTGGTGCTGATCACGGCTGGTGTGTGGATTCCTCCACAGATGATCCCTTGGGGTCTCCGTAGTGTTCCTGCTGTCGGGACGAGCCCGGCAGCACCGAACACCCAGAAAGAGGACCCGATCATGCGTAAGACCCTCACGATCGCCGCCCTGGCCGGTTCGATGGCCGTCACCGGCCTGGCCCTGAGCCCGGCCGCCGCGCAGGCGGCCACGCAGACCGCCACCACCGCTTCCGCGAGCACCGTCACCCTCGTCAAGTGGGGCAAGTTCTTCTCCAGCGACGGCAAGGCCTACACCTACGGCAAGACCTGGAAGTCGGGCGGCAAGGTGTTCACGAAGTGGTACGGCGTGGACAGGGCCGGCGGCAAGAAGGCCTGGGTGTGGTTCGAGTACTACCAGAACGGCTCCTGGCACAAGTTCAACAAGGCCTGGGACGGCAAGGTCGTCGGCACCTGGGGCGGCAAGGGGATCAAGAAGGTCTACACGTTCACCTGCTGGGCCGGCAAGTTCGACAACTGCGGCAAGAAGTACCGCATCTACTAAATCTTGAAACGGCATTGCCCATCATCCCGCCCGGACGCCGGGGCGGTCAGGCGAAGCTACCCATGACAGCTTCCTGGCACGACGGAGCAGGCTCTCATGGTTGGATCATCGCTCGCCGCCCTCGCCCTGATCGCCGCGTTCCCGGCCCCGACCGTGACGCTGCAGCAGAAACTCACCGCACTCTCGGCGCTCACCCAGCCCACCGCCCGCAGCGCCGCCGCCTGGCGTGACGCCTGGCAGGACCGGTCCTCCTGGGCCCCCTACGCCTTCGACTGGTCCACCGACCTGTGCTCCGGCAGCCCCGACAAGCCGCTCGGCTTCGACTTCAGCCTGCCCTGCATGCGGCACGACTTCGGCTACCGCAACTACAAGGCGATCAGTCTCTTCCCGGCCCACCGGGATCGCGTCGACCAGGCCTTCCTGTTCGACATGGGCCGGGTGTGCGCCACGTACGCCGAGATCCGCAGGACCGCCTGTGACCGGCTCGCCCGCTCGTACTATCAGGCGGTGCGGCGGCTGGGAGCGATCTACTAGGAGGCCACGGTGGCACACCGGGTCAAGGTCGAGGGCGACAGGTACCACGGGCACGTGCCCGAGGGGGCGACGTACGTGGGCAGGGCGGCGCCCGGGCTGAAGGCGAGCCCGTACAACAGCCCGCACAGCGTCGGCGGGAAGGGCTGCCGGACGTGCGGCGGGCGGATCCACGAGCGGGCCGAGGTGATCGAGCTGTACCGCGTGCACCTGCGCGAACATCCGGAGCTCGTCGAACGGGCCCGCGAGGAGCTGGCGGGCCGGGACCTCGCCTGCTGGTGCAGGCCCGACCAGGACTGCCACGCCGACGTGCTGCTGGCCGTCGTGGCCGGGCAGGAGCCGTAGGTCCCGCAGCCCCGGGCACCGCCGAGGTTGACGCCTCCCGCTGTCAGGCAATCAACTTGAAAGTGGAAGAAGTCGTTCGGCAAGCCGGCTGAAATCGGCCGGGCGCACAGTGTGGCCATCCCACCTGAGAAGGACGGTCACTCATGGCGATCACCCGTACCCTTGCCGGCCTGACCCTGGCGGCCACCGCCACCCTCGCCCTCACCGCCCCCGCTCACGCCGCGGCGAGCGCGCCGTGGGGTCCCCACTACGCTCCCGGACAGGCGGCCAAGGCCACGGGAACCCTGACGGCCACCGGCGAGGACCACGCCGACCTCCCGACCGCCGACACCGTGCGCGTCTCGGGCCAGGTGCAGGACAACACCCGCGGCGCGACGTGCGGCTGGGCCGTCTTCCGCATCACGTACCGGTCCGGGAACGACCTGCCGAACCGGCAGCACTGGGCCCGCGACTGCTCCTACAGGACCCCGAAGCAGTTCTCCTTCACCTACCGGGACGTCTACCAGGTCGAGCTCAAGGTGTGCGCCGAGCGCAAGGCCGCCAAGCCGTCGCTCAACTGCCTGTACGCGGGCACGTGGAAGACTCTCTACCTGTCGAAGTAGGGCCACACCGGCGAAGATCATGTACGGTGAGCCCCAGCGTATCCTCCACCGGCCTGGAGCCCGCCGTGCCGCACATGTCCCGCCGCCAGGTTCTCTCCCTGTTCCCCGCCGCCGGCCTGCTCGCCGTCGGCGCCTCCCCGTCGCACGCCGCGGCGGTCGACCACGCGAGGCTGCTCGCCAACACCCTCGCCATCTTCGCCGGCACGCCGGACGTCAACGCCCGCCCCGAGGTGGCCGGCAAGCTCGCCGCCATCCTCGCCACCGCCAGGCAGCGGCTGGCGGCCATGGACCGGGCGGGCGAGGGCGAGCTGTTCGCCGGCCTCGTGCTCGGCACCGACGACGTCAACCTCCGGCTGGCCTACCAGTACCTGTACGAGATCGCGCTCGCCACCCGCGCGCCCGGCAGCGCGCTCGCCGACGACGCCGCCGCGCAGCAGCGCGTCGCGGGCGGCCTGCGCTGGCTGCACGAGCGTTACTTCGGCGACCAGCAGGCCGGTTACTACGGCAACTGGCACAACTGGGAGATCGCCATCCCCGCCCACGTGAGCAGGACGCTGCTCCTGCTCCCGGAGGCCTTACGCGGCGACCTGACGGCGACCTACCTCCCCTCTATGGACGCCTACCTCCGCAACGGCAAGGACGGCGACGTCGACCTCGACTCCCGCTTCCACACCGGGGCGAACCTGGCCGACATCACCGCCAACCGCATCCTCCAGGGCGCGCTCACCGCCGACGACGCCCGCGTCACCAAGGCCATCGCCGACCAGGCCACGGTCTTCGCCACGATCGACCCGTACCGGCTCCAGCACGGCGTCACCGACGGCTACTACCGCGACGGCTCCTTCATCCAGCACCATTCGGTCGCCTACACCGGCTCGTACGGCCGCGGCCTGCTGACCCGCGTCGTGCAGACGCTCAAGATGCTCGAAGGCGTGACGAGCGGGCCGCAGGACCTGCCGGGCGTCGTGTACCGGTGGATCACCGACGGCTTCGCCCCGCTGATCTTCGAGGGCTGGATGATGGAGATCGTCAAGGGGCGGGCGGTCTCGCGCACCAGCACCGGCTACACCGACATCGGCGTGGTCGTGGAGGCCATCGCCGACCTGGCCGACCACGTCGAGGACGCCCTGCCGCTGAAGCGGTACCTCAGGTTCCTGCCGGCCGCGGACACGACCGCGTTCGTCTCCCCGGTGAGCATCGCCCGGTACGCCGCCATCCGCGCCGACTCCACCGTCCCGGCCGCCGACCTGAACCCGGCCGAGCGCAGCGTCGCGTTCAACGCCATGGACCGCACCGTGCACCGCCGCCCCGGGTACGCCTTCGCGCTGTCGCGCAGCTCGGAGCGGATCAGCAAGTACGAGTACATGAACGGCGAGAACCTCATGCCCTGGTTCCAGGGCGACGGGGCGTACTACCTGTACCTGGCGGGCGAGGACCAGCGCGAGGTGTACGGCGTCGACTACTACACGGCCGTCTCGCCGTACCGGCTGGCCGGGGTGACCGCGCCGGTGGAGGAGCGGCGGACGGTGCCCGAGCTGTACGGCCGCTTCTGGTACGACAATCCGGGCCATCCGCTGAACTTCACCTCCTCCTCGGAGTCCCAGAACGCCTACGTGTACTTCCCCCGGGGGGAGAACGCGTTCTCCGGCGGCGCGACCCTCGGCGCGTACGGGGTCGCCGGCATGGTGCAGTCCGACGACGCCGCCTACACCGCGAAGCAGGCGGGCATCCTGCCCGACGACTTCGTCGCGTACCGGAACGCGCGCGCCACCAAGTCGTGGTTCATGTTCGACGACGAGATCGTGGTGCTGGCCGCCGGCGTCTCCGGCCAGGGCGGCCGGGACGTGGTGACCACCGTGGACAGCCGCATCGCCGCCCCGGGCGACGCGGTCGCGCTCACGGGCGAGCACTGGGACGGGCGGCCCTGGCAGCCGGGCGGCCCGATCGCGCCGCCGCGCTGGCTGCGCTACGCCAACGGCAGCCGCCGCACCGCCGTCGGCTACGCCTTCCTCACCAGGCAACCCGTGACGGCGGGGCTGGAGACGGTCACCCGTAGCCGCCGGGTCGTGCGCGCCGCCAACCCCGACACCAGCATCACCAAGAACGTGTTCACCGCCACGATCGCCGGCGACGTCCCCGCCTTCGCCTACGCCCTGGTCCCGAACGCCACCGAGCCCGCCCTGCGCGCCTACGCGGACGGCCCGCTGACCGTCCTGGCCAACAACCGCCACGTCCAGGCCGTGCGGCACAAGACGCTGGGCATCGTGGCCTGCAACGTGTTCAGCCAGGGCCCGCGCCCGGCCGGGAGCCTGCTCGTCGACGGCCCCGCCTCGGTCATGGTGCGCTCGTCCGGCGGCCGGACGGTGGTCGCGCTGTCCGACCCCACGATGGAACGCGACCGCGTCTCGGTCGTCGTGCACGGCGCCCGCCTCAGGCTCGACACGGCGGACGAGGGGGTGACGGTACGCCGCGTCCCGGGCGGAACCCTGATCCAGGCCACGACCCACCACGCCTACGGCCGCACCTTCACCGCCACCCTCCGCTGAGCGCGTGGAGAGAGCCCGCCAGCTGGTAGGGGAGATGCTCATCTACTGCTTCTTGATCGTCCTGGTCACCGGCGCCTTCCTGGCCTGCTTCTACACGCCCGACGGCCGGGAGGTGCCGTACGACGGCAGCTACCTGCCGCTGCACGGCGTCATGATGAGCGCCGCCTACGAGTCCACCCTGATCATCAGCTTCGACGTGCGCGGCGGCCTGCTCATGCGGCAACTGCACCACACCTCCTCGACGCTGCTCCTGCTGGGCACCGTCGTGTGGGCCATGCTCGGACACTTCCGGCACGCGCCCGCGTGGCTGGGCCTGGGCCTGACCCTGCTGAGCGCCGTGGCCGGCTACGGCTCCGTGGACGACCTGCTGTCCGGCACCGTCCTGGGCAGGCTCCCGATCGTCGTCTGGTACGGCCTGCACCTGCTCGCCGCGCTGGCCCTGATCGTCACGCTGGTCGTCTCCTCGCGCAGGGAGGCCGCCACCCGGCCCAGGACGCCGGGTTTCGTGGCCCTGGCCCTCGCCCTCACCGCCCTGGTGTTCCTCTGGCCCTGACCGGGAATCTGTTCCCTCGGGGTCAGGAGGTCGCACATGCCCGTCATCGTGGGCGCCATAGCCGCCCTGCTCACGTTCATCGTGGTCGGCAGCCTGCTGGCCCCGCTGGGCGCCATGGGCGTGGTCGAGATCGCGGTCATCGCGTTCGTGGCGCTGGTCGCGGGGGCCGCGGCGGGCGTCTGGGAAGCCCGCCGCCGCAGAAGCTGAACTGCTCATGAAAAGTGCTCATTCGGTGAGCACTTTCAGGGGTGATGATGGTGGCACAACCCCGCGAAGAGGAGCCGGAAAATGCTTCGAGGACTCACCACCACCGCCTTCTACTCGCCCGACTTCGAGGCGACCAAGCGCTGGTACACCGAGCTGTTCGGCATCCCGCCGTACATGGACACCCCGGCGTACATGGAGTGGCGCATCGGCGACTACCAGCACGAGTTCGGCGTCATCCACAGCAAGTACGCCGGCAGCCCGCTGGCCATGACCCCCGACCCCGCCACGATCGGCAGGCCCGCGGGCGCCATCGTCTACTGGCACGTGGACGACGTCCCCGCGGCCCAGGCCCGGCTCGTGGACATGGGCGCGACGGCGCACGACGCGCCCCACGACCGCGGCACCGGCTTCATCACCGCCTCGGTGATCGACCCCTGGGGCAACGTCCTGGGCCTGATGTACAACCCGCACTACCTGGAGATCCTCGCCTCCATGAAGGGCACGTCATGACGGTCTTCCCCGACGCCGCCGCGTGGCGGAGCTGGCTGTCCGAGCACCACGGCACGTCGACCGAGGCGTGGGTGGTGCTGGCCAAGAAGGGCACGACGGAGCCGACGAGCCTGACGTACGAGCAGGCCCTGGAGGAGGCGCTGTGCCACGGCTGGATCGACGGCCTGACCCGCAGCCGCGACGCCACCACCTACCTCCAGCGCTACACCCCGCGCCGGCCCCGCAGCCGCTGGTCCCAGCGGAACATCGCCCGGGTGGCGCGCCTGCGGGAGCAGGGCCGCATGCAACCGGCGGGCCTCGCCGCCGCCGAGCGCCACGCCTAGCCGCCGGCGACGATCGGACCGGATCCCCAGGATTTCGGACAGCTCGATCCGCGGGCCGGGACGTCAGGCGGGGCGGCCCGCGAGAGTCGGGGCATGGCAGACGTTCCCTCCTCATCAGCCGCCCCGAGCCCCGGCCGCGTGCTGGCCTTCCTCGCCCACCGCTGGCCCACCCTGGCCGGCCTGGCGGCGGCGGCGTTCTCCGTCATGGACGAGCAGGACGGCCGCGGCCAGGCCCTCGTCGTCTTCCTGGCCGCCCTCATCTACCTCGGCACGGCGGTGGTCGACCGGCCGGGAGTGGTGTGGATCCTGTTCGGGGCCGCCGTGGCGGGGGTCACGGTGGTGCGGGTGATCGGGGCCGAGCTGTGGACGGTGCTGGTCGCCGGGGCGGTCGCCGTCACCGTGCTCAGCCTGGTGAGCGACCTGCCGCGCCGGCACCGGCTGGCCGCCGTGCAGATCCCGCTGATGCTGGTCTTCGGGGGCGCCGCGCTCGTCGGGCTGGCCCTGGATCCGGTCCTCGGGGCGTGGCTGGTGGCGGTCGCGCTCATCGGCCACGCCGTCCAGGACGTGATCGTCTGGCGGGCGAACAAGGTCGTGGCGCGGTCGCTGGCGGAGTTCTGCGCCGTGCTCGACTTCACCCTCGGCATCGCGATCATCGTCCTGCAGTTCACCTGACGCGGTGACCACGAGCGGGCCGCCGCGAACACTACGATGAGGCCGTGGCACCGACCTCACGCGAGTCGTGACGCTGATGGCCGTGAGCATGCACGACGTGGCCCGCGCGGCCGGTGTCTCGCAGCGGACGGTTTCCAACGTTGTCAACGACTACGCCTACGTCCGCCCGGAAACCCGCCGGCGCGTGCTCGACGCCATGGCGGAGCTCGGATACGTGCCGAACGCCGCCGCCAGGAGCCTGCGCTCCGGGCGTACGGGGCTGATCGCGCTCGTCGTCCCCGACTTCAGGGCGCGCATCTTCGCCGACCTGGCGGGGCAGGTCGTGCGGGAGGCCGAGGCACTCGGGTACACGGTGCTGATCGAGCTGACGGAGCGGGAGCGGGAGCGGGAGCTCAAGGTCCTGACGGGCAGCAGGAACCAGCTCACCGACGGCGCGATCATGATGGCCCTGTCGCTGCGGCCGGAGGACGGGCGCCAGCGCCGCCCCGGCTATCCGGTCGTGCTGGTCGGTGACGAGGCGCTGGAGGGTGGCGTGCCGCACATCGGCATCCCGAACCGGGAGGCGTCCAAGGCGGTGGTGCGCCACCTGGCTGCCCTGGGCCGGCGGCGGCTGATGTTGCTCGGCCATCTCCCCGCGGAGCATCAGACGGGGCGGATGCGGCTGCGCGGGTTCCTCGAGGGGCTGGCGGAGGCCGGGCTGATGGCGCACGAGGAGCTGCTGGTCGAGGCCGGGTGGACCCGAGCGGAGGGGCAGCAGGCGATCGAGGAGCACCTGGACGCCGGGCGGCCGATGCCCGACGCGATCTTCGCGATGAACGACTCCCTCGCCTTCGGCGCGCTGCGGGCGCTGCAGGAACGCGGCGTCCGGGTGCCGGAGGAGGTGGCGCTGGCCGGGTTCGACGACGTCGAGGAGGCCAGGTACTCGACGCCGTCGCTGACCTCCGTCTCACCGGATGTCGAGGCGCTGGCCAGGAACGCCGTCGCGATGCTGCACGAGCAGATCAGCGGCAGGCCCGGCGGGCGCGAGTCGCGCATCGTCGTGGACTTCCGGCTGAAGGTGCGCGAGTCCAGTCAGTGAGGCGGGAGGCGCGGTCGAAGGGCTTATGGCACACTCTGCTACGTAGCAAAAGGGATTGATTACGTTCCAGGCGAAGGGTGTCAGATGCCGAGTTCCGCTGCCCACGACATCCCGCGACCGGAACACCCCCGCCCGCAACTGGTCCGCGCGGACTGGCTGAACCTCAACGGGCAGTGGCAGTTCGAGATCGACGCCGCCGACTCCGGGCTGGAGCGCGGCCTGCGCGAACGCGAGCTCGCCGCGACGATCACCGTGCCCTTCGCGCCGGAGTCCGAGCTGTCGGGCCTCGGGCACACCGACTTCATGGAGGCGGTCTGGTACCGCCGTACGGTGACGATCCCGCCCGCCTGGGCAGGCCGCCGTACGCTGCTGCACTTCGGCGCCGTCGACCACGACGCCACGGTGTGGGTGAACGGCGTGGAGGTGGCCCGCCACCGCGGGGGCTTCTCGCCGTTCACGGCGGACCTGTCGGACGTGGCCCGTCCCGGCGAGGACGCCACCATCGTCGTACGCGCCCGCGACCCCCGCCACGGACCCCAGGCCAGGGGCAAGCAGTCCACCCGGTACGGCAACTACGAGTGCCTCTACACCCGCACGACCGGGATCTGGCAGACGGTGTGGCTGGAGCCCGTCCCCGACGTGCACCTGCGCCGCCCGCGCATCACCCCGGAGGTCGCGGCCTCCGCCTTCACCGTCGTCACCCCGCTGTCCGCCAACCGCCCCGGCACCTCGGTCCGCGTGACGGTCTCCGACGGGAACGGCCCCGTCGCCACCGCGACCGCCCGCGCCGACGTGGACCTCGCCCCCTCCCTGCGCCTGCAGCTCCCCGAGGACCGGGTACGCCTGTGGGAGCCGGGCGAGGGCTTCCTCTACGACGTCAGGATCGAGCTGCTCGACGCCGGCGGCGCCGTCACGGACGCCGTGGACAGCTACGCCGGGCTGCGCTCCATCGCCATCGACGGCAAGCGCGTGCTCATCAACGGCCGCCCCGTCTTCCAGCGGCTCGTGCTCGACCAGGGCTACTACCCGGACGGACTCATGACCGCCCCCTCCGACGCCGCCCTGCTGCGCGACATCGAGCTCGCGATGGCCGCGGGCTTCAACGGCGCGCGCCTGCACCAGAAGGTGTTCGAGGAGCGCTTCCTCTACCACGCCGACCGGCTGGGCTACCTGGTGTGGGGCGAGTTCGGCGACTGGGGCGCCTTCGACGGCCGCGAGCAGCAGCCCACGGCGTCCTTCGTCACGCAGTGGCTGGAGGTCCTGGAGCGCGACCACTCGCACCCGTCGATCATCGGCTGGTGCCCGCTCAACGAGACGTCACAGGTGATCGGCGACCAGGTCACCCAGCTCGACGACGTCACCCGCGGCATGTTCCTGGCCACGAAGCTCGCCGACCCCACCCGCCCGGTCATCGACGCCTCCGGCTACAGCCACCGCGTGCCGGAGACCGACATCTACGACTCGCACAACTACGAGCAGGAGCCCGCGGCGTTCGCCGGCCAGGTGAGCGGCCTGGACAAGGACCGGCCCTACGTCAACACCGCAGGCGACCGGCCCGTCTCCGTCCCGTACCGCGGCCAGCCGTACTTCGTCAGCGAGTACGGCGGCATCTGGTGGAACCCCGAGCTGGCCGGCACCGAGCAGGACGCGGCCCGCGTCGGCTCCTGGGGTTACGGTCAGCGCGTGCGCGACGAGGAGGAGTTCCACGCCCGCTTCGCCGGGCTGACCGAGGCGCTGCTGGACGACCCGGACATGTTCGGCTACTGCTACACGCAGCTCACCGACGCCTTCCAGGAGGAGAACGGCATCTACCGCTTCGACCGCACGGCCAAGCTCGACGTCGAGCGCGTCCGCGCGGTCCAGTCGCGGCAGGCCGCCAGCGAACGCTGACCCGGCGGAGGAGACGCCGGCTCGTGCCCATGGTCGCGGTCCAGCGGCGGCGCGGTCATCGCGGCACGCTCGCCGAGCCCTTCCTGAGCGTGCTGAACGACCACAATGCCGAGCCGCTCACCTGGTGACGCGGACATCGTCGAAGTCGACCGCCGCCCTGCCCGTGACGAGCTGGACGGAGCCAGGACCGGTGATCGGGTTCGGGTCGGTCACCGTGACGCGAGGCGCGGGGTCGTCGCCGACGAAGGCGCGGATCTCCACCCCGCGCAGCTCGACCCGGAGCGTCGCCGGGCCCGTGACCGCCGGGCCGGTGCCGGTCGCGAGCACGCCCGTGCCGGCCCGGTAGACGTCCACGGAGCCGTTGGAGCGCAGGTAGACGAGGTAGCCGGACTGCGTGTAGGCGTCGCCCGGGGCAGCCGTGCGCACCTGGACGCCGCCGAACGCGGTCGAGGTCGCCGTTGCGCGGAAGTCGATGCGGGTCTCGACCGTGCCGTCGGCGATCGTCAGGCCGTTGATGTAGGTACGCCGGCCTGTACGGGTCGTGTCCTGCTGGCGGTAGACGCCGCCGGTGACGCTCCAGGCGCCGTCCACGGCGGTCCACGCCTGCGACGGCGAGGAGAAGCTGTCGCGGAAGACGACGCCCTGGGCGTCCGGCACGACGGTCAGCGGGAGGGTGTCGATCTCGGCCGTTCCGGTGGTGCGTACCGTGCGGACGGTGAGCGGGCAGGGGCCGGGAAGCGCCGTCTCCCGCACGGTGACCCGCACGGTGACCTCGGCAGTGGGCTGCGCGGTGACCTCGGTGGTGGCCTGCGCGGTGGCCTGCGCGGTGGCCTGCGTGGCGCCGCTGGTGGTGACGTCGCCGGCCAGGCAGGGGCCCGACACCGTCGCCTCGCGGATGCTCCGCCCCGACAGCCGTACCTGGAGCTGCGTGCCCGCCACCACCTCGGCCGCGCCCAGGGAGGCGGTGACGAGGTTCCTGCCCACGTCGGAGCGGGCCGCGGCGGCGACCAGGCGCGCGGCGTCGCGCCGGCTCAGCACGTCCGCGCGGGCCAGTGCCGCGGTGGTCCTGGTGACGTGGGCGACGAAGGCGCGATGGCTCTCCCACTGCTCGCCGGCGCGCAGGCGGTCGGCGACCGTGCAGCCGGTGCCGTCGCCGGCGTTGGCGACGCCGGTGTCGCGGTCGCCGATGAAGACGCGCGCCCGCTCGTCCGACCCGACGCACGCGTCGTCGACGACCCGGATGTCGTAGGCGAGCGTGCCCGTGGCCTTGAGGTCGAGCACCTGGAGAGCGCGCTTGCCGCCCGCGACCGGGAACGACGACGGCCACAGGACCGCCGACCCGGCGCCGGACCAGCGGATCTCCACGCTGCGGCCGTCGCGGCCGACCACCACACCCGAGACGTCCCGGGCCTCGGCGCGGGATCCCACCGCGACGGGCCCGCCCCCGATCCACCGGAGCGTGTCACCCTTCTCCAGCACGAGCGGGATGCGCTCGAAGAACGGCGTGGAGCCGGCCTCGACCCGCACCCGCAGCCGGTCGTCCAGCGTCACCGACTTGGTGCCGCCCGCCGCCGCGTACCGGATCTCCAGGTCGTCGAGGTCGCCCGCCGCCGCCGGGTCCACGGGGGCGCCGTCGCGGAAGAACGCGGGCACGGGCTGGTCGTAGGAGTCGAAGTGCACGCCGTCCGCCGCCGTCCACCCGGTGCCCCACGACAGCTCCGCGTCCACCGGCCGGGTACGCGGCGCGCCGATCTGGGGCGCGTTCTGCCCCTGGACGACCACGCCGAGCTTCGGGTCGTACAGGTAGCCGAGCCCGAACCGCTGGTTGTCCCAGAAGCCGTACTGGGTGTTGACGTGCTTGCCGAAGCCCAGGCCGACGACGTACGAGGGCCGCTTGGCGAAGACGAACTGCTGCCCGGTGACCGCGTCCGCGCGGTGCTCGGTGTACGGGGCCCCGGCGTAGGGGCGCAGCGTCCTGATGGCGGCCCGGCGCTCGGCCCCGGTCGGGTAGTACTCCTCACCCAGCGCCACGTCACGGACGACCGCGGGATCGAGGTAGGCCCAGGTGGGGGCGATGAGCGGCGCGACCGAGGTCTGCCAGCCCGCCCGCGCGAAGGCGGCGCGGCGCTCCTCGGTCTCCTCCCGGGTGGGCGAGTAGGCGCGGGCCTGCGGGATGACCGAGCCCCAGAGGTTGTTGGAGCCGATCGGCAGCTCGTCGGCGTAGTTCCAGCCGCGGTGCCGCGAGTCGACGGCCGTGTTGATGAAGTAGCCGTCGAGCCCCTGGTCGTAGAGGAGGTTGTACTGGGCCCAGTCCAGGTAGCGGGCCTGCATCCGGTCGATCACGGGCCGGGTGGCGGGGTCGGCCCAGCCGGCGAGGTCCTCGGACTCGACCTCGATGCTGTAGCGGTGGGCGACCGTGCCGTCGCGGAAGAACCCGGCCTCGCCCTGCGAGACCTTCTCGTGCTCGGCCAGCCGCTGCTCGAAGCGGGCGCGTAAGTCCGCGTCGCCGAAGCGGCCGAGCAGGCGGGAGATGCCGACCAGCCCGCCGGCGACCTGGTTGGCGAACTGGGCGCCGCGCGGCCCCCACACCTCCTCGTCCTCCAGGAACCACGTGCTGGCCGCCTTCATGGCCGCGGTCAGCTCCGTGACCAGGGCGGGGTCGAGGGTGCCGTCGGCGTCGAGGAGCTCCAGCATGATCGCGTACAGTTCGAGCGCGAACCCCGTCGCGGCCCGCGAGTGCAGGTCGCCGGAGCCCTGCGGGAACGAGCCGTCGGCGTTCTGGGTGCCGAGCATGAACCGCAGTGCCGCTTCCATCCGGCCGCGCAGGGCCGCGTCCCGGTGGTACGGGTTCCACGGGCGGTCGGCGGTGTAGAAGTAGGCGAGCGTGAGGACGTTCTCCATGACCCGGGCGTCGTTCGGCCCCTGCCCGGCGCGCCAGCAGTTGCAGGTGATGAACCCGTGGTCCGTGGCGCTGTCGTCGTTGACGCTGTTGGCCAGGCGCGCCAGGTTGCCCAGGTAGGGCGCGATCTGCTGCTCCAGGCCGGTGAAGTCGGCGAGGTCGATCGTGGCGGGGTCGAGCGCGGCGACCTCGGGCAGCGGGGCCGGCTGCGGGGAGGCCGTCGCGGGGGCGGCGGGTGCCAGCGTGAGCGCCGCGGTGACGGCCACCGTGGCGATGCGTTTCGAGCTCATGATGGTGCCTTCCAGGGGGTGCCTAGCGGGGGAGAGGTCCTGACCTGCGCTGTTGTGGCGACCATGATCGTGAATCGATTCACGACGATGCGGTACGGCGGAGCCTACGAGCGGCGTCGCGGCCGTGTCAACAGCCCGTCATCGGGCGTGGTGATCGGCTCCCGTCATCCGTCGTGGTGGGCGTCCTCGGCGGCGGGGAGCGAGGTCTCGCGGACCACGAGCTCGGGCTCGAACCGCCCCAGCGTGTCGCGCTCGGACTCGATGCCCAGCAGGATGCGCACGGCACTGGCACCGAGGGCCGCCGACGGATGCCGGATGGTCGTCAGCGGCACGATGGCGAAGTCGGCGAACTCTATGTCGTCGTACCCGACCAGCGACAGATCCTCCGGCACCCGGACCCCGCCCATGATCAACCCGTGCAGCAGGCCCAGCGCGAGCAGGTCGTTGCCCGCCACGATGCCGTCGGGGAAGCCGGTGGCCGGGCGACGCAGCAGCGTCCGCGTGACCGCCTCGCCGACCTTCGCGGTCTGCACCTGGACGCGGATGATCTCCAGCGAGGCGGGCTCGGGGAACTCGTCGACCGCCCGCTTGGCCCCTGCCAGCCGCAGGTCGACGTGGGGGTGCGGGCCGCCGATGAAGATCAGCCGCCGCCGCCCCTGGGCGAGCAGGTGCGAGGCCGCCAGGTGGCCGCCGCGCTCGT
This sequence comes from Nonomuraea sp. NPDC050202, assembly GCF_040656115.1. Taxonomy (NCBI): domain Bacteria; kingdom Bacillati; phylum Actinomycetota; class Actinomycetes; order Streptosporangiales; family Streptosporangiaceae; genus Nonomuraea; species Nonomuraea sp. NPDC050202. The sequence goes on along the minus strand of NZ_JBFALF010000042.1, from coordinate 48,676 downwards.
TGTCGCCGGAGATCGCCGGGTAGCTGTGCGGCCCCGTGGCCGTGCCGACCAGGACGAACGGCGTGCCCCTGCGGCCGAGCCCGAGCAACTCCTCGGGCACGTCGCCGACCGGGGCCGCGAGGATGCCGCTGACCTGCTGGGACTCGAAGAAGCCGAGGTAGGCCCGCTCGCGCTCCGGGCTCTCGTCGCTGTTGGCCACGAGGATGAAGCGGCCGTGCGCGGCGGCCTCCGCCTCGGCGCCCGCCGCGAGCTCGGCGTAGACGGGGTTGCCGATGTTGGAGACCAGCAGCCCCAGCGCCAGGCTGTGCCCCACGCGGAGCCGGCGCGCCGCCTCGTTGCCGACGTAGCCGAGCTCGTCGGCGGCCTCGATGACGCGGCGCCGCAGGTCGGGCGAGACGCGGCCCGGCTGGGTGAAGGTGTAGGAGACCGTCGCCCGGGAGACCCCGGCGCGAGCCGCCACGTCGGCGACCGTGGGGGCGGAGACCTCGGCCTTCGACTGCTTCGGCGCCGATCCAGAGACCATCGGGCTCCTCACTGACATGTCTTCGAGGCCGGGTGTCGGCCCTCAGCCTAGCGGATCTGTGAATGGATTCACGAAAGTGGCCCCGAGCCCGGTGACGTCATTGACACCGCCGAGATCGTGCCCGTAATCTGCCCGAAACGTCGTGAATCGATTCACGACGAGTGGGCTCGCTCCCCGACGAGGCCGCGATCACCAACCCCGCGATCAACCCGCCTCCGTCCAGCAGACCACGCGCATCCATGGTCACCCCGCGAGAGGAGTCACCCGTGGCTGCCACTCAAGCGACGACGACACCGCCCGGCGTACGCGAACCCGCCCCGCAGCCCCCTGCCAAGCGCCGCCGGGTCGGGGTCCGCGCGCCCTGGTGGTTCGTCGTGCCCGCGATCTCGATCTACCTCTTCATCGTCGTCGTCCCCAGCGCCAACGGCGCGCTGTTCTCCTTCACCGACTGGAACGGCCTGCGCCCCGACTGGTCCTTCGTCGGCCTGGACAACTTCACCTCCGTCTTCTCCGACCGCACGGCGCTCGACGCCCTGGTCAACACCCTCATCCTGGCGGCGGCCGCCACGGTCGTGCAGAACATCGCCGGCCTGCTCCTCGCGCTCGGCGTGAACAGCATGGTCAAGAGCCGCTACGTGCTGCGGGTGATCTTCTTCGCGCCCGTGGTCCTCACGCCGCTGGTCGCCGGGTACGTGTGGAGCTTCCTGCTGTCGCCCAACGGCGCCGTGAACGACGCCCTGCGCGCCGTCGGCCTGGGCGCGCTGGCCCACGACTGGCTCGGCGACCCCGACACGGCCCTGTACGCCATCGTCCTGGAGATCGTCTGGCAGTTCTCCGGCTACTCCATGGTGATCTACCTGGCAGGGCTGCAGGGGATCCCGGCCGAGGTGCTGGAGGCGGCCACCATCGACGGGGCGGGGGCGTGGAGCAAGTTCCGCCGCGTCGTGCTGCCGCTGCTCAACGGCGCGGTCGTGATCAACGTGATGCTCTGCCTCATCGGCGGGCTCAAGCAGTTCGACCAGGTCATGGCCATGACCGGCGGCGGCCCTGGCACGGCGACGGAGACGATCTCGACGGCCATCTACAAGAGCGCGTTCTCGCTCGGCGACTTCCCGTTCTCGATCGCGCTGGCCGTCGTCATGACCGTGGTCATCGCGGTCCTGGCGGGAGTCCAGTTCCGCCTGACGCAGAGGAAGAGCATCTGATGCACTCGCGATACACCTGGCGCACGCTGGCGCGCGAGCTGAGCCTGATCCTGCTCGCGCTGGCCTTCCTCGTGCCGCTGGTCGGCCTGCTCAACGTCTCGCTCAAGCCGCAGGACAGCCAGAGCGGGGCGCTGGCCTTCGCGTTCCCGCCCACGCTGGACAACTACGTCCAGGCCTGGAACCAGGCCAGCCTCGGTGCGGCGCTGGCCAACAGCTTCCTCATCACGGCCGTCAGCGTCGTGCTGATCATCGGCTTCGCGTCGATGGCGGCCTACCCGCTGGCCCGCGTCACCAGGGGCTGGTCGCGGTACACGTTCTCCTTCGTCATCGGCGGCCTGCTCGTGCCCGGCCAGCTCGCCCTGCTCCCGCTCTACGCCACCATGCGCGACCTCGGCCTGCTCGGCTCGCTGTGGTCGGTCATCCTGATCAACGTCGGGCAGCAGATCCCGTTCTCGGTCTTCCTCTACACGATGTTCCTGCGCGAGCTGCCGCTCGACTACGAGGAGGCCGCGCTGCTCGACGGCTGCGGGCCGGTGCGCTCGTTCGTCTCCGTGGTCTTCCCGCTGCTGCGCCCGGTCACCGGCACGGTCGTGATCCTCAACGCGGTCGGCATCTGGAACGAGTTCTTCACCCCGCTGCTGTATCTCGGCGGCAGCGACAACACCACGGCACCGGTGGCGATCTACGGGTTCGTCAGCCAGTACGTCTCGCAGTGGCCCCTCATCTTCGCCGGCCTCGTGATCAGCGTGATCCCCATCCTCGTCGTCTACTTCGCGCTGCAGAAACACATCATCAAGGGCTTCGCCGGCGGCCTCAAAGGTTGATTCCCCACCCCCCATTGGAGTTCGTCATGAAGAAGATCGTCACAACGCTCGCCTCCACCTGCTGCCTCGCGGTCGCGGCAGGCGCCTGCTCGACCTCGGGCGGCCAGACCACCGCCACCTCCGGCGAGCAGGTCCTCACCCTCGCCGCCGCCGGACAGGGCCCGGCCCAGGCCGCCGTCGAGGCGTTCGAGAAGGCCAACCCGGGCGTCACCGTCAAGACCACGTTCACCGAGGACGACGCCTCCTACCAGCAGCAGCTGCGCACCCAGCTCTCCTCGGGCACGGCCCCCGACGTGTTCCGCATGTGGCCGGGCGGCGGCAACACCATGGCCGTCCGCGACCTCGGCGCCGACGGCATGCTGATGGACCTGTCGGGCGAGGGCTGGGCGAGCGGCCTGAGCGCCGACCTCAAGGCCGTCACCAGCGACCCGGCGGGCAAGGTGGTGGCCGTCCCGGTGACGATCGGCGCCATCGGAGCCGTGTGGAACGACCAGGCGCTGGCCAGGACCGGCCTGAGCAAGCCCACGACCTGGCCGGAGGTGCTCGCGTTCTGCAAGGACGCCAAGGCCAAGGGGGTCGTGGCGTTCGCGCTCGGCCTCAAGTCGGCGTGGGTCACCCAGCTCGTCCCGTACGCGCTGACCGCCTCCCTCGTCTACGGCCCGAACCCGCAGTTCACCCAGCAGCAGAAGGACGGCCAGGCGAGCTTCGCCCGGTCGGAGTGGAAGCAGGCGATGGAGAAGTACCTGCAACTGCGCGAGTCCGGCTGCTTCAACGACAGCCCCAACGGCGTCGGCTACGACGAGCAGATGCAGCTCCTCGGCCAGGGCAAGGCGCTGGGCGCCGTGCACGTGCTGTCCGCCGTGCAGTCGGCGCTCAACTCCGCGCCGCAGGGCACCACGTTCTCGATGACGCCGTTCCCCGCCACCGGCAGCGCCGAGGAGACCTACCTGCCGGTGTCGGTCGGCATCGTGTACGGCGTCAACGCCAAGGCCAAGAACCCGGCCCTGGCCAAGAAGTTCATGCAGTTCCTCGCCTCCCCGGAAGGCCAGGCGCTGTACGCCACGGAGTCGGGCAGCAGCCCGGCGCTGTCGAGCCCGTCGTTCCAGCCCGACGCGCTCCAGCAGCCGGTGCTCGAAGCCGTCAAGAACGGGAAGTCCACCCTCTACCCGGACCAGGGCTGGCCCGGCCCGAAGGTGCAGCAGGAGCACCTGACCTCCGTCCAGGAGCTGTTCAACGGGACGATCGACGTGCCGACCCTGCTCGGCCGCATGGACAAGGCGTTCGGAGGGGCCAAGTGAACCTGGAAGCCTGCCTCTGGATCACCCCCAAGATCTTCGACGATCTGGACGATCCGGGCCCGGGGGTGGCGGCCTTCTTCGACCACCACGCCGACTGGCTGGCCGACCGGCCCGTCACGATCGTGTTCTGCGCCGGCAACGGCGACCACGTGCTGAACTACGCCGGCCGCGACGCCTGGGACCACCACTTCGACTGGGCCCGCTACAACTGCTTCGCGCTGGCGCCCGGCGGGCCCGCCGCCGCCACGAGGGCGCACAACCGCGACTGGCTGGCCCGGGTGCGCGACGGGGGCGAGCGCTCGTTCAACCCGTACTCGGCCGGGCCCATGTTCGTGCTGTCCGAGCAGCCGATGGACTACCGGACGCTGGCCGGCGTCTACGCGGCCGTGCGCGCCGAGGCCGAGCGGCGCGGCCTGCGGGTGAGCCTGCTGGAGTACCTGGAGCCGGGGCCGGAGTTCTGCCGCAGCGAGTGGAAGACGGAGCGGCACCCGGAGGCGGCGACCGGCACCGCCGACGCCGGCGGGCACATCGTGCCGGGCGTCATCGACGTGACCGCGCCGCTCGCGGCCGACCCCCGCCCGTACGCCGCCTTCCCCGGCGGCATCGAGGCCGGGCTGGCGGCCGGGGAGTTCGTGGCCGCGCAGACGGCGGCGTTCACGGCCGACTTCGGGCTGGACGGGGTCATGCTCGGCAACCAGTTCGGCCTGGTCGGGTTCTGGCACCCGGACAACGCGCCGCCGCTCACGCCGGAGCGTTCGGCCGGGATCGAGCGGTTCTTCCTGCGGCTGCGGGAGGCCATGGGGGACCGGCTCGTCTACTGGATGGACACCTACTGGCGGGCCGAGGTGGAGCGGGCGGCCTGGGGCATGACCGACGCCGCCTACCGCTCGCTCGACGCGATCCTGGTCAGCACGTTCGCCGTGCTCGTCGAGCGCACCGAGATCGTGCCGAACCTGCTGAGCAAGGCCGCGCTCGGCGGGCCGCGGCCGCTGCTCGGGCTCGACTTCGTGGATCCCTGGTACTGGTACCGGACCTATCTGGACGACCGGCGTACCTACCTCTACCAGCGGGAGGTGCTGGCGGCGCACGCCGGCTCCGTGGCCGGGGTGTCCTTCTTCGCGAACGACACCTTCGGCCATTTCGTGCCGGACGCCGAGCTGGCGGCCACCCTGGAAGCGGTCAGGAAGGCGGACGTTCAGGAGGGACGGCCGTCCCGCGGGGGCGAGAACTGGCCGTAGCGGACGTCGCGCGTCCGGTCGCCGAGGTACGGCTGCCCCGCCTGCCCGTGCTGAGGCGCGGGCTGCGGGCCGTGACCGTAGTTCGAGCCGTTGTATCCGTACGGGCCCGGGGCCGGGGCCGGCGGGACCGGGGGCGACACCTGGGCGTGACCTGCCGGAAGCTGGTGCTGCTGCCACGGCGGTGACGGCACCGCGCCGTACGGGGCGTGCGCGGCGGCGGCGCGGCGGCGGCGCCGGCCGAGCACCTTCACCAGCACCACGGCGAGCACGATCACGAGCAGCGCGCCGGCCGCGATCAGCACCCACATGAGGACCGGCCGGGGCGACTCGTCCTTGCCCGCCGAGATCGCCGCCTGCGTGTCGCTGATGTACTTGGCCACGTACGGGTGGTTCGGGAAGAGCGCCTGCACCTCGCGGAACTTGGGCAGCGCGTCCTCGAAGTAGTTGCGGAAGTAGTCGTTGAGCGCCTCGTTGTACCGGGTGGTGGTCACGCCCTGGGCGGGCTTGACGTTCTTCTCGCCGAGCTTCTCCTTGATGATGCTCACCGGCAGCACGAAACTCTCGCTCTCCGAGGCCTCGCCGCCCTCGCTCACCGTGCCGGCGATCAGCATGCCGATGACCTTGCCGTCCTTGCTGAACACCGGGCCGCCGGAGTTGCCCTGGTAGGACGGCGCCTGGGTCTGGATGTACGGCACCCCGGTCTGGGTGGTGCGCTTGGCGTTGTACGGCCCCTCGGTCAGCGCCGGCTCCAGCCTCGACTCCAGGCTGAAGAACGGCGTGTTCGTCACCAGGCCGGGGAAGCCGCTGATGTACAGCGTGTCGCCGGTGCGCACGTCGGCGTCCTCGCCGAGCGGGACGGTCGGCAGGTTCTGCTGGCCGTTGACCTTGAGCAGCGCGAAGTCCTTGCCGGGGTAGCTCTCGCCCACCGAGACCAGCTCCGCCGGGGTCGCCTTGGCGGTCTTGTCCACGCCGCCGCCCGGCAGGCTCTGCAGCACCGACAGGCTCTGCTGCAGGTTACGGATCTTCATGTGGCCGGTGTTGAACGTGACGTAGATCTGCTGCGCGAGCTTGAGGATCTCCTCGTCGGCCTCGATGCCCTGCAGCCCGGCGACGATCTCCTTGGCGTCCTGCTCGTTGAACTTGGCCAGCGCCTGCTGCGCGAAGAGCCGGCTGAGCTCGGTCTCGCCGACCTGGACGCAGTGGGCCCCGGTCACCATGTACCCGTCGGGCGTCACCCACCAGCCGGTGCACAGGCCGCCGACCTCGGCCTCGACCGTACGCTCCGGGGTGGTCTCGGTGAGGTAGGTGTCCACGTCGGCGGCGATCCGCTGGAAGAGCCACTTGGCGATGCTGCGTTCGTCCGAGGAGATCTTGCCGGCCTGCACGGCCTCGACGGCCTGCTGTGTCAGCCCGTTGAACGCGGTCTCGTTGATCGTGCTGGTCGGGACGGCGACCGTGCCGGTGTAGGTGAAGCTCGTCAGCTGGACCGCGGGCTGCGTACGCGCCGCCAGCCAGGTGCCGACGGACACGTCCGGCCGCTCGTCGGGCGCGTCGTCGGCCGCCGCAGGGGCGGCGGGCAGCGCCACCGCCACGACGGCCGCCGCGACCGCGGCGATCTTCGTCAACCTTTTCCTGAAATATCCGCTCACGTAGGGAGATGGTGAGGGTGCGCTCTTGTCCATGGCTTGGAGCCGACTGGGAACGCGGCCGCGCAGCCCGAGCGGATCCGTGAAGTTTTGGTGCTCCAGTTGGCCCCCACTGGAGCGCCCTCAGGCTAGTGGTGGCTTGTCCGCTTTGTCTAGCTTTATGGCGCGATGGCGGTTTTGATCCCTTGGGTGGAGTGGCGAGCGCGGTTACTAACCACCTGGTAGGTTTTGCGTCGACTCCAATGCATGTGAAGGGACGGCGGGGATGGGGATCGCGTTTCCCGAGGGCTTCCTGTGGGGTGCGGCGAGCAGCGCGCACCAGATCGAGGGCAACAACGTCGCCAGCGACCTGTGGGGGCTGGAGAGCCGGCTGCCCGAGCGCAGCGGCGACGCCTGCGACAGCTACCACCGCTGGCCGGAGGACCTCGACCTGGTGCGGGACCTCGGCCTGAGCGCCTACCGGTTCGGCGTCGAGTGGGCGCGGATCGAGCCGGTCGAGGGCGAGGTGTCGCGGGCCCACCTCGCGCACTACCGCCGCATGGTGCAGGGCTGCCTGGAGCGGGGGCTCACCCCCGTGGTGACGCTGCACCACTTCACCAGCCCGATGTGGTTCCAGCGGGAGGGCGGCTGGCGGTCCGGCACGGCGGTCGAGCGCTTCCGCAGGTACGTGCGGGCGGTGCTGCCGATCCTGGACGGCGTCCCCTGGGTGTGCACGATCAACGAGCCCAACATGCTCGCGATGATGGCGGAGGCGATGCGGAACGGGCACCGGGAGGGCGGCGTGGCCGGCGCCATGGCGGCCCCGGACCAGGGGATGGCCGACACGCTGGTCGAGGCGCACCGGGCCGCCCGCGAGGAACTCGGCGCGGCCGGCCTGAGGTCGGGGTGGACGATCGCCAACCAGAACTTCCAGGCCGAGGACGGCGCGCAGGCCGAGCGGGACGCGTGGGCGTGGCCCCGGGAGGACCGGTTCCTGGACGCCGCCGAGGGCGACGACTTCGTCGGCGTGCAGGCGTACACGCGGGTGCGGATCGGCCGCGAGGGCGCGCTGCCCGTGCCCGACGGCGCCCGGCGCACGCTCACCGGGTGGGAGTTCTACCCCGGCGCGCTCGGCGACGCCGTCCGGCACACGGCCCGGCGGCTGCCCGGCGTGCCGATCCTGGTGACGGAGAACGGCGTGGCCACGGGCGACGACGCCGAGCGCGTGGAGTACACGCGCGCGGCGCTGGCCGGGCTGCACGTGGCCATGGCCGAGGGGGCCGACGTGCGCGGATACCTGCACTGGTCGCTGCTGGACAACTACGAGTGGGGCTCGTGGGCGCCGACCTTCGGGCTGGTGTCGGTGGACCGGGAGACGTTCGCCCGCGACGCCAAGCCGAGCGCCCGCTGGCTGGGCGACGTCGCCCGCGCCAACGCCCTGTAGGACCTGGCCCGGACACGCGCCCTCGCGCCCTTCAGAAGGACGGCACGTCCTCGCGTCCTTCAGGAGGGCGGCGTGCCCCCGAGTTCTTCAGGAGAACGGGCGAATCCCGCGTCCTTCAGGAGTGGGCGCGCCGGACGGCGGCGACCAGGTCGTTCACGGCCTGCGCCGTCAGTCCCAGCCCGAACGTGCGGAACTTGATCAGCGGGATGCCGAGCGCCAGCCGCAGCAGCGCCGGGTCCGCCCCGGAAACGCCCGGCGCCCCGCGCAGCCGCTCCTTCAGCACCCGCCCGCCCACCGGATGGGCCAGCCATTCGCCCAGCGTGGACATCCCGGTCAGCTCGGCCACGTAGCCGTCGCCCGGCGTGGTCACCTCGGCGCGCAGGCGGATGTCGCGGGAGGAAGCGCCGACCTCGACGACGAAGGGGCCGGGGTCGATCCGCCAGCCCCCGCGCTCCACCGACCACTGGGCCAGGTCCCGCCCTGTGAGCGGCAGCCGCACCCGCTCGCTCGCCCCTGGCTCCAGGCCGACCTTGGCGAAGCCACGCAGCGTGTGGCGCGGCCGGGTAGGCCGCTCCTCCTCGAAGGCCACGTAGAGCTGCGCGACCTCCTGCGCGGCCCGCTCCCCGGTGTTGGTGACGGTGAACTGCACGAGCCACTCGTTCGTGCCGGTCTCGCGGACCTCCAGGCCGGAGTAGGCGAAGCTGGAGTAGGTCAGCCCGTGACCGAAGGGGTAGGCCACCTCGGTGCCGAGCGTGTCGTGGTGCCGGTAACCGACGTAGCGGCCCTCGCCGTACAGGACGTGCCCGTCGGAGCCGGGGAAGTGCAGGTGGCAGGGCACGTCGGCCAGGCGCAGCGGGATCGTCTCGGTGAGCCGTCCCGACGGGCTGTGCGTGCCGAGCAGCAGGTCGGCCAGCGCGGCCCCGCCCGCCTGGCCGAGCAGCCAGCCCTCCAGCACGGCGGAGGCGTGCTCCTGCCATCCGGCGACCGAGACGACGCCGCCGTTGGAGAGCACGACGACGACCCGCGGGCAGGCGTCGGCGACCCGGCGCAGCAACGCGACCTGGACGGCGGGCAGGTCGAGGGTCGTGCGGTCGAAACCCTCCGACTCCGCGGCGTCCGGCAGGCCGAGGAACAGGACCGCCACGTCGGCGGCGGCGGCCGTCTCCACGGCCTCCCGCTCCAGCTCGGGATCGGGCGCCCCGTCGAGCCGGTAGCCGGGCGCGAACGTCACGCCGATCGCCGCGCGCAGCGAATCCAGCGCGCTGTCCAGCCTGGTGGGCACCACGTGGGAGCTGCCGTGGCCCTGGTAGCGCGGGGTGCGGGCCTGCTCGCCCAGCACCGCGACGCGCAGCCCGGGGGCCAGCGGCAGGACGCCGTCGTTCTTCAGCAGCACGGCCGAGGCACGGGCGGCCTCGCGGGCCAGCTCGTGGTGCGCCTCGACGTCCCAGCCGCCGTGCCCCGCCCGGTCCCCGACCTGCTCGCCCTGCTCAGCGTGCTCGGCCTGCTCGGCCTGCTCGGCCTGGGCGTCCAGCCGCCCGGCCCGGTCGCGTACCCGCCCGGCAAGGCGTCCCGGCCGGGCGCGTACCCGCTCGGCCAGCCGGATCACCCGTCCGGCCGCCACGTCCAGGACGGACTCGGGCAGGCGGCCCGCGCGCACCGCCGCGACGATCTCCTCGTCCGTCCCGGTGGGCGGCATCTCCAGGTCGAGGCCCGCTTCCAGGGCCGCCACGCGGTCGTTCACCGCGCCCCAGTCGGACATCACCAGCCCGTCGAAGCCCCACTCGCCGCGCAGCAGCTCGGTCAGCAGCCACCGGTACTGGCTGGCGTACACGCCGTTGACCCGGTTGTAGGCGCACATCACCGCGTACGGCCCCGCCTCCCGCACGATGTGCTCGAAGGCGGGCAGGTAGATCTCGCGCAGCGTCTGCTCGTCCACGTCCGCGCTGACGCGCATGCGGTCGGTCTCCTGGTTGTTGACCGCGAAGTGCTTCACGCAGGCCCCGACGCCCAGCGACTGGATGCCGGTCACCACGGCCGCGCCCATCACGCCGGTCAGGTGAGGGTCCTCGGAGAAGTACTCGAAGTTGCGCCCGCACAGCGGGGAGCGCTTGATGTTCACCCCCGGCCCGAGCACGACGTCCACCCCGAGCGCGCCGGCCTCCCTGGCCAGCGCCGCGCCCACGCGCCCGGCGAGCCCGGGATCCCAGGAGGAGCCGAGCGCGACGGCGGGCGGGAAACACGTGGCGGGCACGCTGTCACGCAGGCCCAGCGCGTCACCGGAGGAGCCGGAGGAATCAGCGGAGCCGGAGGGTTCGGAGGGGTCGCGCTGGCGGCGGATCCCGTGCGGGCCGTCGGAGAGCGTGAGTGCCGGCACCACGTCACGGACCGCTGTGGTGTGCCAGGTGCCGCCTCCGGAGGTGAGCGACGCCTTCTCCTCCAGGGTGAGTTTCATGCAATACCTCGATTTATCAGGGTTTGGGATCCAGGCCGAGCTGCCTCAGGAACGTGATCACCGCGGCCCGCATGTCCACCTGGTCGGGATCGAGCAGCCACTGCGTCTGCAGGCCGTCGATCAACGCGATGAGCTGCTGGGCGACCGCGCCGGGATCGTGCGGCAGCGGCGGCGTGGAGCGCGCGAACAGGATGCCGAGCAGCCACGACGCCTGCCGGCGCAGCCCGCGGTAACGCTTGACGAAGTAGTCGTGGGCCGGATGGCCGGGATCGGCCGCCTCCCCGGAGATCTTGACGTAGAGCCCGACGAGGCCGGGGGTGCCCATGTTCCTGGCCACCTGGTCCACGATGCGGTCGAGCAGTTCCTCCGGTGACAGCTCGACGTCTCGGCCGTGCATCAGCTCGCCGTCCACCTCGTCGCGGCGGCTGAGCACCTCGATGAGCAGGCTCTCCTTGCCGGGGAAGTGGTGCAGCAGCCCGGCGTGCGTCAGGCCCGCGTGGGCGGCGATGTCCCTCAGCGACACGGCGTGGAAGCCTGAGCGCGAGAACAGCTCTGTGGCGGAGTCGAGGATGCGGGCGCGCGTGCGCTCGCCCTTGCTCCCTCGACGTGGCGTCGGTTCGCTCACCGGCCGGCCCTTTCTGCGGTGTTGGGCACGTGGGCTGCGGTTACGTGCCGCGGTAGGGCGAGAGTAGCCCGCACGAATTAAACCTACCACCTGGTTAGTTTTGCGGTGTATGCTCCCCGGCAAACGAGACGGAGTGAGCGCCATGAAGAGATCCGCCACCGCAGCCCTCCTCGTCACCGCGAGCCTGATCGCCGGCTGTTCCGGCCCAGACGGCGGCGGCGGTACGGCGGGCGGCGCACGCGCGACCCTGAACATCGCGACCATGACCCTGCCGCAGAGCCTCGACCCCAAGGACGCCAACGGCAGCGCACTGCCGTTCTTCCAGGCGGTCTACGACACGCTGATCAAGCGCGAGCCCGACGGCGCCTACAGCCCGATGCTGGCCACCGAGTGGAAGTACGACGACAAGCTCACCGAGCTGAGCCTCACCCTGCGCGGCGACGTGAAGTTCGACGACGGCACGCCGTTCGACGCCGCGGCCGTCAAGGCGAACATGGAGCGCTTCCGCAAGGGCGGCGGCGCCCAGGCCAAGACGCTGAACGACGTCAAGTCCATCGAGGTCGTCGACCCCACGCACGTCACGCTCGTCCTCAGCAAGCCGAACCCGGCCATGCTGTACTACCTGAGCGACGCCGCCGGCCTCATGGCCAACCCGAAGGACTTCGCCCAGGACGACACGCTCAAGACCAGGCCGGGCGGCACCGGCCCGTACGAGCTGGACCCGAGCCAGACCGTCATCGGCACGAAGTGGGTGTTCACCCGCACCGCCCGCTACTGGGGCGCCAGGCTCCCGTACGACACGATCGCCATCAGCTACTTCGACAACGAGACCGCGATCGTCAACGGCATCAAGACCGGCCAGCTCAACGCCGCCCTCATCCAGGACGCCGACCAGCAGATCAGCGTCGAGAGCGACCCCAAGGTGAAGACGGCCAAGCAGGAGTTCGACTTCCAGGGCGTGTTCCTGTTCGACCGGGCCGGGGCGGTCACGCCCGAGCTGCGCGACCCCCGCGTACGGCAGGCGCTGAACTACGCGATCGACCGCCCGACCATGCTGGCCAAGATCCGCCAGGGCCGCGGCGCGGTCACCAGCCAGGTCTTCGGCCCCGCCACGGCTGCCTACAAGCCGGAGCTGGACACGTACTACAGCTTCGACCAGGCCAAGGCCCGCGCGCTGCTCAAGGAGGCCGGCCACGAGAGCGGCTTCACGCTGAAGCTGCCGCGCATCCCGGCCATCGTCCCCGACGCGCTGGCCGCCTCGCTCCAGTCCGATCTGGGCGCGGTCGGCGTGAAGCTGGTCTGGGACGACCTCGACCCCGGCTCCGCCGTCCAGCGCATCTTCAAGGACCGCGCCTACTCCGCCATGGTCATGAACATGGGCCAGTCGTCGGCCGACTGGGTCGCGGTCGGCGAGGTGGTGCTGCCCGGTGCCTTCAACATGTTCGGCTACACCGACGACACGGTGAAGAGGCTGCTGCCCAAGATCCAGGGCAGCTCGGCGCAGGACGCGAAGGCCGACCTGCAGGCGCTCAACGAGCACCTGGTCGCCGACGGCTGGTTCATGCCGTTCTACCGGATGACGTACCTGCACGTCTCGGACGGAAGCGTGACGATCAAGCCGCAGGACGGCATGGCGGTGCCCGCCATCTACAACTACGCGCCCGCGCAGTGATGCTGAGCTTCGTCGTCCGCAGGATCGCGGCCGGGGCCCTCCTCGTGCTCGTGATCTCCTTCCTCTCCTACACGCTGCTGTCGATCCCGGACCTCGACGTGGGCAGGCAACTGCTCGGGCAGAGCGCGTCGCAGGACCTCGTGGACGCCAAGAACGCCGCGCTCGGCCTGGACCGCCCCGTCCTCGTCCAGTACCTGGACTGGCTCGCCCACGCCGTCCGCGGTGACCTCGGCACGTCCTGGTTCACCAGCGAGGACGTGGTGCGCGCCATCGCCAACCGGCTGCCCGTCACGATCAGCCTCATGGCCGGGGTCACGCTCGTCACGGCGGTGGCCTCGTTCCTGCTGGGCGTCTGGGCGGGGGTGCGGCGGGGCGCGGTGGACCGGTTCGTCCAGGTCTTCTCCGTGCTCGGGTACGCCCTGCCGAACTTCCTGGTCACGCTGGTCATCGTGCTCGTCTTCGCGGTGCGCCTGCGGTGGTTCCCCGCCATCGGGTACGTCGGGATCGGCGAGTCGTTGACGGGATGGTTGTCCACGGTGCTGCTGCCCGTGCTCTCGCTGTCGGTCGGGTCCGTCGCGGGCGTCGCCCAGCAGGTCAGGAGCTCGGTGATCGAGGTGCTGCGCCAGGATTACGTTCGGACCCTGCGCGCCAGGGGGCTGCCGCCGTCGCGCATCGTGCTCAAGCACGTCCTGCGCAACGCCTCGGCCCCGGCGCTGGCGGTGCTCGGCATGCAGTTCGTCGGCCTGCTCGGCGGCGCCGTCCTGGTCGAGCAGATCTTCGGCCTGCCCGGCATCGGCAGCATGACCGTCACCTACACCACCCGGGGCGACATCCCGATCATCATGGCGCTGGTCATGCTCACCGTGATCGGCGTGATCGCCGTCAACCTCGTCGTCGACATCCTCATCGGCTGGCTCAACCCGAAGGCGAGGATCGCATGAACCCGCTCTCCCGCATTCCGAGGATCGCATGAACACGCTCTCCCGGACGCTGCGGCATCCGCTCGGGCTGGCCTCCGCGCTCGTCCTGGCCGCGATCCTGCTCGGGGTGCTGTTCGCGCCCGCGCTCAGCCCGCAGGCTCCCGACGCGTCCAGCCTGCGGGACGCCTTCGCCGGCCCGTCGGCGGGCCATCCGCTCGGCTTCGACTCGGCCGGCCGGGACATCCTGTCGCGCCTGTTGCACGGCGGCCGCAACACGCTCGGCGGCGCGGCGCTGGCCCTGGCGGTCGCGCTCGCGCTCGGCGTGCCGGCGGGGCTGCTGGCAGGCTACTACGGCGGCTGGTTCGACTCGGTGGCGAGCTGGACCGTCAATCTGATCATGGCGCTGCCCGCCATGGTGGTGCTGCTCGCCTCCCGGGCCATCCTCGGCTCCACCGTGTGGGTGCTCATGGTGGTGCTCGGCTTCCTGGTCGCCCCCGCCTTCTTCCGCCTGGTACGCGGCATCGTCGCGGGGGTGCGCAACGAGCTGTACGTGGACGCCGCCCGGGTGTCGGGGCTGAGCGACACCAGGATCGTGGCCCGCCACATCCTCGTCGTGGTCCGCGCCCCGATCATCATCCAGATCGCGCTCGTCTCGGGCATCGCCATCGGCCTGCAGGCAGGGCTGGAGTTCCTCGGCATCGGCAGCGGCGACGTGCCGACGTGGGGCGCGATGCTGAACGAGGCGTTCAAGAACATCCAGCGCGAGCCGCTGCTGCTGCTCTGGCCCGGCCTCGCGCTGGGGCTCACCAGCGGCGCGCTGGTGCTGCTCGCCGCCGCGCTGCGCGACGCGCTGGAGGACAGGCCTTCGGCGCCCGTGCCCGCTCAGGCGCCCGCCGCGGTGCACGAGCCGCGCGAAGGCCTGCTGTCCGTACGCGACCTGGCCGTCGCCTACCCGGGACGCGAGGTCGTCCACGGGGTGGACCTCGACGTACGGGCCGGGGAGATCGTCGGGCTGGTCGGCGAGTCGGGCTCGGGCAAGACCCAGACCGCCTTCGCCGTCCTCGGCATCCTGCCCGAGAACGGCCGGATCGCCCGCGGCAGCATCACGATCGAGGGGGAGGAGATCGTCGGCCTGCCCGAGCGGCGGCACCGGGCGCTGCGCGGCACCGTGGTCGCGTACGTCCCCCAGGAGCCCATGAGCAACCTCGACCCCGCCTTCACGATCGGCAGCCAGCTCGTCGAGCCCATCCGCCACAAGCTGGGCCTGAGCAGGGCCGAGGCGCGCGCGCGGGTCCTGGAGCTGCTGGCGCAGGTGGAGATCGCCGATCCGGAGCGGGCCTTCCGCTCCTACCCGCACGAGATCTCCGGCGGCATGGCCCAGCGCGTGCTCATCGCCGGAGCCATGTCGTGCGACCCGAAGCTGCTCATCGCCGACGAGCCCACCACCGCGCTCGACGTCAGGGTCCAGGCCGAGGTGCTCGGCCTGCTGCGCAGGCTGCAGGCCGAGCGCGGCCTCGGTGTCCTGCTCGTCACCCACAACCTGGGGGTCGTCGCCGACCTGTGCGACCGGGTCGCCGTCATGTCCGAGGGCCGCATCGTCGAGACCGGCACCGCCGAGCAGGTGCTGAGCGCCCCCGAAGACCCCTACACCCGCAAGCTGCTCGGCGCAGTGCTGGAGGTTTCGTGAACGCCCTGCTCAAGGTCGAGGACCTGCACGTCTCCTTCCCCGGCAAGGGGTGGCGGGCGCCGCGTACGGAGGTGCTGCGCGGGGTGTCGCTGGACATCGCGCCCGGCGAGACCCTCGGCCTGGTGGGGGAGTCGGGCTCCGGCAAGACCACGATCGGCCGGGCCGTCCTCGGGCTCGCGCCGGTGGCGTCGGGGACGATCACGTTCGGCGGGCGGCGCATCGACGGCCTCACCGGCCGGCGGCGCCGGGAGCTTGCCCGCGACCTGCAGGTCATCTTCCAGGACCCGTACACCTCGCTGAACCCCTCGCGGACCATCGGCGACACGCTGGCCGAGCCCCTGCTGGGGCTGGGCGCCCGCAACGCCCGCGAGCGCGTGGCCCGGCTGCTCGACCGCGTTCACCTGCCCGCGGACGCGGCGCGGAGGCTGCCGCGCGAGTTCTCCGGCGGGCAGCGGCAGCGGGTGGCGATCGCCCGCGCGCTGGCGATCGACCCCAAGCTCATCGTGTGCGACGAGCCGGTCTCCGCGCTCGACCTGACCACCCAGCGGACGGTGCTCGACCTGCTGCGGGAGATCCAGCAGCAGTCGGGGGTCTCCTACCTGTTCGTCTCGCACGACCTCGCGGTGGTGCGCTTCATGGCGCACCGGGTGGCCGTCATCCACCGGGGCGAGATCGTGGAGACCGGCTCCGTGGCCGCGGTGACCGGCGAGCCACGCCACCCGTACACGCGCGGTCTGCTGCTGGCGGCCCCGGTCGCCGACGTCGCCGCGCAGCGGGCCCGGCGGGAGGCGTTCGAGGCCTACGCGAAGAGCTCGGCGGACCGGTAGGTCCTACTCGAACAGATCGGTCGACCGGTAGTAACCGCCCCAGCCCAGGCGTTGCCACCAGGAGGTGTGCGTGCGCACCCGCTCCCGGTAGTCCTCCCACGTGGTGGCCCGTTCCGTCCACGCCTTCTCGGCGATCCCGGCCAGCCGGGGCAGCAGCAGGAACGCCAGGTCGTCGAAGCTCTTCACCGTCTCGCACCACATGGCGGCCTCCACGCCGGCCAGCCGCGCGCCGGCGGGGATCTCCACCAGCTCGCCCGGCCGCCAGCCGAAGTACTCCCGGCTCGTCATCGGCCGGTAGGAGGCGAACCCGACCCGCTCCCGCCGCTCGTTCTGCTCCTCCAGCGCCGACGGCTCCCCGTAACGCCGGTCGAGGTAGAGCACCCGGCTCGGCGAGGCCAGCACGGCCGCCCCCGCCGCCACCGCGCCGGGCACGTCGTGCGGCGCCTGCTCGAACGAGCGGGCCGCGATGTCGATGAGCGGGAGGTACTCCGGCGGCGCCGCCTTCCGTGCCGCCTCGGGGTCGAAGGCGTCCCCGTCGCCGATCCAGCACTGCGCGATGTCGGCAGGGGTCAGCGCCCCCGAGCGGCTGACCTCCTGCCAGCCCACGACCCGCTTCCCCGTCGCCCTGGCCAGGCCGAGCGCGCGGGCGACGAACGCCGCGTACAGCTCGTGCGGCATCCCGAACGCCTCGTCGCCGCCGAGGTGCAGGTACGGGCCCGGGGTGAGCGCCGCGACCTCGCGGAGCACGTCCGCCACGAACCGCCACGTCACCTCCGCCCGCGGGTCGAGGAAGGGGATGAGCGGATGGGCCGGCTCGTCCTCGCCCCCGAGCTCGGGGTACGCCTGCACGGCGGCCAGCACGTGCCCCGGCATGTCGATCTCGGGCACGACCGTGACGAAACGCTCCCCCGCGTACGCGACGATCTCCCGGTAGTCGTCGTGCGTGTAGCGCTCCGGGCCGGTGAGCCGGGGCCACGCGGTGATCTGGAGCCGCCAGGCCTGGCTGTCGGTCAGGTGCAGGTGCAGGACGTTGAACTTGTACAACGCCAGCAGGTCGATGACCTTCTTGACCTGCTCGACGGTGAAGAAGTGGCGCGCCACGTCCAGCGACAACCCGCGCCAGGCCAGGGCGGGGCCGTCGCCGATCCGCACGCACGGCACCGTGCGGTCCTCCGTGACGAGCTGCGCCACGGTCGTCGCGCCCCGGAAGAGCCCCTCCGCCGACCCGGCGGTGACGGTGGCCCCCGCCGCCGTCACCACGAGCTCGTACTCCTCGCCGTCGCCCTTGCCCAGCGCGAGCGTGACCTCCGCCGCCCCGCCCACCTGCGCGGACCCGCCGAGCAGAGCGGCGACGACCCGCCCCAGCCCGAGCAGGCCCTCGGACGGCACGGCGACCCGCGGCGAGCCGCCGAGCTCCAGGACGCCTTGGCCGGCGGGCGACAGGTCACGGGGGAGCGGAACCACATGCATTCCCTATTTCTACCACGTGGTAGGAAATGGGGCCTTGATGGGTGCCAGGCCGCCAGGCACGATGCCCTCATGACGGGGGAACCGCTCGGCGGGGGGAACGACGTCGGTGCCGTCCGCGTGGGCGCCACCGTCCGGCGGCCGGTCAGGGAGTGGACGGCCTCGGTCCACGAGCTGCTGCGCCACCTGGAGCGCAAGGGCTTCGAGGGAGCTCCCCGCGTGCTGGGCATCGACCAGGGCGGGTACGAGGTGCTCACGTACCTGGAGGGCGACACCATGGGGGACGCGGCGGTGTGGCCGTCGTGGACCCGTACCGAGGACACGCTCGTGCAGGTGGCGCGGTGGCTGCGGGCCTACCACGAGGTCGTGGCCGACTTCGTGCCGCCCCCGGGCGCCCGCTGGCGCTCGGGAAGGCGCTGGTCGCCGGGCCTGATCATCGGGCACAACGACGCGGGCCCCGCCAACGCCGCCTACCGGGCCGGGCGGCTGACCGGGTTCTTCGACTGGGACTTCGCCGGACCGACCACGGTGGACGCCGAGGTGGCGCTGGTGGCGCACTGCTGGGTGCCGCTGCACGCCCGGCACGTGGACGCCTCGACGGGGTTCACCGCGTTCGAGGCCCGGCCCGCCAGGCTGCGCCGGTTCCTGGACGCCTACGGGTGGGCGGGCCGGCCGGAGGCGCTGGTCAGGAACGTGCAGGCGCAGATGGCCGAGCGGGCCGCGCTGATCCGCCGGCTGGGCCACGCGGGCGAGGGGCTCTACGCCCGGCTGCTGCGGCGCGGGGTGGCCGACGAGCTCGATCAGGCCGTGCGCGAACTCGACGAGTTTTCTTGGTGAAGAATACTCAGTAAGTCTCTTTGTCAGGCAACCTCGAACTCGGCATGATATGCGCGGGAGAATATCAGAGGAGAAAGGGTAGCGATGGAACGACGCCCGGTGATGGTGAAGGTGGAAGAAGTCCCGTTGCGCGTCGGGGCGGTGACCGCGTCGAACTCCCACGGAAACTGAAACGTCGGCTCGGGTAGCGTCCTGTGGGTGAAGCATTCCCGGCTTCACCCACACCTTCGTAGGAGGCACGTCCGTGGCCGACACCGCACCGCGCCCACGCCTGCGTGACAGCGTCATCGTGCAGGCCGACGGCGGCACGCTGCTGTTCCTGTGCCTGGCCGACCGGACCGTGAAGAGATTCGCCTGCGACGAATTCGTGAAAGACGTGGTGGTGCTTCTCGACGGCACCCGCACCATCGCGGAGATCGGCGCTCTCGCCTGTGGCGGCCATCCCGACGCCCGGGAGCGGGTGGCGGAAGTCGTGCAAATCCTGGAGCGCGAAGGGCTGTTGAGCCGGGTCGCCGACCCCGAGCGGGAATTTCGTCTTTTAGGCACCGCGCGCGCCGAATTCTACGACCGGCAACTACGGCTGTTCCAGGACTTCTGCGACCAGGGCTGGTCGCCGGAGACGAGCGGGGCCGCACTCCAGCGGCGCCTCGGCGACGCGACCGCCGTCGTCTGCGGGGTCGGCGGGCTGGGCGGATGGGTGGCGCTCGCGCTGGCCGGCGCGGGCGTCGGCCGGATCCGCGTCTGCGACTTCGACCGGGTCGAGGTCTCGAACCTCACCCGGCAGGTGCTGTTCGGGATGGCCGACCTGGGCGTGCCCAAGGCGGACGCGGCGGCCGCCCGGTTGCGCGAGGTCAACCCGTTCATCGAGGTCGAGGCCGTGGCGCGGCGCATCGATGGCGCCGGCGACCTCGCCGACGTCGTCAAGGGCGCGGACATCGTCATCAACGCGGCCGACCTGCCCACCCCCAACGACGTGGCCGGCTGGGTGAGCGAGGCCTGCTGGCCGGACATCCCACACATCATGGGGACGGGTTACGCCTACCACATCGGCGTCCTCGGCACCTCGATCGTCCCCGGCCGGACCGCCTGCTGGTCCTGCGTACGAGCGGAGACGTTCGCCGATCACGGGCGGGACGGCATGGAGACCGTCGTGGGGAAGCGGGACAAGGCGGGCGCGATGGGGGCGCTGTCCGGCCTTGTCGGCAACATCCTGGCCTGGGAGGCGATCCGCATCCTGGCGGGGCTGCCGCCGGCGCTCGGCGACCGGTGGAGCGAGGTGGACTTCTGGCCGCTGGAGATCCGCTCGCGAGCCGTCCGGCAGCGGCCCGACTGCCCGACGTGCGGTGTCCCGCCGAACCGGAGAGGCCATTCCGGCATCCCATAGAGCATGAAATTACTGGCGGCCCTCCTCCTGGCTTCTGTGACCTTCACGACCTCTGTGGCGCTGACCGCACAACCGGCGCAGGCGACCGCGGCGGACCTGATCGCCTACGCGCAGTACCGCACCGAGACCTGGGAGCTCGTGCTCGCCGGCGGAGAGGTGGTGCAGGTGCCGGAGGCGCTCGCCAAGGCCCCCGCCGACGCCGTCAACCCCGGCGCCAGGGCGGCGTTCCTGATCAGTGGGGACGGGCGGCATTTCTTCTACTTCCGGAAACGGGATGGGCTGTTCGTCGAGCGGACCGTGCACGGCAGGGAACGGGTGGTGGCCAGGGGGATCAAGGCGTACGCGATCTACGAGGAGTGGCCGCAGGTGTCGGACGACGGCAGGTTCGTGGTCATGGAGACCTCGGGGCCGGGGATCGGCGTGATCGCGGACGTGCGGACCGGCAGGACGCTGCGCGGCCCGCAGTCGCCGGACGTGTGGGGCTTCCACGGCTTCAGCCCGGACAGCAAGCGGATGCTGATGGGCGGTGAACGGCTGGTGGTCTTCGACCAGAGGATGCGTGCCCGTACGCGGCTGAAGTCGAAGCAGGCGCCGGCGGCGCTGGCGAACGACTACGTGACGGCGGCGGTGCCCGTCGGCGACCGCAAGCTCCGCCTGCTCGACGTGCGCACCGGCAAGCTCGGCCGCACGGTGACGGCGCGCCTGCCGCGCGGCGGGCGCATCCACGACCTCGACTTCGACCGGTCGGGGCAGGTCATCGTGCGCTCGAAGACCAAGGCGGGAGTGGCGGTCTACCGCCTCTCTCCCAAGACCGGCAAGGCGACCCTGCTGCGCGCGATCGACCGCCCCGCCGGCGCGAAGACCTGGGTGCTGCCGGGGGATGGCATGTACGAGCGGTGGACGGAGAAATGAGGTAGAGCTCAGCCTCTCGCCAGGCTGATCCGCCAGCGCAACGTGCCGGCGGCGCAGAGCGCCGCGCCGCCGGCCGCCAGGAGCACGATCGCCGGAATCCGCACCAGGCTCCGGACGTCCGTACAGCCGTCCGAGAGGAAAAGGCGCGCGTAGGAGGCGATCGAAGGAAGGGCATCGTCCGGCACGGCCTCGACGAACGCCGACCCGCAGTCCTGCCCGCCGGACGTGACGGGGAGGAACCCGGTGAGAACGCCGGAGCCGATCAGAATCAGGGCGACGACCGCCACGACTTTGGCACCCATGGCGCCTGATCATGCCACGTTTCCGACCGGCCCGGCAGGCTCAGCCGCGCAGCAGCAGGTTGCCCCGACGGAACCGCTCCTCCGCCTCGGGCTCCCGCAACATCCGCCCGACCTCCACGAACCCGGCCTCCGCCGCCAGCTTCGCCAGGTCGTCGACCGGCCACCGGTAAGCGGTCGTCACCTTGTGGTCGAACGCCGTCACCGGCCCGCCCTCGGCCTCGAAGAACCCGAGCAGCAGGTGCCCTCCAGGAGCGAGCACCCGCCGGAACTCGGCGAAGTACGGCCGCAACTCCTCCGGCGGCGTGTGGATGATCGAGTACCACGACAGGATGCCGCTGAGCTCGCCGTCGGCGAGGTCCAGCGCCGTCATCGAACCGACCTCGAAGCGCAGATCGGGATAGGCCTGCCGGGCGAGGTCGATCATCACCGGCGACAGGTCGACCCCGAAGGCGGTCAACCCCAGATCCCGCAGATGCGCCGTCATCTGCCCCGGCCCGCACCCCAGCTCCGCCACGGTCCCGCCGCCCGCGTCCCGTACGGAGCCGGCGAACGCGGCCAGCATCGCACGGTCCAGCGGCAACTTCGGCTCGCCCTGGGCGAAGTCGGCGTAGACGACGGCGATGGCGTCGTAGGCCTGAGCGGTGGCAGTCAGATAGGAGGAAGAGTCGGTCATGGCGGACGATGCTAGCCCGGTTTCCGCACGCCCGGTCGCCGAACCGGCGGCCGAGTTCACGTACTGCCGGGACCTGCCGGCCGAGCTCCAGGCCGGCTGACGCGGGACCGGTTCTCATGGAGTTCTCAGGTGAAGTTTGTGGCACTTTGAGCTGACTTTTATGACGATGGAGCGATGGAGCACGTGCCGCAGGCGGCTGGTGCGGCCGAGGCTCGCAAGGCCGTGGCCGGGAGGGCGCGGCGGTCGGTGGCCGGGGCCGGTGCGCTCGTCGTCGTCGCGGCGCTGGCGTATTGGCTGGGCAGCGCAGACGGGAGCGGCCAGGAGGCCGCGCCCAGGCCGAGCCCCACGCCGACGCCCAGTGCGACGCTCACGGTGCCCGACGTCTACAAGAGGGTCGGGCCGTCGGTGGTGGTCATCCAGGCCGGGAAGTCGCTCGGCACCGGGGTGATCGCGGCCGACGACGGCACGATCCTGACCGCCCACCACGTCGTCAAGGGCGCGAAGGACGTCAACCTGACGTTCGCCGACGGCACGAAGGCGAAGGCCGTGGTCGCGTCGTCGAACCCCAAGCGGGACGTCGCGACGCTCACGCCCGCGAAGCTGCCGGAGATCGTCGTCCCGGCGACGCTCGGCGGCGGCGTGGCCGTGGGCGCGCCCGTCGTGGCGATCGGCAACCCGCTGGGACTGACGTACAGCGTCTCCACCGGCGTGGTGTCGGGGCTGGACCGGTCCGCGGAGCAGGGCGACCTGAGCGGGCTCATCCAGTTCGACGCCTCCGTGAACCCGGGCAGCTCCGGCGGCCCCCTCCTGGACGCCCGCGGCCTGGTCGTCGGGATCGTCGTCTCGATCGCCGACCCGGGCGGCGACGAGGCGTTCGCCGGCATCGCGTTCGCGGTGCCGATCGGCGCGGCCCTGGGCGGGGACGAAGGCGACGGCCCCGACGGGCCCCGGATATGACCGAAGGGATCGCATGACCTCGACAGAATCTCATCCGCTCGAACAGGTGCTGTTCGAGGTCAAGCGCACGATCGTCGGCCAGGACGTGCTGCTGGAACGCATGGCGGTCGCGCTGGTCGCCGACGGGCACCTGCTCGTCGAGGGCGTGCCGGGCCTGGCCAAGACGCTCGCGGTGCGGTCGCTGGCCGCCGCGATCGCCGGGAGCTTCCAGCGCGTCCAGTTCACACCCGACCTGGTGCCCGCCGACCTCGTCGGCACGCGGGTCTACCACCAGCACTCCGGGGAGTTCAGGACCGAGCTCGGCCCGGTGTTCGCGAACCTGCTGCTGGCCGACGAGATCAACCGCGCCCCCGCCAAGGTGCAGAGCGCCCTGCTGGAGGTGATGCAGGAGCACCAGGTGACGATCGGGCGCGAGACGTTCCGGGTGCCCGAGCCGTTCCTGGTCATGGCGACGGAGAACCCGATCGAGTCGGAGGGCACCTATCCGCTGCCCGAGGCGCAGGTCGACCGTTTCATGATGAAGGTGGTCGTCGACTACCCGACGCAGGCCGAGGAGCAGGCGATCGTCGACCGGGCGCTGCGCCCGCCGGAGCAGCCGCAGCCGATGATGACGGCCGAGGAGCTGATGGCGATGCGGGTGCGGGCGCGGGAGGTGTACGTCGATCCGGCGATCGTGGACTACGCGGTGCGGCTGGTCTCCGCGACGCGCTCCCCGGCGACGGCCGGGCTCGGCGAGCTGGAGCGGTACGTCACGTACGGGGCCAGCCCGCGGGCCTCCATCGCGCTCGTCACGGGCGCCAGGGCCCTGGCGTTCCTGCGCGGACGCGACTACGTCCTGCCGCACGACCTGTCCGAGCTCGCGCTCGACGTGCTGCGCCACCGCCTCGTGCTGTCGTACGAGGCCCTCGCGGACGACGTCGACGCCGACACCGTCATCACCAGGGTGCTCGGGGCCGTCAGGGCGCCCGACGTCGTCCTGCAGAACCGCTGAGCCGTCATGGCCACCGCTCCCGAGAAACTCCTGCTCCGCCTGGAGTGGAAGGTCGTGCGCAGGCTCGACGGCCGGCTCCAGGGCGGCCACCGCACCACCCACCGCGGCGCCGGGATCGACTTCACCGGATTGCGCGCCTACAGCGAGGGCGACGACGCCCGGCACATCGACTGGAACGTCACCGCCCGGCTGGACGAGCCGCACCTGCGGGTGTTCACCGAGGACCGCGAGCTGACGGTGTGGCTCGTGCTCGACCGGTCGGCGTCGATGACGGCCGGGCGGCCGGGGCGCGGCAAGCACGACGTGCTCGCCGAGCTCGCCCTCGTCCTGGCCCGGCTGTTCGGGCGGGGCGGGAACCGCGTCGGCGCGCTGCTGTTCGACACCGGGATGGTGCGCGTCGTGCCGCCCGGCACCACCCGGCGGCACACGCTGCGGATCGGCGCCGAGCTGGAACGCACCGCCGAGTCGCACGGCGGCGCCACCACCGACCTGGCGGAGATGCTCGACGCGGCCGGACGGCTGGCCCGCCGCCGCGCGCTCATCGTCGTGCTGTCGGACTTCATCGGCGACGGCGACTGGGAACGCTCGCTCCAGCGCCTGGCCAGGCGGCACGAGGTGGTCGCCCTGCGGATCGTGGACACCGCCGACGACGTCCTGCCGGAGGCGGGGCTGATCGTGGTGGAGGACGCCGAGACCGGCGAGCAGCTCGTCGTCGACTCCGCCGACCCGCTGCTCCGGGTGCGCTTCCGCGAGGCCGTGGACGCCCGCGACGCCCGGCTCGCGGCGGGCATGCGCCGCGCCGGGGTGCCCGTCCACCGCGTCGGCACCGACCGCGACCTGGCAGAGGCGCTCGTCGAGGTCGTCGCCAGGACCCGGGACCGGTCGCCATGACCGGGAGGGAGCACGGGCTGGGCGGGGCAGACTCCACGACCGGGAGCGCGGGCTCGGCGGGGGAGGCCCCATGACCCTGTCCTCCCCGCTGCTGCTGGCCGTCGGGCTGCTCGTCACGGTGGCGCTCGCCTGGGCGGCCGTCGTCTCGGCCCGCCGCCGCGCGGCTGCGCTCGCCGCGGCCGGTGTCGCCGTACCGGGCGGCCGGCGGACCCACCTCGGCGCCGGCCTGACGATCGCCGGCGTCGGGGTGCTCGCGATCGCCACCTCAGGGCCGACGGCGATGCTGCCGGTCCCGCGGGCGGCGGGCACCGTCATCCTGGCCGTCGACGTCTCCAACAGCATGGGCGCCGACGACATCGCGCCCAACCGGCTGGCGGCGGCGCAGCGGGCGGCCCGCGCGTTCGTGGCGGCCCAGCCCGCCAGCGTCGACATCGGGGTGGTGGCGTTCGAACAGGGCGCGCTCACCACCGCACGGCCGGACGCCGACCACTCCATCGCGCTCAAGGCCATCGAACGGCTGAAGCTCACCGGCGGCACCTCGCTGGGCACGGCCATCCTGGGCTCCCTGTCGGCGATCACCGGCAAGCAGGTGGCCATCGGCCGTGACGGCAACGCGCCCGACATCGGCTACTGGCCGTCGGCGACGATCGTGATGTTCTCCGACGGCCAGAACCGGGACCCGAGCCAGGACACGGACGTCGAACGGGCGGCCGAAGTGGCCCAGAAGGCAGGCGTGCACATCCACACCGTGGGGGTGGGCACGACGGCCGGGGCGACGGTGCAGGTCGACGGGTACCACCTGCAGACCTCGCTGGAGGAGGACGCCCTCACCATGATCGCCGAGACCACCGGCGGCGGCTACCACCCCGCCTCCGACGCCGCGCGGCTCGACGGGATCGCCGACACGATCGATCTGCGGCTCACCGTCTCCGACGAGCCGCTGCCCCTCGCCGGCGGGCTGATCGGGCTCGCCCTGGCGCTGCTCACCGCGGGAGCGGCGCTCACCGTGCTGCGATCGGGACGGGTGATCTGAATGACGTTCTCATGGCCGTGGGCGCTGCTGTCCGTCCTGATCATCCCGCTGATCTTCGCCATCCGCTGGTGGGCGCGGCGCCGCCGCCGGCGGGCCGCCGTGCGGGTCACCTCGATCGCGCTCGTACGCGCCGCCCTGCCCGGCCGGACCCGCTGGATCCGCGTGATCCCCCCGGCCCTGTTCGTCGCAGGGCTCGCGCTGCTCGCGGTCGGGGCCGCGCGGCCGCAGGCGTCGGTGCCGGTGCCGCAGACGTCGGCGACGATCCTGCTCGCGCTCGACACCTCAGGCTCCATGTGCTCCACGGACGTCGACCCCAACCGCCTCACCGCCGCCAAGAAGGCCGCCGCGGAGTTCATCGAGTCGCAGCGGGGCGGGCCGCGCATCGGCCTGGTCACTTTCGCGGGCACCGCAGGCCTGCTCGTCCCGCCCACCGACGACACCGACGCGCTGATCAAGGCGCTGGACAACCTCACCACCTACCGCGGCACCGCGATCGGGCAGGCCATGCTCACCTCGATCGACGCGATCTCGGACGTCGACCCGTCGATTCCGCCCACCGGGGCGACCCCCACCGGCGAGGCCGGCGAAGGCTACGCCGGCGCCGCCATCGTCGTGCTCACCGACGGCGCCAACACCCAGGGCGTGGACCCGCAGACCGCCGCCCAGGAGGCGGCCGTGCGCCGCCTGCGCGTCTTCACCATCGGCTTCGGCACCACGAACCCGGCCCCGATGGTCTGCGACAACTCCCAGTTCGACGGCGGCTGGGGCGGCTGGGGCGGCGGGCGCGGCGGATTCGACAGGGGCGGCCGCAACGTCCGCCTGATCGACGAGCCCGCGCTCAAGCGGATCGCCCAGACCACCGGCGGTTCCTACCACCGCGCCGAGAACGCCGACCAGCTCCAGAGCGCGCTCGACTCCCTGCCCGGCAGCTTCACCGTCATCCGCCGGCAGGTCGACACCGCCGCCGCCTTCGCCGCCGGCGGCGCCGTCCTCATCACCGCGGCCCTGTCGCTCTCCCTCTGGTGGAACCGTCCCCGGACCCCGGCCCGCTGACCCCTTGCTAGGATCCACGACGTGGGTATCGCTGTCACCGAGTAGTTCCAGGTGTGCCGTTTCACGGCGTAGCCGCACCGGCCGGGGCCGCTGCGGCCGTCTCGCCGTACCGGCACGGAAGCGTCCTTGCGACCCAGCGGTCGCGAAGTCCCGCTACCTGGAGAACCCACGTCGTGAACACCCCTTCCGAGGCACGCGCCGGCGTGCCCGCCGGCCGCCGGATGGCGGCCCTCGCTCTCCTCTCGCTCCTGCAGTTCCTCATCGCCATCGACGTCACCGTCGTCAACGTGGCGCTGCCGTCCATCGGCGCGCAGTTCGCCGCCCCGGCCGCCTCCCTGACCTGGGTCGTCACCGGGTACACCCTGGTCGGCGGTGGGCTGCTGCTGCTCGGCGGCAGGATCACCGACCTGCTCGGCCGGCGCAGGATGTTCCTGCTCGGCGCCGGTCTGTTCGGGCTGGCCTCGCTGGCCGCCGGGCTGGCTCCCGGCCTGCCGGCGCTGATCGCCGCCCGCTTCGCCCAGGGGGCCGGTGAGGCGCTGGCCTCGCCCGCGGCGATGTCACTCATCGCGCTGCTCTTCCCCGGGCCCGCTGAACGGGCCAGGGCGCTCGGGATCTGGGGCGCCATCTCCTCCGGGGGGCTCGTGGCCGGCGTGCTGCTGTCAGGAGTCATCACCGAGCTGCTGCACTGGCGCTGGATCTTCGGCATCAACGTGCCGCTCGCCGCCGCGGTGCTGCTGATCACCCCGAAGCTGGTGCCGGCCGACCGGCCGGGCGCCCGTGCCGGGCGGCTGGACCTGCCGGGCGCCGCGCTGCTGACGGCCGGCCCGCTCAGCCTCGTGTACGGCGTGCTGGAGGCGGCGCCGGCGGCCGTGGTGGCGGGCGTGCTGCTGCTGGCCGCCTTCGTGGCCGTCGAGGCGCGGGCCGGGAACCCGCTCGTCCCGCTGTCCTTCTTCCGCCACCGCATCCGGGCCGTGGCCAACGCCGTGACCGTGCTGCTGAGCGCGGCGCTGTCCACCGCGTTCTTCCTGCTCACGCTCTACCTGCAGGACGTGATCGGGTTCGGCCCGATGCAGGCCGGGCTGGCCTTCCTGCCGTTCTGCGCGGCGCTGCTCCTGGCCGTCTCCCAGGTGTCCCGGCTCATCGGCGCCCTCGGCGTGAAGCGCACCGCGCTGGTGGGGCTGGCGTGCACGGCGGCGGGTCTCGGCTGGCTGGCGCGCCTGCCCGACCAGGGCACGTACGCCGTGGACGTGCTGCCGGGCATGGCCGGCATCGCGGCCGGGATGGGCCTCGGCCTGATCGCCCTGCAGAACGCCGCGCTGCACGGCGTCACCGACAGCGACGCCGGTGCCGCGGCGGGCGTGCAGCGCTCGGTGGATCAGCTCGGTGGTGCGCTCGGGCTCGCGGTCCTGGTGGGAGTGGCCGCCGGCACCGCGGGCGTCGGCGGCTTCCGCACGGCCTTCCTCTACGCGTTGATCGGGGTGGTCGTGGCGGCCGCCGGGCTGCTGCTCGCGGCGCCTGACGAAGCGCCCTGACGGAGCACTCCGAAGGGGCGCCCTGTCGGAACGCCCTGTCGGAGCGTCCTGGCGGAGGGGCTGCACCGCCCGGCCACGGCGGTGCAGCCCCTCATCGCGGCAGGCTCCGCGTCACCGGCGTCCGGTGATCGCCGGCTCCCGGGGCTCCAGCCGCTCGTGGAAGCCGCCGTCCGCCGACCGCGTGATGATCCCCGTCTCCACGCCGTGCTCGGCCACGTGGCGGTCCGCCTGCTGGAGCCCGAGGCAGATCCACCGGGTGACGGCGAAGGCGATGACGGGGCCGATGACCACGGCGTACCTGAAGAAGATCGTCACCGTGTTGACGTTGAGGTCGAACTGGTGGGCGAGCTGGTCGTTGGCCGCCGCCGCCCACAGCAGGCCGTAGAACGCGACCCCGGCGGCCGCGATGGCCGTCTTCACCGGAGTGTCGCGGGGCCGGTCGAGCACGTCACGGGCGGCCCTCTCGCGGGCCATGCGCCTGGCGGTCTTGGGCCGGCCCAGCGCGTCACGGCGGTCGCGCCACGCCAGGACCAGCCGCTCGGCCGTCGGGTAGGCGGCCAGGGCGGTGAAGAAGAGCCCGGGGATCACCAGGGTGGGGACGAGGACCGCGAGGCTGAGCGTGTAGTCGCCGAGCGTGAGCTCCCACCCCGGCATGATCCGGAGCGCGCCGTCGAGGAAGCCCATGTACCAGTCGGGAACCGAGCCCGCCGAGACCTGCGTCGGCATGGCGGGCCCGTACAGCCAGATCGGGGCGATCTGGAACCCGAACCCGAGGATGATCAGCATGCCGACCGTCGCGGTCGCCATCATCGGGCGGGCGCTGCGCCGGCCCGGCAGCGTGGCGACGAACCGGGAGTGGCCGTGCCGCCGCACCAGCAGCTCGCGGGCGATCAGCAGCGCGCCCATGACGGCCGGGATGATCAGGTGCCCCGCGTACAGGACGGGGATGACCTGGTCACCGGGGAATTGCGGGCCGAACAGCAGCGACGTCGCCCAGGCGCCCACCACCGGGATGGACTGCGCCACCGACACCATCAGCCACAGGCTGCCGCCCGACAGCATGTCGTCGGGCAGGGCGTTGCCGGTCTCGCCGGCGGCCATGCCGAGCGCGAGCAGCGTCACCCAGATCAGCCACTGCCCGGTGCGCGGGCGGCGGAACGCGCCGGTGAGGAACATGCGCAGCAGCTGCAGCACGACGGCCGCCACGAAGACGAGCGCCGCCCAGTGGTGCATCTGCCGGATGAGCAGGCCGCCGCGCACCTCCAGGCTGAGCCGCATGGTCGAGTCGTAGGCCTCGCTGACGAGGAGCCCGCGCAGCGGGCCGTACGAGCCGTCGTAGGTCACCTGCGACATGCTCGGGTCGTAGACCAGCATCAACAGCGCGCCGGTCACCAGCAGGACGACGAACGACCAGACGGCGATCTCGGCGAACATGAACGACCAGTGGGAGAACTGGAAAGAACGGCGCTTGGCCGACAACGAACGCATCCTGGGCCCCCTAACCTTGCCTACACACAAGACGCGCCCGGGGGCCGGAGTGTGACGTCGATGAGGCGCCGGCGACGGTGAAACACGTCACTCCCGTGAGGGCCGGCGCGACCGCGCCCGCCCCCTGGATCAGTACCGGCCGCAGCCGCGCGCGGCAGCCGCGCGGCGGCCCCGGATCACTCCGGGCGTACCCGCCGCGCGGCAGCCGGACGGCGGGCGCGGATCACTCCGGGCGTGCCCGCGGCGCGGCAGCCGGGCGGCGGGCCAGGATCACTCGGGGCGTGCCCGGCCCTCCGCGGCCGAGCGGCCGAACAGCCTGTCGAGGCTGCGGCGCTCGCGCTTGGTGGGACGGCCCGCGCCGCGAGCGCGGACGGCGACCTGCACCGTCTCCTCGCGCGGCGGAGGCGGCGGGCTCTTGTCGACATAGCACTCGGCGGCCACGGCGGCGCCGACGCGCTTGGTGATGATCCGGGAGACAACCACGATGCGCTCGCGGCCCTCGTGCCGGAGCCTGACCTCGTCACCGACCCGCAGGGCGTGGGCGGGCTTGACCCGCACCCCGTTGACCCGGACGTGCCCGCCCCGGCAGGCGTCGGACGCGATCGAGCGGGTCCTGGTGAGCCGCACCGACCAGATCCAGCTGTCCACCCGCGCGCTCACCTGCTCACCTGCCATTCCGCCACTGTACTGAAACGCGGGCGTACCACGTGATCGCATTTCACTGCGATCACGGGCCTGTCAATCGTTAGGCTTTCGTCCCCGACTGGACCGCATGGAGGCCCGATGGCAGCCGACGAGTTGATCACCGCGGTGATCGTCGACGATCACGCGGCCATCGCCGCGGGAGTCGGCGCCTGGTGCGCCGGCGCCGTGCCGCCCATCGAGCTCATCGACGCCGGGGACCGGCTCGCCGACGTCTGGACCGGGCCGGGCGCCGCCGCCGATGTGGTGATCTTCGATCTGGAGCTGGTGCCCGGCCTGCCGAACTTCGGGGAGCTGCGCAGGCTGGTCGACAGCGGCCGGCGCGTGATCGTGTACTCGCAGCACACGGACGACGCCGTCGCCATCAAGTGCGTCGACCTCGGCGCGCTCGCCTACCTGACCAAGAGGGAGGGGCCCGACCACCTGGTCCCGGCCATCAGGGCGGCCGCCCAGGACCAGCCGTACACGTCGCCGTCGCTGTCAGGGGCGTTCATCGCCGACACCGCGGCCGACCGGCCGCGGCTGTCGCAGCGGGAGACCGAGGTGCTGCGGGCGTGGTTCGTCTCCTCCTCGAAGGAGCTGGTCGCGGCCAAGCTGAACATCGGGGTCAAGACCGTCGACACCTACATCACCCGCGTCCGGGTCAAGTACGCCGACGTGGGCCGGCCCGCCCGTACCAAGAGCGAGCTCGTCAGCCGCGCCCTCGACGACGGGCTCATCACGCTCGCCGAGCTCAACCGGAACGAGACCTCGTTGTAGGGCGTTCGCCGGACAACGTGACGCGCGGCGCGTCCCTAGGCTGGTGATCAGCCGCGGATACCCGCTGTATGGGGGAGCGGGTATCCCCATTCACCCAGGGACGAACGGGACAGGGTCACCACGGCGCACCATCGAGATCGCCGCCCCGTTCCCGCACCTTCCCGCTCCCGGCGCAGAGATCCGCGTCCGCCACCGCATGGACAGGGGGAGCTCTGATGGGACTGGAGATCAAGATGCTGGGGCCGTGGGAGGTCACGGCGGATGGCGAGCCGGCCGTGCTGGCCGGTGAGCGGCGGGTCGGGGTGCTGACCAGGCTGGCGCTGAGCGCCGGGCAGCCGGTGCCCGCGGAGCAGTTGCTCGCGCAGGTCTGGGGGGAGAGCGCGGCGACGACCGCGGGCAAGCAGCTGCAGATCGTGGTGTCCAAGCTGCGTGGCCTGCTCTCGCCGTACCAGGGTGACGACATCATCACCACCGTCCCCGGCGGCTACCAGCTCAACCTCGCCCGCGAGCGCGTCGACGCCCACCTGTTCTCGCTCCTGGCCCGCCGGGCGCGCGCCGCGAAGGCGCAGGGGGATCTGGTCACGGCGGACGAGCTGTTCCGGCGGGCGCTGGCCCTGTGGCGGGGGGACGCGCTGGCCGGTGTCGGGGCCCTGTGGGCCCAGACGGAGTCCGCCCGCCTGGAGGAGGAGCGCCTGTCCACCCTGGAGGACCACGTCGACCTGCGCCTGGAGGCCGGTGATCATCTCGCGGTGGTGCCGGTGCTCACCGCCCACGTCGAGGCCCACCCGCTGCGGGAACGCCCGCGCGCCCAGCTCATGCTGGCGCTGTACCGGGCCTCGCGCCCCTCGGAGGCGCTCGAGGTGTACCGGGAGACGCGCCGCGTCGTGGCCGAGGAGCTGGGCATCGAGCCGGGAGAGACGCTGCGCCGGTTGCAGCGGGCGGTGCTGCACAGGGATCCCGCGCTCGACCTGTCAGTCCCGGTCCAGCTCGCCAGGCCCGTCGTTCCCGCCGAGCTGCCCGCCGGCGTCCGGGCGTTCACCGCGCGCGCCAGGGAGGTCGCCTGGCTGCGCGGGACGCTCACCGACACCCGGCCCGGGCTGCCCGCCGTCGCCGCGGTGCACGGCCCCGGCGGGGTGGGCAAGTCCGCGCTGGCCGTCCACGTCGCGCACGCCGTCGCCGATCGTTTCGCCGACGGGGTCCTCCACGTCGACCTGCGCGCCGCCACGGCGGGGCTGGAGCCGCTGCCGCCGTACGAGGCGCTCGGCCGGCTGCTGCGCTCGCTCGGGCTCGACGGCGCCGCCATCCCGCCCACGCTGGACGAGGCCGCCGCCCGCTACCGGTCGCTGACCTCGACGCGCAACCTGCTGGTCGTCCTCGACAACGCGCTCGACGCCGCCCAGGTACGGCCGCTCATCCCGGCGGGGCCCGCGTGCGCGGTCGTCGTCACCAGCCGCCAGATCATGGCCTCGCTCGACAGCACGAGCCATCTGCGGCTGGCCCGGCTCGACCACGCCGACGCCACCGCGCTGTTCGGGCGCATCGTGGACCCCCGCCGGCTCCGTGACGAGCCGGAGGCGGCGCGGCGGATCGTCCAGCAGTGCGGCGGGCTCCCGCTCGCGCTGCGCATCTCGGCGGCCCGCCTGGCCGCCCGGCCCGACCGCCCGCTCGCGCGCCTGGCAGGCGAGTTGGCCGACCCCGCTCGCCGCCTCGACGCCCTCCAACACGCCGATCTGGCCGTCCGCGACAGCATCGCGGTCAGCCTCCGGCACCTGCTGCGAGAGCCCGCGGGCCATGACGCCTCCCACGTGTTCCTCGTGCTCGGGCTGCTGGAGACCGCCGTCCACACGGCCGCGGGCATGTCCGCTCTCACGGGCTGGCCGGAAGGCAGGGCGGAGGCCGCGCTCCACCTCCTCCTGGACACCGGTCTCCTCGAGCCCGCCGGGCCCGGCCGCTACCGGATGCCGGACCTGGTCCGCCTGCACGCCCGCGAGCAGGCCGCCTGCCACCTGCCGAGCGGGACGACATACCAGCGGCATACCGCCGTTCCCTAGTCTGCCGCGGTGCAAGCATTCAAGACTCAGATCGGCCCAGGCCCAGGCCCAGGCCCAGGCCCAGGCCCAGGCCCGGGTAGGGCGCTCGGCCTGCGCCTGCTCGCCGCAGCGAGCCTGGGCGCCTCGATGGTGTGCCTTCCGCACTCGGCCGCGGCGAGCTCCGCGGGCTTGAGCGCCTACGACGAGCTGGTGCTCTCGCACCGCCCGGTCGCCTACTGGCGGCTCTCGCACCCCTCCGCCGGTACGGAGACCGACCGCACCGGCCACGGCCACAAGGGCACCTTCCGCGGCGTCACCAGCACGATCAGGCTGCCCAACCTGGACGGCACCTCGGTCTTCAACGGCTCGTCGGGATACTTCGAGATCCCCACCGCCAAGCCGTTCCACATCTCCACCACGGGCGCGTTCACGGTGGAGGCCTGGATCAGGCCGCACACCCTGCAGTTCCCCGACGAGGAGCAGACCGGCTACGTCTACTTCATGGGCAAGGGCACGAAGTCGGGCAGCGGTGGCGATCGCGAGTGGGCCGGCCGCATGTACTCGAAGGAGAACGACGAGAACCGGCCCAACCGCATCTCCGGTTACGCGTGGAACCTCGACGGCGGCCTCGGCGCGGGGGCGTACTTCCAGCAGCCGGTCAAGGTCAACGAGTGGATCCACTACGCCGTCACGTTCGACACGGCAGAGGGCTCGTACGGCAAGGTGCGGATCTACCGCAACGGCGTGCTGGCCGGTACGGACCATCTGGCCTACCGGCCCGGCACGGCCGACGAGGTCATCATCAAGCCCAAGCCGGGGCCGGCGCCGGTCCGGGTCGGCACCCGCGACGGGAAGTCCTTCTTCAAGGGGGCGATCGGCAAGTTCGCGATCTACAACCGCGAGCTGTCGGGAGCGGAGCTGCGCTCCCACTACGCCGCGATGACGGGCTCGGCCACGCCGGACTTCAACGCCGACGGCGTGGGTGACCTCTTCTCCGCAGCCACCGGCACGCTGACCGTCTGGAACGGCCAGGGCGACAACACATTCGGCCCCGCCACGGCGGTCGGCGGCGGGTGGGCGGCCTTCAGCCGTCCGATCGCGGGCGACGTCAACGGTGACGGCCGCAGCGACCTGCTGGCCGTCAAGAAGGACAGCAACACGCTGCACGTCTGGAACGGCAAGGGCGGCAACACCTTCGGCCCGCCCACCGAGCTCGGCCCCGGCTGGGAGCCCTACGCCGGCTCGCTGATGTCGCTGGGGGACGTCAACGGTGACGGCCGCGCCGACCTCGGCGCTGTGCACGCCGAGACCGGCGTCTTCACCGTCTGGAACGGCAAGGGCGCCAACGCGTTCGGCCCGGCCGACCCGATCGGCGGCGGGTGGGCGGCCTTCAGCCGTCCGATCGCGGGCGACGTCAACGGTGACGGCCGCAGCGACCTGCTGGCCGTCAAGAAGGACAGCAACACGCTGCACGTCTGGAACGGCAAGGGCGGCAACGGGTTCGGCCCGGCCACCGAGCTCGGCCCCGGCTGGCAACCCTACGCCGGCTCGCTGATGTCGCCGGGAGACGTCAACGGGGACGGTCACACCGACCTCGCGGCGGTCACGAGCGACGGCACGCTGCACATCTGGAACGGCAAGGGCGGCAACAGGTTCGGTCCCCGCACTCCCATCAGCTCCGGCTGGACACCGTACTTCTGACAGAGCATGAGAAAACCCCCGAACCCGCATGGGGCTCGGGGGTTTCTCGCGGCTCAGAACGAGGACTTCCATCCGGTGCCGACGGCGGTGGCCGGGCCGAAGGCGTTGCCGCCCTTGCCGTTCCAGACGTAGAGGGTTCCGGTTCCGGAGTGTACGGCGGCCATGTCGCTGTTCCCGTCCCCGTTGACGTCCCCAGGTGACATCAGCGAGCCCGCGTACGGCTCCCAGCCGGGCCCACGCTCGATCGCGCCGGTGAAGTTGTTCGCCCCCCTGCCGTTCCAGACATACAACGTCTTGGTGTCCTTCTTGACCGCCAGCAGGTCACCGATGCCGTCGCGGTTGAAGTCACCGGCGACCGGCCGGGAGAAGGGCAGCCAGCCGCCGCCGATCGGGTCGGCCGGGCCGAACCCGTTGCCGCCCTTGCCGTTCCAGACGGTGAGGACGCCGGTCTCGGCGTGCACGGCGCCGAGGTCGGTACGGCCGTCCTCGTTGACGTCCCCCAGCGACACCAGCGAGTCGGCGTAGGGCTCCCAGCCGGGGCCGAGCTCGGTGGGCGGGCCGAAGGTGTTGCCGCCCTTGCCGTTCCAGACGTGCAGCGTGTTGCTGTCCTTCTTGACGGCCAGCAGGTCGCTGAGGCCGTCGCCGTCGAAGTCACCGGCGACGGGCCGGGAGAAGCCGCTCCACTCGCCGCCGGGCGAGGTGGGCGGGCCGAATGTGTTGTCGCCCTGGCCGTTCCAGACGGTCAGCGTGCCGGTGGAAGTGGAGAAGAGGTCGCCCACGCCGTCGGCGTCGAAGTCGGGCGTGGCCGACATGCCCATCCCGGCGCGGTGCGGGTTCTGCGCGTGGGTGAGGGTCTCCCAGCCCAGGAAGTGCGACACCCCGGTGGGGCGCTTCTGCTCCACCCACTGCGTGGCGGACGGGATGTCGTCGTACCCGAGACGGTGGTGCAGCGCGTTGTAGCCGACCTCGAAGTGGTCGCCGAGGTCGAGCTTGACCTTCCCACCGCACAGCCACGACGGCACCGTCCCGCCCAGTTGCAGGCGGGCGTGGAGGTCCATCGCGAACCGCAGCCGGTGCTTGGCCTTGGAGTACAGGTCCACGCCCTGGTGGCCGGCCGTCTCCGCGACGTGGGCGATGGCCGCCAGGCCCCAGCCGGTGTGCCAGAAGTCGCGGCAGGTCTCCTGGGTCAGCCCGTCCACGAACGTGGTCTGGCCGTGCCAGTAGTCGATGATCTCGGCCTTGGTGTCGTACTTGCTTCTCGGCGCCGCCTTGGGCACCGAGCCGTCCGTCTTCAGGTAGACGTAGGCGGGCAGCCTGCCGCGCCAGGTCGAGACCGCCCGGTCGAACGAGGCCCGGTCGTCCAGGTGCACGGCGATGCCGATGGCGGCGTCCGTCATGATCAGTTCCCAGTTGCCGTTGTTGTTCGGCGCGCCGGCGATCACGGTCGGCAGGTACACGGTGCGCAGCTTGCCGGCGAACCGGCCGGCCTGGGTCCAGCCGGAGTAGGTGTGCTTGATGAGCTCGGCGGCGCGGGAGAAGTTCGCGCCGGCCCAGCCGGTCTGCAACGGTGCGTTGCTCCCGGTGTGCTTGGTGATCACGGCTGACCAGGCGTCCATGATCTGGATCGCCTTCTTCGCGTAGCGGGCGTCCTTGGTCAGGTACCACTGCAGGGCGTGCGTGTAGGCCGCCATGGCGTCCTCGCGCTCGTCGGAGCAGCCGTTGTCGGGCTTCGACGCCGGGCCGCAGTCCACGACGGGACGGGGCGTGGGCGTGTAGGACAGCGAGGCGAAGGAGTGGCGTTGCAGTTTCCGCCAGGCGGCTCGCCACGGCTCCTTGTCCAGGTTGGCTCTGACGAAGTCGAGCTGGGCACGGCTGACCAGCACGCCGGGGTGCTTGAACACGGCCGCCTGCGCGGGCTGCGGGACGGATAAGAAAGCGGCCGCGAGCATGACGACGGCCGCTGAACGGGCTGGACGCACGGTTTCCTCCAGAGACAGGACGCCTATTCCGCCAGCCACTGGATGGGCTGTCAACAGAACCCGGCCATGGACGCCGCCCGATATACCCGCCGCATACCGAGCGGAGAACATACCGCCGATATACCGCCCCTTCGTAGGCTTTTCTCCCTGATGACAGTGGAAATCGGGTTCCTCGGGCCTTGGCAGATCAAGATCGACGGGCAGCCGGTACGGCTGGCGGGCCGCCGCCGCGTCGCCGTGCTGACGCGCCTGGCGCTGGACGCCGGCTGCCCCGTCGGCACGCGCCAGCTCGTCGCCGACGTCTGGGGGCAGACCTCGACGGCCACGGCCGGCAAGCAGCTGCACATCGTGGTGTCGAAACTGCGTGACACGCTCCCTCCCGGGCTCATCGCCACCGTGCCCGGCGGCTACCTGCTCGACCTGCCCCGCGACCAGGTGGACGCGCACCGCTTCACGCTGCTGGCCGGCCAGGCCCGGATGGCGCGCGAACGGCGTGAGACGGGCACGGCCGACGAGCTGTTCCGGCGGGCGCTGGCCCTGTGGCGGGGGCGGGCCCTGGCCGAGCTGACCGACCCGTGGGCGCAGATCGAGTCCAGGCGCCTGGAGGAGGAACGCCTGGCCGTCTTCGAGGACCACATCGAGCTGCGCCTGGCGGCGGGGGACCACCACGCGGTGGTGACCGACCTCGCGCCGCACGTCCAGGCCCATCCCCTGCGGGAGGGGCCGCGCGCCCAGCTCATGCTGGCGCTCTACCGGACGGCCCGGCCGTCCGAGGCGCTCGCGGTCTACCAGGAGGGGCGCGCCGCCATGGTGGAGGAGCTCGGCCTCGAGCCGGGCGCGCGGCTGCGCCGGCTGCAGCACGCCATCCTCACCAGGGACTCCTCGCTGGAGCTGGTCACCCCGGTGCAGGCAGGCCCGATCGTGCCCGCCGAGCTGCCCCCCGGAACCCGGTCGTTCACCGCCCGGCACGAGGAGGTGGACTGGCTGCGGGAGGCGTTGCGGCACGAGGGCGTGGCCGTGGTCGACGGGTCCGGCGGCGTGGGCAAGTCGGCGCTCGCCGTGCACGTCGCGCACGCCATGGCCGGCCAGTTCCGCGACGGCGTCATCTACGTCAACCTGAACGGCGCCACCCCCGGGCTGCAACCCCTGCCCGTGGCCGACGCCCTGGGGCACCTGCTGCGGTCGCTGGGGCTGGACGGCTCCGCCGTACCGGCCGGCCTGGAGGAGGCGATCGCGCGCTACCGGTCGCTCACCGCGGCCAGTGACCTGCTCGTCATCCTCGACAACGCGCTCGACGCCGACCAGGTGCGCCCGCTCATCCCCGCGGGGGCGGGCTGCCGGACCGTCGTCACCAGCCGCTACGCGCTGACCACCCTCGACCATGCCCGCCACCTGCACCTGGCCGGGCTCGGCGACCGCGACGCCGTCACGCTGCTCGCCAGGATCGCCGGCCCCGACCGCGTCCAGCGCGAGCCCGAGGCCGCCGCGAAGATCGCCGCGCTGTGCGACGGCTTCCCGCTGGCCATCCGGGTCGCCGGCGCCCGGCTGCGGGCCCGGCCCGACTGGAGCCTGTCCGACCTCGCCGACCGCCTGGCCGACGCCACCCGGCGCCTGGACACCCTGCAGTACGACGACCTGGCCGTACGGGCCAGCATCGCGGTCAGCCACCGGCACCTGCGCGAGGAGCCGAGCGGCCACGACGCCGCGCACACCCTCCCGCTCCTCGGCCTGCTCGACACGCCCACCCACACCCCGGCCGCCACCGCCGCCCTGGCCGGCTGGCCCGAGTCCCGGGCGGAGGCGGCGCTCGAACGGCTCCGCGTCGCCCGGCTCCTGGAGTCCGTGGGGCGCGGCCGGTACCGCTTCCACGACCTCATCCGCCTGTACGCCAGGGAGCAGGCCGCCCGCGAGCTGTCGGAGGAGGAACGCGCCGGCGCCCTGCGCCGCGGGCTCCACCACTACCTGGCCACGGCCAACACCGCCACGCAGCTCGTGCACCCGCAGGTCCAGGAGCCGTACTACGGCGCGGACCAGCCCGGCGTCGCGCTCGCCGGCGCGCGCGAGGCCAGGGAGTGGACCGGGGCCGAGCGCGACAACCTGCTGGCCGTGACCCACCAGGCCGCCGGGTCCGCCGACCCGGACACCGCCATCGGGCTGGCGCTGGGCCTGCACATGCCGTTCAACTACCGCGGCTGGGTCACGCACCTGGCCGACGTGCACCTGAAGGCGATCGAGCTGGCCGCGCGGCACGGCGACTGGGCCGGCCAGGCGCAGGCGGAGAACTACCTGGCCTGGGCCTACCGCGACCAGGGGCGTTACGAGCAGGCGATCGACCACCTGGAACGAGCGGTGACGTGCTGGGACAAGGCCGGCCTGCCGCATCGCAGGATGGGATCCTTCAACAACCTCGGCATCATCCACACCATGCTGGGGCGGTTCGATCTCGCCCACGCCAACCTGTCACGGGCGCTGGACCTGGCCGAGGAGATCAACGAGCCCTACGCGGTGGGCGCCGTGCTCAACAACCGCGCGCACCTGCTCTACCGGGAGGGCCGGTTCGAGGAGGCCATCGCGCAGGCGAGGGTGGCGGTCGCCAGGTGGAGCGGCACCCTGTACGGCGAGGGGTCGTCCCGCGCGACCCTGGCCCGTGCCTTCATGCACGCCGGACGGCTCGCCGAGGCGGCCGACACCTACCAGGTGGCGCTGACGCTCCTGCGCGAAGCCGGATACCGCATCGGCTACGCCGTGACCGCCTGGTGGTCCGGCCAGACCATGCACGCCCTGGGGCGGCACGCCGAGGCGCGCAGGGACTGGCACGACTGCTTCACGACCCTGCTGGATGCGCGCCTGCTGACCCGCGCGGAGGTGGACGAGCTGCGCCGGCAGGCCGTCCCCGAGATGCCTGGGCCGATCAGGAACATGCTGTAGGACCCTCGCTCGCGGTGCGGGCGCCGCTCGCCGGAGCGACGGCCGGCCGCACGCGTCCGGCGGGGGCGAGCCGCACGCGTCCGGCGGGGGCGCGGCGGTCACCCGGCCTGCCGGGCGGCGTCCTCCAGCCGCTCGTGGTAGTCGCGCCACCAGGCCTGGTCGTCGCTCGGCAGGATGTCGCTCTCCTGGCGGCCGACGGCGCCGTCGATCAGCTCGCGCACGATGTCGGCGTGGCCGGCGTGGCGGGTGGTCTCGGCGAGCACGTGGACGAGGATGCGGTGCAGGGAGGTGGGGTTGCGGTCGGCCGGCCACCAGGCGACGTGACCTGGCGCGTCCAGGGACAGCTCCTCGATCGTGGCGTCCGCGTGGGCCCAGGCGCGGTGGTAGAGGGCGATGATCTGCTCGCGGGACTCGCCGGGCGTCGCCCACATGTCCGCGTTGGCGTCGGCGCCGTCCTCGTACCAGGGCAGCGACTCGCCGTGCGGGCGGCCGAAGGTGTCGCCGAAATAGCCGAGCTCGACGCCGGCCAGGTGCTTGACCAGGCCGAGGAGGTTGGTGCCCGTCGGGGTCAGGGGGCGGCGGACGTCGTACTCGGGCAGGCCGTCGAGCTTCCACACGAGGGACTCGCGGGCGGTTTTGAGGTAATGATGGAGGTCCGATTTGTGCATATCGGGCATTGTGTCAGCCGGTCAGGCGGCACGGCGCAGGTGCCGTTAGCCTCGGCCGCATGGTGTTCGACTCCGCTCATTTCGACCTCCAGCCCTATGCCGGTTTCGACATGCACCGCTACGTGCGCCGGACGCACTGCAGCTGGGAGAACCTCGGCTGGCAGTCCTTGCTCGTGCAACGGTTCGAGCACGTCCCGCTGGTCGAGGAGATGGAGTTGCCGGCCGCGCCGGACCTGCACCTGGTCCTGCCCGTAGGGGGCCGGACCGTGATCGAGACGCGGGCCGGTGGCCGGTGGAGGCGTCACACCTGGGCGCCGGGGCGGCTCGAGCTGGCCGTCCCCGACCGGCCCGTCCGCCGCCGCTACCGCGCGGACGGCCCGCTGCGCAGCGTGCAGGTGCACCTCCCGCGCAGCGCCGTCGAGCAGGCCGCGGAGCGGCTGGGCGGTGGCGCGGTGGACTACGCGGGCATGGCGGCGTCCGTGGCCGCCGGCGATCCGCTGATCGAGGAGGCCGTCCGCGCCGCCGGCTCCGCCGAGGAGCCCGGCGACCTGTACGCCGAGTCCGCGGCCGCCTTCCTGGCCGTGCACCTGCTCACCCGCCATGCCCGGCTGCCCGCCGGACGGGCGCCTGCGCGGGAGGACGCCCGCGTCCGCGCGGCGATCGCCCTCATGCGGGACCGGCTGGCCGAGCCGCTCACCCTGGCGGACCTGGCCGACGAGGTGTATCTCAGCGTCTACCACCTGGTCCGCGTGTTCAGCCGGGCGACGGGGGAGACGCCGCACCGGTACCTCACCCGGCTGCGCATCGAGAAGGCGCGACACCTGCTGCGGGAGACCGACCTCACCGTCGCCCAGATCGCGCCGCTCTGCGGCTTCGCCAGCCCCGGCGCTCTGTCGACGGCCTTCCTGCGGCACACCGGCGCCCGTCCCTCGGCCTACCGCAATTCCTGACCGTTTCCCGGCAATCTCGCGCATGGATTCGGGGATGGCCCGTTCCTAGGGTTTCTCCCATGTCCGGAAATCTAGCGACTGAGATCGAGCCCTATCCCATCCACGTTCCCGGCCGCGACCTGGCGGACCTGCGGGCCCGGCTGGACCGCGTCCGGCTGCCCGAGCGGGAGACGGTGCCCGACGCCACGCAGGGAATCGAGCTGGACCGGCTCGGGACGCTGCTCGACGCCTGGCGGCAGCACGACTGGCGGGCCACGGAGGCCCGCTGGAACACGATCCCGCACTACCGCGCGAGCCTCGACGGCCTGCGGATCGCGTTCTGGCACGTACGCTCGCCCGAGCCGGCGGCGCTCCCCCTGGTGCTGACCCACGGCTGGCCGGGCTCCGTGCTGGAGTTCGAGAACGTCATCGGGCCGCTCACCGACCCGGTCGCCCACGGCGGCTCCGCGAGCGACGCCTTCCACGTGGTCGTGCCGGCCCTGCCGGGGTTCGGGTTCAGCGAACGTCCGGGCGAGCGCGGCTGGAACCCCGGCCGTACGGCGCGGGCGTGGGCCGGGCTGATGGCCGCGCTCGGCTACGAGCGGTTCGGCGCGCACGGCGGCGACTGGGGCGCCTACGTCAGCACCGAGCTGGCCCGCCAGGTGCCCGACCGCGTCGCCGGGCTGCACCTGACGATGCCGCCCGCCTCCCCGCTGCCCGAGGACCGGCTCGACCCCGGCCCGGCGGAGCAGCGCATGCTGGAGCGGCGCGACCTCCACCTCATGGACGGGTACGGCTTCGGGATGATCATGAACACCCGCCCGCAGACGCTCGGCTACTCCCTGCTCGACTCGCCCGCCGGCCTGGCGGCCTGGCTGGGCGAGAAGTTCACCGCCTACTCCGACACCCGGCCCGAGGCCGGCGGCGGGGTGAGCCTGGCGCAGCAGGCGGAGGGCATCGCCCTGTACTGGCTGACCGGGACCGGCGCCTCCAGCGCCCGCTGGTACTGGGAGGCCATGCGGTGGGTGCCGCGCAGCGCGGAGGAGGAGAACGCGCAACCGGTGAAGGTGCCCACCTTCTGCTCGTTGTTCCCCGCCGAGCCGTGGCCGACCGCCCGGCGCTGGGCCGAGCGCCGCTACCACGACCTCCGCTCCTGGCACGAGCTGGACCGCGGCGGCCACTTCCCCGGCCTGGAGCAGCCGGACCTGCTGGTCTCCGAGCTCAGGGCCGCGTTCCGTCACGAACGGCGCTGAGCCGCCACGCGCCGGCTTCGACCGTCCACGTACGCCCGGTCACGGGGCCGGTGAGCTCGCCGTCGGCGTTCACGGGCACCGGCGGGCCGGAGATCCCGATCCGCGCACCGCGCACGGTGACCACGTCCTGCCTGCTCGTGTGCCGTCCGAGCCGCAGCAGCACCCCGTAGAGCAACCGCCGCAGCGGGCTGGTCGCGAACGAGACGACCACGTCGGCGAGGCCGTCGGACGGCCGGGCGTCGGGTGCGATGGGGGTGCCGCCGCCGATGGACCTGCCGTTGCCGATCCCGACCATCAGCACCCTGCGCCGCCCGTCGGCGACGACCCGGCCGTCCACCTCCACCCTGAGCGGCAGCCCTGCCATCCGCGCTCCCGCGATCACGCTCCCCACCGCGTACGCGAACCGGCGCAGCACCGGCTTGAGCGGCTGGGCCGCCCGCGCCGCCTCGACCCCGACCCCCAGGTGCACGGCGTTGACCACGACGCCGCCGTCCTCGTCCCGCAGCAGGTCCAGCGCGCGGGGCTCGCCCAGGGCCGCGACCCGGGCCGCCTCGACCGGGTCCATCGGCACGCCCAAGGTGCGCGCCAGGTCGTTGCCGGTGCCCAGCGGGACCAGCCCGACGGTACGCCGCCCCAGCTCGCCCCGCTCGGCCAGGGCCGCGACGAGGCAGTGCAGCGTTCCGTCGCCGCCCAGGACGACGGGGTCCCGCTGGGGGTGTTCGGCCAGCGCCCCGGGCAGCTCGGCCGGATCG
This sequence comes from Nonomuraea sp. NPDC050202, assembly GCF_040656115.1. NCBI lineage: Bacteria > Bacillati > Actinomycetota > Actinomycetes > Streptosporangiales > Streptosporangiaceae > Nonomuraea > Nonomuraea sp. NPDC050202. Next base: position 5,115 of record NZ_JBFALF010000042.1, on the reverse strand, counting down.
CCGATGCGGGCCGCCACCGTGTCGGCGTGCTCGCCCAGCTCCGCCAGGACCCGGGACACGACCTCGTCGCCGGCGCTTCCCGCCGACGAGTTGACGATCGCGAGCAACCGGCGCATCCCGCCCTCCCTGTGTCTTCCTGGTGCACGCGTCTACCCGCGAACGCGTTCAGATCACCGGACGGCGCCGTCCCACTGCCAGCGGTCCCTGCGGCCCAGACCGGGCAGCTCGGCGCGGCCGGTGCACCACAGCAGGGTCTCGGTCGCGTCCTCGCCGTCCGGAGCCCCGGGGAAGAGGCGCCGCACGGCGGGGGCGCACAGGTGCTCCGGCGGGCGCCAGTCGAGCCCGAGACCGCGGCCGATGTCCATGCCGTGGACCAGCAGCTCGACGACCCCCATGGCGGCGAAGCCGGGGCCGTCGGAGTGGCCCCACGGGTGCCAGGCGCGCGCGTCGCCGCCGGCCTCGCGTACGGCGGAGGCCAGCAGCCGGGCCGCGATCCCGATCCCCTCCAGGCAGTGGCCGACGGGCGCCCGCGGGTCGAGCGAGGCGAAGAGCGTGATGTACCGGTCGGCCGGCCGGGCGATGAGCAGCCCGGCGTAGCCGACGACGCCCAGCGCGACGTGGTCGAGCGTGGCCCGGCAGGTCCACTCCAGCCCCGCCGCGCGGCGCGTCCAGTCCCGGTCGGCGACCTTCTCCAGGGCCGCGATCGTCTCGTCCGCCGCCTCCACGACGAGGTCGGCGTTCATGCCCGGAAGTGGTCGATGACGCGGGCGTAGCTGTCGAGCGCGTGACCGCGGCCGATCGCCTCGGTGAGGAGGGCTTCGGTGTACTCGGCCATGGTCGCGTCGATGCCCCGGATCCGGCTCTCGTGGATGAGGTGCCGCACGGGCGGCACCTGGGTCTCCAGCGTGGCGTCCTCGGCGGCGAAGGAGCCGTCGTCGATCTGCTGCGCGTACGCCGTCAGGAACGTCGCCACCCCCTGGAGCCAGCCGGTGGCCATCGGCAGGAAGTCCGTGGCCGGGATCTTCTCCGTGCCCAGCAGCGCCGCGGCGTGCATGAACCCGTTGAACGTGGACCACATGATCCCCAGCAGCGCGACGTCGTACAGCGAGGGCAGGCCGACGTCGGAGCTGATGAGGGTGGTGCCGCCGCCCAGCACGGAGAGGGTCTGCTCGTGCGTCTCGTACAGCGACGGCGACCCGCCGTACAGGATGACCGTCTCGGGCGCGCCGATGCCCGGGGGCGTCATCATGATCGCCCCGTCCAGGTATTCGGCCCCATGCTCCACCGCCCACTCCGCCATCGCCCGGGCCTCGTCGGACGCGCCCGACGTGAGGTTGACCAGGACGCGGCCCGCCAGCGCCGGCTCCGCCGGGGCCAGCAAGCCGCGCACGGCGTCGTAGTCGCGCACGCAGACGATCACGAGCGGGGCGGCGGCGACGGCGGCCTCGACCGTCGGGGCCTCGCTCGCCCCCGCTTCGACCAGGGCCTGCGCCTTGCCCGGGGTGCGGTTCCAGATGGTCGTGGGGTGGCCGGCGTTCATGAAGGCGGCGGCCAGCGCCCGGCCCATCAACCCCATGCCGATGACCGTGACCGGTGTTCCTGCCATGTCTGTCGCTTTCTGTCCGTTTCGGTGGTGACGGTTCACCACGATGGCAGCGCGCGTGGCCGGCCGACACTGGCAGGAGTGCCGACATTCACCAAATTACTGCCATAGGGTGGGCTGCATGACTGCCGGGTCCGTGGCGCTGGTCGTGATCGACGACGCCATCTCCATGTGGGACATGTACGAGCTGGGCATCGCCACGGCGGTCTTCGGCGTGGCCCACACCGATCTCGCCGACCCGTGGTACGAGCTGCGGCTCGTCGGGCCACGGCCCGGGGTGTCCGCGCCGGTGCCGGGGTTCACGCTGAACGCGCCGTACGGGCTGGAGGAGCTGGACAAGGTCGACACGGTGATCGTCCCGGTCGTGCCGGAGTCGTACACGAACGGCGGCCGCGAGCTGCCCGCGGAGCTGCTCGACGCACTCCGCCGGGCCGCCGGCCGCGGGGCGCGGATGGTCTCGCTGTGCAACGGCGTGTTCGCGCTCGCCGCCGCCGGCCTGCTCGACGGCCGGCCCGCCACCGCCCACTGGGAGCACACCCGCGAGCTGGCCGAGCGCTACCCGCAGGTCCAGGTGGACGAGTCGGTCCTGTACGTGGACGACGGCGACGTGCTCACCAGCGCCGGGCTCAGCGGCGGGCTCGACCTGTGCCTGCACATCGTCCGCCGCGACCTCGGCGCCCGGGTGGCCAACCAGCTCGCCCGCCGCCTCGTCGTGCCCGCCCACCGGCCGGGCGGCCAGGCCCAGTACGTGGAACGCGCCGTCGCCGTGACCGACGACGGCATCGCCCCCGTCCTGCACTGGGCCCTGGAGCACCTCGACCAGCCGCTCACCGTCGAGGACCTGGCCGCTCGCGCCGGGATGAGCGTGCGCAGCTTCCACCGCAACCTGCGGGCCGCGACCGGCACGAGCCCGATGAAGTGGCTGCTCCACCAGCGTCTGGCCCGCGCGCAACAACTCCTGGAGACCACCGACCTGCCCGTCGACCAGATCAGCGAGCGCAGCGGGCTCGGCAGCGCGAACAACCTCCGCCACCACTTCGCCGCCCACCTCGGCGTGGCCCCCACCGAATACCGCCGCGCCTTCCCCTGCTCAGGGCCCGTTCCCGCGCTCCAGCGGTGACTCGTCCTGTCAGGTTCCGGCCGGAGAGGTCCAGTGGGTTGGGCTCATTCGTGATGTTTCATCCCGATAATGATTCCGCTCATCAGACATCTGGTGGCAGGCCCACGCGTTCGGCTTCGCGGCCGGGGTGCTGGGCGGGTTGTTGTTCCGCGACCGCAAGCAGCCACGCCCCGCCGCCACCACGGCCGGCCCGCAGGACGCCTCCCGTGCCCAGCTCCACAAGGAACTGGACGACCTCGGCCTCTGAACCCGCCGCGCGGCAAGCTCAGTCCTGGCCGTGACGTTCGGCCCTGGCCGTGAACCCCGCGGGGAACTCCTCCAGGCCGAGCACCCGCAGCAGGTCCAGCCGCTCGCGGGTCTCGTCGTCCGCCGGCGTGAACACCAGCAGTTGCTGCCCCTGGTCGGGCGTGATCAGGGTCTCGCAGTCCATCACCAGGCGGCCCACCCGCGGGCTCAGCAGCGTCTTGCGGCTGGCCCGCCGGACCGCCACCTCGTGCTCCGCCCAGAGCCGGCGGAAGTCGGCGCTTTCGGTTTGCAACCGGTCGATGAGCCCGGCGACCGTCGGGTCACCGGCCCGGCGCCCGGCGACCGCGCGCAGGTCGGCCACGATCTGGCGGTCCTGTTGATCCTGCTCCTCGGGCGGGTGGGCGGCGCGGGCGGCGGGGTCGGTGAACCAGCGGTACACGATGTAGCGCCGGTCGCCGGAGAAGTGGGTGAGGTCGCCCATCAGCAGCAGGGCCGGCCGGTTCTGGGCCAGGACCTCGCCCAGGTCGGACATCACCACGGCCGGCGTGTCGCCGAGCAGGTCGAGCATCCGCATCAGGCCGGCGCGGGCCAGGCGAGCCACCCCGTCGGCGGGCGGGGGCTGGTGACCGGCCAGGTGGAACAGATGGCCACGCTCGTCGTCGGACAGGCGCAACGCCCGTGCCAACGCGCCGAGCAGCTGCGTGGACGGCTGGCTGCTGCGGCCCTGCTCGAGGCGTACGACGTAGTCCACCGACATGCCGGCGAGCATCGCCACCTCCTCCCGGCGCAGGCCGCTGGTACGGCGGCGAGGGCTGTCGGCCAGGCCCACCTCGGCCGGCCGGATCGCTTCGCGGCGGCGGCGCAGGAAGTCGGCGAGCTGCTCACGTTCCATGGCTCCATCCTGCCGCGCGGCCGGCGAGCCGAGCCAGGGAGCGGCTCTCCCATGATGAACGCTCCGCTTCCGCCCGCCTCGGCGCGCGGCCCAGAGTGAGGGGCGACATCGGCGACGACATCGAGGGAGAACGCCATGCAGACACGAACCCTGGGCCGCACCGGACCGGCCGTCTCCGCGCTGGGCCTGGGCGCGATGGGCATGTCGGGTGCGTACGGCGCGACCGACCGCGCCGAGAGCATCGCCACCGTGCACGCCGCGCTGGAGGCCGGCGTCACGCTGATCGACACCGGCGACTTCTACGCCATGGGCCACAACGAGCTGCTGCTCGCCGAGGCGCTGCGCGGCCGGGACCGGGACAGTTACCAGCTGAGCGTCAAGTTCGGCCAGCTACGGGGGCCGGGCTTCGAGTCCGGCGGGCAGGACGGCCGGCCCGAGGCGGTGAAGAACTTCCTGGCCTACTCGCTGACCCGGCTGGGCACCGACCACCTCGACATCTACCGTCCCGCCCGTCTGGACCGGGCGGTCCCGATCGAGGAGACGGTGGGCGCGATCAAGGAGATGGTCGACGCCGGATACGTGCGGCACATCGGGCTCTCCGAGGTCGATGCGGCGACGATCCGCCGGGCGCACGCCGTGCACCCGATCGCCGACCTGCAGATCGAGTACTCGCTGCTCTCCCGGGCGGTGGAGGCGGACGTCCTGCCCACGCTGCGGGAGCTCGGCATCGGCCTGACCGCTTACGGCGTCCTCGGCCGCGGCCTCATCTCCGGCCACTGGACCGCCGGCCACACCGCGGGCCCCGGCGACCTGCGCGGCCTCAGCCCGCGGTTCTCGGGCGGGAACGTGGAACACAACCTCGCCCTCGTGGACGCGCTGCGCCGGGTCGCCGAGGCGAAGGGCTGCACCGTCGCCCAGCTCGCCATCGCCTGGGTGGCCGCGCAGGGCGAGGACATCGTGCCGCTGGCCGGTGCCCGCACCCGCGAGCGGCTGTCCGAGGCGCTGCCGGCGATGGACCTGAACCTCACCGCGGACGACCTCGCCGAGATCGAGAAGGCCGTGCCGGCGGGCGCGGCGCGCGGTGACCGGTACCCGTCCGCGTTCATGTCCGACCTCGGCGTGGGCAACTGAGCACCTCGGCCATGGTCTACCGAGCCTGGCCGAACACTGCCTGGATGAGCTGCTGGTTGGCCTGCTGGAAGGCGGCGCCCATGGACAGGGCGGGGTCGTCGATGTAGTTGAGTGTGGCGGTCA
>NZ_JBFALF010000041.1:0-93668 GCF_040656115.1 Nonomuraea sp. NPDC050202 | reverse complement strand
TTCTGCTGGGCGTCGGAGAACTTGAGCGTGATGCCCGCGTTCTTCGCCGAGTCCTGCACGGACTTGGTGTTCGCGGTCCGCCAGCCGCTCTCCGCACCGACCTGGGAGAAGCCCATGGTGATCGAGTCGGCACCGCCGTCCGTACCTGCGCTGGTGGCGCCGCCGCCGCCGCTGCTGCCGCAGCCTGCGGTTAACAACGCTCCGGCCGCGATCAGGATGAGCGCTGACATTCTCTTCGACATGACGACCTTCCTTGTCCTGTTGGTGAAATCGATCAATGAAGCAGAGCGGTTCTCGCCCTGTCGGTGCTGTCGCGGGCGATGAGCTGAGGAGGCACGATCAGGTGCTCGTGGCCGAACGGCTCGGCCGGCTCGATCTGCTTGAGCAGCAGGCCGATGCTGAGCCGGCCGACCTCGCCGAAGTCCTGCCGGACCGTGGTCAGCGCAGGGGTGAAGTACGCCGCTTCCGGGATGTCGTCGAAGCCCACCACGCTCACCTGCTCGGGCACCTTGACACCGGCCTCCGAGAACGCCCGCAGCAGGCCGAGCGCCATCTGGTCGTTGGCCACGAACACCGCGGTGACCTCGGCGACACGGCCGGCCAGGATCTTGCCGGCCCGGTATCCGGATCTGGGGGTCCAGTCGCCCGTCAGCGGCTCGGGGATCGCCCGGCCGGCGACCGACAGAGCGGCGCGCCAGCCCTCGCGCCGTCCCTCCGCCTCCAGCCAGTCGTCCGGTCCGCTGACGTGCCAGACGGTTTCGTGACCGAGGCCGAGCAGGTAGGCGGTCGCCTGCCGGGCGCCTTCGACCTGGTCCACGCTGACCACGGACACGTCGCCTCCGTGCCGGCCCTCGACCGCCACCGCCGGCAGCCCCGCGGGCAGGTCGGCGAGGGCCTGCGCCGCAGCGCGTTGCGGCGCGACCACGACCACGCCGTCCACCCCCTGCTCGGCCAGGTGGCCGATGGCCTCGTTGACCCCCGCCCGGTCGATGGTGCGCAGGCTCATGATGCTGACGAAGTAGCCGGCCGCCCTGGTGGCCTGTTCGATGCCGTAGACGGTGCTGGCCGGGCCGTACAGCGTGGTGTCGAAGCTGACCACCCCGAGCCGGTGCGAGCGCCGGGTGACCAGCGCCCGCGCGGTCAGGTTGCGGCGGTAGCCGAGGACGTCGATGGCGTGCAGGACACGCGCGCGCGTCTCCTCCCGGACCTTCGGATGGTCGTTGAGCACCCGCGAGACGGTCTGGTGCGACACGCCGGCGAGTTTGGCCACATCAGCCATGACCGGCAGGTGGCGCTCGGCAGGTGGCCCCAATGCGTCCCCTTCCGGCGGAGGGTTGTGGGTGCTGAGAGCAGGGCGGATCGCTTCATGAGTGGGGGGCTCCTCGGCGTCGCACGGCTGTTAGCGTTAACATCGCGAGTGCGGTTCGCGGCCGTGGTGGGCGCCACGCTAGGTCGCCGCGCCGAAGGCTGTCAAGGATTGTTTTCGGGCAAAACTCGATTAACTTTCGTCAGCCTTGCGTCGGCGCGGTGCTCTCCCGGATGATCAGTTCGGTGCCGAGTTCCACGCGATGCCGGGTCGGGAACTCGCCCCGCGCCAGCTTGAGCAGCATCTCGGTGGCGGCGGAGGCCATCTCGGTGAGCGGCTGGCGGACCGTGGTCAGGGGCGGGTTCATCCACCGGACCGCGGGCAGGTCGTCGAAGCCCACCACGCTCACGTCGTCGGGGACGCGCAGGCCGAGCCGGTAGGCGGCGCGGTAGACGCCGGAGGCCTGGCCGTCGTTGCAGGTGAAGATGGCCGTCGGCGGGCAGGGCAGCCGCAGCAGCCGCTCGGCCTCGGCCAGGCCGCCCTCGACGAGGAAATCGCCCCGGCCGATCAGCTCCGGGTCGACGCGGACGCCGGCCATGTCGAGGGCGGTGCGGAATCCGTCCAGCCGGGCCCGGCTGGCCAGGGCGTAGTCGGGCCCGGCGATGGCGGCGATGCGCCGGTGCCCGAGGCCGAGCAGGTGGCGCGTCGCCATCAGCCCGCCGTTCCAGTTGCTCGCGCCCACCGAGGGAACCGCGGGGGCGGGATCACCCCTCGGATCGAGCAGGACGAGGGGGATGCCGCGGGTCGCGAGCTGCTCGCGCTGCGCCTCGGTCAAGCTGGAGAACACCGAGATCACACCGATGGGACGGCGGCTCAGCACGCCCTCGATCCAACCCTTGCCCGGGGTGTCGCGGTGCTGCAGCTGCGACAGCACCACGGCCAGCCGGTGCTCGCGCGTCACCTGCTCGACCCCCTTGGCGATCTCGGTGGGATATTCGCCTTCCAGCGCGTGGAAGACCAGCTCGACCAGGGATGCGGAGGTCGCGCGGCGCCGTTGCGGCCGGTAGCCGTGCTCGCGGATGAGCCGCTCGATGAGGGCGCGGGTCTCGGGCCCGACCTCGGCGCGGCCGTTGACGACCTTCGACACCGTGGCGGTGGAGACTCGGGCCAGCTCCGCGAGCTGCGCGATGGTCAACGGCTGGGACTTGGTGGCGCCGTCGTCGGGCGAGCCATCGGCCGTGCTCATGGCGGAATTCTAACGAGCAGTTTCGGCGCCACCTCGCTCACGTTTCGGTGTTCTTGCGAGCAAGTTCTTGACGAATTTCGGAGCCCGCACGTATGGTCCCGCATTAACGATCGTGACTGTTTCCGAAAGTTTCTGAGCTGCGCGTATTTCCGAAGGAGCGCAGCATGACCCCCCGTCCATGGGCCGCACGGCTCAGGAAGAGATCACCTGTGAAGCTCCGTACAACCGCACCGATCGTGCTCGCTGCAGCGCTCGTCCTCACCACCGCCGCCGCCTGCGGAGGCGGTGGATCGGCGCAGCCGTCAGGCGACGGCAAGTCGTTCGAGTTCTGGTCGTTCACCGGCATCAACCAGAAGAAGTCCGTCGAGGACTACCAGAAGGCCAACCCGGGCGTTGAGGTGAAGCTCACCGAAGTGGGCACCTCGGTGGAGACCGCACAGGCGCTGACCACGGCGCTGGCCGGGGGCAAGGTGCCCGATCTGGTGCTCATCCAGGGCGACGACCTGCCGAAGTTCGTCCAGCAGCCGCAGAACTTCCAGGACCTGCGGCAGTACGGCGCCGACAAGATCAAGGGCGACTACCTCGACTGGGTGATCAGCCAGTCCACGGCCAAGAGCGGCGAGATCATCGGCATCCCCACCGACGTGGGAGGCATGGCCGTGGCCTACCGGACCGACCTGTTCAAGGAGGCCGGGCTGCCCACCGACCGCGAGGAGGTGAGCAAGCTCTGGCCGACCTGGGACGCCTTCATCGAGACCGGCAAGAAGTACACCGCCGCCACCGGCAAGGCGTTCGTCGACAACGCCGCCACCAGCGTGTTCTACCAGGCCGTCAACCAGGGCCCGCAGAAGTACTACGACCCTTCGGGCAACGTCGTCTACGCCACCAGCCCGCAGGTCAGGACGGCCTTCGACCTGGCGATCAAGACCGTGCAGGCCGGGATCACCGCCAAGCAGGACTCCTTCGAGGAGGGCTGGAGCGTGGGGATGGGCAAGGGCGACTTCGCCGTGGTCTCCGCGCCGTCGTGGATGCTCGGCTCCATCCGTGACAACGCCCCCGGCACCAAGGGCAAGTGGGACATCGCCACGATCCCGGGCGGCTCCGGCAACTGGGGCGGCAGCTACCTGGCAATCCCCAAGGGCGCGGCCAACCCGAAGGCGGCCTGGGACTACATCTCCAAGACGCAGTCGCCGCAAGGCCAGCTCGACCACTTCGCCGACTCCGGCGCGCTGCCCACCACGCCGTCGGTCTACCAGGATCCCAAGCTCACCGGCCTGAAGGACCCCTTCTTCTCCGACGCGCCCACCGGGAAGATCTACACCGACTCGCTGCTCGGGCTCAAGCCGTTCCTCATCGGGCCGGACAGCTCCGCCATCGGCCAGGAGTTCCTGAACGCCATCACGAACGTCGAGCAGGGCAAGGGCGATCCCGCCAAGGCGTGGGACGCGGCGCTGGCCAACATCAAGACCGCGATCGGCAAGTGACGTGACCACGACGCTCAGCCCGTCGCGGGTCATGCCCGAGGCCGAGGCGCGGGTGCGGCAGAGCCTGGCCGAGCGGGTGGCCCCGTACGCCTACATCGCCCCGTTCTTCCTCCTCTTCGCGGTCTTCGGGCTCGTCCCGCTGCTGTTCACCTTCTACGTCGCGCTGTTCGACTGGAACCCGATCGGCGAGCACGTCTTCATCGGCTTCGACAACTTCACCCGGCTGCTCGGCGACACCCGCTTCTGGAACGCGGCCTGGAACACGATCAGCATCTGGCTGCTGTCCACCGTGCCGCAACTGCTGATCGCGCTGGTGCTGGCGCACCTGCTCAACCACGCCCGGCTCCGGCTGGCGGTGTTCTTCCGCATGTCGATGCTGGTGCCGTACATCACGTCGGTGGCGGCCACCACGATCGTCTTCGCCCAGATGTTCGACCGTGACTACGGCCTGCTCAACTGGCTGCTCGGACTCGCCGGCGTGGGGCCGATCGACTTCCTGCAGTCGGGGTGGGGGAGTCACGTGATGATCGCCGTGATGGTGACCTGGCGCTGGTTCGGCTACACCACCCTGCTCTATCTGGCCTCGCTGCAGGCCGTGCCCCGCACGATCTACGAGGCCGCCGCGGTGGACGGCGCCGGCGCGTGGAAGCAGTTCCGGCACATCTCCATCCCGTCGCTGCGCCCGGTCATCGTGTTCACCGTGGTCACCTCCACGATCGGCGGCCTGCAGATCTTCACCGAACCGCTGCTCGTCTCCCGTTCCGCGCCGCTGACCTGCGGGCCGGTGCGGCAGTGCCAGACGCTCACGCTCTTCCTGTACGAGCAGGGCTTCGGCCGGTTCCAGTTCGGCTACGGCGCGGCCATCGGCGTGGCGCTGTTCGTGCTGATCATCGCCATCGCGGCGCTCAACTACGTCCTGTCCGCCCGTATCCGCCCGGAGCGATGATGAAGAAGGCCGACCGGGTCCGCTGGTGGACCTACCTGCTGCTCGCGGTGGCCACGCTGGCCTGCGTGTTCCCGCTGTACTGGATGTTCGTGGTGGCCACGACCGACACGGCGACCGCCACCAGGCTGCCGCCGGAGGTCGTTCCCGGCGGGAACTTCTTCCACCTGGCCGGGCTGGTCTTCTCGACCGTGCCGTTCGTCCGCTCGATCGTCAACAGCCTCGTCGTGGCCGGCACGATCGGCGTGGGGCACGCCGTGTTGTGCTCGCTGGCCGGGTTCGCCTTCGCCAAGCTGCGCTTCCGCGGCCGCAACGCGCTGTTCCTCGTCGTCGTGCTGACCATGACCGTGCCGACCCAGCTCGCCGTCATCCCGCAATACATGATCATCTCGTCGCTGGGGTGGGTGGACACCCTGCAGGCGCTCATCGTGCCGGGGCTGGCCAGCGCGTTCGGCATCTTCTGGATGCGCCAGCACCTGGCCACCACGATCAGCGACGAGATCCTGCAGGCCGCCCGCATCGACGGGGCCGGCACCTGGCAGATCTTCTGGCGGATCGCGTTCCCGCTGGTGCGGCCGGCCGCGTTCGTGCTGGGGCTGCTCGGGTTCGTCACCGCCTGGAACGACTTCCTGTGGCCGTTCATCGTGCTGAAGTCGCCCGAGATGTACACCGCGCAGATCGCCATCAAGGCGCTGCAGAACAGCTACACGGTGGACCTCGGCCTGGCCATGTCCGGCTCGTTCCTGGCCACCCTGCCGCTGATCGTGCTGTTCGTCTTCGTTGGCAGGCGCATGGTCGCCGGGATCATGGACGGCGCCTTCAAGGGCTGATCCCGCGCACCCGTGAGCTGGGTGCTCGTGCCCGCGGCCCGTGATGTTAACGCTAACAATTGCCTCATTCTCGTTTCTGGAGCGTCGTCATGCCCAAGTTCAGCCACCTGTCCGCAGCCGGGTCGGGGGGAGTGGCAGCGGTGTTGTTGAGCACAGCTCTGGTGTCCACGGGGAGTGTGGCGGAGGCCGCCACGCCATGGACGCCGAAGCCCTCCTCCACCTCGACCGACCAGGGGGACGGCACGTACTCCGTGCCGCTCCTGCGCTCCGACGTGCCGGACATCAGCGTGGAGCGAGTCCCGGCCGCCGAGAACGACGAGGGCAGGGACGTCTACTACATGATCAGCACGACGATGCACCTCAGCCCGGGTGCGCCGATCATGAAGTCCTACGACCTGGTGAACTGGGAGATCGTCAACTACGTCTTCGACCGCGCGAGCATCGGCGACGCCTTCTCGCTGCGCAACGGCCAGTCGTCGTACGGCCAGGGCCAGTGGGCGTCCTCCCTGCGCCACCACGACGGCATGTTCTACGTCGTCTTCAACACCAACAACCTCGGCGGCGCCTACGTCTACCGCACCGACGACATCGAGAACGGCGCCTGGCAGCGAACGTCGCTCGGCCGGAGCCTGCACGACCCGTCGCTCTTCTTCGACACCGACGGCACGCCGTACATCTTCTACGGCTCCGGAGGCACGAGCGCCGTCCGCCTCGACGCCGGCCTGACCGCCATCGAGCAGGACCACCCGAACATCTTCCGGGCGAGCGACTACGCCGGCAGGCCCTTCATCGGCGGCCTGTTCGAGGGCGCCCAGTTCTACCACATCGACGGTTACTACTACGCGGTCATCATCACCTGGCCGCCGGGGCAAGGTCGCCAGGTCGTCATGCTCCGCTCGAACGAGCTGCTGGGCCGCTACACGTCGGCGGGCGGGGTGAACACCTACGAGGCGCGCGGGGTGCTCAACTCCAACGGCTTCGCTCAGGGCAGCCTCGTACCCATCGCGCGTGGGGGCGGCCGGACGGACTGGTACGGCATGTTCTTCCGCGACACGTTCCCGATCGGCCGCATCCCGGCGCTCATCCCCGCCACCTGGCAGGACGGCTGGCCGACCTTCGGCGACAACGGGGCCGTGCCGGTGGACGGCCTGTTCGGCAAGCCGATCAAGCTCGGCCAGGCGGAGGAGACGCTCGAACGCCAGAAGAGCATCGTCGCCTCGGACGACTTCGCCAACGACGCCCCGCACAAGGCGTACATGGACGAGAAGTGGACGATCCCCGAGCCGCCCGACGTGGACGAGACACTCATCGGCGTCGAACTCCTGGACAACCCGGGCTTCGAAGCCGAGACGGTCGCACCGTGGGGCGCGCAGTACGGCGCCACCCTCGGCCGGGACACCACCGATCCCGCCGCGGGCAGTTCGGCGCTGAAGGTGAGCGGACGCACGCTCAACGGCTCCAGCCCGAACCAGCTCCTGGCCGGGAAGATGCAGCGCGGCGTGACCTACACCGTGTCAGCGAAGATCAAGTACACCTCCGGCCCGGCCGGCGTGCGGTTCAACCTCGTCGCCGACTGGGGCGCGGGCGTCCAGGTGATGGCCTCGAAGGAGGTCCCGTCCGGCCAGTGGACGACGGTGGCCGGCCAGTACACCGTGCCGGAGACGGCGAACCCGGAGGCGTTCAGGTTCGCGGTGGAGACGCCGTGGGGCAGCCCGCAGCCGCCGTCATCCACCGTGGAGTACCTGATCGACGACGTGTCGATCGTCGGGCAGCCGGTGACGGCGGAGTACCCGGCGCAGGAGGAGCTCGCTGCCAACGGCTCCCGGCTCGACCCGGTGTGGCAGTGGAACCACGCCCCCGACAACCGCTACTGGTCGCTCACCGCCCGGGACGGATGGCTGCGGCTGACCAACGGCAAGGTGGTCACCGGCGCGTACCGCCACACCAAGCTCGCCGACCGGCCCGAGCTGGCCTGGTTCGAGGAGGCCCGCAACACGCTGTCGCAGCGTACGTTCGGGCCGCGGCAGTCCGTCGAGACGAAGATGGACATCTCCGGTATGAAGGATGGCGATGTCGCGGGCCTGGCCGCCTACAACCGCGGCTTCTCCTACATCGCGGTCAGGCGCGCGGGCGGCGTCAGCACGCTCGGCGTCGTCAACCGCGTGCAGCCGTTCGCGGCCGACCTCGACCAGGCCGCCCTCGAGAGCTTCCTGCCGGGCACGACCGTGGCTCTGGAAGACGTGACGGAGGTGCACGTGAAGGCGGACCTCGACTTCGCCTCACCGCCCGGACAGTTGTGGACCGCGTTCTCCTACAGCCTCGACGGTCTCCACTGGACCCGGCTCGGCGGACGCGTCGGCCCGCAGAGCCTCGACGGCAGCCTCGCGCACTTCATGGGCCACCGCGTCGGCCTGTTCAGCTACGCCACCCAGGAGCGGGGCGGGCACGTCGACTTCGACCACTACCTGATCAGCGACACGCTGACCGCGCAGGGCCGCCCGCTCGACACGACCGGCCTCGACGCGGCCATCGCCCATGCCGGCACTCTCGACAAGCGCGACTACCCGAAGGACGCCTGGGCGGCGATGCGCGCCGCGCTCGCCGCCGCGAAGGCCGCGCGGGCCGGCGCCTTCGGCACCCAGAACCAGATCGACGCGCCGGAACGCGCGCTCAGCCGGCAGCTCGCCCGGCTCGCCACGCTCAAGGCCGCCGCGCCGTCGATCGAGGTGTCCGCCCAGGCGGAGGCCCGCTGCACGGGCGGCAAGGTGACCTTGACGGTTCGCGTGACCAACAACGAGCGGACCCACGTGTCGGCGTGGGCGAGCTCGCCCCACGGGACGAAGCCGCTCGGGACGATCCCGGCCGGCGAGCAGAAGTCCCGGTCGTTCCCGGCCCGGGCGGCGAGCGTGCCGGCCGGCGAGGTGACGGTGACCGTGACCGCGCTCGTGCACGGCAAGCCGGTGCGGGCGTCGCTGGTCGCGCCGTACGCCGCCCGCTCCTGCCGTTGACTCCTCTCCTCTGACGGGAGGGCGGCCCGGTGGTCCGGGCCGCCCCTGACCATCAGCGCTGCAGTGTCAGCAGGCCCGGCCGGTAGGGCAGGAGGCCGTAGTCACCGCCGGAGTTGGGGCTGCGTCCCTGGTAGAGGAGCTGCAGGTTGCAGGGGTCGACGGTCATGCTCTGGTCGGCGCTGGTGCGGATCAGTTCACCGTGGCTGATGTCGTTGGTCCAGGTGGCGCCGCTGTTGGCCTTGCCGGCGAAGGGGTTGCCCTCGGTGGCGGCCTGGGGAGTCCACGAGCCGTTGAGGCTGGTGGCGGTGAACGAGCGGAAGTAGCGGCCCTGGGAGCCGATCGCTTCGACGATCATGAGGTACTTGTTCTGGCCCTGAAGCTTGTAGACCTGGACGGCTTCGAACAGGTTGTTCGTGGTGTCGCTCATGATCACCGTGGAGTTGCTGCCGAAGCTGCCGGGGAAGTTGCCGATGGGCATGCTGGCCCGGTAGATCTTCCCGTTGTCGCCGGCGAAGAACAGGTACATGTTGGTGCCGTCACCGATGAGGGTCTGGTCGATGGGGCCTGTGCCGGAGCCGGAGATGCTGCCGGAGAAGAGCACCTGCTGCGCGGACCAGCCGTTGGGGTTGGTGGGGTCGCTGGAGGTGCGGTAGGAGAAGGCGGTGCCGCCCCACTGGTAGGCGAGTACCCAGATGTTCTTGGGTGCGAAGTAGAACAGCGTGGGCGCGACAGTGGAGTTCGACATCGTGTTCTGGCTGGCCGTGGCCATTTCGGACCAGTTGGTGAAGAGGCTGAAGTTCATCGAGCCCCACCTCGTGCCCGTGTCGTGCGTGGTGGCGTAGACGAGGTGCCGGCCGTTGTAGGGGGCGACGGTGAAGTCCTTGAGGGAGACCCAGCCCGCCTTGGGGGTGGCGAGGGGGCCTGTCGAGGTCCAGCGGTAGGTGGAGGGAAGATCGCACTCGCCGGGGTTGCCGCCGCCGTCCACGCGGACGAGCTGCCACTGCTGGTTGTTGCCGCCCCAGTCGTCGTACTGGACGATGTTGGCGCCGTCGGCGGTGGAGGCGCCCTGGACCTCCAGGGCCTTGTTGCTGTGCCGGGAGATGAACCGCACGTGGCCGTCCGAGCTGTCGGCCAGCCGCCACTGCTGGTTGGTGCCGTTGGTGTCGCTCCACTGCACGATCGCGCCGCCGTTGGCGGTGGAGAAGTTGTGCACGTCGAGCACCTTGCCGGAGTGGCGCGACTTGATGCGGTAGTAGCCGCCGCCGGAGTCGACGAACTGCCACTGCTGCTGGTTCTGGTTGTTCCTGGCCCACTGGGTGATGCGGGCGCCGTCGCTGGTGGCGAGGTTGTAGACGTCCAGGGCCTTGCCGCTGTTGCGGTTGACCAGGACGTACCAGGCGTTGGTGTCGACGGTGGCCGCGTTGGCGGGCTGGGTCTGCAGGGCGATGAACAGGCTCGCCAGTAAGGTGGCCACCGTCGCGAGGACGGACAGGGGGTTGAATGTCACGTCTGTTCCTTTCTGTCAGGGGGTGGTGAGGTCGAAGCGGCGTACGGTGACCGCGCCGCCGAGGGACTGGGTGGCGTAGTTGAAGATCCCGAAGCGGTAGCCCATGAAGAACTGCCAGGCGTTGTTCAACGTGAAGGCCGGGCCGAGACTCACGAACGTGCTGCCGTCGGTGCTGTAGGAGAAGCGGGCCTGCCTGCCGGACCCCGGCCGGATGTCGGCGCTGACCCGCAACCAGATCCGGCCGCCCGAGACGGCCGCGCTCGCCGCCTCGGTGCCGGTGCCGGTGGTCTGCCACGAGCTGTTCATGGTCAGGCCGTTCGTCATCACGACCCGGCTGACGCCGTTGTCGCGCTTGACGCCGATCCAGGCCGACTGGTCGCGCAGCATGGCCAGCCCGGCGCGGTCGCCGTCGCTCATCTGCGAATAGTCGAGTTCGATCGTCGCCGTGGACGACGGGCCCTGGATGCGGTGGGTCAGCGTGTTGCGGGCGTTGTAGAGGTCGCCGGTGACGGTCGCGGTCTGCAGGCGCAGGCCGTTGCCGGTGGAGAAGCGGCTGGTGTCGGGGTTGTGGTTCCACTCCCAGCGGTGGCCGAGGCTGCCCGAGGTGAAGGTGTCGGGGCCGATCATGGACGCCACGGTGCGGCTGGTCTGGATGTTCGGCTTCGGGTAGGTGACCCCCCAGCCGCCGTTGACGGTCTGCACGGTGGGCCAGTCGCCGCTCCAGGTGATCGGCGCGAGCGCCGGGACCCGGCCGCCGGGGTAGGCGTCGACGAACGACATGTAGTACCAGTCGCCGTTCTGCGTCTGGACGAGCCCGCCCTGGTGGGGGACGCCGCCGCCGGAGATGGGGCCGGGCATGTTCAGCAGGACCTGGCGCATCTCGTACGGGCCCCACGGCGAGGTGGAGCGGAGCACGTACTGGCCGTTGGCGGGGCGGGTCAGCCAGATGTAGTAGTAGCCGTTCCGCTTGTAGAAGCGGGCGCCCTCCAGGGTGCCGACGCTGCTCGGGGTCTGGAACACCTGCTGGGCGCGCACCTGGCTGAGCCCGTCGGCCGAGAGCTGGGCGACGCTGATGGTGCCGTTGCCGTAGGCGACGTACATGGTGTCGTCGGTGTCGACCAGCAGGCCGGCGTCGTAGTAGCAGTTGTTGATCTGCGAGCGCTTGGTCCACGTGCCGTCCACGGCGGAGGCGGTGTAGACGTAGGTCCGGTTGAACTCGACGCAGCCGATCCAGTAGTACGTGTTGTTGCTGGGCCGGTGGTTCAGGGTCGAGGCCCAGATGCCCTTCACGTACGCCCGGCCGCCGTTGAGGTCGTAGGCGCCCGAGCCGAAGTCGAGCCTGGGAACCGAGTGGCCGGCGTACTCCCAGTCCACGAGGTTGTAGGAGCGAAGGATCGGCGCGCCCGGCGAGTAGTGCATGGTCGAGGCCGAGTAGTAGTAGGCGTCGCCGACCCGGATGATGTCGCCGTCGGCGAAGTCCTGCCAGACGACCGGGTTGGTGTAGCCGCTGCCGCCGCCGTCCACGCGGACGAGCTGCCACTGCTGGTTGTTGCCGCCCCAGTCGTCGTACTGGACGATGTTGGCGCCGTCGGCGGTGGCGGCGCCCTGCACTTCGAGGGCCTTGTTGCTGTGGCGGGAGATGAACCGCACGTGGCCGTCCGAGCTGTCGGCCAGCCGCCACTGCTGGTTGGTGCCGTTGCCGTCGGCCCACTGGACGATGCCGGCGCCGTTGGCGGTGGAGAAGTTGTAGACGTCCAGGACCTTGCCGGAGTGGCGGGACTTGATGCGGTAGTAGCCGCCGCCGGAGTCGACGAACTGCCACTGCTGCTGGTTGCCGTTGTTACGGGTCCACTGGGTGATGCGGCCGCCGTCGGCGGTGGACAGGTTGTAGACGTCCAGCGCCTTGCCGCTGTTGCGGTTGACCAGGACGTACCAGGCGTTCGTGTCGACCGTCGCGGCCGACGCCTGGGGCGTGAGGAACACGCCCACGAGAAGCAGGGACGACAGAACCGCGAGCAGGCGCCTCACAGGAACCTCCAGAGGTTGTTGTTCGTGCCGTTGTCGTCGGCGAGCACGACCTGCGCGCCCTGCGACACGCCGGCCAGGCCGAGGACCCGGCCGCCGCCGGCGCACTGGATGCGGAAGGCGGCACCCGACCCGTAACGCAGCCGCCAGCGGTGGTCGGCGGTGCCGTTGTCGGCCCACTGCACGACGCGCGTCCCGGCAGCGGTGCCCATGTTCTCCACGCCCAGCACCTTCTGGCTGTGGGAGTTGCGCAGCCGCAGGTAGCCGCCCGTGTCGACGATCGCCGTCCACAGGTGGTCGGCCGTGCCGGTGTCGCCCCACTGCACGACGAGCGCGCCGTCGGCCGTGGACATGCCGGTGACGCCGAGCACCATCCCGGTGCCGACGTTCTGGAGGCGCCGCGCGCCGTTCGGCACGAACCGCCACTGGTTGTCCGGGCTGCCGTTGTCGGAGTCCTGGACGACCTGGGCGCCGTTGGCCGTCGAGCCGTTCTGGATGCCGAGCAGCTTGGAGCTGTGCACGTTGCGGATCTTGACGGAGCCGTCGCCGGCGTCGGTGACCGTCCAGCGGTGGTCGGCGGTGCCGGTGTCGCCCCACTGGAGCACCCGGGCGTTGTCGGCGGTCGACATGTTCTCGACCCCGAGCACCTTGCCGCTGTGCACGTTGCGGAAGCGCAGGGCGCCGCCGTCGGTGACCGGGACCCAGTCGTGGTCGGCGGTGCCGTTGTCGGTCCACTGCAGGGCCAGGCCGCCGTCGGCGGTGGACATGTTCTGGATGCCGAGGGCCAGCCCGCTGGCCGCGTTGACCAGCCGGAAGCTCGCCGTGCCGGTGCCGCCACCGGTGTTCCAGTAGACGACGTAGTTGTGGTCGTGGGCGTCGTAGAACGGCGCCAGCCGCACCTGCGCCCCGTTGGCCGTGGCCGTGAAGGTCAGCGAGGAGGTGCTGGTCCGGGCGATCGAGGAAGGGACCAGGGCGGGGGCCGACGAGAGGGCGGTGTTGCCGTAGTCGCCCGACAGCACGACAGGGCCGTAGGTGACGGCCTGCACGCCGGGGTTGTCGTTGGCGGCCTTCATGACCACCCGCATGGGCAGCCGCACGGTCACGGTGTCGCCCGGCGCCCACGTCCGGGTGAGGTCGGCGTAGGTGCCCGGCGTGGCGGCGATGTCCTGCTGGGCTCCGTTGACGCTGATCGTCGCGCCCTGGGTCCAGGCCGGGATGCGGATGCGTATCGTCCACGATCCGCCCACGTTGCCGGTGACCTGTAAGGACGTGGTGTCGCCGACCGGGTAGGAGGTGGTCTGGGTGACGGTGATGCCGCGCTGGCTCCAGTCGAGCGTGGAGGGCACGAACAGGTTCACGAACAGCGTGGTGCCGTTGTGGAAGTAGATCGAGTCCATCAGCTTGGTGTTGGTCTCGATCCCGGTGCCCTGGCAGCACCAGAAGGAGTTGTAGTCGGTGCTCCAGGTGCCTCCGCCCCAGGCCGGGCCGACACCCCGCCGCCCGCCCGGGTTGAGCGGGGTGAAGTAGGTGACGTGCCCGCGGGCGTCGGCCGGGTTCTGCTGCCCGATCAGGTGGTTGAGCAGGGCGTTCTCGTAGTAGTCGAAGTAGTCGGCCCGCGACGGCGACAGCAGCCACAGCTCCCGGGTCAGCTTGAGCATGTTGTAGGTGTTGCAGGCTTCGCCGGTGTCCCTGGTCAGGTGGGCGGCGATCGCGTCGGGGGCGCGGAAGTGCTCGGCCTGGCTGTTGGAGCCGTTCACGTACGTGTGCGCGCCGACGGTGATGGACCAGGCGTTGGCGGCTATGTCGCGGTAGCGGGTCGTGCCCGTCGCCTTGTACTCCCGGGCCGCCCCGATCCACTTGGGCACCTGCGTGTTGGCGTGCAACCCGTTGAGCCGGTCCTGGCCCGCGGCCAGCGGGTCGAACACGGCCGCGTGGTCGAACCTGCGGGCCGTGGCCAGCCAGCGGGCGTCGCCCGTCATCTGGTACAGGTCCGTCAGCACGGCGTTCATGCCGCCGAACTCGGTGCCGAGCATGGCCTGCATCTGGCTGGAGCTGAGCCGCGAGGTGCGGGTGTCCACCCATCCGGCCAGGGCCAGCAGCACGGTCCTGGCCTGGGTGTTGCCGATCAGCCGCCAGACGTCCAGCAGCCCGGCGAGGGTCTTGTGGATGCAGTAGTACGGCACGTTGCCGTTGCTCAGGGTGCGGTTCTCCACGGCCGTGATGTCCGACTCGGGGAAACCGGACAGGTAGCCGCCGGTGAATCCGGCGGCGCCGTTGTTCGCCTGGCACCTGGCCAGCTCGGCCACCATGTAGGCGGCCTTGTCGCGGCAGGTGGTGTCGCCGAGCACGGCGTAGGCCTGCGCCCACGCCGTCAGGAAGTGGCCCTGCATGTGCGACCGGAACGGGAAGCTGGGTGCGTCCCAGCCGCCGTTGGCCGCCGCGCCGCCGGTAGAGAGCCGGTGGTTGGCCCGGAAGACGTAGAGGAGCCGGTCGACATCGACGAAGCGCAGGTAGCTGAGGGTGCGGTTCTGGTTGTCCAGCAGGCGACCGGAGGTCAGCCGGACCTGGCCGAGATCGAACTCGTAGGCCGAGACGCCGATGTCGGATCTGGCCCAGGGGAGTGCGGCCAGCGCGGGAGACGCGCCGGCCACCTGGCCGGCGACCGAGAGCGCGGCGGTCGCGCCCGCGGCCTGCAAGAGCTGACGACGGCTCAAGGACATGCGGAACTCCTTGGGGATGGGGGGTGGTGACCGGCCGCCGCCGGTCACGTGTTCACCGGGTCAGGTCTCCGGCTCGCCGGTCAGGGCGGCCGGGGAGGAGACGCCGCCAGTGTGCGTGTTAGCGTTAACATCCCGTCGGTCGGGCCCGGAGGCCTTCCGCGGACCGTCCGGCAGGGCCGAACAGCGCGGGCGCCGGTCGCGACGAGTGTGCCGTCGCCGGGGATGAGAGGGGACATCCTGGGCTCCTTCACTGGATCGCAGACGGGCCATCCAACTTGTTAGCGCTAACAACCAATCATGCAGAGCTGTGTGGCCCACTCCGTTGGGCGCGCTGTGGCGGAGTACATCCGACGGTCCGGTCCGGCGTCAACGAGGCGCACCCCTCGCCGGCTCGGGCGTTGCCGTCGGAACGCCTCCCCGCCTGGAGTTTCGCCTCCACGAAGATCACGCCGCACTGCTCGTGCTTGTGAAAGTTTCACAGAAGTTACCAGATGGCAATGGGGTAATTTGCGACGGATGAGGGGTTAAGTTTCTGCCCGGGCATGGTTGACGGGCCGCAGTCAGGGCTTTACCTTCCTGCAGAGATCCGCGGTCCGTGACGCGGCGGAGAACACCCACCGAACGCGTCTGTGCTCACCCCGACAGAACGAGACGACGACGTTCACGAGCACCTTCCGCTGCCCCGGAGACCGGTGCGTGGTCAGTGGCCGGGCGGAAGCGCTCCCGACGAAGCGTGCCGGTACCGGCGCATCCGTACCGGCCGGCTGACGGACGGACCACAACACCCTGCAGGGGAGCGAGAGTCGAGATGGCTGATTTATCGCGAAGGCAAGCGATCAGGTTCGGCGCGGCGGGAGCCGGAGCCGCGATGTTGCCGCTGGGATGGACGGCCGCCGCCCGGGCCGCCTCGGCGCCTCCTCGGGAGGTGAGCGCCGCGAACGATCTGGCCCTGTGGTACGACGAGAGCGCCGGCACCGACTGGCTGCGAGCGCTCCCGATCGGCAACGGCCGCCTGGGCGCCATGGTGTTCGGCAACGTCGACACCGAGCGGTTGCAGCTCAACGAGGACACCGTCTGGGCCGGCGGACCGTACGACCAGAGCAACCCCGCGGGGGCGGCGGCGCTGGGCCAGATCCGGCAACTGGTCTTCCAGAACCAGTGGGGCCAAGCCCAGACCCTGATCGACCGGAACCTGCGCGGAAACCCGGTGGGACAGCTGGCCTACCAGACCGTCGGGGACCTGCGGCTCGGCTTCGGCAGCGCCGCCGGGGTCGCGGAGTACAACCGCTACCTCGATCTGACCACCGCCACCACGGTCGTGTCCTACACGCAGAACGGCGTCCGGTACCGGCGCGAGGTGTTCGCGAGCGCGCCCGACCAGGTGATCGCCATCCGCCTGACCGCCGACAGGCCGGGCTCGATCACGTTCTCCGCGACGTTCGGCAGCCCGCAGCGGACGACCCGCTCCAGCCCCGACGGAACCACGGTCGCGCTCGACGGCATCTCGGGCGACATGGAAGGAGTGGCCGGGTCCGTCAGGTTCCTGGCACTGGCCCGGGCCGTCGCCGACGGCGGCAGCGTCAGCAGCTCCGGCGGCACCCTGCAGGTCAGGGCCGCCAACAGCGTGACGGTGCTGGTCTCCATCGGCTCCAGTTACCGCAACTTCCGCGACGTCGGCGGCGACTACCAGGGCATCGCGCGACGCCATCTCGACGCCGCCACCGGCAGGAGCCACGACGACCTGCGCGCCCGGCACGTCGCCGACTACCAGCGGCTCTTCGGGCGCACGACGCTCGACCTCGGCCGCACCGCGGCGGCCGACCAGCCCACCGACGTGCGGATCGCTCAGCACGCGAACACCGACGACCCGCAGTTCTCCGCGCTGCTGTTCCAGTACGGCCGGTACCTGCTGATCTCCTCCTCGCGGCCGGGCACCCAGCCGGCCAACCTGCAAGGCATCTGGAACGATTCGCTCGCGCCGGCCTGGGACTCCAAATACACCATCAACGCGAATCTGCCGATGAACTACTGGCCGGCCGACACGACGAACCTGTCCGAGTGCTACGAGCCGGTGTTCGCGATGATCGACGAGCTCGCGGTCAGCGGCGCCCGGACGGCCCGCGTCCAGTACAACGCCGGCGGGTGGGTGACCCATCACAACACCGACGCGTGGCGGGGGACGTCGGTCGTGGACGGCGCGTTCTGGGGCATGTGGCAGACCGGTGGCGCCTGGCTGGCCACCCTCGTGTGGGACCACTACAGCTTCACCGGCGACCTGGAGTTCCTCCGGCGGCACTACCCCGCGATGAAGGGCGCCGCGCAGTTCTTCCTCGAGACCCTCGTGCCGGAACCGACCCTCGGCTATCTGGTCACCAACCCGTCGAACTCTCCGGAACTCGCCCACCACGCGGATGCCAGCGTCTGCGCCGGCCCCACCATGGACAACCAGATCCTGCGGGACCTGTTCAACGGCTGCGCCCAGGCCTCCCAGGCGCTCGGCGTCGACGCCGACTTCCGGGCGCGGGTCCTGGCCGCCCGGGACCGGCTCCCGCCGATGAAGATCGGCTCGCGCGGCAACATCCAGGAGTGGCTGTACGACTGGGTCGAGACCGAGCCCAGCCATCGGCACATCTCCCACCTCTACGGCCTGCACCCCAGCAACCAGATCAGCAAGCGGGGCACCCCGGCGCTCTACACCGCCGCGCGGCGCACCCTGGAACTACGCGGTGACGACGGGACCGGCTGGTCACTCGCCTGGAAGATCAACTACTGGGCGCGGATGGAGGAAGGCAGCCGGGCGCACGCGCTGCTCCGCCTCCTGGTGACGACGGCCCGCCTGGCTCCGAACATGTTCGACCTGCACCCGCCGTTCCAGATCGACGGCAACTTCGGCGCGACGTCCGGCATCGCCGAGATGTTGCTGCAGAGCCACAACGGCGAGCTGCACGTGCTGCCGGCACTGCCGCCGGCCTGGCCGAACGGCAAGGTGCAGGGTCTTCGGGGACGCGGCGGCCACACCGTGGACGCGACGTGGAGCTCCGGCGGGGCCACCGAGATCCTCATCAGGTTCGACCGTGACGGGACAGTCAACGTGCGCAGCCGGATGTTCGCCGGAACCTACCAGGTGGTCGACACCACGACCGGCGATGCCATCACCGTCGCCGAACCAGAGGACGACGTCATCAGGCTGACCGGCCAAGCCGGTCGTACGTACCGCATGACCGGGTCCGGCCCCGCGCCGGCGAGCTACGTGCGGATCGCCAACGCGACCACCGGCCTGGTGCTGGACAGCGGCGGGAACGTCGCCTCCGGGTCGAACCTCAAGCAGTGGAACTGGGACGGCAGCACCAACCTGCAGTGGCAGCTCGTGGACCTGGGCGGCGGCTGGTACCGCATCGTCAACCGCACCAACGCCATGGTCATCGACAGCTGGGGCAACACCGCCAACGGCGCCAATGCCCGGCAGTCGGCCTGGAACGGCGGCGCCAACCAGCAGTGGCGACTCAACAGCACGGGCAACGGCCGCCACCAGATCATCAACCGGGGCACCGGCACCGCCCTGGACGGCATGGGCAGCGGCACCGCCGGCTCCACCGTCGCCTTGTGGACGCCGAACAGCAGCACCAACAACCAATGGACGATTACCGGCGTGTGACCGCCGGGCCGCCTGACCCGCTCGGCGGGCGGCGGCATGGCCGCGCGGCGACCGCGACCGGTGACCGGGCTCCTGTCGCTGAGCCCGGTCACCGGCCGCGCCGCTCCCGTCCTGGCGCTGTGAGGCTACGCGGGGTTGTAGCTCCACTTCTGGTTGCTGCCGCCCCAGCAGCTGTAGAGCTGCAGCCCCGTGCCGTTGCCGGTGCCGCCGCCGACGGCGTCGAGGCACAGCCCGGACTGCACGCCCACGATCGTGCCGTCGGAGTTGACGCGCCACTTCTGGTTGTCGCCACCCCAGCAGGAGTAGATCTGGACCCTGGCACCGTTGCCTGTGCCCCCGGCGTCCAGGCACTTGTTGCCGTACACCCTCAGCTCCCCAGCCGAGGTCTGGGCCCACTGCTGGTTGGACTGGCCGTTGCAGTCCCACAGCTGCACCGCGGTGCCGTCGGCGGTGCCGGCGTTGGGCACGTCCACGCAGCGGCCGGCAGCCGTGCTCCTGATCTGGCCCTCGTCGCCGCCGGGCGTCGGCGTCGTGGTGCCGCCGTTGAGCGCGTTGAGCACCGCGGTGTAGGCGGGCTTCTTGTTGCCGTTGCCGTCGAAGAGCAGCGGGGCGGCGCCTGCGCCGAGCCAGGAGTCGCTGTCACGGACGCCCCAGACCGTGATGCCGGTACAGCGCGGCACCGCCAGGCAGTCGTTGACGACGTTGGCGTACGTGGTGGCCGAGCCGCCCTGGATGTCCAGCTCGGTGATCTGCACGTCGACCCCCAGCGCGGCGAAGCTCTGGATGGTCGTGCGGTAGTTGCTGTTGTAGGGGCTGTTGCTGTTGAAGTGCGACTGCAGGCCCACGCAGTCGATCGGCACGCCGCGGGCCTTGAAGTCCCTGACCATGTTGTAGACGCCCTGCGTCTTGGCCCAGCTCCAGTTGTCGATGTTGTAGTCGTTGTAGCACAGCTTGGCGGCCGGGTCGGCGGCGCGCGCGGTGCGGAAGGCCACCTCGATCCAGTCGTTGCCGGTGCGCTGGAGGTTGGAGTCACGCCGGCCGCCGGAGTTGCCGTCGGCGTAGGCCTCGTTGACCACGTCCCAGGCGTAGATCTTGCCCTTGTAGTGGCCCATGACGCCGTTGATGTGGTTGATCATCGCCTGGCGCAGGGAGCTGCCCGACAGCTGCTGCATCCAGCCCGGCTGCTGGGAGTGCCAGGCCAGGGTGTGCCCGCGCACCCGCTTGCCGTTCTGCACCGCCCAGTTGTAGACCCGGTCCCCGGCTGTGAAGTTGAACTGCCCCCGGTTGGGTTCGGTGGCGTCGATCTTCATCTCGTTCTCGGCCGTGATCATGTCGAACTCGCGGTTGGCGATCGTCGTGTAGGCGGAGTCGCCGAGCCTGCCCGAGGCGATGGCGGTGCCGAAGTAGCGGCCGCTCTGCGCGGCGGCCGCGCCGAGGGTGCTCGCCGCGGCATCGGCCGGAATCGCCGTCGCCAGTGCCGTGACCAGGCCGAGTGCGCCGAGCGCGCCGGCGATCAGCGTCCGGCGGTGTGCGCCGAGCGGCCGTCGGGCGGTAGGTGGGGACATGGCGTTGACACGCATGCTTGAGCCTCCGTATGCGAATCAGGGGGAAGGGTTCGTGCGGGACACCCCCGGGGGACCGGCGCCGCGCCCCGACGGGGGCGCACACCACAGGCGTGGGGACGGCGGTCTCCCTGCTGAGCACCACCGAGCCGGTAGGGGAGATCACCTCGGGCACTCAGTGTGGGAATGTCGCCGAAAATTGTCAAGGATGTAGTGAAAACTTTCGGGAGCGCCAGCCGCCGGCCGTCCTCGTTGTACTGGCTCAAGGTGCGACTTGCTGCTCTTGAAACTTTCGGCCGGTGTCGGCGGGCGGGGCTGGGGTGAAAGTTTCACGGCGAGGCTCTCGCTGGTCGGCTGCGGCAAGAGCCGAAAATCCGAGGTGAGCGCGCCCCGCCGCCAGCTCCTCCGGCCGGCTGCAAGCTAAGGCACTCTTGACAGTACCTTTCTGTCTCGTATTTGCTCCGTCCCGCCACCACCTCCACACCGGCCCGGGGATATCTCGTCCAGCCAGCGCCATTGTTAGCGCTAACAGCGGAGAGGCGGAACAATGAAGCGAAGCGAACCGCGGCGAAGGCACGCGGGCGCCGGAGCCGCCCTGGCGGCCCTGATCACGGCGGTGGTCACCGCGCTGTCCCTGTTCCTCACGGCCGCGCCGCAGGCGTCGGCGGCGGTCCTGACCGAGGTGACGAACTTCGGGGCCAACCCCGGCGGTCTGCGGATGTACCTCTACGTCCCCGACAGGCTGGCGTCCCAGCCGGGCGTCCTGGTGGCGATGCACGGCTGCAACGGCTGGGCGCCGGGATTCCACCAGGGAACCGAGTTTGCCTCGCTGGCCGACCGGCACGGATTCATCGTCATCTACCCGCAGGCGAACAAGAGCGCCAACGGCATGTCGAACTGCTTCGACGTGTGGTCGAACGAAGCCCTGCGCCACGGCGGCGGCAGCGACCCGGTGTCGATCGTCTCCATGGCGAACCACGTGCTGCAACGCTACAACGGCGACCCGCAGCGGGTCTTCGCCACCGGCTTCTCCTCCGGCGCGATGGAGACCCTCAATCTGCTCGCCACGTACCCGGACGTGTTCAAGGCCGGCGCGCCGTTCGCGGGCGTTCCCTACGGTTGCCTCGGGCCCGCCGGGTGCGGCGACAAGACGCCGCAGCAGTGGGGCGACCTGGCGAGGAACGCCTATCCCGGCTACACCGGGCCCCGGCCGCGCGTGATGGCCTGGCACGGCACCGCCGACTCCGTGCTGCCTTACACGATGCTGCAGGAAGAGGTCGACCAGTGGACGAACGTCCACGGGCTGGGCCAGACCCCCACCTCCACGGACAGCCCGCAGTCCGGGTGGACCCGGCGGGTGTTCGGTTCCGGGCAGGTCGAGGCGTACACCATCACCGGAGCCGGTCATGATCTGCCGCGGCCGGGGATGGCCGCGCACGCCATCCGCTTCTTCGGCCTGGGCGGCGGCTCGTCCACCACGACGCCGACCCCACCGCCCGCCGGCCAGATCAAGGGAGCCGGCTCCGGGCGTTGCCTGGACGTGCCCGGCGCCGCCACCGCCGACGGCACCGCGGTGCAGCTGTGGGACTGCAACGGGGGCGGCAACCAGCAGTGGGCCGCCACCTCGGCGGGCGAGCTCCGGGTCTACGGCAACAAATGTCTCGACGCGGCCGGCACCGGCAACGGCGCCGGCATCCAGATCTACTCCTGCCACGGCGGCAACAACCAGAAATGGCGGTTGAACGCCGACGGCACCATCACCGGCGTGCAGTCCGGGCTGTGCCTGGACGCCGTGGGCCAGGGCACCGCCAACGGCACCCGGCTCCAGCTCTACTCCTGCCACGGCGGCGCCAACCAGCGCTGGACCCGCATCTGACACGCCGCTCCGGATCCTGAAAGGTGATCATGAAAGTTCGGTTCGGTGCCTCACCCGGGCGCGGGGTGCTTGTGATCATGATGCTGCTCTGTGTCATGACGATGGTCCCGGGCACGGCCAGGGCGGACAACCCGATAGTGCAGACGATATACACCGCGGACCCCGCTCCACTGGTGCACAACGGCCGGGTCTACCTCTACACGGGACACGACGAGGACGGCTCGACGTACTTCACCATGAAGGAGTGGCGGGTCTGGTCGTCGGCGGACCTGGTGAACTGGACCGACCACGGTTCACCGATGAGCGTGGCCACCTTCAGCTGGGCGAGCGCGGACGCGTGGGCGGGCCAGGCCGTCCACCGGAACGGCAAGTTCTACTGGTACGTCCCGGTGAAGGACCGGGCGAGCGGCCAGATGGCCATCGGCGTCGGGGTCTCCAACAGCCCCACCGGGCCCTTCACGGACGCCATCGGCCGCCCCCTCGTCAGGAACGGGGAGATCGACCCCTCCGTCTTCATCGACGACAACGGCCAGGCCTACCTGTACTGGGGCAACCCCAACCTCTGGTACGTCAGGCTCAACGCCGACATGATCTCGTACTCCGGCAGCCCTACCCAGATCCCGCTCACCACCGCGGGCTTCGGCACCCGCACCGGCAACCCGAGCCGGCCCACGCTGTACGAAGAGGGCCCCTGGGTCTACAAGCGCAACGGCCTCTACTACAACGTCTTCGCCGCGAAATGCTGCTCGGAGTTCATCGGTTACTCGACAGCACCCGGCCCCACCGGCCCCTGGACCTACCGAGGGACGGTCATGCCGACGCAGGGCAGCAGCTTCACCAACCACCCCGGCGTCATCGACTTCAACGGCGGGTCCTACTTCTTCTACCACAACGGCGCCCTGCCGGGCGGTGGCGGCTTCACCCGCTCGGTGGCCGTCGAGAAGTTCACCTACAACGCCGACGGGACCATCCCCACGATCAACATGACCACGACCGGAGCGCCCCAGGTGGGCACGCTGAACCCCTACGTCCGCCAGGAGGCCGAGACGATCGCCTGGGAGTCCGGCGTGGAGACCGAACCGTCCGGCGAGGGCGGCATGAACGTCGGGTGGATCGAGAACGGCGACTACATCAAGGTCAAGGGTGTCGCCTTCGGCTCCGGCGCGACGTCCTTCAGCGCGCGGGTGGCCTCGGCGACCAGCGGTGGCCGGATCGAGCTCCGCCTGGACGGGGTCAACGGCATACCGGCGGGGACGTGCACCGTGCCGGGCACCGGCGGCTGGCAGACGTGGACGACGGTCACCTGCCCGGTGAACGGCGCGACGGGCACCCGTGACCTGTACCTCAAGTACACCGGCGGCGGCGGCTACCTGTTCAACGTGAACTGGTGGCAGTTCACCGGCACCACCCTCCACGCCGGGACGCCGGCGGGCACCGGAGGTCTCTCCCCCGACGACGCCTCGTTCCAGCAGTCCTGAGCCGATGCTCCCGCCGCCACGGGAGCGGCGCAGGGCTCATCCATCCAGACGCATCGCAGTCCGCACCAAGATCGGAGTTACGTGATGTCAGGACGCGGCTCTCTTCTCACCACGATCGTGGTCGCTGTCGCGGCACTGCTCGTACTGGCCACGGGCCGGGCGGCGATGAGCAGCGACACCGGCACAGCCGCGGCACCCGCCGGCGCCCTCGCGACGAGCGCCGGATGCGGCAAGACCCCGGCACTGAGGAGCGGTACGCAGTCGATACAGACCAGCGGCAAGAACCGCTCCTTCATCCTCCGGCTGCCCGACAACTACCACAACGGCACCCCCTACCGGTTGATCTTCGGCTTCCACTGGCGGGGCGGCACCGCCGCCGACGTCGACTCCGGCGGGACCAGCGGCTATCCCTGGTCCTTCTACGGCCTCCGGCAGCTGTCGAACAACGGCGCGATCTTCGTCGCACCCCAGGGCTTCAACAACGGCTGGGCGAACAGCAACGGTGAGGACGTCACCTTCGTCGACGACCTGATCCGGCTCATCGAGGCGGATCTCTGCGTCGACACCTCGCAGCGCTTCGCCACCGGTTTCAGCTACGGCGGCGGGATGAGCTTCTCTCTCGCGTGCTCGCGGCCGACGGTCTTCCGGGCGGTCGCGGTCTTCTCCGGCGCGCAGCTCAGCGGGTGCAGCGGCGGAACCCAGCCGGTCGCGTACATGGGACTGCACGGCATCGGGGACACGGTGCTCGGCATCGCGCAGGGACGGGCGCTGCGTGACAGGTTCGTCCGCAACAACGGCTGCACCGCGCAGAACCCGCCCGAGCCGGGTTCGGGCAGCCGCAGCCACATCGTCACCACCTACTCCGGGTGCCGGGCCGGTTATCCGGTCGTCTGGGCCGCGTTCGACAACGGTCACACTCCCGCCCCGGTGGACGGCACCTACACCGACAACGGCATCACGACCTGGACCAAGGCGGAGGTGTGGAAGTTCTTCTCCCAGTTCGGCAGCTCCTCGACGCCGACCCCCGCACCCGGTGGATGCACGGCCACGATGGAGACCGTCAACTCCTGGTCCGGCGGTTTCCAGTCCACCGTGACCGTCCGCGCCGGCGGCAGCGCCGTCAACGGCTGGACGGTCGGCTGGACCTGGCCGGGCGGGCAGACGATCAGCAGCCTGTGGAACGGCGTCCGCTCCGGCTCCGGAGCCGGCGTGACCGTACGCAACGAGGCCTACAACGGCTCCATCGGCCCCGACGGCACCACCACGTTCGGCTTCACCGCCGGCGGCGCCGCGGCCACCCCCGCCCTCACCTGCGACGCTTCCTGAGGGAGGGGAGCCAGTTGCGCTGGATCATGAGATGGCTCCTGGCGGTGTCGCCGGCCGCCGGTTCGCCGGCCAACCAGCGGTGGAGCCGCCTCTGATGCCCCGGCGGCGGTGATGCGCTCAGGCCGGCTGCCGCAGCGACATCACCGCCCAGGGCGCGAGTTCGACGTCGAGTTCGAGCACCCCGTCACCGGGCACGGTCAGCGTGAACCTGAGGAGCGAGTCGGCCACCCGGCTCAGGTACTGGCTCTCGGCCCTCGACAGGTTGAGGGGTGAGCCGAGCAGGTACCAGGCCTCGGCGGCGTTGCCGTGCTCCCAGTCCACGATCTCCACGAGGAACGTCGTGCCGGGCTCCAGCCCGCCGATCGAGTGGCGGATCCGCCGGGACGGCCCCACCTCGGCCAGCGCGCGCGCCGCCGGGTACGAGTTCGCCGAGCCGACGCCCTTCATGGCCATGTCCTCGGGATAGTTGTAGAAGAGCGCCGACACGGCCGACGTCCGGCTGTCCCGGGTCACGACCCCGTCGGACGTCGCGAGGAGCAGCCGGTCGCCGAGCCGCCCCAGCATCGTGAACGCGTGGAACGTGGGCTTGTGGATGCCGCCCTCGTTCACCAGCCCGAACCCGCCGTGGAACGGTCCGATCCCGGCGCCTCCCTCCTCGAAGACGTCCGTGAAGGTCCAGTAGGAGATGGAGTCGGCGAGGGTGGCGCACTGCAGGTACGACCTGGTGATGGAGGCCGCCGCGAACGGCGTGTCGTGGATGAAGTCGCGGGCCGACGGCGACGTCGACCACTCGGTGATGTGGATCTCCGCCTCGGGATACGCGCTGTTGCGCACGAGCTCGCGCAGCAGGGTCAGGTCGTCGAACGTGGCATCGGCGTAGCGGGTGATGTGCACGGCCTCGCCGTTGGCGCCGTACGCGAAGTCGGTGGGGTAGAGGTGGGTGGAGACGAAGTCGATCGGGAGCTCGCGTTCGGCGCACCAGGCGATGAAGTCCTCGATCCAGACCGGGCGCCAGTCGAGCGCGTCCACGTCGGTCGCGGCTGCCGTCGCGAGCATCGCGGAGCGGTCCTCGCTCTCGCCCTTGTAGCGGTCGTCGGGCACGAAGACGCTCGTAGCGGGCCCGCCCACCTTCAGCGCGGGATCGATCTTCTTGATCGCCCGGACGGTCTGCTCGTAGAGCTCGAAGTACTCGGTCTTCGTGCCGGTCCAGAAGTGGGGGACCAGGTTCGGCTCGTTCCACACCTCGAAGCGCCACTGCCGCACCTCGTCGAGCCCGTACCGGCCGATCCAGTGCTCGACCGTACGCGTGACCAGCTCGACCCAGCGCGCCATGTCCTTGGGCGGGCTGCAGTGGGCGCCCCACCAGAACACCGTCTCCGTCTGCGTCGCCAGCTCGCGCGGCATGAAGCCCAGCTCGACGAAGGGACGGACGCCGCAGTCCAGCAGGAAGTCGAAGACCTTGTCGACGTAGCTGAAGGTGTACACGGGCGCGGCAAGGGGCCCGTCCGGGCCGAAACCGCTGCCATAGCTCTCCCGATACACGAACATGTCGTCGTGAAAGACGCCGTGAAAGCGGATGTACTGGACCCCCAAAGTGGCGACGGCCTCGGCGAACTGCCGTTGCCAGTCCGCGCGCAGCGCCTCGTTCGCCCGCCCGGCGCCGATGCACCTGCTCCAGACGTGCGGGAGCACCCTGTCCTCACACGGCGCACCGTCGATGCGGAGCCGGGGTTCTGTCTTCATGGCCTCACTTCTCTTCACGAAAGACTTCACAGGGACTAGCCCTTGACGGCGCCCAGCGACAGGCCCGACTGCCAGTACCGCTGCAGGCTGAGGAACGCGATGATCAACGGGATGATGGTCAGCAGCGCGGAGGTGATCACGAGGTTCTGGACGAGGGCGCCGTTCCCGGCCGCCGAGCCCAGCTTGTTCCACTGGTTGATGCCGACGGTCAGCGGGTACCAGTCGGGGTCCTTGAGCATGATCAACGGCAGGAAGTAGTTGTTCCAGATCGAGACGAACGAGAAGAGCAGGACGGTCACGCTCGCCGGCGCGAGCAGCGGGAGCGCGATCTGGAGGAAGGTCCTGAACTCCCCGGCACCGTCGATCTTCGCGGCCTCCAGCAGCCCGGCCGGCACGGCTTCGGCGGTGAACACCCACATCAGGTACAACCCGAACGGGTTGATGAAGGACGGGATGAGCACCGCCCACGGGGTGTCGGTCATGCCGAGCTGCGCGAACAGCAGGAACTGCGGGATCGCCAGGGCGATGCCGGGGACCGAGATCGACCCCAGCACGACGAGCAGGAACACCCGCTTGCCGGTGAAGTCGAGCTTCGCCAGCGCGTACCCGCCGAGGGCGGCCAGGAAGGTCGACACGGTCGCACCCACGACGACGTAGAGCACGGTGTTGAGCAGCCACCGGGAGAAGATCCCGTCCTGGTAGCGGAACACCTCCACGATGTTGTCCCACAGGGCGAACTCGCTGCCGGGAGCGAGCCCGAACGACGACACGAAGTCGGCCTGCGACTTGGTCGCGTTGATGACCAGCCACACCAGCGGGAGCAGGCAGTACAGGGTGAACAGGCCCGTCATCACGGTGAGCGTCGTGCTCTTCCCGGGATTGCCCACGGTGTGGAGCCGGCTAGCGGTCGGACGCATGGCGCAACCCCCTGATCTGGACGGCGTAGGCGACGGCGATCGTGATCGCCGCCATGACCAGCGCGAGTGCTGCCGCGTAGCCCTGCTGGGACCCGGTGAAGGCCAGGTTGTAGGCGTACAGGTTGGGCGTGTAGAAGGTGGTGACGCCGCTGTTGGCCACCATGGAGGGCAGGATCTGCGGCTCGTTGAACATCTGGAACGTGCCGATGATCGAGAAGATGACCGTGACGACCAGCGATCCGCGCAGCGCCGGCAGCTTGATCGCGCGCACGATCTGGAACTCGTTCGCGCCGTCGATCGCGGCCGCCTCGTACAGCTCGCGCGGGACGGCCTTGAGCGCGGCGTAGAAGATGAGCATGTTGAAGCCGGTGAACGCCCACGTCACCATCACCCCGATGGAGATGAGCGTGGTGCCGGGGGCGAAGGGGTCGAGGTCCGTGCCCAGGGCCTCGTTGAGGCTGCCGAACAGGCCGTACTTGATGCCCAGCAGGAATCCCCACATGAGCGTCGACACGATCGCCGGCACCGCGTAGGGGAGGAAGATCGTCACCCGCAGGAACTTGGCGCCGTGCAGGCGCAGGGAGTCCAGGGCGAGGGCCAGCGCCATGGAGAGGATCAGCATGATCGGCACCTGGACGAGCGTGAACCGGAAGACGCGTGCCACGCCGTCCCAGAACTGGGGATCCTGGAACAGCTTGGCGTAGTTGGCGAACCCGACGAACGTGTTGCCCCCGACGAGCTTGTCCTGGAAGAAGCTGAGGTAGGCGGCGTACAGGATGGGCACGATGAACACGAGCGCGAACAGCGCCGCGAAGGGCGCGATGAACGCCAGTCCGATCTGCGGCTTGCGTCGCTTGCGTGCCGGCGCCGGATGCCGTCTCGCGCCCGGCGCGGTCATGGCCGGAGCGGTTGCCTGGTCCATCAGTCCACCTGGAAGCCCTGCTCGTTGCCGTACTGGATGCAGCGCTGCCGCCACTGTTCGAGGATCTCGGCCAGGGAGCCCTTGCCGCTCGTGTAGAACGGCGATGCGAGGTCGCCGTAGATCGAGCGCGCCCACTCGAAGAACGGCGGGTACTGCCAGCCGCTCCCGACGATCTCCGTGGCCTCGGCCAGCACGACTCCGGTCTTCTGGTCGCCGAAGTACTCGTTGGCCTTGCTCTGGAACTCCTTGTTCTCCAGCACTGACGTGTTCGGCACGAAGGCGCCCGCATCGACGCGGGTCGCCAGACCGCCGCCGTGGGCGAAGTACTCGAGGAACTTGAAGGCCGCTTCCTTGTGCTCGGCCGCGGCGGGGATGCCGAAGGAGCTGCCGCCGTTCGCCGCTCCGACCTTGTCACCTTGCTGCCACTGCGGCATCAGGGCGACCCTGAAGTCGCCGGCGGCCTCCGGGGCGCGCTCGGGCAGCGTGGAGGTCAGCCAGCCGCCCATGGTCTGGGTGGCGAGCGTGCCGTCGTTGAGCGCCCGGTTCCAGTCGTCGGACCAGCCCGTGATCTTGGTGTTGACCAGGCCCTCGTCCAGCATCTTCTGCCAGAAGGCCACGGCCCTGGTCGTGCCGGGGTCGGTGAAGTCGATGTGCACCCTGGTGCCGTCCACCTTGAACGGACGGCCGCCGGCCTGCCAGATGAGCGAGAGCAGGAAGAAGATGTCGCCCGTGTCCTGAGCGATGTAGTAGTCGTCGCCGAGTGCGCGGATCTTCTTGGCGGCCTCGTAGTACTCGTCCCAGGTGGCCGGGGGTTCTGCGATGCCGGCCTTCTTGAGCGTGGCCGCGTTGTAGAACATCGCTGACGGGCCGTAGTCGGAGGGCAGCGCGTAGACCTTGCCGTTGACCGTCACGTCGCTCCACGCGGCCGGGACGTAGTCGTTCCTGAGCCGGTCCACGCCGAACTCCGCGAGGTCGGCGAGCTTGCCGGGAACGGCGAAGTAGGGCACCGCGAAGTACTCGAACATCACGAGGTCGGGAACGCCGGAACCGGCCTGGATGGCGTTGTCGAGCGCCTTGTACTCGTCCTGGGACGAGCCCGCGTTGACGACCTCGACCTTGATGTTCGGGTTGGCTGCCTGGAAGCCGGGAACGGCCCGTTCGACGGTGCCGTCCCAGCTCCACACCGTGACCTTCACCTGCTCGTCACCGCCGGCTGAGCTGCCGCTGCTGCTGCCGCTGCCCGAGCAGGCGGTCAGCGCGAGCAGCGGCACGAGCGCCCCGGCAAGAAGCCTGACCTTGTGGGAGAGCCGCATGGGCCTCTCCTCTCGTCCTGAGCTGGTTACGAAAATATTTCGCAACTTGTTCGTTGTTGCGAGGACATTAGGTGCCGTTTCTGTTCCGTGTCAACGGGTGGACGAGCGGGAAAGACCGGAGAGAAGGGTTCGTGGTAGGTTTCGAAATAATTTCGTAGCCCCGAAGGGAGCCCTGATGAGACGGCGAGGTCGTTCCGAGCGAGCCACCTTGGCGGATGTCGCCCGGCTGGCCGGCGTCTCACCGACGACCGCCTCGAAGGTCCTCAACGGGCGCAGCGATGTGGGGGCGAAGACGCGCGAGCTGGTCCTGGGCGTCATGGCCGAGATCGGTTACAAACCGACCGCGGTGCGGCACGAGCAGACCCGCGACCGCACCCTCGTCACCGTGCTCGACATCGTGGAGTCCCGTTACGCCGGAACGGTGCTCCAGGGGATCCTCGTGGCCGCGACCTCGGCCCGGGCCGAGCTCCTGCTGCGCCTGCCGCCCGAGGAGCCGATCAGCACGAGCCGTACGGCGGCCCGCGCCTGGATGGAGGAGGAGAAGGCGTCCGGGGTCGTCGGCATCATCGCGCTGGCCGTCGCCGTGCCCGACTCGGTGCTGCTCGCCGCGGAGGATCTCGAGGTGCCGGTCGTGTCGATCGACCCCATCGACACGACCGAATCACGGGTGGTCAGCATCGGCTCCACCAACTGGGCGGGCGGGCGGTCGGCGACCGAGCACGTCATCAAGTTCGGCCACCGCAGGATCGGCTGGATCGGCGGGCCGCTGGGCTCCGCCCCCTCGCTGGAGCGCTTCCACGGCTACCAGGCCGCGCTCGACTCGGCCGGTCTCGCGCCGGACCGCGCGCTGATCCGTCACGAGGCGTTCTCCGTCGAGGCGGGGCAGCGGCACGGTCATGACCTGCTCTCGCTCGACGAGCGGCCGACCGCGATCGTGGCGGGCAACGACGAGATCGCCGTCGGGGTCCTCGCCGCGGCCAAGGAGCTCGGCATCCCGGTCCCGGGCGAGCTGTCGGTCACCGGGTTCGACGACACGCCGCAGACCGAGTGGACCACGCCCCGGCTCACGTCCGTCCGGCAGCCTCTCGTCGGCATGGGCCGGATGGCCGTCGAGACCGTCCTCGGCATGGCGGACGGTGTCCAGCCCGCCTCGCAGCACCTGCAACTGGCGACGACCCTCAGCGTCCGCGATTCGACAGGCCCCGCCCCGTCATCCTGATCGTCCTGCGAACGCCCAGCTCGGCAGCGGTATCCGTGGGCATGGCACCGGGGCACCCGGCCCGGGCCGGGTGATCCGGTCATGTCTCTACCTGATGAACGGCCGGCCGGAAAGGTCTTGTTTCCGCGATCGTCATCGCTTACCTTTGCCGCTGCAAACGTAACCGATAACGATTGCAACTTGTGAGGCGGCATGGCCAAGGGCGGTGCGCCAGTGACGATGAGCGATGTCGCGCGATTGGCGGGCGTCTCCACCGCGACCGTGTCGCGCGTGGTCAACGGGCGTTACGGCGTCAGCGTGAGCACCATCGAGCAGGTCCGTTCGGCCATCGAGGAGCTCGGCTACGAGTCGAGTCTGGTGGCGACGAGCCTGCGGCGCAGTCGGACCAACGTCCTGGGGCTGGTGACGCACAGCTTCCAGTCCTATACGGCCGAGGTGCTCAAGGGGGTCATGGATGCGCTGAGCCAGTCGGGCTTCGACCTGATCATCTACGCCAACAGCGACCTCTACGGGACGTACTCGGACGGCTGGGAGCAGCGGCACCTGGCCCGCCTGGCGGGCACGCTCACCGACGGGTGCATCGTGGTCACGCCCTCGGGCGAGGTGCGGAGCGGCACTCCGGTCGTGGTCATCGACCCGGCGCGGGGCTCGACGGCGCCGTCGGTGACGGCGGACAACTTCGCGGGCGCCACCGCGGTGGTCGAGCACCTGCTCGGCCTGGGGCATCGGCGCATCGGCTTCATCGCGGGCCGGGCCAGCCTGGAGGCAGCGTGGTCACGCGAGGAGGGTTACCGCACGGCGCTGGCCGAGGCCGGCGTTCCCCTCGATCCGCAGCTGATCGCACGAGGGAGCTTCAATCCCGAGTCCGCGGCACCGCTCGCGCGGGCGCTGCTGGACAGGCCGGACCGGCCGACGGCGATCTTCGCGGCGAGCGACGGAATGGCCCTGAAGGCGCTGCAGGTCGCCAAGGACCTGGGGCTCGACGTTCCCGGCGACCTCTCGGTGGCCGGCTTCGACAACATCCCGGAATCCGCGCTGGCAGAGCCGGGACTGACCACCGTGGACCAGTCGATGTACCGGCTCGGGTACGAGGCCGCGCGCATGCTGAAGTCGCTGGTGCGGGGCGACTGGGAGGGCCCGGACCGGACCGTGCTCCCCACCCGCCTGGTGGTTCGCGGCTCCACCGCGGCACCGAGGAACCCTGTGTGACCAGGACGCCACCCACAGGGGTGGCGTTCCGGCGCACCTGACGTTCGCGGCAACGAACGTCAGGTGGGCAAGCAGACCCCACGACGGATGGAGGTGCGAACACCAACCACGAACTATCCACCGCATGAATCAGGCCGACCAGTCGGGCATCAACCGTGGTCGGCCATCAAGGGAGTTTTCGCATGCCTTTTTTACTTTATCACGGCAGGTCACAACGCCACGGCGGGCGCCGGTTCGCAGCGGCGATCACCGCCGGGGTGATGGCGATCGCGGCCCTGCTGCTCGCGCCGCGGCCGGCGGCGGCGGACACGCCGTGGCTGAACGTGTCCGAGGACGGCTACGCGTCCTTCAGCATTCCGGCGGCCGCCGTCGAGGCCGGTGTGGGCCCGGTGTCGCAGGTCGTCATCGAGGGGAACTTCGGCCCCTCCTTCACCTGGGCGGAGTTCGGCCTGACCCGCCGGGGCGAGGTCTGGTCAGGAGTCCTCGGCCCGCTCAGGCCGGGGCTGTACTCCTACCAGGTCACCGGCGATGACACCAAGGGTCTGAAGGATCCGACGAACAACACCGGCGTGGCGTCCAAGCCGCTCTGGAGCACCTTCTTCGTGCCGGGCGACGCGGCGCGCCTGCTGGTGGACGCGCCCCAGGGGCAGGGCGGCAAGGTCGAGACCCTGACCTACCGGACCGAGCACCAGGAGCGCTCGGCTCAGGTGTGGACACCACCGGGATACGCGGCCAAGGGCCCCCAGGCCTACCCGGTGCTGTACCTGCAGCCCGGCGACGGCGGGAGCGCCACCGACTGGCTCGACCTCGGCCGGGCCAAGCAGATCCTGGACAACCTGTCGATCCGGCGGGCCATGGAGCCGATGGTGGTCGTGATCAGCGACGGTGACGCTTCGGCGGATCTCCGCAAGGCGGTCGCCGGCCGTTACCGCGTCCATCGCGACCCTGCGCACCAGGCCATCGCCGGTGTGGCCGAGGGCGGGACGCGGGCGCTGCGTGCCGTACTGAACCGGCAAGGCCAGTACGCCTACGCCGGCTCGTTCTCCGGTCTCCTGACGGACGGCGCCGGCCGGGCGGACGCGAACGCGATCAACCGCCACGTCAAGCTGCTGCGCCTGTACACGGGGAACGTGACGGACCCCGCGTACAACGCCGCCAACCGCCTGACGAAGGCGCTGGACCGCGCCCGGATCAGGTACGAGTTCGACGGGGTCAACCCCGACGCCGGAGCGAACTGGAACGCCTGGCAGGAGAACCTGATCGACTTCGTGCCGCGGCTGTTCCGCAGGGTGCAGGACCACGGTCCGAGCGCCGGTCACGGGAGGCTGAAGGGCGAGTTCGCCCCGCCGGCGCCCGGCACCACGCCGACACCGTTCGTGACCGAGGACGGCTTCGTCACCTTCGAGACCACGGCCGCGTTCACGGACGCCCAGCGCGTCAAGGTGTGGGCGAACTGGGCTCCCAACGGCAGCTGGCTGCGCATCCCGCTGTCGCGTGAGGGTGACCGGTGGCGGGCGACCGTGGGCCCGCTCGACCCGTGGTTCTACTACTACCGCCTGATGGTGGACGGCGTCTCGGTCAAGGACGTGTCGAACCCGACGAAGGTGACCACCGAACCGACGTGGAGCACCTTCCTCGTCAACGGGGACAAGGCCCGCCTGCTCACGGACGTCCCCGCCGGTCAGGGCGGCCAGGTCGAGAGCATGACGTACCGGAGCGGCGTCGCGAACCAGGACCGGACCGCGCTGGTCTGGACCCCGCCGGGATACGACCCGGACCGCGCGCAGCCGTACCCCGTCTTCTACCTCCAGCACGGTGGCGGCCAGAGCTACACGGACTGGGTCGAGATGGGACGCGCCAAACAGATCCTCGACCACCACTTCCTCGACGGGAACCTGGTGCCGATGGTCGTCGTGATGGGCAACGGCAACGTGCCCGACTTCAACAAGGAACTGCTGGAGAACCTCGTCCCGGCGGCCCGCGCCCGCTACAACGTCTCCGACGACCCCTCGCAGCAGGCCCTCGCCGGCCTGTCGATGGGAGGCGGGCAGACGTTCGGCGTGCTCAAGGCCTTCCCGGGGCGGTTCGCCTACGTCGCGGCGTTCTCGGCGGGGTTCGGCAGCGGAGCCGGCGTCGACGCGGAGGCGATCAACAGCGGCACCAAGCTGCTGCGCCTGTACGTCGGCGACCAGACGGACTTCGTCTACCCGTCCTTCATGACGTCCCTGACCACCTTGAACAACCTCGGTATCCGCTACGAGTTCGACGGGGTCACCCC
This sequence comes from Nonomuraea sp. NPDC050202, assembly GCF_040656115.1. Taxonomy (NCBI): domain Bacteria; kingdom Bacillati; phylum Actinomycetota; class Actinomycetes; order Streptosporangiales; family Streptosporangiaceae; genus Nonomuraea; species Nonomuraea sp. NPDC050202. Next base: position 59,101 of record NZ_JBFALF010000041.1, on the reverse strand, counting down.
CGGGCCGCACGGCTGGGACGTGTGGCAGAAGAACCTCATCGACCTGGCGCCGCGCCTGTTCAAGCGCTAGGCGGGCCTGCGCGCCCGGCCTTCGCCGCCGGACGCGGCCCGTGTTAGCGCTCACATGAGGATCGGCACGAAGAACGGGGCGCGGGTCGCGTCACCCGTGCCCCGTTCCGGCCGGACGCTCGATCTCAACGGCGGCGCACGAACCTCCGTGCGCCGCGATCCCAAGGGAAATATGCCAATGAACAAGAAACGGCTCTCCGCCGCGGCGGCCATGCTCGCCGCCGCGGTCTCGCTCGCGGCCTGCTCCTCCGGCGGGGGAGGGGCTGCGAACACCGCGAGCGGCAGCGGCGCGAGCAACTGCACGAACACGATCCCCAAGAAGAACCTGCCGGTCGTGACGATGTGGGGCTGGTACCCCAACATGCAGCTCGTCGTCGACAACTTCAACAAGCAGAACGGCGAGGCGCAGGTCTGCTGGACCAACGTCGGCCAGGGCAGCGACGAGTACGACAAGTTCCAGACGGCCATCTCGGCAGGCACCGGCGCGCCCGACGTGATCATGATCGAGATGGACCGCATCCCCACCTTCCAGATCCAGAACGCGCTCGTCGACATCAAGAAGTACGGCTTCGACGCCGTCAAGGCCGACTACAGCCAGGGCGCGTGGAAGGACGTCTCGATCGGTGACGCGGTCTACGGCGTGCCGGTCGACGGCGGCCCGATGGCGATGATCTACCGCAAGGACATCTTCGAGAAGTACGACATCACACCGCCGAAGACGTGGGCCGAATACGAGCAGGCGGCCCGGAAGATGAAGGAGGCGGGCGGCCCGGCGTTCGGCGACTTCGCCGCCAACGTCTCGGCCCTCACGATGGCGTTGCAGATCCAGAAGGGCGCGGCCCCGTTCACCTATGACCCGGCGCAGCAGAGTTCTATCGGCGTCAAGCTGAACGACCAGGCCTCCAAGGACGTGCTCGACTACTGGGGGCGCCTCGCACGCGAGGGGCTGGTCGGGACGCAGGACCAGTTCACCCCGGAGTACATCTCCGGAGTGATCAACGGCAAGTACGCGACGTACATCTCGGCGGCCTGGGCTCCCGGCTACCTCACCGGCGCCGGCGTCGGCAAGGGCGAGGACACCGGCAAGTTCGCGGTGGCGCCGCTCCCGCAGTGGGACGCGGCCAACCCGGTGCAGGTGAACTGGGGCGGGTCGGCCTTCTCGGTGACGAGCCAGGCCAAGAACCCCGAGCTCGCAGCCAAGGTGGCCTACGGCCTCTACGCCGACAAGGAGTCGCTCACCCACGGCTGGACCAACCAGATCATCTTCCCGCTGAACCTCAAGGCGCTCAACGACCCCGAGTTCGTGAACCTGAAGGTCGCCTTCTTCGGCGGCCAGCAGGCCAACAAGGAGGTCTACGTCCCCGCCGCCAACGCCTACCAGGGCATGACCTACAGCCCGTTTGGCCAGTACTACTTCGACGCCATGACCAAGCAGGTCAGCGCGCTCATCGAAGGCTCCGTCACCGGTGCGCAGGCCGCCGACCGGCTGCAGGAGGACGTGGCGAAATACGCCAAAGAGCAAGGCTTCACCGTTCAGTGACGTGCGGGGCGGGCCGTCCTCCACCGGCCGGCCCGCCCGCGATCCCCAGCTTCGACCTCCCGGAGTCCAGATTGACCCTCATGATCGAGAAAAGTGCGCCGGACACCCAGGACAGGACGCGCGCATTTCGCGGCAAGGTGCGCCTTCGTGAGCACGTGATGGGGTGGCTCTTCGTCGGGCCATTCGGGATCGTCTTCCTGGCGTTGCTCATCGCGCCGCTCGCTTACGCGCTGTACCTCAGCCTTTTCCAGAAAAGGCTGATCGGCGGCACCAGTTTCGTCTTCCTCGACAACTACGTGAAGGCGTTCACCGACCCGAGTTTCCTTTCCGGGTCCTGGTTCGTCATCCGCTTCTCGCTGGTCTCCATCCCGCTGCAGATCATCATCGCGCTCGCGATGGCCCTGATCCTGGACGCCGTGACCTCGCTGTTCACCCGCTTCTCCCGCCTCATGATCTTCCTGCCCTACGCGATCCCCACGGTCATCGGAGCCGTCATGTGGGGATTTCTGTACAGCAAGAGCTTCGGGCCGCTCGCCGACCTTTTCGGTCTGTTCGGCGCCGCCCCGCCCGACTTCCTCAGCAGCAACCTGATCTTCGCCGGCCTGGTCAACGTCGTCACCTGGCAGTGGGCCGGCTATTACATGATCATCCTGTACGCGGCGCTCCAGGGAATCGACCCGGCACTCTACGAGGCCGCCCGCATGGACGGTGCCGGCAAATGGCAGATCGCGCTCCGCATCAAAATCCCGCTGATCGCCCCCGCACTGGTCCTGATCCTGGTCTTCTCGCTCATCGGCACCCTGCAGTTCTTCAACGAACCGCAAATTCTCCGATCCCTCGCGGCCGGCACGATCGGCCCGGACTTCACCCCCAACATGTACGCGTACCAGCAGGCGTTCGCGCTCGCGAACTTCAACTACGGATCGGCGATCTCCTTCGCACTCGGCGGGATCGTCTTCGTCGGCGTCTACGCCTTCCTGTTCTTCACCCGCAAGCGGAGGAGCTTCCTGTGATGAGTGACCGTTCCCGCGCCGGCGCCCGCCACCGGCCGCAACGCCACCTCCCCCTCCAGGTGCTCCTCGGCTTCCTGGTCGTGTACTTCCTCGTGCCGTTCTGGTGGGTCATCGTCAACAGCTCCAAGGACGCCCCCGGCCTGTTCGGCGGCGGCAACACCCTGTGGTTCGCCGACCGGATCGACTACCTCGGCAACCTCCGGCAACTGTTCACCTACGACAACGGCATCTACGGCAGGTGGATCCTCAACTCCACGCTGTACGCCCTCGCGGGCGGCGTCGGCGCCACGGTCCTGGCCGTCATGGCCGGTTACGGGTTCGCCAAGTACCGGTTCGCCGCCAGGCGCTTCAGCTTCTCGCTGGTGCTCGGCGCGTTGATGGTGCCGGCGACGGCCCTGGTGATCCCCACCTTCATGATGTTCTCCGAGTTCGGGCTGACCAACACGATCTGGGCGGTGATCCTCCCGTCACTGCTCAACCCGTTCGGCGTCTACCTGATGCACGTCTATGCGCGCGACGCCGTTCCCGACGAGATCCTGGACGCGGCGCGGGCCGACGGCGCCGGTGAGATACGAACGTTCCTCCAGGTCGCCTTCCCCCTGATGCGGCCCGCGGTGGTCACCGTGCTGCTCCTGTCGGCCGTGGCGTCCTGGAACAACTACTTCCTGCCCCTCGCCATGCTCTCCGACAACCGCCTCTTCCCCGTCACCGTAGGGCTCGGCCTCTGGCAGGGGATCGCCTCGGCGAACAACGCGGGCAGCACCTCCCTCTGGAGCCTCATCATCATGGGCGCGCTCGTATCCGTCGTCCCCCTCGTCATCGCCTTCTTCACGCTTCAGCGGCACTGGCGCGGAGGGCTGTCGGTCGGCGGCCTGAGATAGGCCGTGCTCGGCGCGTGCTCGGCGCGTGCTCGGCGCGTTTCGGTGAGTGCTCGGTGCGCGCTTGGTGCGTCCGACCGGCTCGCCGCGCGCCGCCTGGAGCCGCTGCTGCGACAAGCCCCCGCGTCCGGGCGGAACAACGTTGTTCGTTGTGGACGGCCGAGGAGTCCCCGCGTGCCGACACGCCCACGTCACCGCGCCCCCAGGACGACGACGTAGCGGCCGCCCGCCGCACACGGGTTCACCGGCAGGTCACGCCGGATCAGGTCCCAGTGGGCCGGGAAGGGCAGGATGCGGTTGTCGGAGCTGGGCGAGGTCGTCCATGGCGTCCACCCACCGGCGGGCGGAGCCGGGGTCCGCGCGCAACCTCGCCGTGTTCTCCTTGACCCGGGCCGGCTTCCGCTCGTTCGGCTTGCCGGCCATCGCCACGGCCTGGGACCGGACCGTCCGCAGCCGGGTCACGAGGGGGTCGTCGGGGCCGTGCGTCTCGCCGGCCTGGTTGATCGCGGTCACGGCGAGCCTGCGCAACCGTCCCGGAAGTCGAGTAACCGCTTCTAGAGCTTGATGTAGTCGTCCTGCCCGTTCATGCAGCCCCTCCGCAGCCGTGGCGTTGATCGTCACGATACGAGCAGGACGCGGGGAGGGGTCCCCGCCGTCCGGGACACCCGCTCGGCGCCCTGCTCCCCTCGGGGGAGCGGGGCCCTCGCATGTGCGGGCGCGCGCCCGGATCGCTGCGCCAGGAGCCCCGAGCGCGCTCAGAAGCGGAGGTTGAGGAGCGGGGCTCAGAAGCGGGCGCCGATGTCGGCGCCGTTGCCGGGTCGCAGGAAGGTGGAGGACGGGATCGAGCCGTCGGCGGTGCGCGGGCCGGTGATCGTGCCCGGATCGGTGCTGGTGAACGTCCAGGTGCCGCCGAGGTTCCAGGAGTTGCCCGAGCTGGACGACGAGCCGAGCGCGGCCTGGGTCTGGTTCGCCACCGACAGGTTCTTGGTGAGGACCGACACGGAGTCGGCGTAGTCGAAGCCGGTGCCGCCGTTGCGCCAGGCTGTGCTGCGGTCGGTCACCAGGCGGCCCGGGTTGCCGTTGTCGGTGAAGCCGTCCACCGCGTTGTCGTAGGCGATGGAGTTGCGGACGACGTGGCCGACCGCCGGGTCCGGGTCGCCGCCGCCGAGCTTGAAGCCGTTGCCGTCGCCGGTGTAGTCGGGCAGGTTCCACCGGTTGAAGCCGTTCCCCCAAGCCACGGACGACTCCACGGTGACCATGCTGAGGAACATCCAGAAGTCCAGGCCGTCGTCGGAGTTGTTCCAGAGCCGGGCGCCGCGGATCACGTTGCCGCCGCCGGAACCCTCCTTGATCGCGACGCCGTCGGCGCTCTCGCCGTTCTTGCGCGGGTCGCGGTTGCCGTAGCTGTCCAGGTTGATGATCTGGTTGTCGCTGGACGCGCCCTGCAGGTGCAGCCCGGACTCGTAGTTGTCCCTGGTGACCAGGCGGTCGAAGACGTTGCCGTTGGTGTCGAGACCGAAGATCCCGTACGGGCCGTGGACGATCTCCAGCCCGATCAGCCGCCAGTGGTCGCCCTCGATGTGCACGGCGCCACGCTCGGCGCGCGGGATGCTGGAGCCGACCGCGCCCGGCGTGTACGGCATGTTCTCGCCGTCGATGATCACCCGTTCCCTGTTGTACGCGGTCATCGTGATCGGCTGGGCGGCCGTGCCGTTCTTGACGAGCTGGATGTTCGTGCTCGGCGCGTACGTCCCGCCGCGGATGAAGATCGTGTAACCGGGCTGCGCCAGGTCCACGGCGCGCTGGATGGTCCGGAGCGGGGCGGCCAGGGTGCCGGGGTTGGCGTCGTCGCCGTCCGTCGCCACGTGGAGCGCGGTCTCCGGCTGCTGGCCGCCGGCCTCGACGTCGAGGTGGTCGACGTTGGGCAGGCCGGCGGAGCCGGTCGGGTTGAGCCTGATGGTGTTGGAGCCGGCGTTCAGCTGGACGGTCGCGGTCTTGGTGACCCAGGTGGACCAGGCGCCGGTGCCTTCGAAGGACAGGGTCTGGACGGTGGAGCCGTTGACGATCAGGCCGGCGGGGCGCGACGTGGTCGTTCCGTTGGCGAAGCGGATCCCGAGGGTGGCGGTGCCGGCGGCGCTGGCGTTCACGGTGAACTGGGCGTGGGCACCGGCGGCGTTGTCGGCGTTGCAGAAGCCGGCGCCGGAGTAGTCGGCCCAGTTGGACTCGATGACGCCGGTGCAGACCGCCGGTGACACCTCGGCCTCGTAGCGGGCCGGCGCCGCGTACGCGGGCGAGGGTGACAACGCGGCGTAGGAGCCGGCCACCAGGCCGGCACACGCGAGGACAGCTCTGAGGCGCATCGCCCATCTCCTCGGTAAGCGCTTTCCGGGACGGCGCCGAGTCAAGCACAGCGCGGCCGGGCACGGGAAGCGGCGACTGCCGACCTGGCTGCAAACGGCCGGCTGGTCGCCGCGAACGGCATGCGGGCGCCAGCCGCGCATGGGGGATTCGCGCAGTTCGGCGCGCGTGACGACGGAGCCGCCGACGCCCGCGCCGGGCACGGCCGCCGCGATGAAACTTTCACCGGAGCCGGTGGGTCACGTGAAGAGGCGGTACGGGTGCACGCCGTCCACCAGGCCCAGGTCGGGTGGATGGATGCTGTAGCCGAGCATGCGGCGGGCCCGGCTGCTGAGCTGCCGCGCCACATGCCTGCCGGGGGAGAGGGCGAACGCCTCCCGGGTGCGCAGCCACGGCTCGCAGTAGTGCGCGGTGACGGTGAGGGCCGTCGCCGGTTGTGGGGGGCGGGCGTGCCAGAGGGTGCCGAGGAGGATGGTGCAGGAGCCCGGCGGGGGAGTCAGGGGGACGCCCGGTCCGGTGGGATCGCCGGCGGGCCAGCGATGGCTGCCCGGCCACACGGTGAGGGCGGTGCCGGCGTCGAGGGCCCAGAGGGCGGCGACGGACAGGGCGGGACGCGGGCGCGGCAGCGGGTACGGCTCGTCGTCGTAGCCCGGCGGGCGGGCGGGCGCGCCAGGGCCCACCTCGACGACCTCCAGCTGGGACAGCAGGTAGTTGGGCAGCAGGAGCCGGTCGAGGAGGGCGAGCACGCGCGGGTGGTCGATGAGCGGGTCCGCGGCCCGGGTGTTGTGGAGCACGCCGTACACGCGGCGGAGGTGACGCGACCGGAACGGGTCGCGTCCCGCGGGCCCGAGCAGCGGCGTGAGCTCGGCGCGGATCCGGCGGCAGTCGCCCGGATCGAGCAGGTCGCGCAGGACGAGGTAACCGTCCCGATGCAGCGCGGACAAGACGCCCCCGGCCCGCCCGCCACCGCTCGTGGCGCTCTCGGACTGGCTGCCACCGCTCGTGACTCTCTCGGCCCGCCCGCCACCGCTCGTGACTCTCTCGGCCCGCCCGCCACCGCTCGTGGCGGCCGAGGCGCGTTCGTCGCCGGTCATGGCGCGCTCGTGGGTTCGGCGCCGAGGGCGGCGGTGCTGAACTGCCAGATCTCCTCCAGCACGGCGGCCCGCTCCGGACGGGGCTCCTGATCGAGCACGACGGCCAGGATCGATCGCATGCCGCCGACGACGGCCGCCGACATGAGCTCCGGGTCCCGCCCCGGGGTGACGGCGCCCTCGGCCTGCCCGGCGGCGACGTGTTTCGCGCCGAGGGCGATGACCCGCCGGGCGCAGTCGGCCTCCATGGCGGCGACCCGGGCGTCCCCGACCATGCGCCCGAGCACGACGGGGGCCAGCGGCTCGTCGTACACCCAGTCGACCCACCGGGTGAGCTGGGCCCGCCAGCGTTCGAGCCAGGTGCGGCCGGAGAAGTGGCCGAGCACGGTCTCGGTGACGAGCCGGTCGTAGAAGTCGGCGATCAGGGCGCTCATGAGGCCGCTGCGGGTGCCGAAGTAGCGGTACGGCAGGCCGACGCTGAGCCCGGCGCGGCGGGCGACGGCCGCGACCTCGATGTCGCCGGTCTCGACGAGTTCGTCGGCGGCGGCCTGGAGGATGCGGCTCCGGGTGGTGGCGGCACGTTCGGACAAGGGCTCCACCCCGTCCATATTAGTTGAGTTCAACTCAACAATGAAGGACGGCTGGTGCGCTGTCGATCACCGGTGCTTGCCTGAGGAGGTCGCCCTTCGCGGATCCCGCCAAGATCAAGCCGAGCGGCTGAGCCCCCCGCGGGGAACCTGCGGGGCTGCCAGAGGCGTGGCGGGCTGGGGTCGGGAACCGCTGAGCAGGAGGCTGCCGGCGAGGATGACCGCGGCTGCGGTGGCGCCGTGCACGCCGAAGGCGGTCGCGGGCGCTCCGCCGGACTGCAGCACGATGATCATGTCGCCGAACGGGGTGAGTGCCATGGCGAGCATGACCCACCCGAGGACGCGGCGGTTCCCGATGACGAGGATCGCGAGGATGACCAGGCCGGATACCACGTCCCGGATCCCCTTGACGGCGAGGAATCCCGCGCCCTCGCCACGGGGCCAGCTCGGCAGGCCGAAGCTGGGCGCCATGGACTGGGGAGCCAGCAGGTAACTCATCCCGATGTAGCCGATGAAGACGGCGCCGACGACCGCGAGAGCGGTGCCGATCGTGGTGCGGGACGGCAGTTTTGCGGACATCAATGATCTCCTTCAACGTGGATCGGGGATGCGGTCGCCTGGCGGTCGCGCGTCCAGGCGGGGCTGTCGAGGAAGTGGTTGTCGTACAGGTCCTGGGAGGCCAGCAGTTCCTCCAGCGTGGCCTCGCCTCTGCGCAGGCGGTCGAGGAGGCGGAAGTACTCGAACCGCTGGATGCCGGGGGCCACGACGATGAGAAGGTCGGCGGTGTGGCCGGGGGCGGCGGCGAAGGCGTGGGGCGTCAGCGGGGGCACGGCTGCCACGTCGCCCGCCGCGAGCGTCACGATCTCCTGGCCCGACAGGACGCGGGCCTTGCCCTCCAAGACGTAGAACAGCTCGGTCGAGGTGGCGTGGTGGTGGGGCACGGCGCCGTCCGCACCGGCGGCGAGTGTCATCCTGATGGTGCTCAGCGCGCCGCTGGTGTGGCTGGAGTCGAGCAGCAGCCGCCCCGTGGCGGTGGGCGAGACGATCGTCTCGGCGTCGGTCTCGCGGACGACAGCCGTCTCTACGATCATGGACATGTCAGGCTCCCTTCGAGCGCGGACGACACCAGCCGCTCCGCGTAGGCGCGGTCGACCGGCGCGCCCGTGATCATCACTCGGTAGTAGAGGGCTCCGGCGAGCTGGTCGAACAGCGCCTCGGCGTCCAGGTCCGCACGCAGTTCGCCGCGCACGCGCGCCCGTTCGATCAGCGCGAGCGCGAGCGCGTTGCGCGCGGCGTATTGCTCGCGGGTCAGCCGGCCGATGTCCTCGTGCCTGGCCGCGGCCGCCACGAGTTCGCCGGCCACTCCTGCCGATGGGCCCGTACGGCCGCCCGCCGTGCGCATGCGGTTGAGCCCGGCGGCGATCTTCTCCAGGTAGTTGACGAGGTCGGCCCGGATGTCGCCGGTGTCGGTGATCTCGTCGTCGGCCTGCAGTCGCGCCACCACCGCGACGGCCAGGTGATCCTTGGTCGGCCAGCGGCGGTACAGCGTGGTCTTGGCCACGCCTGCCTGCTCGGCCACCTCATCGATGGACAGAGCGGCGTAGCCGCGCTCGAAGATCAGGGCAGCGGCGATCCGCAGCACCCGCTCGTCCACCTGCGTGTCACGCGGCCGTCCGCGAGGCACCATCAGGAACCCCCCATTTCGAAACTCAAGTAGCGAAATAGAAGCTACCGTCTGCGAGCCAATTACGCAACTCAGGTCTCGAAATTAGGGGTTGGCCTGGTGGCGGGGGTGGCTGGGTGGCGGTCGCGCAGCCCGGGTGGCGGTGGCGTGATCGGGACGCCGAGGATCTCCAGAGCTTCGCCGGACTCCTTGCCCTGGCCGCTGTGGGGGCTCGCACACTCAGGCGCCGCGCCTTGACCTGTAGGCCCATGGATCGACCGAACCCAGGGCTTGGATTCGAGCGACTGCTCGGATTGTTTCAGTGACCACTCGGACGGTGGCGTTCAAGGCTGGCACCCCTGCCCGTAACTGCAGGTCACCATCCGCATCGGATAGGCGAGCCCCACATGCTGACTTGCGCCACTACATGACGTAACGAACCTTGTCAACGGCACAAGTCATCAAAATAAAGTTACGTCACATGATGACTTACATCATTAATTTCTGATCTTGGTCCGACGTAGGTTGCAGGCGCCGACAAGTAATGATCACCGACTCCGGCGGCGCAACGATGCCGAACGGACCAGGTGCTCAGTGCTCGATGACCGTTCGGTGTCAGTGACCCTACAGGGCTCGACAGAGGAGATTTCATGATCCGTGCTCTTGGCAAGCTGGGTGACCGGCTGCTCGACAAGCTGCTGCCCACGACCTCCGCATCCGCTGACACCTGCTGGGACGAGACGAAGTTCGTCGGCTACGTCGTGCGCAGGACGTGCTGCATCGCCGCCGGTTACACGGCCTGCACCCCCTGGCGCTGACCGAGATCCCGGCCGAGTGATCGTCATGCAGTACGTGGCGTGGGCCTGCCGATGCGCGCTGGCTGCCGTCTTCCTGGTGGCAGTGCTCGGCAAGGTACGCGGCAGGGACGCCTTCCGCGCCTTCCGCGCCTCCGTGCTCGACATGGTGGCGCTTCCGGCGGGCGGGGCGACCCTCTTGAGCGCCGCGGTGGTCCTCTCCGAGGCATCCATCATCGTGCTGCTGGCGGTCCAGCGGACGGCACCGGCCGGTTTCATGCTGGCCGGCGCCGTGCTGCTGGCGTTCTGCGCGGGAATCGCGCGGGCCGTACGCTCCGGCGCCCGGACGCCCTGCCGCTGCTTCGGCGCCACGGCGACCCCGTCGAGCGGCAGGCACCTGGTCCGCAACGCCGTCCTGCTCACCGTAACGGCGGCGGGCGGTACGGCCCAGCTGCTCACCGCACCGGGTGAGGCCCACCCCGCCGGCGTCGCCATCGCGCTGGCCTGCGCCGGTGTGCTCGTTGTGGCCATCGTCCTCTTCGACGATCTGGCCGACCTGTTCGCCGGGCCGCCGCCGGCCTCCCGGCGTGCCGGCCTGTGAAGGGATTCCGATGTCGTACCTCGTTGTCGCCGTAGTCCTCGTCGGGGCCCTGTGCGCCGGGAACCTGCTGCTGACTCTGGCGGTCATCCGCCGCCTCCGCGAGCATTCGGCCCAGCTCGCCGCCGACCGGCCGACGAGACCGCCCCTCGTGACACCCGGCACCCCGCTGCCCCAGTTCACCTCCGCCGCGTCCGATGGCACGACGGTGTCGCGGGACTTCTTCACCGGGCCAACCCTGGTGGGGATGTTCTCCACCACCTGCGCCGCCTGTCACGAGCGCTTGCCCGAGTTCACCACCCGGGCGCGGTCGCTGGGGCCCGGGCGCGCGCTTGCGGTGGTGGTGGACGATCAGGCGGACGCCGGCGCGTTCGCCGCCGCCCTGACCCCGGTGGCGACCGTGGTCGCCGAGCCGCCGGACGGACCGCTGGGCAAGGCGTTCCAGGTGTCGTTCTTCCCGGCCTTCTATCTCGTCGACGGCCGGGCGGTGATCACCGCCGCGGCGCTCACCCCGGATGAGCTGCCGCTGGTGGCGCTCACGTGAAGAACCCCGAGGGTCCCGGAGGCCCTGCGGGGAGGGACTCCGGCGTGGGCCCCCTGTCTCGCCGCGGATGGGTGGCGGCCGAGCTGGCCTGGCGGGCGCAGCCGGCCGCCGTGCTGGGTTCGCTGGCGACGGTGCTGCTCATGGGGGCGGCCCCGGTGGCGACCGCATGGCTGACCAAACTGGTTCTCGACACGCTGGCGAGTGGTGAGGGCCAGGGCGGCCTCCTTCCCATCGCGGCCGCCCTCGGAGTGGCGGGCCTGGCCCTGGTCGCCCTGCCGCATGTCTCCGAGTACCTCCAGGGACAGCTGCATCGAGGGCTGCAGAGGCTGGTCTACGACCGGCTGTTCCGGGCCGTCAACGCCGATCCCGGGCTCAGCCGCTTCGAGAACCCCTCCTTCCACGACGAACTGCGGCTGGCCCACGAGGCCGGCCAGAACGCTCCGCAGCAGATCGTCGGCTCGTCCCTGGCGATCTGCCAGGGCATCCTGACGCTGCTCGGGTTCATCGTCACGCTGACCGTGCTCAGCCCGGTCATGGTGGCCATCGTCATCGCCGCCGCGCTGCCGTCGGCCCGGGTACAGCTCGCGCTGAGCCGCCGCAGGGCCCGCACGATGTGGGGCATCAGCTCCAACACGCGCCGCCAGCTCTTCTACGGCGCCCTTCTCACCAGCCCCGACGCGGCCAAGGAGGTGCGGCTGTTCGGGCTGGGCGACTTCCTGCGCACCCGCATGCTCACGGAACTCCGGACCGTCAACGAGGCCGAGCGGGATCTGGACCGGCGGACGCTGCGCAGCCAGGGGCTGCTGTCCGTGCTGGGTGCCGCCGTCGCGGCCGGCGGCCTGCTCTGGGCCGTGCTGGCAGCCGCGGCGGGAGGGCTGAGCGTGGGGGACGTCTCCGTGTTCGTCGCCGCCGTCGCCGGGGTGCAGACGGCCCTGACCTCCATCGTCAGCCAGTGGGCTGGCGCGCACAACGCCCTGCTGATGTTCGGGCACTACATCGGCGTCGTCAAGGCCGAGCCCGGTCTCCCGGTGGCCGCGGAGCCCACCGCGCTGCCGCCGCTGCGGGAGGGCATCGAGCTGCGTGACGTGTGGTTCCGCTACGACGACGAGCACCCCTGGGTGCTGCGCGGCGTGAACCTCTTCATCCCGCACGGCCACGCCGTCGCTCTGGTCGGCCTGAACGGTGCGGGCAAGAGCACCCTGGTCAAACTGCTGTGCCGGCTGTACGACCCGGTCCGCGGCTCCATCCACTGGGACGGCGTGGACCTGCGTGAGGTGCACCCGGACGACCTGCGCGCACGGCTCGGCGTGGTGTTCCAGGACTACATGTCGTACGACCTCACCGCCTCCGAGAACATCATGCTGGGTGACCTGGCCGCGGGCGCCGACCCGGTGTCCATCCGGGCCGCCGCCCGGCGCGCCGGGATCCACGACACGCTCGACGCGCTGCCCAGGGGCTACGACACGCTGCTCAGCCGGATCTTCTTCGGCGACAGCGACGAGCGGCAGGCGGGAGTGACACTGTCGGGCGGGCAGTGGCAGCGGCTGGCGCTGGCCCGCGCCCTGATGCGCCACCACCGGGATCTGCTCGTCCTCGACGAGCCGAGCTCCGGTCTGGACGCGGAGGCCGAGCACGCCGTCCACCTGGGACTGCGCCGGCACCGGGCGGGCCGTACCAGCGTCCTGATCTCGCACCGGCTGGGCGCCCTGCGGGACGCGGACCTCATCGTCGTGCTGGACGAGGGCAAGATCTCCGAACGCGGTTCCCACAGCGAGCTCATGGCGCGGGGAGGGACGTACGCGCGGCTGTTCGGCCTGCAGGCCAGCGGCTACGAGCTCACGCCGGAGCCCTCTGCCGCGCCCCCGGAAGGCTGGGCCGGGGAGAGCCTGCGCACGACCACACCCAGCACCCGGTCTGCCGGGAGATAACCCCAGTTCCGCGAGTCCGCGCTCATCGGGCCGTCGCCGATGACGACCAGCCGCCCCTGGGGGACCAGCGCCCCCTCGGGGGCGTTCACCGCGTGCGTGACAGCCGGCGGTACCGGATCACCGGGCAGTGCGGCCACCCGCTTGATGAGCCACTTCGAATCCTCCGGGGCGGACAGCGGACCGGTGCGCCATCGGCCTCCCAGCGCCGGTTGGAAGACCACCACCTGACCCCGCCGGAGTTTCGAGCCGGCCACGCGGCGGATGAGCACCCGGTCTCCGGAGCGGTACACCGGGAGCATGCTCGGGCCGGTCACCTGGACGATCACCAGCCGGCGCCGGGCGATGGCGAGAACGCCGGCGATCACCGCCAGCAAGATCACTATGTACCGCACGGACACACCCTAGCCGCCATCACCATCCAGCCAGGCCACGAAGGAATCCGGCAGGTGATCGACCCCAGCACCCGCACGGTCGCCACTCTCCCGAAAAGACGATCATTCAGGCATACTGATGCTGCTTGACCATGATCACTGACTGATGGGGGCCGATTGTGGTGACTTCTGAGAACAACTCCGAGCCAGGCATCAGCCGGCGACGGCTCCTGACCTCGGCCTTAGCCGTCGGTGGTCTCTCCGTGGGTCTGGCGGGCCTCCCGGCCGGTGCCCAGGCGGCCTCCTCGTCCGCGGGCAGTGCCACCCGCCGCGCCGCCCGCGCAGCCGCGCGCGGCGCCGAGACGTGGGAGAACATCATCGAGAAGACGTCCTTCAACAGCTGGACGGCCTTCGACCAGGTGTGGGCCCGCAACTACCCCGGTACCTTCGGCGACGTCACGACGCACAACGGCGCCGCCAAGATGCTGGACAGCCAGGTCTCCCTCTCCGGAGGCGTGCTCACCCTGACCGCGACCCGGCTGTCCCAGCCGGCCGGGACCAGCTCCCATCCACCGAAGGCCCCGCTGTGGTGGAACTCCGGCGCCATCCACGCCAAGCAGCAGATCGTCATCAACGATCAGTTCCCCGAATACGACATCGAGGGCGAGTTCAGGACGGACACCGGCCCGGGCATCTGGCCGGCGTTCTGGCTGACCGGGGTCGACGTGTGGCCGCCGGAGACCGACATCCTCGAGTACGTCGGGCAGGACGGCGCATACCCTCAGAACCTCTTCAACACCTGGAACGCCACCAGTACGGGCGACGACAGAGAGTTCGAGGACAGCGGCAACTACGTCACCCGGACGACCGAGCAGACCACCGCCGAGACCGATCCCAGGAGCAAGTTCATCAAGTACCGCGTCTGGATGTACAAGGACGGCAACGACGTCAGGCTCGAGTACTCCTTCGGCGGCAACTGGGTGGCCGACCATCTCGGCAAGGGCTGGGCCGGCATCCCGATGTGGCTCATCATCAACCTGCAGATGGGCACCTACGCGTCCGGCCTGGACGACGACAGCTCCCCGGGCTGGGCGGACCAGTTGCCGGGGCCCACCGGCAACACCTACTTCCGGGCCCAGAACGTATGGGTCGGGCGCACGCGCGCCTACTGATCGAGACGGCTCGTCGGGTGGCCGCCCTCCACATCCGAGTTCACAGACATGTCGCAACGCGGATCAGGTCGGCAACCGCACGAAGGCGGCTGTGCGGCGGCCAGGCGATCACCGTTGTCACGGGCGGAGCGTCCAGGACCGGCACGGCGGCGAGGTCCCGGCGCAGGTCGGCGCCGGCTGACTCGGGAATGACCGCAGTGGTACGGCCGAGCGCGATCAGCTGGAAGAGCTGTGTCAGGTTCCGTACCTCTGCGCCCGGCCCTTCTGGGTAGCTGCCGCCGGGACCGGGCCAGCGGGCCATCGGGAGCTCTGGCAGCGTGGTGACGCCGGCCATCCGGACCCGGGAGCGGCCGGCGAGCGGGTGTGCGGCCGGCAGGACCGAGACCTGTCCCTCGGTGTACAGGGGTTCGGTGTCGAGCCCGGCCGCTGAGTCGAAGGGGCAGGTGGAGCAGGGCCACGCCGGCTTGCCCGTCCTGCAGCAGCTGCTGGTGCTGGTGTGCCTCGCAGAGCAGCAGCACGACGGTGGCTGCGCCGGGCTCCGCGGCGTAGGCGTCGAGCAGTTTCGTCAGCAGCTCGCCGGCGGTGCCGGATTTGACGGCGAGGACGAGGCCGGGGTGTCCTGCCGCGGCCCGTTGGGTACGCCGCTCGGCTGCGGTCACCGCGCTGAGGATCGCGCGCCCCTCGGCCAGCAGCACGCCTCCGGCCTCGGTGAGCGTGACCTTGCGGCTGTTGCGTTCCAGCAGCGCGATCCCGAGCCGCCGTTCGAGCTGGATGATCGTGCGAGACAGGGGCGGCTGGGCTATCCTGAGGCGCTGGGCAGCCCTGCCGAAGTGCAGCTCCTCGGCGACGGCGACAAAGTACCGCAGCTCGCGTGTTTCCATGAGCCCAGGCCAATGACGGCAGACGCCAGATCGATATCGCTGGGGTATCGCTGCACTACCGAGACGGTGTTGGTGCCCGGCCCCAGCACAGGCATGCTCGCTGTCATGAGCGAGAAGACGATCGCGCTGGTCACTGGCGCGAACAGGGGAATCGGGTATGAGATCGCTGCCGGGCTGGGTGCGCTGGGCTGGAGCGTCGGTGTCGGCGCCCGGGACGAGCAGCGCCGACAGGACGCCGTGGCCAAGTTGCGCGCGGCTGGTGCCGACGCCTTCGGCGTACCCCTGGACGTGACCGAAGAAGTGCCGCCTGGCGTGGGCGAGCTCCTGGGCGGGCGAGTCGGCCGGGTCCGGCGAGTAGAAGCTCCGCCCGCTCGGCGCCCACCAGCCGGCGTCGCCTTCGGAGTGCAGGTAACGCCCGTCGGACTCGAACATCGCGTCGGTCGTCCTGCCGCCGTACAGCTTGGAGACCAGCGCCGGGGTGAACGCCAGCTTGTGGCTCTGGAACGGCAGCGCCAGCGGCTCCAGCCGGCCGAGCGGGCCCGCGCTCGTGATGGACGCCAACCGCAACCGCTCGGCGATCGCGTTCGACGCGCTTGGAGGCCTTCCAGAAGGAGCTCGGGGAACGCACGGCGGCGAAGGGCCTGGGCTCGAACAGGAAGAAGGGCACCGGGATCAACTACGCCAGGGAGACGTACGCCAAGGTCAGGACCAGGTTCGGGAAACTGGCCCAGTCCACCGCATCTCACTCGAAGGCATCCAGGTCCACCACACCTTCGACGAGCTGGCCAAGAACCCGGCGCAGGCGCTCGAGACCACCAACCTGAGCTTCCAGCAGGGCCACGCGGGCTCGAAGGGATCGGCGCACAACTTCGCGCACGAGGTGAACAAGGCCCACGCGGCCGGCGTCAAGAATCCGGGCCAGCACGTCAAGACCACGATGGCGGCCGAAGGGGTGCAGCCGAGGGTGCCGGAGTTCAGCCCCGCGCCGCACGTGCCGCACGCCCCGCACGCCCCGAAGGTGCCCATGGGCAAGAAGATCGGCGGCTGGATCGGCCTGGCGATCGGCGTGGGGATCTCGGGCTACGTCCTGCTGGAGACCGGGGACGTCTACGCCGCGGGACAGGCGGTCAACCCCGCGGCCAACACCACCGGAAGGTGCTCAGCGACTGGCTCACCCCTGCGGCCAAGTGACCTGCCCGGCCCGGCGGGCTCCTTGCCTCTCTTGAGAGGAGATCCACAAGCATGAGCAGGTACGTGGGGTTACCCGTTCAGCCACGCGTTGATGAGTTGTTCGGCCGTGGTGCGCACCCAGTCCCACACCTCCGCCGGGGGATGCCCGAGGAGCGCGGCCACCAGCAGCCCGCCGCCGATCAGCGCCGGCACGAACAGGAGATCGCCGGAGCTCGGATCCGCGCTCGAATCGCGCCTGCGCCGTCGCCGGAGCTGATCGTCTCGTTCCCACCGGTCGAGGAAATCCTGATGCTGTCGTTGGTGCCAGCTGCCGTTCATGCGCGTCCCCACTCCGAGATGCCACGGTGGTATCCCACCGCACATATGACGCTACAGACCGTCAAGTTGTTCACGCCGGCTGCCACACGCCATGGCGCGGGCCGAACCCGGCGACCGCCCGGCTGGAGCGCCTGGCGTTGGTCGTTCTTCCCCCGAAGCGTGACGAGCTCTCCCATCCCGCCTCTCGACGCGATCGGCATTCCAGCGGCCACCGCGCGATCTCACGCTGAGTGAGGCGAGCTCGCGGCCAGGGCTGCCGCGCTGGTCCGCAGCTTCGCCACGATGATGACCGACCGGCGACGGCCACCTGCTCGACGACCGGATCGCCGCCGCCGAACCGGGAGCCGCGCCCTACCTGGCCATCTTCGCCACCGGACTCCGGCTGGCGCGTAACGCCAAGATGGTGAGATCCCGCGCTCGGAGGCAGGTCACGTCCCGGTTCGTCGTCGAGATGGTCACCTCAACGGGCCAGCGGTGCCGTTCCCACCGCGCTCGATCAGGTACTGCTCTTCGAGATCCGCCGCAACATCACCTTCGGCCTCGAAAAGACCGGTGGACCAGGGAATCGGACATGGCGAACGATGATCAGGATCAGGGCACAGCAGGCGTTGCACCCTTTGCTCAATGTCCCGTGCCTGCTCGGCGGTCGCGTACATCTCTACGCGCAGCTCCCACCCCACCCGATCTCCGTCCACGGTCTTCCATTCTCTTGCGCACAGTCGAAGGCCTCGACGCGAGCATGACGCTCTTCGACCCGCACAACAATCCAATTTCGGGCGAACACAGCACGGCCGAGCAGACATGGGCATGCCGGGGCACCAGGAGGTACACGGCCGGGACGGTTCGTGGTGAGCGCGCTCGACATGGCGGCGACCTGCGCAGTGGCGTCTCGGCCTTGAGCGTGCGCTGATCGCCGAGACATGAGGTGACAGATCGACATGGGGCGCGCCAGAATGCGGGAGCCGTCCACCGTCTACCGCAACTGGAGGAATTTCCTATGCGCCGACCCCTTGGGTTACTCGCCGCAGCCGCTGCCCTGGCCACGTTCGCCGTGCCCGTGAGTACGGCGCAGGCTGTCACGGCGTCTCCGGCTTCCGGTGTCGGCCGGTACGGCTCGTCCAGCCTGTTCGGGCCGGCCGCCACGTCGTCGGTATCCGGCGCCGCCAGAGTGGGCACGGCGCGGGAGAACCTGGTCGTGCGGCTGGTCAATGCGCGGCGGGCGAAGAAGAAGGGGTGCCGGGCGCTCAAGCACCACCCGCAACTCCACCGGGCCGCCCGCGGGCACTCGGCCGACATGGCGGAGCACAACTACTTCTCGAGCACCTCCCGCGACGGCCGATCCTTCATCGACCGCATCAAGGAGGCCGGCTTCACCGGCGGCACCGGGTGGGCGGAGAACATCGCCAAGGGCCAGCGCACCCCGGCCGCGGTCGTGCAGTCCTGGATGGACGCCTCCGGAACCAAGGCCAGCATCATGAACTGCAGGTTCACCTTCATCGGGGTCGGCGCGGTCGAGGACTCCGACGGCGCGATCTACTGGGTCCAGGACTTCGCCGCCGCCAAGTGACCCGCTTCGTGGTGAGCCGGTGGAAGAAGATCGCAGGCGGCCTGTTTCGCCGGCGGTGGGAGCGCAGCCCGTCCATCAACGGATCGAGCGCGTGCAGGTCGTCGCCGGATCGCCTCTCCGGCGAGAGCGGGCCGGTGCTGGTGCCCGAGCGGGCCGGCCGCATCTCCGGCAGCCTGGACGACATGATCATCAGCTTGTACGCGCATGGCACGAGCGTGCGCGACAACCACAGCGTCCAGGCCAAGCCCGCCCATCTGGCCGTCGGCATCGGCGCCGACGGCGGGAAGCACATCCCGGGGATCCGGCCCGCCAAGACCCCGCTACCGCCGGTGAATCGGCCCGCTGCCGGACCACGGTGATGACCGGCCTGCGCAACAGGGGCGTGCCCGACATACTGATCGCCTCCACCGACGGCCTGAACGGCCTCGCGGACGCCATCCACCACGCTTCCCGCACACCACCGTGCAGACCTCAGCCATCGGCCCGGACATGATCATCTTTGATCGCCGTGCGGTGCCGCCGTCCTGGCGATGTCGTGGCCGGCAGCCGGACGCCGTGAAGGGAAACGAGGTGGGTGGTCACGGCGGCGGAGGCGGCGACGAGCAGGTGTGCGTCGTTCCCCCGCCGGAAGCAGGCATCGCCGCTCGGTTGTGACCGGCCATCGGGTCTCTCACCGGTGGACGCCACGAGCCGTCCGGGGCAGCGGAAGCGCTGTCACGTCGCCGCCTGGTTCACGTCAGCAGAGCACTACCTTGTCGAACACGGCGGCGTACGTCGACTCGTACCTCCTCGTCGCATCCGGGGAGAGCGCCTTGCAGGTGCTGTCAGGGGAGAACTTCCACACGACCTTGATGTCGTACGTCCAGGCGCAGTCGTTCCTGATCTTCACCCACACGTTGCCCGTCAGTTCACGGCCGCCATCAACCTTCTTGATGCAGTCCGCTGCCTGTGCGCTCTGCGCGCTCACGCTGCTCGCCCCGGCGGCCAGTAGGAGCGCGGCGCCCGCGGTCACCGCCAATGCCTTGAGACTGGTCCTCATCACACAACCCCTTCAACGAAGATTGTTTCGTTCAGAGGACACAGTAGGGACGGCCGCCATACGGGCGGTACAAATCCGCCATAAAGTGCTCATCGCCTGGAGCCTGACGTTCCGCCCGCTCAGGTCGGACAAGCCCTTGTGCGCGTTCAACAACGACCAGTCGTCCGCCCCCGGATCCACGTACAAGATCTCTGCGGCGGTGCCTGGAGATCAGGTTGGTGGCGATGCCGAACAGCCAGGGCCGCAGGTCTCCGCGTTCCGGGTCGTACCGGTCGCGCCGGTGGTCACGATCATCCATCCTTCGCCGGAGGCCGCAATCGTCTTCCCGCGCGTCCGACAAGGAGGGGCTGGGGTTGCTGACCAGCGTGCATTCCAGCAACGCCCGGCCGGCATCCCCTCACTGACCGCCTTCACCCGTCATGCGGCTACTTCCCATAGCCGCATGGTCCTGAAATGTGCATTTTGGGATATCATCGCTATATGGCGATAGATAGTGATGGCGGGCGATGCGTGAGTGCCGGGATCGCGGCAGGTGTCTCCCCGGCGGCGGCGCTGTTCCACTCCCTGGCCGAGGAGACACGGCTGCGCATCGTGCAGCGACTGACGCGGGGTGAGGCCCGCGTGGTCGACCTGACCGCCGAGCTCGGGCTGGCCCAGTCCACCGTGTCCAAGCACCTGGCCTGCCTGCGCGACTGCGGCCTGGTCGACTACCGGGCGGAAGGCAGGCAGTCGTTCTACTCCCTGACCCGGCCGGAGCTGATGGACCTGCTGGCCGCGGCGCAACACCTGCTCGCCGCCACCGGTCACATGGTGAGCCTGTGTCCCGCTCTGGACGACGAGGCCGCCCAGCTGGTGGCCGACGGGGAGCCGGTACCGTGACCGCGCTGAACCTGCCCGGCACCGGTCCCGCCCCCTCCCGGCGGGCCACGCTGCAGCGCCGGATCCGGCTGCTGGTCGCCGCCACCATCACGTACAACGTGATCGAGGCCGCGGTCGCCATCACCGCCGGCACCGTCGCCTCCTCGGCGGCACTGATCGGCTTCGGGCTCGACTCGATCGTCGAGGTCGCCTCGGCCGCGGCGGTGGCGTGGCAGTTCTCCGCCGCCGACCACGAGCGCCGGGAGAAGGCCGCGCTGCGTGTGATCGCGATCAGCTTCTTCGCCCTGGCCGCGTACGTCACCTTCGACGCCGTCCGCGCCCTGTTCGGAGTCGGCCAGGCCGAGCACTCCACGCCGGGGCTGATCCTGGCGGCGCTCTCCCTGATGATCATGCCCTTCCTGTCGTACGCCCAGCGGCGTGCGGGCCGGGAGCTTGGCTCCGCCTCGGCGGTGGCCGACTCCAAGCAGACGCTGCTGTGCACGTACCTGTCGGCCGTACTGCTGGTGGGGCTGGCACTCAACAGCCTGTTCGGCTGGTCGTGGGCCGACCCGATCGCCGCTCTGGTCATCGCCGCCGTCGCGGTCAAGGAGGGCCGCGAGGCCTGGCGCGGCGACGCCTGCTGCGCCGTGCCCGCCGCCACGGCCCGCGGCGCGTCTTCCGCCAGTGCCGGCGACGCGGATGGGTGCTCCGACGGCTGCTGCGGGCCCGCCGCTCCTGAGCGGTGACGGGCGAGCAGCCCGCCTACCGGCCCGCCGTGACCTGTCAATCACGTTGCGGCAGATCGGTGTGGCTGGTTTGGTTCGTCATGCTCGTGGCCGGCATGGCGGAGGTGACGTGATCATCAGGTACGTGAGGTGCGGATGGCCAGGCGGCCGTAGGGAAGCTCTCCGGTGACCTCGACGTGCAGCCCGCCCGGGCGAGGGCGGCCCGGCACCTTGCAGGTCACGCGGCCCCATTCGGTGCGGACTCCGTCGGTGTTCGCGCTCGCGCCGGCGGGCAGGATGATCAGGGCGCGGCCGTACGCGAGCCGGAGCTCGATGTCGACGCGTCCGTACGGGACGTGGGCCTGGGACAGGTCGAGCCGCACGTTGCCGTACTCGGAGTCGACGTGCAGCCGGCGCGGGACCTGCCAGTCGCCGGTCCGCGTGAGGCGTCCGCCTACGGACTCCAGCCGGACCAGCTCGTCGCCCGGCAGGTCGGCGACGATCGGCTCCAGCTCGTGGGAGGAGGTGGCGGTGAGCGCCCGTTCGAGCCGGATCTCCAGTTCGGCCGGGTCGAGCCGGCCGTCGGCGTACGCCTGCTGGACGAGCTCCACGGCCCTGTCGCGGTCCAGGTCGGAGATGGGGGTCATCGGCTGACAGCTCTCTTGTACAGCCGCGTGGCCAGCGGCGCGAACACGACCAGGAGCAGGACCGACCAGAGCAGCGACACCGGCACCGCGTGCCGGAGCGGCCAGGCGGTGGGCGCCGGCATGGCCGCGCTGATGTTGCCGAACAGTTCGCGGGCGGCCTGGACGAGCGTGGAGACCGGGTTCCATTCGGCGACCACCCGCAGCGGGCCGGGTAGGCGCGTGCTGTCCACGAAGGCGTTGGACAGGAAGATCAGCGGGAACGACAGGAGAGTCGCCACGTTGTTGAAGACCTCCGGGGTGCGCAGGGCCAGCGCGACGGTCGCCGTCACCCAGGAGAAGGCGTAGGCGAACAGCAGCAGCAACAGGAACCCGGCAGCGCCCTCCAGCGGTGAGCTGTGGATGCGCCAGCCCACCAGCAGCCCGACGAGCGCCATGGTGACGATGCTGGTCACGTTCATGATCAGGTCGGCGGCGGTCTGGCCGGTCAGCACGGCCGAGGGTGACATCGGCAGGGTGCGGAAGCGGTCGAAGATGCCCTTCCGCAGGTCCTGCGTCAGGGTGTAGCCGGTGATCTGCGCGCTGCTGACGATCGTCATGACGAAGATCCCGGGGAGCAGGTACTCGCCGTACGACATGCCGGGCAGCTCGATCATGCTGCCGAAGACGTAGGTGAACAGCAGCACGAACACGACCGGCAGCATGACCACGCCACCCAGCAGGTCGGGGGCGCGCCGGATCTTCAACGCGTTGCGCTTGGTGATCGTCATGCCGTCGGCGACGGCGATCTGCAGGGCGTTCATCGGGCGTTCTCCTTCACCGTCTCTTCGGCCTGGTGTCCCGTGAGGCTCAGGAAGACGTCGTCCAGGGTGGGCCTGCGCAGGCCGGCGTCGCGTACGGCGATCCGGTCGGCGGCCAGGTGCCCGAGCGCGCTGGTCAGCGTGGCGGCGCCGCCGTCGACCGGGATCGTCAGCCGCAGGGCGGCGGCGTCGATCCGCATGTCGCCGGCGGCCAGCGGTGTCAGCGTGCGCGTGGCGGTGCGCAGGTCCGCCGCGCTCGTCACCGACAGCTCGATGCGGTCGCCGCCGACCTGGTCCTTGAGCTGGTCGGCGGTGCCGAGCGCGATCACGCGGCCGTGGTCGACCACGGCGATGCGGTGGGCGAGCCGGTCGGCCTCCTCCATGTACTGGGTGGTGAGCAGAACCGTGGTGCCGCCACCCACGAGCTCACCGATGACCTCCCACAGGCTCGCCCGGGCCCGCGGGTCCAGGCCGGTCGTGGGCTCGTCGAGGAACAGCACCGGCGGGTCGGCGACCAGCGCGCCGGCCAGGTCGAGCCGCCGCCGCATGCCGCCCGAGTAGCCCTGCACCGGGCGGTCGGCGGCCTCGCCGAGATCGAAGCGTTCGAGCAGCTCGCGGGCGCGCTGCCGGCTGCGCTTGACGCCCAGATGGTAGAGGCGGCCGACCATCTCCAGGTTCTCGGCGCCGGTGAGGTGGTCGTCGACGGCGGCGTACTGGCCGGAGGCGCCGATGCGGGCGCGCAGCCGGGAGGCGTCGCGGACGACGTCGAGCCCCGCCACCCGGGCGTGCCCGGCGTCCGGTTTCAGTAACGTCGTCAAGATTCGCACGGTGGTGGTCTTGCCGGCTCCGTTCGGGCCGAGCAGCCCGAACACGGTCCCCTCGGGAACGGTCAGTTCCATCCCGTCGAGGGCGGTCAGCTCGCCGTACTTCTTGACCAGGCCCTCGGCCACGATCGCGTCGGTCACGGAGGTCTCCTTCGGCCGTCAGGAACGGTGGATGACGATGTCGCCGTGGTCGGTATGGGCCCGCACCTCGACGACCGGATCCGCTTCATCGGGGGCGTCGCTGGCATCGAGGGAGACGTCCACGGTGCCGTAGGTGGAGCTCACGTCCAGCCAGGCGGCGGTGCCTCTGCGGACGCCGAGGTCGAGGCCGCCGCCGGTGGTCTCCATGACGATCGAGCCGGACACCGCCTCGCCGATCCGCACGTCGGCGTACGCGGTCTTGGCGGTGACGCCGGCCAGGGCCCGGTCGACGGTGATGTCGCCGTGGGCGCTGTTGAGCCGCAGCTCGCCGGTCACCTCCCGGACCCGGACGTGGCCGTGGGCGCTGCTGACCGCGGCGGCGCCCTCGATCAGGCCGATGTCGATGGCGCCGTGGGGCGCGGTGATGTCGGCGGGCCCGCAGGCGCGGGTGACGGTGACATCGCCGTAGGTGCTCTTCAGCCGCAGCCGGTCGGCCTGCTCGACCTGAAGGTCGCCGTAGGAGGTGGACAGCGACACTTCGCCGAGCGGTCCCCGGCACACGACGGTCCCGGCCGTCTTGACGTCGAGGCGGGAGCCGGCCGGCAGGTCGATCGTCACGTCGATCGAGCCCGGGCCGAGCACCAGCGAGCGTGCCCAGTCCTTGGGCGACTCGACGAGCTTGCCGAGCGACAGCCCCCAGTCGGAGCCCCAGCCGGCGTGTTCCTTGTCGGTCCGCACCAGGAGCCTGCCGTTGGCGTAGTCGACCCGGGTGCGCAGCGCGGCCTGCATGTCGGCGTCGTTGTGGGCGTCGCTCGGGCGCACCTCGACGACGGTGTCGGCGCGGTCGCTCGCGTTGATCCGGATGGTGGCGGTCGCCGTCTCGAGAACGGCGGCGATGGGCTCAGAGGTGTCGAAGGTCGGCATACCGATTCCCCCGTCGTGGGTTGTCGTGGTCATCAGCGCACCCAGCCGCTGTAGCGGTTGCCGGACTGCTGAGCGGGGCGCCGGCCGGCACGGTCGCCGGCGGCGCCGGGATCGAGCGCGGCGGAGACGGCCCGCACCAGCCAGGCGTTGACCGACAGCCCGTCCCGGGCCGCCGCCTCCTCGATACGGGGCTTGAGGTGCTCGGGGACCCGGAGCGAGATCCGGGACGTGCCGCCCTCGTCGCCATCCGGAGGCGGGGGCAGGGGCGGGGCCTGAGATCTCTCGATCCGGCCGAGCTCGCTCTCCTCCGACGGCCGGGCGGCCGGCGGTGGTGTCACGACGAAATCAGGGTCGCGGCCGCGCAGGCGCACCTCCACCGAGCCGGGGGTGAGGTCGTGCGTGATCTCGTCCGCGGCGGCGGACAGGGCTTCGAGCAGCGCGAGCCGGGTGGCCGATTCGAGCGTCGCGGCGAGACGTTCGGCCAGCGCACGAGCTTCCTCGCCACCGGCACCCGCCGCGATGGCGAGCTCGCGGCGGAGGTGATCCACATACGGCGCAAGGTCCATGACGCCATAGTGGCATCACAGTGATGTCACTGCAAGCCCAAGAGGGGTGCATGTGGCGTCGTTTTGATGTCATGCGCCCGCTCTGCTGGGACGCCGGGTCCTTGTCAGGCACACCAGCGAGCGTTTGTTCACCGGCGCCGAGGCGGCCAAGGCCAGCCTCGACAAGCTCCTCGGCCCTGGTCGGCGGCCCGCCCGCCGCGCCGATGACGACCTCGGCCGCAAGGCCGCTCGGTCAGCGGGTCACCGGGAGCGGGCCTCGGTCGGGGGTGAAGAGCTGGTCGTCGAGGTGGTCGACGGCGTAGTCGATCGCGCCGGTCACCACGCACTCGTCGCCCAGGGTGGAGGCGCGGACCTCGGGCATGCGCATGCACCTGCGCTCCAGCCGGTCGCGCAGCGGCCCGAGCAGCACGTCGGCGGAGCGGGAGAAGCCGCCGCCCAGCACCACGACCTCCGGGTCCAGCAGGAGGACCATCGCGGCGGTGCCGACCACGAGGTCGTCGATGTACCGGCCGACCGCCTCCAGCGCCACCGGGTCGCCGTTCCTGGCGGCGGCGAGCGTGTAGCCCGCCGCGTCCTCCGGCGGGGTGCCCTCCGGGACCGACGCGCAGGTGTTGAGGTGTTCGGGGGCGTCGAACCAGCGGGCCTCGGGCAGCATCGCGATCTCGCCCGACGCCGCGCCGAACCCCCTGTGTACCTTCCCGCCGATGATCAGGCCGGCGCCCATCCGCCTGCCGACGTGGAGGAACACGACGTCCTTGGCGCCCCGGGCCGCGCCGCGGCGGTGCTCGGCCATGGCGGCGAGCCGGCTGTCGTTCTCGATCAGCACCTGGCAGGGGAAGATCTCCCGCAGCTTGCCGGCCAGGTCGAGATCGCGCCAGGCGGGCACCGCCGCCGAGTAGACGACCCGCCCCTCGACGTCGATCACGCCGATGGTGCCGAAGGCGATGGTCCACACGTCCTCGATCGCCGTACGGCTGAGCGCGAGGCAGCCGGAGACCGCACGTTGGATCGCGGCCAGCCGTTCCTCCAGCGTGGCGTCGAGCTGTACGGGCTGGCGGGTCTCGGCCAGGATCACGCCGTCGAGGTCGGACAGGGCGGCCCGGATGTTGTAACCCCCTATGTCGACGCCCACCAGATAGCCGCTGTCGGCGCGGAAGCGGTAGCGGCGAGCGGGCCTGCCCATGCTGCCGGGGCTCGGCGGCACCTCCTCCACCCAGCCCAGCTCCATGAGCTCGTCGGCGACCTCCTTCATGGAGGGACGCGACAGGCCGGTGCGCTCGGCCAGCGCGGACAGGGTGAGCGGCCCCGCTCCGCGCATCGCCCTGATGGCGGTCAGGGAGTTGAGCTGCCGCAGCCGGGACAGGTCGCCCCCGCGTAGGTCCGCCATCACCCTCCTTAATGTGGGTCTCCTCCGTAAGCTCCAGATTATGCCAGCGTTCGAGCGGTGATCATAGAGCGGTTGGCTGGCATTAACCCGGAAATCAGGGCATTGACCCTCCGACAAGCCCGGTGCTACTAATGAAGCGCTCCTTCGTAAGTTGAGTGGAAATGAGGACTGATGTCGTTCACTGACATCGGCGAGACCAGGTGCCGTCCCGATGAGGCGCGGGTGTTCGAGCACGGCTGGCAGTCGTGGAGCCCCACCGGCGCCTACCGGCTGGACGACAGCCCGCCGCGCCCCGCCGACGAGACGATCCAGATCCTCTGCTACCGGCCGGAGACGCCGATCCCCGCAGGCGTCTTCCAGGGCGAGGGGCTGCTGGCCGTCGACCCGGGCGACGGGTCCGTCGAGCTGTGGTCCGCGCCGAACCCGCTCCAGGTGCCTTCGATCAGGGCGCGGCGCGTAGGCCCGGACCGCCTGGTGATCTCCGCGAACGGCCCGGTCCGCCACCACCGCGCCGAGGGCGGTCTCGACGCCGCCCTCCGCGAGTGGGCCACGACCGTCGCCGCCGGGCATGCCCCGGCCTCCTTCCCGGCGGTCCCGCCCATGTGGTGCACCTGGTACGGCTACTGGGGCAAGGTCACCGACGCCGACGTGATCGAGAACCTGGAGCTGTCCGAGCGGCTCGGCCTGGGCGCGGACATGTTCCTCATCGACGACGGCTACGAGGCGGAGATCGGCGACTGGCTGGAGCCACGACCGGAGTTCGGCTCGCTGGCACGCGCCGTGGACGCCGTGACCGCCGCCGGCCGGCGGACCGGCATCTGGACCGCGCCGTTCCTGGTCGGCCACCGCAGCCGGATCTTCAGGGAACACCCGGAATGGCTGGTCGGCGGCGCGTACGCCGGCCGCATGTGGGACCAGGAGCTGGCGGTGCTCGACGTCACCCACCCCGGGGCGGCCGAGCACGTGGTGAACGTCTTCCGCACGTTCGCCGCGATGGGCATCAGCCACTTCAAGCTCGACTTCGTCTACGCCGGCGCCCTGGCCGGAACCCGGCACGAGGACGTCGCCCCGATCACGGCGTACCGCAGGGGCCTGGAGCTGATCCGCGAGGGCGCGGGCCGCGACGCCACCCTGCACGGATGCGGCGCGCCGATGCTGCCCAGCATCGGCCTGGTCGACATCATGCGGGTCAGCCCCGACATCGCGCCCACCCTGCACCCCAAGTCGGGCGACATCAGCCAGCCGTCGCAGCTCGGCGCGCGGCTCACCGGCGCGGCCCGCGAGTTCCTGCACGCCCGCTGGTGGGTCAACGACCCCGACTGCATCATCGTGCGCCCCGAGGTGGAGGCCAGGCAGGAGTGGGCGGCCCACATCGAGGCGACCGGCGGCCTGCGCGGGGCGAGCGACCCGATCGCCGCGCTGGACGACTGGGGCCTGGAGACGACCAGGCGGCTCATGGTGCCCACCACGACGGACCCGTCGTGACCAGCGGAACCCTCCCCGACGTCGCCCAGCGCGAGCGCGCGGAGCGGAAGGGCGCGAAGGCGCGCCGGCGGACGGCCGGCTGGCACGCCTACCTGTTCATCGGGCCCAGCCTGTTCGGTGTCGTGGCGTTCCTGCTGCTGCCGATGGTGATCGTGCTCGTCCTCAGCCTGTTCGACTGGGAGCTGCTGTCCGCCCCCGAGTTCGTCGGCCTGGACAACTACCGGCGGCTGCTCGGCGACGGCGAGACCTGGCACTCGCTCCTGGTGAGCGTCGTCTACGTCCTGCTCTGCATCCCGCTCCAGACCGTGCTCGCGCTGGCCATGGCGATGCTGCTCAACCGGCCCGTCAAGGGCGTCAGGTTCTTCCGGTCGCTGTACGTGGTGCCGTGGATGGCCACGCCGATCGTGCTCGGACTGATCTGGAACTGGATCTTCGACCCCCGCGACGGCGCGCTCAACAGCGCGCTCGGGCTCGTCGGCATCACGGGCCCCGACTGGCTGTCCGACCCCTCGTGGGCGCTGCCCGCCGTCGCGCTGGTCAGCGTCTGGCAGCACACCGGCTACAACATGCTGTTCTTCCTGGCCGGCCTGCAGAGCATCCCGAAGGAGCTGCACGACGCCGCCTCGACCGACGGCGCCACCCCGGCGCAGCGGTTCTGGCGGGTGACGCTGCCGCTGCTCAACCCCACGATGTTCTTCGTCACGGTGACGAATCTGATCGGGGCCTTCCAGGTGTTCGACACGGTCTACGCGATGACGGCCGGCGGGCCGGGCCGCAGCACCGAGGTCATCAACTTCCGGATCTTCGAGACGGCCTTCAAACAGTTCGACTTCGGCTACGCCTCCACGCTGTCGATGCTGCTCTTCGTGATCATCCTGGTGGTGACGCTGGCGCAGGTCAGGTTCTTCGGCAAGCGCACGACCTATGACCTTAGCTGAGGGTTCACATGACCAAGCGCGTTCTGCTCTACCTCACCCTCGCCGCCGGCGCGTTCGTCTCGGTCTTCCCGTACCTGCTCGTGGTGCTGACGGCCGTCAAGACGCAGGCCCAGCTCAGCTCCACCGCCCCCTGGCTGCCGCCGCTGCCGCCGACCGCCGACAACCTGACCGAGATGCTGGCCGGCGACTTCCCCCGCTACGTGTTCAACACGGCCCTGATGACGCTGGCGCTGACGGCGGGGCAGCTCGTGTTCACCACGTTCGCCGCCTACGCGTTCGCGCGGCTGCGCTTCAGGGGCAGGGACGTGCTGTTCTGGCTGTACGTCGCGACCATGATGGTGCCGAGCGCCGTCACCATGATCCCGCTGTTCCTCATCATGCGGGAGCTCGGGCTGGTCAACACCTGGTACGGCCTGCTCGCCCCGTACGTGCTCGGCACCCCGTACGGCATCTTCCTGATGCGCCAGTTCTTCAAGGGCCTGCCTGCCGGGCTGGAGGAGGCCGCGCGGATCGACGGGGCCGGGCCGCTCGCGATCCTCGTGCGGATCATGCTGCCGCTCTGCCGCCCGGCGCTCGGCACGCTGGCGATCATCACCGTGATCTCCTCCTGGAACAGCTTCCTGTGGCCGCTCATCATCACCAGCGGCGACGAGACCAAGGTGATCACCGTCGCGATCGCCACCCTCAAGTCGGGCATCGGCGTGGACTACAACCTCATGATGGCCGGCAGCCTCATCGCGCTCGCGCCCATGGTGGCCGTCTTCATCTTCTT
Organism: Nonomuraea sp. NPDC050202; assembly: GCF_040656115.1. Lineage (NCBI taxonomy): Bacteria > Bacillati > Actinomycetota > Actinomycetes > Streptosporangiales > Streptosporangiaceae > Nonomuraea > Nonomuraea sp. NPDC050202. The sequence continues at coordinate 29,435 of NZ_JBFALF010000041.1, read as the reverse complement.
CCAGAAGCACATCGTCAGGTCGGTGGCTCTCACCGGCCTCAAATAGAAGAGGTCAGCGAATGTCGCACAACCCCCCGATTCGCTGGGCCGGGGCGCTGCTCGGCGCCGCCCTGCTCACGCTCACCGCCTGCGGCACGGGCGGCGGCGGTGACGCGGAAAAGGTCACGTTGACGTACCGGCTCTGGGACGAGCAGCAGAAGGCCGGCTACGAGAAGGTCATGGCGGCCTTCGAGCAGGCCAATCCGGGCATCGACGTCAAGATCGAGCTGCTGCCGTACGACCAGTACTGGACCAAGCTCACCGCCGACGCGGTCGCCGGCACCGCGCCCGACGTGTTCTGGATGACCCCCACCCAGTTCCCCGAGTACGTCACCAAGGGCGTGCTCGCCCCCGTCGAGGCCGGCGACACGGCCAAGTACCACCAGACCGTCGTCCAGTCGTTCACCTACCAGAACAAGCTGTACGGCGTGCCCAAGGACTGGGGCATCGTCGGCCTGCTCTACAACAAGGATCTGTTCGCCAAGGCCGGCGTGGAGATGCCGGACAAGCTCACCTGGGCCGCCGACGGCTCCGGCAGCCTGCTCGACACGGCCCGCAAGCTCACCGTGGACGAGGCCGGCAAGCACCCCGACGAGGCCGGGTTCGACCCCGCCAAGGTCACGACGTACGGGTTCGCGTCCTGGAACCACTACCAGACGCAGTGGATGAACTGGGTTGGCTCCAACGGCGGCAAGCTCGTGGACAAGCCCTTCGGGACGTACACCTTCAACGACGCGGCCTCCGTGCAGGCGCTGCAGTTCGGCGTGGACCTGATCAACAAGCACCACGTGTCGCCGCCGGCCACGCAGACCAACCCGCCGACCGGCAAGGTCACCGACATGTTCAAGGCGGGCAAGGTCGCGATGTTCCCGGCCAACAACGCGCTGCTGCCGTTCGTCGCCCCCGAGGCCACCTTCGAGGTCGGCGTCGCCCTCATGCCCGAGGGCCCGGCCGGCCGCTCGGTCAACCTCAACGGGCTCGCCGAGGCCGTCCACGCCAAGAGCAAGCACCCCAAGGAGGCCATGAAGCTGGCCGCCTGGCTCGGCACCGAGCAGCCGCAGAAGATGATGGCCGACGGCGGCTACGTCTTCCCCGCCATCACCAGCCTGGCCCAGGGCTACGTCGACTACTGGAAGTCCAAGAAGCTCGACGTCTCGCCGTTCCTGGAGGAGTCGAAGGGCACCACGTTCCCGCTGCCGATCACCACCGGCTTCACCGGCTTCGAGACCAAGCTCAACCAGATCTTCAACGAGATGTACCTCGGCAAGCTCACCCCGCAGCAGGCCGCCGACCAGGCCGTCTCCGAGGGCAACGCCTCCATCAAGTAAAGGAAGAACATGATCACCCGGCGCGCGTTGTTCGCCGGGGGCGCCAGCCTGGGATTGTCCGCCGCACTGGGTGCCTCACCCGTGCGCGCGGCGGTCCGGCGCGCCCCCGTGTCCGACCCCTTCCAGCTCGGCGTCGCCTCCGGCGAGCCCACGCCCGACGGCGTCGTGTTATGGACCAGGCTCGCCATGAACCCGATCGCGCTCGACGGCCTCGGCGGCATGCCGGGCCGCCCGGTACCGGTGCAGTGGCAGCTCGCCTCCGACGAGAACTTCAAGCATGTCGTACGCCGGGGCACAGAGGTGGCCCTGCCCGAGTCGGCCCACAGCGTGCACGTCGAGCTCGACGGGCTCCGGCCGGGCGCGGAGTACTTCTACCGCTTCAAGGCTGGCGGCGAGCTCAGCCCCGTCGGCCGCACCCTCACCGCCCCCGCCCCCGGCACCCGCGGCAGGCCGCTGAACCTCTCCTTCACCTCCTGCGCCGACTACCAGACCGGCTGGTTCACCCCGTACCGCAGGATGGCCGAGGACCAGCCCGACCTGATCGCCTTCCTCGGCGACTACATCTACGAGTACGGCGACTACAAGTACCCCGTACGCGACCAGGCCGGCGGCGAATGCCTCGACCTCGCCGGATACCGGCTGCGCCACGCCCAGCACAAGGCCGACCCGGAGTCACAGCTCGCGCACGCCATCGCCCCCTGGGTCGTGGTCTGGGACGACCACGACATCGAGAACGGCTGGGCCGGCGACGTGCCCGAGCAGCCCGACCCGCCCTTCCTCCAGCGCCGGGCCGCGGCCTTCCAGGCCTACTACGAGAACATGCCGCTGCGCCGCGCGCAGAAGCCGAACGGCTCCTCGTTACGGCTGCACCGGTCCATCCGCTGGGGCGCGGTCGCCAACCTGCACCTGCTCGACACCCGCCAGTACCGCGACCTGTACGCCTGCACCGGCAGGAGCGGCACGATCGGCCCCGACTGCCAGGAGCGCTTCGCCCCGAACCGCACGATCCTCGGCCAGGAGCAGGAGAGCTGGCTCGACGGCGAGCTCAAGCGCTCCGAGGCCACCTGGGACCTGCTCGGCCAGCAGGTCTTCCTCATGGAGATGGACTGGACCAACGGCGAGGGCAAGGGCTACTCCAACGAGGGCTGGGACGGCTACGTCGCCTCCCGCAACCGGCTGACCGCCGCCATCGACTCCTACAAGCGCAACGCGGTCGTGCTCACCGGCGACGTGCACTCCCACTGGGCCGGCGAGATCAAGCGCGACCACCAGGACCCCGAGTCCAAGTCGGTCGCCGTCGAGCTGGTCACCACGTCGGTGACGAGCGCGGGCAACGGTCTCGACGAGTACCCGAACACGCAGATCCTGCTCGACGAGAACCCGCACGTGAAGTTCTTCAACGGCCGCCGCGGCTACGTCCGTACCAGGATCAGCCAGCAGGAGATGCAGGTCGACTTCCGCTCGGTGTCCCGCGTCACCGAGCCCTACGCCCCGGCCTACACCTCCGGCCGGTTCGTCATCGAGCCGGGCCGCCCGGCACTCCACCCAGCCTGACGGGACCCCCATGCGTAAGTCCACGGCCGCCGTCGCGACGGCCTTCCTCGCCATTGCGTTCCTGCCGTTAGCCAGCGCCGCCGACGCCGCGCAGACCCCGCCGATGGGCTGGAACAGCCGCACGCTCGGCTGCTCGGTCTCGGAGACGTCGGTACGCCAGGCCGCCGACGCGCTCGCACCGCTGGCGCCCCTCGGCTACCGGTACGTCATCCTCGACGACTGCTGGCTGGCCGCCCAGCGTACGGGCGGGGCCCTCGCCCCCGACGCGGCCCGGTTCCCCGGCGGCATGCGCGCTCTGGCCGACTACGTCCACGGCAAGGGGCTCAAGCTGGGCCTCAGCCTTTCGGCCGGCACGAAGGCGTGCTCGGGCGGCGGCCCCGGCTCGTACAACAACGAGGCCGCCGACGCCGAGCAGGTCAAGGGCTGGGGCGCCGACTACGTCAAGTACGACTGGTGCTCGGTGCCCACGGCCGACTTCCCCGGCCAGAACGTCCAGCAGATCGCCCAGACCCTCTACCCCCGCATGCGCCAGGCCCTCGGTGACGGCGTCGTGTTCGCCATGAACAACGAGGACGGCAGCACCGTGCCCTGGCTGTGGGGCAAGGACGCCGCCGCCACCACCTGGCGGACCAACGTCTACAACAAGCCCATCCCCGACGCGTACGCGAGCATGGTCGACATCTGGGAGACCAACCAGCTCAGAGCCGAGTACGCCGGCCGGGGAAGCTGGGCCGACCCCGACCTGATCCAGGCCGGGCGCGGCGGGATGACCGAGACCGAGTACCGCACCCAGTTCACGCTCTGGGCCGTGGGGGCGGCCCCGCTGATCCTCCAGGCCGACCCGGCCAAGGTGCCGCCCGCGATCGTCGCCAACCCCAAGGTGATCGCGGTCGACCAGGATCCGCTGGGCGCGCACGGCACGCTCGTCCGCACCGACGGCTGGTACCACGTGCTGGCCAAGCCGCTGGAGAACGGCGACCGGGCGATCGTGCTGTTCAACGAGAGCGATCGGGCGGCCACGATCTCCACGTCGCTCGGCCGTTCCCGCTACCGCGTCGAGAACCTGTGGACCGGCGCCGTCGCCTCCTCCGAGGGCGAGCTGGCGGCCCAGGTGCCCGCACACGCCGCCCTGCTCTACCGGGTCTCGGAGAGCCGCGAGCAGGCGCCGCCACTGGTGACGTTCGAGGCCGACCCGCCCGCCTTCCTCGGCGAGGACCGGCCGTCGGTGCTGGAGCCGGGCAAGAGCGCCGACCTGGTCACCCGCGTCACGAACACCGGGGCGACGGGACGGCTGCGCGACGTCGAGGTCACGGCCGCCGTCCCCGAAGGGTGGGAGGTTGCGGCGCGTACCCCGGCGAAGAAGGCGCGGCTGGACGCCGGCGAGACGTTCACCGTCACCTGGGCGGTCACCCCGCCCGCGGCGGCCGAGCCGAAGAACTACGAGCTCGCCTTCACCCAGGGCGGGCAGAGCGCCGTGGCCGTCGTGACCGTGGCCCGCCCGCCGGGCCCCGGCCGTACGTACCTGAGCGACGTGGCCTGGACCAGCGCGAAGAACCACTTCGGGCCGGTCGAGAAGGACACCAGCAACGGCGAGAAGGCCGCCGGCGACGGCCGCCCGATCACCATCGAGGGCGTCCGCCACGCCAAGGGCCTCGGCACGCACGCACCCGCCGACATCGAGTTCTACACCGCCGGCCGCTGCTCCACGGTGGAGTTCCAGGCGGGGATCGACGACGAGGTCGGCGCGGCCGGCTCGGCCGACTTCGAGGTCTGGGCGGACGGGGGCCGGGTGGCGCACTCGGGCGTGCTCACCGGCGCCATGCCCGCCCGCACGGTCACCGCCCCCATCGAGGGTGCCCGGTTCGTCCGGCTGGTCGCGACCAACGGCGGCGACAACGCCACCTCCGACCACGCCGACTTCGCCGACGCCACCATCACCTGCTCGTAAGGAGTTGCCCTGAATGATCGTTCCCAAGCCCATCACCTTCGGGCACAGGCCCGGCCGGTTCGTCCTCGACCGGCACACCTCGCTGGCCGCCGACCCGGCACTCGGCGAGGTGGCCGGCTGGTTGCGCGGCGAACTCGGCACCCTCAGCGGCGGGGAACTGCTGCCGGGCGGGCAGGGGCCGGAAACGATCAGTCTGGGGCTGGGCGACCTGGCCCCGGAGGCGTACCGGCTGACCGTGGGGGACGACGGGGTCAGGATCGTCGCGGGTGGGGCGGCGGGGGCGTTCTACGGCGCGCAGTCGTTCCTGCAACTGCTGCCGCCCGCCGCCTTCAGGAAGGCGGCGGCCGGCCCGCTCACCGCGCCCGGCGTGCACGTCGAGGACGCGCCGCGCTTCCGGTGGCGCGGCTGCCTGCTCGACGTGGCCCGCCACTTCATGCCCAAGCACGAGGTGCTGCGCTTCATCGACCTGCTGGCCATGCACAAGCTGAACGTGCTGCACCTGCACCTCACCGACGACCAGGGCTGGCGCGTCGAGATCCGCCGCCACCCCCGGCTCACCGAGGTCGGCGCCTGGCGCCGGGAGAGCCAGACCGGCTGGAACGGCCCCATGGACGGCCGCCCCCACGGCGGCTACTACACCCAGGACGACATCAGGGAGATCGTCGCCTACGCCGCCCGCCGGCACGTCACCGTCGTCCCCGAGATCGACCTGCCCGGCCACACCCAGGCCGCCATCGCCGCCTACCCGGAGCTGGGCAACCTCGACACCCCCTTGGAGGTGGGCACGACCTGGGGAATCGGCGAGAACGTGCTCAACGTCGAGGACGCCACGATCGCCTTCTTCCGCGACGTGCTGGAGGAGGTGCTGGAGCTGTTCCCCAGCCCGTACGTGTGCCTCGGCGGCGACGAGTGCCGCAAGGACCAGTGGCGGGCCAGCCCGGCGGCGCAGCGCCGCATCGCCGAGCTCGGCCTGCGGGACGAGGAGGAGCTGCAGAGCTGGTTCGTCCACCGGTTCGACGCGTTCCTGACCGCGCGCGGGCGCCGCCTGGTGGGCTGGGACGAGATCCTGGAGGGCGGCCTCGCCCCCGGCTCCGTCGTGGCCTCCTGGCGGGGCGACCTGGGCGCGGTGGCGGCGGCGCGGCGCGGCCACGACGTGATCAACTGCTCCAACACCGAGCTCTACCTCGACTATCGGCAGGGGCCAGGGGAGGACGAGCCGGTGCCGTTCGGCACGGTGCTGACGCTGGACGACGTCTACGCCTTCGAGCCGATCCCGGCCGATCTGCGGGGCGACCCGGCGGCCCGGCACATCCTGGGCGCGCAGTGCGGGGTCTGGACCGAGCTGATCGACAACGGCCGGCATGTCGACTACATGGCCTTCCCCCGGCTCGCGGCCTTCGCCGAGACGGTCTGGAGCCCCGCCGAACGGGACCTGGCCGACTTCCGGGCCCGCCTCGCGGTGCACCTGCGGCGGCTGGAGGCGGTGGGCGTGGAGTACCGGCACGAGGAGGGACCGCTTCCCTGGCAGAGGCGGCCCGGCGTGCCGGGGCGTCCTGAGGACCCGGTGGAGTGGCAGGCCCAGCTCGCCGCCTGGACCAGCAACCTGCGGGACCTGGCGTGAACAGCGTGGAACGTACGCTGCGCTGGCCCGGGTGCGCCAACGTGCGGGATCTGGGCGGGCTGCCCGTCGCCGGGGGCGGCCGGATCCGGCCGGGCGTCCTGGTACGGGGCGACCGGCCGCGGCAGGCGAGCGTGGCAGCGATGTACGGGCACGGCGTACGGCTCGTCGTCGACCTGCGTTCACAGGCCGAACGCGCCGCCGACCCAGGGCCGTCCGAGCCGCGGATCGCCTGGCGCCACCTGCCGGTCCTGCGGGAGGAGGACGCCGTGCTGGAGGAGATGGCCGACACGCTGACCGGCATCTACCGGCGCATCCTCGACCACGGCTCCCGCAGCCTGGCCGCCGTCGTCTCCGCGATCGCCCACGCGCCGCCGGGCGCCACCCTGGTGCACTGCCACTCCGGCAAGGACAGGACCGGCCTGGCGATCGCGCTGACGCTCACCCTGGCCGGGGTGGCGTCGGCGGACGTCGCCGCGGACTACGCCGAGACCGCCGCCCGCATGAGCCTCGACGCCCACCTGGCCGCCCTGCCCGGCGAGGCGGAGCGGGCCAGGTCCCGCCGCCTGTTCACCGAGGTCCGCGCCGACACGATGCTCGCCACCCTCGCCCACCTGGACGACCGGTACGGCGGAGCCGACGCGTACCTGAGGGAGGGCGGCCTGCCCCCCGCGGACCTGGCCCTGCTCCGAACCCGCCTGACAACCGGCCCCTGACGCCACGGCCGCCCGCCCACTGACCCTCTGGTTCGCGGATCAGCACCGGCGCGGTTCACTCACGACAGCAGGTCGAGCTCCGTGCCGGCGCCATGCCGCTCCGCCCGCTGGTAGGCGAGCCAGGCGAGGGCGAGATCCTGCCATGGAAGTCCCACGGGCGCGTACACCGACCGCTGCCCAGGGTCGATGCGGCCGGCACTCCGGCCGTTCAGGATTTCCCCGAGCGTGGCCGCGGCGGCCGAAGCGGGAAGGCCGGCCGCCGCCAGGGCGCCGGCGGTGGCGGCCAGCTCCCGGTCGTCCACCACGAGGAGGGCGGAGCGCAGCAGGTCGCCGGCCAGTTCCTGCTTGCCCGGCTCGTCGGCGCCCAGGGAGGTGAAGTGCTGTCCGGGCCGGGTGTCGCTGAGGTGCAGCAATGGCGTCCGTGACCACGTCGCCAGCAGGACGACGTCGGCGGCCGCGGCGATCTCCGGCGCTGAGCGGAGCACCCGGCCGCCGTGGCGGGAAGCGAAGGCGGCAGCGCGGTCCGCGGCGGTGTCGTGCACGAGGAGATCACCTTCACGTCCCAGGCCGCGCAGTCCGCGCACCATCAGCTCGGCCTGCGCACCCGCGCCGATCACGCCGATGACCGCGGCGGGATCGGGCGCCATCAGGACATGAGTGCCCAAGGCGGCGGCCAGGCCGGTGCGCCAAGCGGTCACCGTGGCCGAGTCCAGGAGCGCGAGCAATTCGCCGTCCCTGCCGCTGTGCAGGCAGATCACGCCGCGCAGCGCCGGCCGGGCGGCCGGGAACTTGGCGTTCACCTTCACCGTGTACGCCTCCACGCCGGGCAGCACGCCGGGGATCAATGCCGTGGCCGTACCGGGGAAGGGCAGATCCGTACGCACCCGCTGCCCTGCCACCGTCGAGGAGTCTTCGACCCTGAACCCCGTCCGCAACGCCTCCAGGCAGGCAGCGGGTTGCAGCACGGCTTCCAGATCGCTCCGGGTGAGAATGCGAGTCATCGGGTCACCATCTCAGCTGTCAGAGTCGCCAGGGGATACGGCGAGATCAGGTGGGTGCCGGCGGCCTGGTCACCGGCGCGACGCACGTGCACGAAGGTCTTCAGTCTGCTGGGTCGGGGGGCCAAGGGCCCAGCTCCGGCAACTCGGGGGCGGTTGTGTGCAGGCGGCCGTCAGGGCGGCGGCCGGCCATCCAGGCGGCAAGGTCGCGCACTGCTCCAGAGACCTCGACGGTCGCTCCCGCCCCGAGGACTTGGTCGACGTCGTGGTCAGTTGCCCGCAGGACCAGCCGAGTACCGGCTGGGACCCTGGCAGCCAGGAAATCCAGCGCGTGCAGCGCGAACTGCAGCGACCAGCCGCATGGCCTGTAGCCGGCCGCGAGGTCGACGGCATGGATCTCCGCTTCTCTCCACCGTGCCAGCGCGGTGTCCAGCACCGTGGCGTTGCGGAAGCGTACTGGCCGGTGCCAATCTTCTGCCGTCAGCAGGTTCCACACTTCTTCCAGGGATCGCTGGGCATGCTCGAGCTCCTCCCGGAGCTGTGCCAACGGGTGGGATGCGCCCTGGTCGATGGACAGATCACGCATCCTCTGGCCGCCGTCGTACATGTCGACGCGCCGGCCATGCAGCGCGAAGCGCGCTTGGCGTTCGAAGGCGCGCGCGTTGTCCGCGAGGTGTTTCAGAACATGGCCTCGGGTCCACCCGGGCAGGGCCGAATCCATGCTCGCCCGTCTGTCATCCAGGCCGTCGAGCAATTTCAGCAGCCGTCCATGCGAGTGGGAGATCCGCTGAACCAACTCGTGCGGGACTATCTGTATGTCGACCATTACCACCTGTCCGTGGATCCGCTTCCGAACGGCGCCGCTTCGATGACTGCTCGTCCTCAAGCCCGGAATATTGTCAGCGGCGTTCCCGGGTCAGCGAACGCTGGATTCGAGCAGTTTCTCGATTGTCGCGAGCCCGTCCGAGATGTGCCGGCGGGTGAGTTCTTCGGCACGTGCGGCGTCCCGAGCGGCTATCGCCCGGGCCAGATCCCGATGCTCCGCGGAGAAGTCCTGAACGACGGCGGGAAGCCCTTCCCATTCCAGGTGAATGAACATGGTGTCGGCCCACAGGAAGAAATCGGTCCGCAACCGCTCGATCGTCTCGACGAGCACTGCATTTCCGGAGGCCTGGGCTATCGCCAGGTGGAATCGGGAGTCCAGCAGCCGGTAATGGCGCATGCTCGCCGCTTGCTCCTCGACCAGGGCGTTGATTTCGGCATGGCTCTCCCGGCTGCCGCGGGCGGCGCAGAGGGCTGCCGCCAGCGGTTCGACGGCCAGCCGGACTTCCATGTTGTCGGCGACCATCGCGACCAGTCTCTTGCCTGCCGAATCCGCTGGTCCCTTGCGGGGAGGAGCGTCCTGGGCCACCATCGTGCCCCCGGAACGCCCGCGGCTGGTGATCAGCAGGCCTTCGTCGTTCAACGTCCGGACAGCCGCACGCAGCGTCATTCGGGCGACGCCGAGCGACCGAGCCAGCTCGCGCTCGGGTGGGAGCCGCTGGCCGGGCTGGATCGCCCCGACCGCGACGGCACGCCGCAGGACGTCCGCGACGGCCTCGCTCGCGGTCGGATTCGCTACGGGAGTGAAGGCCGGCTCCATCAGGGACACTCCCGCATTGTATGGGGCCGATGTCGTCGAGCGCACACCAGGCGAACGCGCCCGCCAGGGCAAGGATACAGAAATGCAGTTCGACTGCCGGGCCAGGAATTCGGCGTTTCACATGCATTCCAGTCGTTCTTGAGTCGCCGGGCCGGACAGCGTAGATGATTTACTTCGCAGAACATGTTGGAGGTGCGCCAGGAACCGGTCAACATCCTGTGCGGTGTTGTAAGGAATGACCCTGGCTCGTTGCAGATCTTCGTCTACGTCGAGGCCGAGATGCTCGATAATACTTCGCGCCCAGGAATTGCCGTTCGCACACGCCCGCCTTTCCGGTGTGCGGGCCGGCGCTGCCGGTTTGACGCCGTCGGCGATCAGGCCGGAGTTTCGCGCCCGCCGCGCCGGATGCGGCTCGGCAAGCAGGGCCTCGACAAACCTGAGTTCTTCACCGTGCGTCTCCTCGGGGGAGGCGGACCCCGGGCGTGCCGCCGCGCTCCTGGCATGCTCTGGGCGGCTCGCGGGTCCGCATCGCACCTAAAGGACTAATAATTGGCCCAAATTATCGCCGCGTCTCACCGTCGTCAGTGCTTGCCGGAGGCTTCGCCCGGCGGCGCGACAAGGCCTGAGGATCGCTGGATCCGCTGCTCAGAAGCGTGATCAGGATCCCCTGTTGACCTTGTCCGAGAGGAGTCCTACTGTATGGGCCAGTAAATAGACCTTTTAGGGGCCGACGGCTCTTGAGCGTGTCGGATCAGCGGGCGGCAACCCGTCCCGACCGCGGCAGCAGGCGCGCGGCGTCCTCGAGAGAGGAGTTCTCGCGCATGGGGGAGAGGCCCGCGACCACGCGCAGATCCGGAAGCGCGCCACCCCCAGCGCCGCCGTATGGGACTCACCTCTGAAGCTGGAGCGGACGGATCGGGCGACGCCGGAACCCCTCGTGCGCGCCCCTCGACAGAAGGACTCGTATCGTCGCCATGGACATCATCGCCTCTCTTCCCACGTTCATCGTCGCCGTCGTGCTGATCTCGGCGTCACCCGGACCGGCGATGGCCTTGATCATGCGTCGTGCGGCGTTGCGGGGGTTGGCCGGGGCCGTGCCGACCGTTCTGGGGCTGGAGGCCGGGCTGTACGTGTGGGCGTTGTGCGCCGGCGCCGGCCTGGCCGCCCTGGTGGCCGCCTCGGAGGTCGCCTACGTCGTGCTTCGTGCGGTCGGCGCGGCCTTCCTGCTGTATCTCGGGGTCAAGGCCTGGCGGGCCGCCTGGCGAAGCCGTAAGGAAGGGCCGGCGGGGGAAGCCGGCCCGGAGGCGCCGGCCGCCTCGGCGCGGACCTGGTGGAAGGCCTTCGGGGAAGGGGCGCTGGTGATGCTGGCCAACCCCAAGGCCGCCGCGTTCATGATCGCGTTCTATCCGCAGTTCGTGCCCGCCGACCAGCCGCTGCTCGCCACGACCGCGCTGCTGGCCTTGCTCCAGGTGGCGGTCGAAATCGTCTTCTACCTCGGGTTGGCCGCGGTGGTCGGGCGGGCCGGGGCGTGGTTTCGCCGGCCCGCCATCCGCCGCCGGCTGGACGCCGTCAGCGGGACCGTCCTGATCGCCCTCGGCCTGCGGATGGCCGTCGAGAGCCGCTGAAGAGGCAGGCCAACAGCCCCCGCATCGAGAAGGACCGCAGCACCCCGTCCCGTCCACCTTCGGCCTCGGCGGCCGAGCCCCTCGCTACTCGGATCCATCTTGCGGAAGCGCGCGGCTGGTGAGCGCCTCGGTGATGGCGTAGGCGGTGTCGACGAAGGACTCCGCCTGCTGCTCCGTCAGGTTCCGCACGGAGGTCTCCTCCAGGGTCTGCCACAGGGCTGCGATGGGTTCGCGCATGGAACGGCCCTTGTCGGTGAGGTGGACCACCATGACGCGCCGGTCGTGCGCGGCCGGCTCGCGGACGAGCAGGCCGGCGTCCTGCATCCGCCGCAGGGACTTGGAGACGGTGGAGTGGTCCAGGCCGACGCTTTCGAGCAGCTCGGACTGGGTCTGGCCGTCCCGGTCAAAGAGCTGCATCAGGAGCAGTTCCTGCCCGGGATGCAGGTCCATCGCGCGAAGCAGGGCGGCGGCGTGGGCGCGGTGGGCGCGGGCGAGCTGGAAGATCGCATAGCTCATCGGCCCTTTGCCGGCCGTCGTGGGGACGTGGGGCATGGTTCGGTGCCTCAATCCGTGTAGGTGGGGTAGTCGGTGTAGCCGGCCGCTCCGCCGCCGTAGAAGGTCGCCGGGTCGGGGACGTTCAGCTCCGCGCCGGCGCGGAGCCGCTCGACCAGGTCCGGGTTGGCGAGCGCGAGGGCGCCGACGGAGACGAGGTCGGCCGTACCATTGTCGATGTCCTTGGCGCGGGTGGGCAGGTCGGTGCCGCCCCGGTTGAGGATCAGCGTGGCCGGCCACTGCGCGCGCAGGGTTTCCAGCAGGGCCTCCTCGCCCGTGTGCATCACGTGGAGGTAGGCCAGGCCCAGCGGGCGCAGCGCGTCCAGGAGCGCCGGATACAGCTCGGCGGTGTCGGACTCGGCGATGTCGTTGTAGGGGTTGCCGGGAGAGATGCGCAGACCGGTGCGCTCCGCGCCGATCTCGCCGGCCACGGCGGCGGCGACCTCGACGGCGAAGCGGATGCGGTTGTCAAGGGAGCCACCGTAGCGGTCGGTGCGCTGGTTGGTGTTGTCGGACAGGAACTGGTGCACCAGGTAGCCGTTGGCGCCGTGGATCTCCACGCCGTCGGCGCCTGCCGCGACAGCGGCCGCCGCGGCGTGCCGGAAGTCGTCGACCGTCGCCGCGACCTCCTGCGTCGACAGCGCACGGGGCGTGGGCATCTCCTGGGGTCCGGACGCGGTGAACATCGTGCCCTTGGGGCGGATCGCCGACGGGGCGACCGGCCGGCGCCCGTGGGGCGTGTTGTCGGGGTGGGAGATGCGTCCGACATGCATCAGCTGGATGACGATCCGGCCGCCGGCCGCGTGCACGGCGTCGATGACCTTGCGCCACCCGGCGATCTGCCCGTCATGGTAGATGCCGGGAGTGAGGAGATAGCCCTGGCCGTCGGCGGAGGGCTGGGTCCCCTCGGTGATGATCAGCGCGTGCGACGCTCGCTGGGCGTAGTACTCGGCGTTCAGCTCGGTCGGGACGCCTTCCGGCGTGGAGCGGTCGCGGGTCATGGGGGCCATGACCAGGCGGTGCGGCAGGGATGTGCCGCCGACGGTGGTCGGCGTCCACAGGGAGTCCAGCATGTGTGGTCCTTCGGTGCGTCGAGGCCCGGGTGGGCATCGGGACGGCGGGTGGGGTGGATGAAGTGGCGAGCGTGTTCAGCCGACGGTGAGGACGAGCTTGCCCCGGACATGCCCGGCGTCGCTGACCTGCTGGGCCGTGGCGGCCTGGTCGAGCGGATAGGCGGTGACGGTGGTGACGACCTTGCCGGTCGCGGCGTCCTGGGCCAGGGCGGCCAGGCGGCCGGACGAGGCCTCCTGAGGACCGCTGGCGAAGGTGATGCCGAGCTGCTGCGCGCGGAAGTCGGCGATGCTGACGATGCGGTCGGTGCCGCCCCGCAGGGTGATGGAGTCCTCGAGGGCGCCCTTCCCGGCCAGGTCGAACACCGCGTCCACGCCGTCAGGGGCGAGCGCCCGGACCCGCTCGACCAGGCCCTCGCCGTACACGGTCGCGGTGGCGCCGAGCGAGGCGAGATATTCCTGGTTCCCGGGGCCGGCGGTGCCGATGACACGTGCTCCGCGAGCCGTGGCGAGCTGAACCGCCAGGGTTCCGACCGCTCCCGCCGCGCCGTGCATCAGCACGGTCTCCCCGGCGGCGACGCCGAGCAGCTTCAGGACCCGCTCGGCGGTCTCACCCGCCACCGGCAGCGCGGCGGCGTGCTGCCAGCCGAGGGCGGCGGGCTTGGGGGCCACGATGGTGGCCAGCGCGTACTCCGCGTACGAGCCGGTGTCGGACCAGCCCAGCACCTCGTCGCCGACCTGCACGTCCTCCACGCCCTCACCCAGGGCGTCCACCACGCCGGCGAGCTCGCCACCGGGAACGGCGGGGAAGGTCGTCGGGTACACGGCCTCCAGCATCCCGGAGCGGATCTTGCCGTCCAGCGCGTTCAGACCTGCAGCCTTCACGCGGACACGGACCTGCCCGGGTCCGGGCTGCGGGACGTCGATGTCCGCCTCGTGCAGCACTTCCGGGCCGCCGAAACGGTCGAAAACGATGGCTTTCATGACAACTCCTCACGTTGCGCCACGGATTATGTGGCTAGACACGTATTCACTGTACATCAAATATGTGGCTAGCCAAGTATTTGCTGTCGTCCGGACCGCGTGAGATCGACGGCGGCCTCGTCCTGCAGGGGTGCGCGCTGCGGGCCGGCACCACGAGAGCCGGCAGCCTTCGCCGGGAGCGGCATGCCTCGGGTAGCGGTGCGGCTGCCGCGGATCCCAGGGGACCGAACCCGAGCGCAAGGGCGTCCGCCGTGCTGCCATGAAACTTTCATGGCGGCACGGCGGCGCGGTTGCACAGCATGATGACGACGCCTTCGCCCGGTGCCGTCCCCCGTGACCTCGGCCGATCCGCCGCCTGTCGCTGGGCTGCCGTGCCGCGGCGGGTTCCGTTTGCATGCTCGGCCTTTCCCCGCCCGGTGGTGCGTGCTTAGATTCGCTCGTCCCGGGAAAGCGCTTACCAAGCCTTTGGAGACCAAGGATGCGTCTGAAAGCCGTCACTGCCTGCGCCGGCCTGTTCGCCGGCGTACTCGTCGGACTGTCACCATCGGCCGCACACGCCGCGCCCACGCGGTACGAGGCCGAAACCTCTCCGGCGGTCTGCACCGGCACGATCGACTCCAACCACGCCGGGTTCTCCGGCAGCGGCTTCTGCAACGGCACCAACACCACAGGCGCCCACGCCCAGTTCACGGTGAACGCCTCCGCGGCGGGTACGGCGACGCTGGCAGTGCGGTTCGCCAGCGGCACCAGCAGCAGCCGTCCCGCCGACCTGACCGTCAACGGTACGACCGTGCAGTCGGTGTCGTTCGAAGGCACAGGCGCGTGGAGCACCTGGGTCACCAAGACCATGACCGTCTCGGTGAACTCGGGCAGCAACACCATCCGGTTCAACCCCACCAGCAGCGCCGGCCTGCCGAACATCGACTACATCGACGTGGAAGCGGGCGGCACGACGCAGCCGCCGGGCGACACGCTGTACGTGGCGCCGAACGGCACGGACAGCGCGGCCGGGACAGAGTCGAACCCGACGACGCTCACCTCCGCGATCACCCGCATCGCGGCCGGCGGAACGATCTACATGCGCGGCGGGCGGTACGACTTCTCGCAGACGGTCACCATCGCGGCGGGCAACGACGGCACCTCAGGCGCCCGCAAGAAGCTGTCCGCCTACCCGGGTGAGACGCCGGTGCTGAACTTCTCGGCCCAGAGCGAGGATCCGGCGAACCGCGGGCTTGCCGTGGGCGGGTCGTTCTGGCACATCTACGGCATCGTCGTCGAGCGCGCCGGTGACAACGGGATCCTCCTCGCCGGTAACAACAACATCATCGAACGCACCGTGACGCGTTTCAACCGCGACTCGGGCCTGCAGCTCTCGCGGCTGGTAGCCGGGGCGCCGCGGGAGCAGTGGCCGTCCAACAACCTCATCCTGAGCGCGGTGTCGCACGACAACGCCGACTCCGACGGCGAGGATGCCGACGGCTTCGCACCGAAGCTCACCGTGGGACCCGGAAACGTCTTCCGCTACACCGTCTCGCACAACAACATCGACGACGGCTACGACCTGTTCACCAAGACCGACACCGGCCCCATCGGTGCGGTGACCATCGAGGACTCCCTCGCCTACGACAACGGCACCCTCAGCAACGGCGGCCAGGCCGGCAACGGCGACCGCAACGGCTACAAGCTCGGCGGCGAGGACATCGGGGTCAACCACGTCATCCAGCGCAGCATCGCCTATGGCAACGGCAAGCACGGGTTCACCTACAACCGCAACCTCGGCACGATGACGGTGTCGAACAACGTCAGCATCGGCAACGAGGAACGCAACTTCAATTTCGACGGCGGCTCCTCGGTGTTCCGCAACAACACCTCCTGCGACAGCGGGTCGAACGACAGGATCATCGGCAACGCCGACAGCTCCAACCAGTTCTGGTCCGGCTCGAACGGCTCCCGCTGCTCCTCCTACAGCGGCGCCCTGGCCTGGTCCTTCGCCGCGGACGGCCGGCTGGTCGTGACCTTCGGCGGCACACCGGTCAGGCCGTAAGAGCCTCCGCCGCCCGGCCGGCGCAGCGCGCCAAGCCGGAGGAGCGGTTCCCCGCCCAGTCGCCGACCTGGGCCAGGAGCCTTGCACCAGCGCGACGGCCGCCACCATCACCGTGGCGGCCGTCGCCCAGCCGGCCATCGTCGCCGGCTCAGGTGGGCGAACCTCGCCCGCACCGCTCGTGCTACGGGAGGCGTGTCTCTTCCGTTGCCGCGATCGGCCTCGCCGTCTCCCCGCGGGCCTCGCTCGGGGTGAGGCCGAACCTGGCGCGGAAGAGGCGGGCGAAGTGCGCCTGGCTGGAGAAGCCCCACCGGTGCGCGACGTCGGCGATCGTGGTCTGCCGCGCCCCGGCCCCGGTGAGCTCCTGATGCGCCCGGACCAGGCGCCGCTCCATGACGTACCGCGCCGGCGACCTGCCGGTCGACTCGAAGATCCGCGCCAGATGCCGTACGGAGATGCCCATGACCCCGGCCACCTGAGAGGCTCCGAGACAGGGGTCGTGCAGGTGGCGCTCGATGTAGTCCTCGGCGACGATGAGCTGCGACCGGTAGGCGTCGGGCCCCGTCCGCCCGCCCGTACGCTCCTCGGCGAGCTGCCCGAGCAGGTCGAGCACGGCACGTTCGGCCGCGCCGGAGTCGTGCCTGTCGCGCAAGGCGGCCAGCCCGCCGAGCAGGGAGCTCAGCGCGGCCACGAGCGCGCCCTCCCGCGCCGTGCCTCGCCCGAACAGCATCGGCCCGGGCAACCCGCCTCCCACGCACGCCTGCGCGAACAGGTCACGTGGCACGTCCACCAGGATCTGCCGCATGGAGGAGGAGAACCCGAACAGGTACGGCCTGCGCGTGTCGTAGACGACCAGCTCGCCCGCCGTGGCCGCGAGGCAGCCGTTCTCGTGCAGGAACACCGCATCCCCTTTGACCAGCAGGGTCGCGAACACCGAGTCCTTGGGCGTCGACCTGACCGTCTGCGGGCTGCGCTCGATGGCGTGGGCGTTGCCGGCGATCTCGGCCAGGCGCAGCCCGCCCAGCTCGATGTTGGTCTGCCTGGCCAGCAGGCCGTCCTCGGAATAGGAGGTGCAGGACAGGCCCACCAGCGCCCTGCGGTTGTAGTCCTCCCAGTAATGGATGCGCTCGGCGGGCTCGACGTGCTCGGTGGTGGCTCGGGAGATCACGGAGAGGGCGGACATGCGACCTCCTGGTGTACGTGCATGTCAGGGGAGACTCAGCTTAGGTGACGGGTCACACCGCCAGGTAGCCTCCGTCCACGGGGACGACCGCGCCGGTGACGTACGAGGCCGCCGGCGAGCACAGGAACGCCACCACCGAGGCCACCTCGCGAGGCTGCCCGAGGCGCCCGGCCGGGATGCGGGCCAGGACCCGGGCCGTGGCCTCGGGGTCGTCGAGCACGCCCCGGGCCAGCGGGGTGATCACGAAGCCGGGCGCCACGGCGTTGACCCTGATGCCGTCGGCGGCGTACTCGGCCGCCAGCGACTTGGTGAGCTGGGAGACGCCGCCCTTGCTCGCGCTGTAGGCGGGCCGGTCCCGGCTGCCGGAGAAGGCGAACATGGACGAGACGTTCACGATGGCGCCGCCGTTCTCGGCCAGGGACGGGCGGGCGGCCTGGCAGGCGACCATGACGGCGGTGAGGTTGATCTCGATGACCCGCTGCCAGCGGGCGAGGCCGTACTCCTCGCGGTCGTGGCTGACGCCCGCGCAGTTCACCAGGACGTCCAGCGGCTCGCCCGCAGACAGCAGGCCGGTCAGCCCGGCGCGATCCAGCACGTCGTGGTCCACCACGCGGACGCGCGGGTGGCGGGGCAGGCCGGCGGGGTCGGCGGGCGGCAGGCCGAGCGCGGTCACGTCGGCGCCCGACTGGGCGAGGAGCACGGCCGTGGCCGCACCGATCCCCGAGGTGCCCCCGGTCACGAACGCCCGCCGCCCCGCGAGCCCCCCGCTCACCGGCCCTGCTCCCCAGGTCGTACCAGCACTTTGACCTGCTCCTGTCCGCGCGACAGCGCCTCGAATCCGTCACGTACGACGTGCTCCAGCGAGATGGTGGAGGTGACGATCCCGGCCAGGTCCACGCCCTCCTCGGCCACCATGCGGATCAGCTCCGGATAGACGTCGCGGTACCCCACGCTGGTCATGATCGTCTGCTCGTTGTTCACCAGGGCGAAGGCGTCCACACTGACCGTGCCCGTCAGGCCGAGGAACATCACCCGCCCGCCCCGCCTGGTGGCGGCCAGGCAGGCGCGCAGGGTGTCGCCCGAGCCGACCGCCTCGAACGCGACGTCCACCCCCTCGCCGCCGGCCAGACCGGCGAGGTCCGCGCCGGTCTCGGTGGCTCCCAGGCGCAGGGCCATCTCGCGGCGAGCCGCAGACCGGTCGGCGGCGACGACGCGCCCGGCGCCGTACCGGGCGGCGAGCTGGGTCACGAGCAGCCCGATCGGGCCCAGGCCGAGGACGGCGACGCTCTCGCCGGGGCGGATCCCGGCCCGCCGCACCGCGTGCAGGGCGACGGCGGCCGGCTCGAACACCGCCGCCTGCTCCAGGGAGACCGCCTCGGGCAGCCGGTGCAGCATGTACGCGGGCACGGTGGCGTGCTCGGCCAGCCCGCCGTGTCCCATGAGCCCCGCGAACCCGAAGTGCCGGCAGATGTTGTACTGCCCTGCCACACAGCGTGGGCAGCGACCGCACCGGTAATGCGGCTCCACCGCCACCCGGTCGCCTGGGAGGAAGCCGGTGACACCGCTGCCGATCTCGGTGACGGTGCCGCAGAACTCGTGCCCCAGGATGAGCGGAGCGGCCACGCCGGATTCCGGATGTGCCTCGCCCACGGGGACGGCGTGCGGCCCGTCGGCGTATTCATGAAGGTCGCTGCCGCAGATCCCGCAGTAGGCCACCTCGATCGTCACCTCGCCGGGGCCGGGTGGCGTCACCGGGACGTCCTCGACGCGGACGTCACCCGCCCCGTACCAGAGCGCCGCCCTCATGCGGCCGCCCGGCGGCGCAGCACGGCGGGAGCCGTCTCCTTCAGCGCGAAGCACAGCGCCACCACCACCAGCGCGCCACCCGCGGCGATGAACATCGCGGCCTGCAGCCCCCACTGGTCGGCCGCCCAGCCCGCGACCATCGGCCCGAGGAAGCCGCCGGCCAGCTCGCCCACACCCATGATCACGCCGAGCGCCGTGGCCAGCGCGCCGCGCGGTACCGTCTCGGCCGGGATCGTGGCCATGAACAGCGTGAAGCAGCCGAGCCCGGTGTAGGTGACCACCATGATCGCGCCGAGCAGCACAGGGCTCTCCACGTAGACCACGGCGAGCGGGCAGCACACCGCCAGTGCCGTGAACCCGATCAGCGCCGCCTTGCGTCCGATCCGGTCGGAGATGGCCGGAGTCACGAAGCCCCACAACACCCACGCCACCCCCAAACAGGTCATGACGCCGCTCATCGTGCCGGGGCTGAAGCCCTTGACCTCGGTGAGGTAGGTCGGGGTGAAGGTGATGATGGTGACGAACCAGGTGAGGTAGCAGCAGGCGATGAGCATGCAGACGACGATGTTGCGCAGCTTGAGCACCTCACCCAGCGGCACCTTGACCGCCGCCTGGGGCGCCTCGGTCTGCGTCCGCGGAGACCGCTCGCGTACGAACCTCCAGATGAGCGCGGCCATGATCAAACCAGGGATGATCGTGACGTAGAAGGCGACGCGCCAGTCGTAGGTCTCGGCGATCCACACCACGACCAGCGGCGCCAGGATGCCGCCGAGCAGCCCCGCCGACGAGCCCTGCAGCAGGCCCATGTTGAGGCCCCGGCGGCTCTCCCTGGACGCCTCCACCATCAGCGACTGCGCCATCGGCAGCACCGCGCCCTCGGCCGTGCCCATCAGCGCCCGCGCCACGAGCAGCCCGGCGAATCCGCCCATGAGCCCGGACGAGGCGGAGAACAGCGAGAACAGCACCACGGCCACGATCAGAATCGGCTTGCGCCGGCCGAGCGCGTCGGACAGGCGGCCGGCGAACATGCCGGCCAGCGCCCAGGTGAGCGCGAGCACGCCGGACAGGGTACCGAGTTCGGCGTTCGACAGGCCGAAGTCCTTGTCCATGTACGGCGCCAGGAACGACAGCGCCTGGCGGTCGAAGAAGACGAAACCGAAGGACAGGAAGAGGATGACGAGCAGGCGGATCTCGTACCGGTCGGCCGCGCGGGCGTCCGGCGCCGCAGTCGTGTCAGTCATGACGTTCTCACTTCAAGGGGGGTGCGCCGGGGTTCAGCGGAACAGGGAGTTGACGTAGTCGGCGCCGATCCCGGCCTGCTCGTAGTGCTCGCGGCACATCTTGATGTAGTCGTGCACGTCGAAGAAGCCGTCGGGCTCGCCGTGCTCGTCCAGCCAGATGAGCGGGCCCTTGACGATGAAGAACGTCTTCATCGGCTCGTCGCTGTCGTAGGCGACCAGCGTGTGCCCCTCGCCCGGGGCCTCGTAGACGAAGTCGCCCGCGGTCGCGGTCCAGGGCCGCTCCAGGTAGCCCCACTTGCCGGAGATCGTGTACGCGAACACCTCGTGCGGGTGGTAGTGCCGGTTGACCAGCCCCGCCTCCTTGGCCCGCAGGATGTCGGCCCAGCTGTTGTCCTTGACGTTGATCCACAGCGGGCGGGAGCCGACGGTCTCGGTGAACGGCACGTAGTAGCGGTCGTCGTCCGTGGCCACCTTGGACAGGTAGACCTCGGGCAGGGCGTCGGGGCGGAAGGAGTTCTCGATCCGCTTGAGGTCCTTCCAGAACTCTCCGGTGGGCATGTCGGGCATGTGAACGGCCCCTTTCGTCGCTTGTTTCCCGGAAGTGAATCCTGGAGGGGCCGGTGCCGTCTTTCCCCTGGAAGACCCGGCCGCTTGCAGATTCCGGACATCCGCCGGCGGCGACCGTCGCCGTGGCCCGTGACGAGCCGCCCGTCCGCTCCGAACCTGACGCCCTCGACCGTGATCGGCCGGATGGACATGGTCGAGTCGGCGTGATGATTTTTCGGCTGATGTCGGCCTCCCCCGTGCAGGGGAGCCCCCTGGCTCCTGTGCGGGATGACCGGCAGGAACAGGGGCGGGAGACTCGCCGTCATGCGTATTCGTCCCGGAGTCGGAGGGCTGGGGGTGCTGCGCCGCGTCGCTGGGTTCGCCGCGGCGGCGGCGATGTCCCCGTACCTGGTGGTCAAAGTGATCTGGATCGCCCGGGAGGTGTCGCAGGGCACGGCCGGATGGGTGCTGCTCAACGCGGTGACCGTGCTGATGGCCACAGCGGGCATCGGGCTGGGGCTGGCGCTGGCGCGGCCGTGGGGCATGCGGTTGCCCGGCTGGCTGGTGCTTCCGGTCGTGTGGATCGCCGGCGGCTTTCTGGTGTCCATGCTGCCGTACGTGATCGCCGGCAGCCTGCTGGTGCCGAGCGTCCCCGAGCCGGTGGACGAGCCGGCCATGCCGGCCTGGGAAACGGCGCTCATCGGCGTGGCGTTCGCCGGGATGACAGCGGCGCTCGTCGTGGGTCTGCCGCTCTACCTGCGGGAGCGATGGCCCTGGGCCTTCACCGGCTTGGTGGGCCGAAGCGCGGTGAACCCCCGTACTTTGTGGATCTTGCTCCCGGTGGCGGGGCTCGCCGCGCTGTGGACCTGTTGGGCCGCGGGCGGGACCGCCGGGCTCGACCCGGCGGCCCTGCCGACGTGGGATGTCAACGCCAGGCTCCTCGCCGGCAACAGCGCGCTGGGTGCGGTGTGCGCCGGCTGGAGCCTGTGGGCGCTGAGCAGATGGAGCAGCCCGCGGACGGTGCTCTGGTTGCCCATGACCCTGGGGTTCATCACTTCGGGCTCGTTGTTCTCCTGGGCGGCGTGGAAGTCGGTGTGGCTGCTGGTGCCCGGAATCTATCGACCGGCGGAGCATCGCGCGGTGGCGCTGATCGAGCATGCCGCAGCCTTGGGAACGGGCCTGGCCCTCCTGGTGGTGCTGGTGCGGGTGTACCGACGCCGCCGAACCTTGGGTGCGAGGCTGTGCCTATCACCAGAGAGGACGCCGGTCGTGGCGGGCGGCCAGGAAGGGCGCGCACCATGAGGGCATGACCGCCCGACTTCGATGGACCTGCCCATGACCGGACGATCCCTGGCCGCCGCCCTCCCTGTCCGGACCGGTGCGGCGCTCCGCTCGCCCTGGGTCCACGTCGGTCAGGCCGCCGCGGCGCTCGCCGCGGGCATGGGGGTCGGCCGGTTCGTCTACACCCCGATCCTGCCCCTGATGCACGCCCAGGCCGGCTTGTCCGCGACGACCGGGGCGAACCTGGCGACGGCCAACTACGCCGGCTATCTTCTCGGGGCGCTCGCGGGCAGCGTGTCGCCCGCGCTGATCCGCAGGCCCGCCCCGCTGCGGGCCGCCCTGGTCGTGCTGACCATGAGCCTGGCCGCGATGCCGTTCGCCGGTGGTGCGGCGGTGTGGATCACGCTGCGGCTGATCGCCGGGGTGAGCAGTGCGCTGATCTTCGTCACCGCGGCCAGTTCCCTGCTCAGCCACCTGCGCGAGCATCCCACGCACCTGCCGGGCTGGGCGTTCGGAGGGATCGGGGGCGGCATCGCGCTGTCCGGCCTGCTCGTGCTCGTGCTGCGCTCGGCCGCCGGCTGGCGGGCGGCCTGGTGGGCTTCTGCCCTGCTGGCCGCGCTGCTCACCGCCGCCGCATGGAACCTGCGCCCGGAGACCCCGCCGGCCACGCCCGCCAGGACCGGCGGGGTGAAGGCCGGTGGAGCGGCGCTGCGGGGGCGGTTCGCCGTGCTGTTCACCTCGTACACGCTCGAAGGCGTCGGCTACATCGTCGCGGCCACGTTCCTGGCGGCGGCGATCGAGGAGACGAGCCCCGGCTGGGTGGGGAGCTGCGCCTGGGTGCTGGTCGGGGTGGCGGCCGTGCCGTCCGCGGCCTTGTGGGCCCGGCTCGGGCGCCGGTGGTCGGTGCCGGGGCTGCTGCTCACCGCCCTCGTCATCCAGGCGGGCGGCATCGTGCTGCCGGCCCTGGTGCCGGGGGTGACGGCCGCGCTCGTCGCGGCGGTGCTGTTCGGCGCGACGTTCATCGGGGTCAGCACGCTCTGCCTGGACGCGGGCGCCCGCCTGCGCTTTCCCCGGTCCGTCGCGCTGCTGACCGCCGGGTACTCCGTGGGCCAGATCCTCGGTCCGCTGGTCGTGGCCCCGCTGCTGCGCCACGGTTACCACCAGGCGCTGATCCTGGCCGGCGCCATCGTTCTGGCGGCGGCCGTGGCCGCTGCTGTGCTGCGCGTTCGCTTCCCCCGCCACTCCGCGTAGCGGCGCGGCGGGGGTCAGGGCGCGGCTCGAACACTAGATGTGCGGGAAGGCCTGTCCTGTTGACAGCCGTTCGATGAGGGCTCGTACGCCCTCCTTCCCGCCGTTCGTCCCTGCCCACCGGCTCACCCGGCAGGCGGCTCTGGCGTACAGCTGAGGATCCGCTGATGCCGCGCGCAGCCAGTCGGCGAGCGTGGCCGGGAGGGGCCGGTGGGTGTCGAGCAGGCAGCGGTCGCCGGTCGGGGCGAGGTATCGGGGGTCGTCGCTGACCAGGACGGCGAGGCCCTCGTCGAACCACTGCGGGACTCGGCCGTCACCGAGGCGGGCGTGGAGTTCCACGTGGGTCAGCTCGTGCGAGGCGATCACCGGATCGACGCCGCGCGGGGACAGCATCACTGCCCGGTTCAGCACGGCGATGCCGCGTTCGCGACCGCCGCCGATCCTGCGGTAGCAGTCGTCGGTCAGGCACACCAGGACGTCCGGAGAGCTGGTCCGCCCTGCGAAGAAGTCACGCACTCGCTCGTCGGCCTGCTCGATGACCTGGATCACCCGCCGGCGTTGGGCCTGCGGCAGATCCGGTTCCACGTACAGGCCGGGCCGCAGCCGCTCCAGACCGTAGCACCCGGGGCAGGTGGTGGCCACCACGGAGGGGAACGCGATGGCCGTCCCCGCCGCGGCGGTGGTGAGGAGGACCACGGCGGCGGCGGCCACGATCCACAGGCGTTTCCTGTGACGGCGTGGTGGCCTACGGGGGTTCGTGGCCCGCCTGCGTCGGATCAAGGGCACGTGGTTCCCCGGGAGGGCAGCCGGCGCTCGGTGACGTACCTGCTGACGTGGTCGATGACACAGGGGTTGGCCATCGCGCCGAAGAGGTTGTGGCCAGGGCCGTCGTGTTCGATCGTGCGGCTGCCGGGGATCTGCTGGACCACCCGGCGGGTGGAGTCGAAGTCCTGCCAGGTGCCTGCGCCCAGGAGCGGCGGCAGCGTACGGGGCATCGGCGCGGGCGGGTTGGTCACCGGGGTCGGCCAGCCGGCGCAGGTGACCGGCAGGTGCCAGGCGAGGGCGAAGGAGGCGCCGGTGTTCGGGGCGATGGCGCGCAGCCGCTTGACCGTGCGCGCGAGGTCCCGCTGGTTGGCGGGGCGCGGGAGGTCCAGGCACTCCTTGTACCCGCCGCCGGGGACGCCGGGGTAGGGCTGCCGGCTCGACAGCGCGAAACCGGAAGCGTCGCCGGCCTCGGCCGCCCTGATGGCCGCCACGAAGTCGCCCCAGCTCGCGGGGCCGGGCCGGAGCTTGAGGAACGCGATCGCCTGCAACTGTGTGCCGTCGAAACGGGCGCCGGCCTTCGGGGCGGGGATCGGCTCCCGGTCGGCCTTGGCGATCAGCGCCCGCCAGCGTTTCTCCGTCCCGGCGGGCGCCCAGGCGAAGAACCGGTCCATGAACCGCTCGGTCTCGCGCGCCACGGCGTCGAGTTCCCGTTCCCAGTTGCGGAGGCTGTGGTTGCGGGTGCCGTCGATGTACATCGTGCGCACACGGCCGGGGAACAGCCGGGCGTAGGACTGCGCGATCGTCGCCCCGTATGACAGGCCGAGGAAGTTCATCTGGTCCTCGCCGAGTGCCTTGCGGATGGCGTCGGCGTCGCGGGCGTCGGCGGACGAGTCCATGTGGTCGAACAGCTCCGGATCGGTGTCGCGGCACTTGTCGCCCCTGGCCTTGTTCGCCGCGGCGAGCCGGTCGAACCCGGCCTGGTCGGCGGGGAACGCCGGGGTGCGCACAAAGCCCCAGTCGCACTGCAGCACCGCGCCGCCGAGCCCGGGATAGCCGCGCGGGTCCCAGGTCACGACATCCATCGACGTACGCATCTTGTCGAAGATCCGGGTGCGTGAGCCCAGGGACGCGATCTGGTACCCCTGAGGGCCGCCGAAGTTGACCAGCACGGATCCCTTCTTGGTACCGGTGGCGGGCAGGCGGGCCACCTTCAGGGTGATCTTGCGGTCGCTCCTGGGCGACAGGGCGACGGGCAGGTCCGCGCACTGGAGCTCGGGCGCACCCGCGATGGGGCAGGCGCTCCACTGGAGGGGCGGCTGCGGCGTCGGGGCGCTGACCGGTGTCGCGAGCACGGTCAGCGCCATGAAGGTCTTGAGCATGCGCAGAACACTAGGAGCCGCGGACGGCCGGGGTCTGCCGCCGAAAGTCATCGATGACTGTTCACCAAAGTTGACTATGAGTACCACGGAACGCAACGAGTAAGGTGAGGCGTATGTCCAGGTATGCGCTTATCGCGGCGGTCGTGGCCGCGGACACGGCGCTGCTGTGGTTGGACGGGACGGGGGGATGGGCGCTGTCCGCGTACGCCGTGGTCGCGGCGTTGACCATGGCGGCGATGAACCGCCTGCCGTTCGTGGCCTTCCTCATGGCGCTGGCGCTCACGGTGCTCACCGGCGGGTCGCTGGCCTTGCTGGTCTGCACCGGCTTTCAGGCCGGGCACCGCATCTCCGCACGCAGGGATGTCGTCGTGACGGCGGGTGCCCTGAGCGCGTACGTGTGCGTTCTTCTGCTGGCCGTGCAGCGCTCGCCCGGCGCTCAGGAGGTCTGGATCACCTTGGCCCGCGTCGTCATGCTGACGGCGCTGCCGTTGCTCGCCGGCCGGTACGTGGCCCAGGAGCGCGAGCACCTGCGCAGGGAGAGGGCCCTCATCGCTGAACAGGAGCGGCTACGCGAACGGCTGCGCATCGCCCATGACATGCACGACTCGCTCGGCCACCTGCTCAGCCTGGTGTCCGTGCAGGCCGCAGCGCTGCAGGTGGGCTCCTTGCCGCTCGACCAGCAGCGGGCGGTGGGCGCGCTGGCGGACACCGCCCGTGCCGCCGCGGCGGAGTTGCACGAGGTGGTCAACGCGCTACGCAGCCATGACGCTCCCGGCCTGGACAACATCGACGATCTCGTCGCGGGGTCCCGGGCGGCGGGAGCCACGGTGGCGATCGAGACGTCCGGCGAGGCCGTCCCGCTCACCGACCCGAAGGCGTCCCACGCCGCCTACCGGGTCGTGCAGGAAGGGCTGACCAACGCGGTCAAGCACGCGCCCGGCACGCCGATCACCGTGTCGCTCGACTGGCAGCCCGACGCTCTCCTGGTCTCGGTGGCGAACCCGGCGCCCCGCCGTCCCTCCTCCTCCGTCGGCGGCGGCAGCGGCCTGCACGGGCTCACCGAACGCGTCGCCGCGGCTGGGGGTCTGCTCCAGGTCCACCCGGGGCCGCGCGAGTTCCGGCTCGTCGCGATGCTCCCGCTGGTGCCGGCCCTCGCGGAGGCCGCCACATGATCAAGACCTTGATCGCTGATGACGAGCCCCTCATCGCCACCGGCATCCGCACCGTCCTGGAGTCGGCCGGGGACATCGAGGTGGTGGCCGTCGCGCGCGACGGACGCGAGGCGGTGCAGGCCACCCGCCGGCACCACGTCGACGTGGCGCTCCTGGACATCTCGATGCCGGTGATGGACGGCCTGGACGCGGCGGCCGAGCTGACAGGACCGCGGGTGGTGCTGCTCACCGCCTTCGGCGACGAGGACAACGTACGGCGAGCGGTGCGGCGAGGCGTGTCCGGGTTCGTCCTGAAGACGTGCACCCCCGAGGAGCTGATTCGCGCCGTCCGTGCCGCTCACGCCGGGCAGGCGTACCTCTCGCCGGCCGTGGCGCGTCAGGTGCTCGACATGGCAGCGCCGGGCGGCGACGAGCGCGGACGCGACGCCGCCCGCCGGCTGGCCACCCTCACCGCACGCGAAACCGACATCCTCGCCCTGGTGGCGCAAGGGCTGTCCAACGCACAGGTCGCCCGGCGCGTCCACATGACCGAGGCCAGCGTCAAGACCTACGTCAGCCGCATCCTCGCCAAGCTGAACTGCACCAACCGCGTACAGGCGGCCCTGCTGCTGCGCGATGCGCTGTCTCCGAACTGACTGACGCTCACGGCCCCCGCTTCCGGCGCATTCGTGAGACGCCGGACAGGTTCCGCACGATCGCCGACGCTGAAGGAGCCGCGATACCCGCGCAGGCGCGTCCGGCACCGAACCGCCTGACCCGGCACCAGCGATCGACCTCGTCCGGCGAACAGCGGTGAGGCCGGTGCAGCGCCTGGTCGTCAGGCGCGCAGCCCTCGCATCATCGTGTCGAAGGCGTCGTCCCAGTGGCGGCGTGACTCGGCGGCGTCGCCGAGGGCGCCGCGCAGGTCGAGGCTGCACAGCCCGTGCGCGAGGGCGTTGATCCCGACGGCGAGGTCATGGGGCGCGGCAGGGGTGAAGACGCCTTCCTGGACGCAGCGGGCGACGGCGGCGACGAGCGTGTCGAAGGTCGGCTGGATCCGTGCGGCGGCTTCGGCGTCGGGCTGGAACTCGGGGATGGGCCGGCCGAACATGAGCTCGTACAGGTGCGGGTTGGCCAGGGCGCTGGCCCGGTAGGCGTGGCCGAGGGCGAGGAGGTCGGCGAGGGGGTCGCTGGTGCGCGGGACGGCGGCGAAGGCCTCGGCGAGTCGCTCGAACCCGGCCAGGAACATCTCGCGGACGAGGCCGGCCTTGTCGCCGAAGAGCTGGTAGACGGCCATGGTGGACACGCCCGCCTGCTGGGCGACACGGCGGGTGGTCAGCGCCGCGGGCCCCTCGGTGGCCAGGAGGTGGCCGCCTGCGTCGACGAGCTCGCCGCGAAGCTCGTCGTAGTCGCGGTTTCTCGGTCTTGCCATGGACAGGCATGTTACCATAACATCGTTATATAACGTTGGTATGAAACGAACTCGCGGGAGTGAATGCCATGTCCGACCTGCACGTAGTCCTTGGAGCCACCGGCGGCATCGGCGCGGCCGTCGTTGCCGAGCTGACCGCGCGCGGCCATCGCGTCCGGGCCGTCAGCCGGAGCGGAGCCACCGGCCCGCACACCTTGCGGGCCGACGTCACCACCACCGACGGCGCCATCGCCGCCTGCCGGGACGCCGCCGTGGTCTACCAGTGCGCGCAGCCGCCGTACGTGCGCTGGGCCGCGGAGTTCGCGGACTTCACCCGCACGGTCCTGGCCGGGGTCGAGGCCGCCAAGGCGAAGCTGGTCATGGCCGACAACCTGTACGTCTACGGACCCACCGACGGCCCCATGACCGAAGACCTGCCGCACGCCGCCACCAACCCCAAAGGCCGCGCCCGCGCCGAAGTGGACCGGCTGATCCTCGACGCCCACCGGTCCGGGCGGATCCGCGCGAGCCTGGGACGGGTCTCCGACTACTACGGCCCCGGCGGTGTCAACACCACCATCGGACCGACCGTGTTCGCCGCCGCCCTGGCCGGCAAGACCGCCCGCTGGGTCGGCGACCTCGACCAGCCGCACACCGTCGCCTACCTGCCCGACATCGCCGCCGCACTGGTCACCCTCGGCGAGCGCGCCGAGGCCGACGGCCGCGCCTGGCACCTGCCCGCCGCCGAACCGGTCACCGGCCGCGAATTCCTCGGCCTGGTCCGAGCAGCCGCGGGAGGCCGGCCGCCGATCGCCGGACTCGGCCGGGGAGCGCAGCGCCTCATCGGACTGTTCAACCCGACCGTGCGCGCTCTCGGCGAAACCTGGTACCAGCGCGACCGCCCGTTCATCGCCGACGACTCGGCCTTCCGCCGAGCTTTCGGGCCGGTCAAGGTCACCCCGCACGCCGACGGCATCGCCGCGACCCTCGACTGGTACCGCCACCACCCAGCCTGAACGCGTCCTTCAGCCCGGGCATGGTTCGCCGCCGACCGCGGCGGTGTGGCGGCCGGCGAGCGGGGGAGTGACGGCCCGGCCGGGGGATCGACGAGCCCAGGTGAAGGCGTGACCGCCCCCGTGGGCCCGCGCGCGATCTGGTGCCCGTACAGGCGCGGAGTGGCGTGGCCATTGACGCGACGCCGGCCGGCCGCTCGGTCACATGCCGGCGATCAGCTTGTCCACCCGCTCGTCCACGCTGCGGAACGGGTCCTTGCACAGCACCGTGCGCTGCGCCTGGTCGTTCAGCTTCA
>NZ_JBFALF010000040.1:0-97640 GCF_040656115.1 Nonomuraea sp. NPDC050202 | reverse complement strand
AGTGAGAAAGGCCTCCGCTGGGGCGGTCGACCACTCACACCGGCAGCCTGAACCCCTCACCCAACCCGGTGATCGTTTCCGGTCACAGCACTAGCAGGGCGGCCGGTACGCCGGGCCGGGCAGGTAGCGATGCCACTCCGCCCGCGTGATCGCGGGGAACGCCAGCGCGCAGACGTCCCGAGCGGCCCGGCCAGGGTCGGTGCCCCACAGCCGGACCGTGGAGTCCTCGCCGCCGGTGGCCAGCACCGCCCCGCCGGGCGCGAAGGCCACCGCGTTGACCGTGCCTGTGTGGCCGGTGAGCGCGGCCGAGGCGATCGGCCGGGACGGGTCGGCCACGTCCCACAGCCGGGCCGTGCCGTCGCCGCTGCCGGTCGCCAGCACGCGCCCGCCCGCCTGGAACGCGACCCCGGTCACGCCGTCGGTGTGCGCGCCGAGCGTCGCCTCCGGCGCCGGGCGGGAGGGGTCGGCCACCCGCCACAGCCGGGCGGCGCGGTCGGCGCCGCCGGAGGCCAGGACGCGCCCGTCGTCGCGGAAGCCCAGCGACAGCACCCCCTTGTCGTGCGCGCGCACGGTGGCGAGCGGGCGTGGGCGCCCCTGGTCGGCCACGTCCCACAGCCGCACCGTACGGTCGCCGCCGCCCGAGGCGAGCACCCGGCCGAGCGGGGCGAACGCCAGCGCGTTGACGGCGTCGACGTGCCCGGTGGCGCGGGTGAGCAGGCGGGGGCGGGCCGGGTCGGCGATGTCCCACAGGCCGATGTCGAACTTCTCGCCCGCGACGGCGAGGGTGCGCCCGTCGGGGGCGAGCGCCAGGGCGAACACGTTGCCGGTCCCGGCGTCCCACCGCTTCATGAGCCGGGGCCGGGCGGGATCGCGCACGTCCCACAGGGCTACGGTGAAGTCGAGGCTCCCGGTGGCCATGAGCTGCCCGTCGCGGGAGAAGGCGATCGCCGTGACGGAGTTCGGCTGGGCGGTCAGGACGGCGAGCGGGCGGGGCCGGCCCGTCCCGGACACCTCCCACAGCCTGGTCTTCCGGTAGCTGCCGGTGGCCAGGACACGACCGTCGGGGCGGTAGGCGAGCGCCGCCACGTCGCCGCTCTGGCCGGCCAGGATCGGGCGGCGCAGATCCCACAGCCGTACGGCGTCGTCCCCGCCGCCGGTGGCCAGGGACGCCCCGTCGGGGTGGAAGGCGACCGTGTAGACGGTGCCGGAGTGCCCGCTCAGCACGGCCGGGTCGCGGTCGTCCGCGTCGTTCGGGGCGGAGACGTCCCACAAACGGACGGTGCGGTCGTAGCCGCCGGTGGCCAGCGTGCGCCCGTCGGGGCCGAACGCGATCGCGACGACGCCGTTGTCGTGCCCGGTCAGCGTGGCGAGGT
Organism: Nonomuraea sp. NPDC050202; assembly: GCF_040656115.1. Lineage (NCBI taxonomy): Bacteria > Bacillati > Actinomycetota > Actinomycetes > Streptosporangiales > Streptosporangiaceae > Nonomuraea > Nonomuraea sp. NPDC050202. Next base: position 96,267 of record NZ_JBFALF010000040.1, on the reverse strand, counting down.
GGCGGACGTGCCGCGGGTCGCCGAAGTCCCACAGGCGCACGGTGTTGTCGAACGCGCCGGTCGCCAGCAGCCGCCCGTCGCGGCTGATCGCGGCGGCCAGCACGTTGCCGGTGTGGCCGGTCAGATCGGGCAGGCGGCGCGGGCGCCGCGGGTCGGCGACGTCCCAGACGGACACCCGCTCGGAGAAGGCGGTGACGACCAGGGTGCGGCCGTCCGGGCCGAAGGTCACCGCCGACAAGGGAGCGGGGCCGGCGTCCAGCGTCGCCAGCGGGCTGGGGCGGTGCGGGTCGGTGACGTCCCACAGCCGCGCCGTGCGGTCGTAGCTCACGGTCGCCGCGGTCCGGCCTCCGGGGGCGAAGGCCACGCCGATGATGCCCTCCGTGTGCCCGGACAGGGTCGCGACCCGCTCCGGGCCGCCGGGCGCGGTCATGTCCCACAGCCGCGCCGTCTCGTCGTTGCCGCCCGTGATGAGCGTACGGCCGTCGGGGCCGAACGCCGCCGCGGCGATGCCGGACGGGTCGCCGGTCACCGTGGCCGTCGCGGCCGGGCGGAGCCGGTCGGCGACGTCCCACAGCCGCAGCGTGCCGTCCAGGCTCACGCTGGCCAGGCGCCGCCCGTCGGGGGTGAACTCCGCCGCGTAGACGGCGTCGGTGTGCGCGCCGAGCACCGTGGCGTACGGGCTGCCGAGCGCGCTGAGCAGGGCGCCGCGGGATTCCGGGGTCGGTGTGACCTGGTGGGCGGCGAGGGCGAGCTGCGCGGCCAGCGCCGGGTTGCCGGCCCGCAGCGCGACGGCGTCGTCGGCCGCCTTGCCCGACAGCGCCGTGTCGCGCTGCCTGCCCGCCTCCAGTTGCTGGCGCACCGCGATCACGACGGCGGTGCCGCTCAGCACCAGCAGCACGGCCAGGACGGCGGCCAGCAGGCGCAGGCGGCGGGTCCGGCGATGCCGGGCGTCCGCCTCGGCGTGCTCCTGGGCGAGTGAGGCGTCCAGGAACTCGCGGGCCAGGCGGCCGGGCGCGGTGTGGCCGCCCACCCGCCCCGCCCATTCGCGGGCGACGGCCAGGCGGGTGCCCTGGTACAGGAAGTCCTTCGTGCGGCCGGCCCTGTCCCAGGTGGAGGCGGCGGCGGCGAGGTCGCGGCCGATGGCCAGGCCGGCCTGGTCCTGCTCCAGCCACGAACGCAGCTCGGGCCAAGCGGACAGCAGCGCCTCGTGGCTGATGCGCACGCTCTCCTTGTCGGCCGTGATCAGGCGTTCGGCGACGAAACGGCCGAGCACCTCCTCGACCTCGGTGACTCGCACGCCTTCGCCGCCGTCCGGGCCAGACGTGCCGTCGCTGTCACCGTCACCTTCGCCGTCCGGGCCGGGGAGCAGCTCGGCGAGCAGCTCGGGAAGCGGGAGGCGGCGGCGGGTGATCGCCGTGTCGGGCGCGATGTGGGCCAGGGTGAGGAACAGCCGCCGAGCCAGGGCCTGCTGCGGCCCGGTCAGCGACTCGTAGACCCGGCCGGCGGTCTCCGCCACGGCGCCGTCGATGCCGCCGGCCTCCCGGTAGGCGGCGATGCTGAGCCTGCGTCCCTGGCTCTTGCGCCAGGTGGACCACAGGGCGTGGGAGATCAGCGGGAGGGTGCCGGCCTCGTGCGCCTCGCCGTTGCCGCCGCCGCGTGGCGCGACCTCGCGCAGCACCAGCTCGACCAGGCCCTTCTCCAGCTCGACGCCGGCCTTGAGCGCCGGCTTCTCGATGGCGTCGCGTAGTTCGCGCTCGTTCATCGGGCCGATCGCGATCTGCCTGTCCTGCAGCGCGGCCAGGAGCCCCGGGTGGTGCAGCGCGTGGGCGTAGAAGTCGGCGCGCAGGCCGAGCACCACCGGGCCGGTGGCGGCGGCCGCGCAGACCGCGTCGATGAACCGGCGCCGCTCCCCGTCGTCCTCGCAGAGGGTGAAGACCTCCTCGAAGGCGTCCACGATCAGTACGGCAGGGCGGGGGTCGGCCGTGGAGGTGCGTGCGGCGAGGGCGTCGAGCGGGCGGGCGCCGGGGGTGAACGTCTCGACCCGGCGGGCCGGGCCGGCGAGCCGGGCCGCCACGCCCGCTTCGAGGAGCGAGGACTTGCCCGAGCCTGAGGCGCCGACCACGACCAGGAGCCCGTCGGGCGCGGGCGATCGGGTCAGCTCGGCGACGAGCCGCGCGGTCACGGCCTCGCGCCCGAAGAACCACTCGGCGTGCTCGCGTCCGAAGCCGTTCAGTCCCCGGTACGGCTCCGGGCCTGCGGGACGGGGGCCGGGCTGGCGGCGCACCCGCCGCCAGGCCGCCAGCCATTGCTCTACTTCCGCGTCGTCGGTGACTCCGCACGCACGCAGCACCTTGACGAGCAGCTCGCGCGAGGAGGTGGCGGGCAGGCCGCGGCCCGCGAGCCAGTCGCCGATGGTGCCGCTCTGCCCGCCGACGGCCGCGGCGAGAGCGCGCACGGAGATTCCGGCGCGTTCGCGCAGGCGGCTGAGCGCCGCGGCGAACTCCTCGCGGGTCGTGATGAGGGCGGGGACGTCGTCGGGGGACTGCTGCTGCATCGAGCGTCTCCTGAGGTCCTTTTCGGGGGGTGAAGCCGAAGCCCATGCTAAAGGGCCCTGTACGGAGTTGTACGGGTAATTCATCGCCACCGCACCCAACGCCGGACGCGATGTTGAATGTCGGCATGAAGGCGGGGGACGGTGCTTCCGCCCGGAGAATAGGGGCGCGGACAGAAGACGACCGTCCCCGCTTTTCCGGAAATGTCCACATAAGCGGATATTGGCCGCTTGGAATAGCACGAAGAAGGGGGTGGCGATGGACCTGGAGCTGCTGACCCTCGCCGGGGCGACGGCGCAGGCCCTCGTACAGGCGATGGTCTCGGACGGCTGGACGAGCGCGCGGGCCCGGATCGCCCGGGTCGTCGGCGGCGGCGACCCGGAGCGCGTGGCGGCGGAGGAGACCGCTTTGGAACGATCCGGCCAGGCGCTGCGCGACAGCGAGATACCCGCGTCCGTCCTGGCGGGCCACTGGCAGGGGCGGATCGCCGAGCTGCTGACGAGGCGTCCGGACTGCACGGGCGAGATCGAGGGCCTGCTCCGCGAGCTGCGGGCCGCCGCCACGGGCACGACGAACGTGCGCGTCGACGGGCACAACAACGGCAATCTGATCATCGGCGATCACAACATCGCCCGCATTCACCGATCGGAGACACGATGACGCCGCCGGGCCGTCCGGCCGCCGTACGGAAATCGTCCGGAGAATGGGAGGAAGAGTGTCAGAGGCCGTCCACATGAACATCAACGGTGACAATAACGGAAACGTACTCGTCGGTGACAACAACGTCGTTCATTACACCGACGGGCGTACGTTCGTCACCGCGCGCGAGGGCGGCCCGGTCCCGGTGCGCAAGCGGGAGCATCCCGACCCCCGCTTCCTGCCGGAGAGCGCGGGAAACCTGATCGGCCGCGACCGCGACCTGGCGCGCATCCGCGGCTGGCTCGCCGAGCGCGGCGCCCCCGTCCTGGTTTACGGGCCGCCGGGCATCGGCAAGTCGGCCGTGCTGAGCAGGATCGCCCGCGACGCGGCGGACGCCGGTGAGGACGTCGTGTACCTGTCGGCCGCCGGGCTGGAGACCGAGGACATCGTCCAGGAGCTGTTCGAGGCCTGCTACGAAAGCCCCGGGTATCTGCCGCCGCCCAAGCGGTTGCGGCAGCTCATGGGCAAGGTACGGGCGCTCGTCGTGATCGACGGCTACGAGGGGTCGGCCGAGTCGCTGGAGCGGCTGCTCGACGCCACCCCCGGCGTCGGGCTGCTCCTCGCCTCGACGCAGCGGGTCCTGGGCGCGGAGGGCCACGTCCTGCCGCTCGGCGGGCTGGCGGAGGACGACGCCGTCACCCTGACCACCGCCGAGGTGGCCTCGGACCGGGCCACCACGCGGGGAGGTCCGGACCTGACCTGCGCCGAGGCGGCCTCGGCCCCGACCACCGCCGAGGCGGTCCCGGCTCCGGCCGGCGCCCTGAGCGGGGAGGAGCGCGCCGCCATCCGGGAGCTGTGCCGGGCCACGAACGGCCACCCGAGAACGCTCCTCCAGGCGGCCGCTCTGATGCGCGCGAACGGCGTGCTCCCCGTGGCGGCCGACCCCGACACCGCCGCCCGCGCCCTGGTGGCGTCGCTGGACGGCGACAGGTCCGCGGCGGCCCGCGCGCTGGCCGCGCTGCCCGGCGTGCCCGTCTCCGCACCGGTGCTGGCCGCGCTGGCCGCCCTCCCTTCCCCGGACGACGCCAAGGGGGCGCTCGCCGAGTTGCAGCGGCTGCGCCTCGCCGAGCCCTCCGGCCCCGGCCACGTCCTGGCGGACGGATCACCGGTCCGGTGCGGCAGGCGGGACGCGGCCGGTTACGCCACCCGGCTCACCGCCTGGGTCGGCTCCGCGGCCCGCGCCGAGGTGGCGGCGAACGCCGCCGTCATCGTCGCCGTGCTGCGGGCGGCGGTGCGCGAGGAGGCGCACGACCCCGCGCGGGCCCTGGCCAGGGCCGCGGCGCCGTTGCTCGGCCGCTCTCTGCGCTGGGGCGCCTGGGGCCAGGCCCTCGCCCTCGGCCTGACGGCGGCGGCGAACGCGGGCGCGGCCGACGACGTGGCCTACTTCGAGAGCGAGGAGAAGGTACGCAAGCGCGCCCTCGGCCTGCTCATGGGCCTGGGCGGGGGCGGGCTGGGCGCCGCGGGGGCGCTGGCGTTCCTGGGCAAGGGAGGATCCTTCTTCAGCGCGCCGACGCTGGCGATCGCGGTCACCACCACCGTGGTGATAACCGCAGCCGCCGCCATCGGCGTGCACCTGGCCGGCCCCAGCGCCGCGGAGCAGCCGGCAACGGTCACCACCCCCGTCGCCACCCGCCCGCTGGCCGGCGCCGTCGATCCGCCGGCTGGGACCGGCCGCCGCGCCTCGCCCGACACGGGCCCGGGCACCATCCGCCGTACCCCGCCGGACACAGGACCGGGCACGGGGCCGGACACAGGACCGGACACCGTCCGGCGGCCCCCGCCCGACACGGGGGAGAACACGGCGCGGGACCGGGGCCGCGACCCCGTCACACCGCGCCCCGCGACCCCTCGGCTGACCCTCTCGGACGCCACCATCGAGAGCGGCGGCTCGACCGACGCGCGCGCCACGAATTTCGAGCCCGGCGAGCAGATCACGTTCTCCTGGTCGGGACCGGGCGGCAGCGGCGATCTCGGCACCCGCACCGCCGACACCAGAGGCGCCGCGGTGCTGCCCGGCGCCGTCCCCGCGGGCGCCGCGGCCGGCGCCTACACGATCGCAGCCCAGGGCAGGAGCCCCGAACGGCGTGCCGAGGCCGCGCTCACCGTCCGGGAGCGCCCCGCGCCCGAGATCAGGCTCTCCCGCGTGCCGTCGTCGGTGGAGGCAGAGGCGTCGTTCGAGGTGGCCGCCACGGGGTTCGACGCGGGCGAGACCGTGCGGCTGACGCTCGGCGACACCCTCGTCGCCACGGCCACCGCAGGCGGGAACGGCCAGGTGACACTGCGCGGCGACGCGCCCGCCGAGCCGGCTGCGTACCGTCTGACCGTCACGGGCCGGGACGCCGGCCGCTCCGCCGGCACCCAGTTGACCGTCACCCCGAAGCCGGCCCCCGACCTGTCCGGCCGCTGGGGCGGATACCTGAACTTCCAGGACCTGGGCGACGGCTTCTACGAGGGCACCAGATACGGGGCCGACTGGGTGGAGCCCAACAGCGGCTGCACCTATCCGACCGGGAGCGCGGAGGTGCACCTGTCCGGGCAGGGGCCCACCTACGAGGGCGAGATCCGCTGGATCTACGGCTCCGGCGGCCAGAACTGCGATTTCGAGTGGGGTGCGGCCACCTTCACGCTCAGCGCGGACGGCAACAGTCTGGAGGTGCGTTCACAGGACCCGCGCGATCCCGGCAACACGATGTCGCGGACGTTGCAGCGCAACTGAGCGCGGCGGTGTGAACGGGCGACGTTGAGCAACTGACGTCAGCCTCGCCGCCACCGATGCCAAGATCAGCCAGATGGACGCCGGGGAGCGACGAAAGGACTCGCCGGTGTTCATCGGCATGCCACCGATCGGCCAGCTCGTAGTTCGGCAAGCTGCGAACCGGGACAAGATGGGCTGACTACATCAAACGCCCTTCAGAACACGATCAAGTGCCGCCCGGCCCGCAGGTCCCCAGTGCGGCTTGCCGCCGGGAAGGCCCCGATCCCCGTTCTGCCCCATGAGCATCAGGAAGAGGCTCTTCATGGCGGCCAGCCCGCGGGCGCGCCTGATCGCCGCCTCGTCCGCGTGCGCGTACGCGTCGAAGAACCGCGCGGCCGTGCCCGCGGGGAGCAGCACCCACGCGGCGGCGAGGTCCCACGCGGGATCGCCGGCGAACAAGGCACCGAAGTCGATCACGCCCGAGAGCGTTCCGTCCGAGACGACGACGTTCGCGGGATGGAGGTCACCGTGCACCCACACCGGCGGGCCCTCCCACTCGGGGGCCGCGACGGCATCGGCCCAGACGGCCCGGACGGCCCGGACATCGCCGACGGCGTCGGGGTCGATGGCCTGCAGGAACTGCTCGAAGCCGCCCGTGCACCCCTTGGGGTGAGCGCCGAAGTCCGAACTGGCCGGGGCCTCGGCGGGCGCCTTCACATGGAGCGCCCTGAGGAAGCCCGCCAGCGTGTCGGCCGCGTGAGCGGCGCGGCTGATCGAGCCGTGGTCCAGCGGCTCGCCGGGAACCCACGTCATCACGGTCCAGTGCTTGGGGAAGCGCTCGGACGGTTCGCCGAACCGCACCGGGGCCGGCACCGGGAGTGGCAGGCGCGGCGCCAGCACGGGTAGCCACCGCCGCTCCTTGAGCTGGAGCTCCGGGGTGGGGTCCATGCGTTGCATGCGCACGGCCAACTCGTCCCCGAGGCGCCACATGTGGTTGCCCCAGCCGCCCGCCACCTCGCGGATGGCCAGCCCTGCAAGGTCCGGATGTTGCTCCTGCAGCAGGTCACGGACCAGCTCTGCGGTGATCTCGATCTCGGTCATGCGAAGTCACAGTACTGAGGCGGCAGGCGGGGTGGCTCTCGCTCTCCGGAACATCTCGCTGTGATGCCTCTGGCGTCACTGATTGCGTGTTGAAGACGGGACCGCGCGGGTGCGGCCTTCGGACAGGCGAGGGAGCAGCGGCGCCGGCGTCCCAGTAGACGTCTCCAGCGCGAAGTCCCTGCCCGCGCCTGGCCATGGTGGCGGATCTTGGCGTGGGCGCCCTTGGTCTTCACCCGAGCTTGCCGGGGCGGTCGGCAGCGTCCCGTGAACTCGATTCCTGACTCGTGTGAAAGACGGGCGACACTACTTCTTCCTTGAAAAGGCCCAACCACATGCCGTTCAGTACGACCCTGTCCGACGCCGACCTGATCGAACGATCGTGGCGAGACCCCGAGGATTCGCCTTGCTGTTCGACAGGCACGCAGGACACATCCACCGTTATGTGGCCCGCCGGCTCGGCGACGACACGGCCGACGACGTCGTCGCCGAAGCCCGCACGAAGCGCCGGCCCCGGATCCGGATGCGGCCGGTCGGCCTGCGGCGTCTGGTGCTGGCGGGCGGCCTGGTCGCGGCGATGACCGCAGGAGTGATCGCCGTCCAGACGTTCAACCCCTTCCGCGCCCGCGAGCGCCGCCGAGGTCCTGAGGCCGGCGGCCGACGCCGCGACCGCCACCCCGTGGCCGCAACCCCGCGACGACCAGTACCTCCACTACGAGCGGATCGCGGAGACACGCAGCGAGAACGGGGTTTCCAACGTCGGTCCGCGCCACATCACGGGCGAGGTCTGGCAGTCCGTCGACGGCTCCCGCCCAGGACTCCTCTGGCACAAGCCGTCGAAATCCAGGCCACAAGACCGCGAGTACAAGGAACTCCTGACCCGGTGCCCCGAATGCGGCGCGGGGCACCCCGCCTACGCCGGCCTCCGAGAGTGGCCGACCGACCAGGAGCAGCTCCGGCACAAGCTGGCCGAACGCGGGAACCGGAGGATCGCAGGGAAGGACGCCGCGACCCAGACCTGGAACGGCGTCGTCAGCGTCCTCGGCAGCCCGGTCCCGCCCAAGCTGCAGGCGGCCATCTTCAAGATCGCCGCAACCCTGCCGGGCATCGAGACGGAAGAGCTCAAGGACGCCACCGGCAAATCGGGCATCGCCGTGACCCGGGTGGACAACCGAGGCCCCGGGGGCGCCATCTTCGCGGCGACGGAGGCAGTAGCTGATCCTCGGGGGTTCGGGAGTGGATCGATCACCGCGACGCTTCTGCGTCGGATGGACATTTTCCCCTGAACTTCGCGGGCTCCTGTTGCACAAAGGCGTGCTTCGTCCCGGCATCCGTTCCGGTCACCCGAGATCGGCCCGCGGCGCTACCGATTTCGGGGCGGGCGGGCGTGCGGTGCCGGGCATGAGGTGCGCGCGAGAGGGAAGGCGAGCAGGACGCCCGGCTCTCTCGATCGGCTTTCGGTCCTTACTTGGGCTTGGGTACAGAAGGTCTTAACGGCGATGAAGTGCAGAAACCCTGGTCATAAAAGTTGGATTCGAGTTTACTTTTAGTCCCGAGACCAACCAGAGATAGGGTAGATCATGAACCGGCGCAATCTGCGACAAGAGAGCCCGGCCGAGATCGCGATCATCGGGATCGCCTGCCGGTATCCAGGCATCCACGGCCCCGGGCAGTTCTGGCGCTCCCTCGTGGACGCCGACGACACGATCGGCGACGGCACGCCCCTGCCCGGGCGGCGCACCGGCCCGCAGGGCGGGCGGCTCGACGCCATCGACGAGTTCGACGCGGCCTTCTTCGACATGTCCCCGCGCGAGGCCCAGCAGGCCGACCCGCAGCTCCGGCTCTTCCTGGAGACCGCTTGGGAGGCCATCGAGGACGCCGGCGTCCTCCCGGAGCGGCTCGCGGGCAGCCGCACCGGCGTGTTCGTCGGGCAGGCCACCTCCAATTACTGGGAGCTGCTCTGCCGCAGCACCGATCCCGACATCTACAGCCTGGTGGGCAGCGAGTTCCGGGCGTCGCTGCCCGGGCGGGCCTCCTTCCACCTCGACCTGCGCGGGCCGAGCATGTCCGTGGACACGGCCTGCTCGGCGTCCCTGGCCGCCGTTCACCTCGCCTGCCAGAGCATCCGGGCGGGCGAGTCCGTGCTGGCCCTGGCCGGCGGGGTCAACCTGGCGCTGCTGCCGTACGAGGAGGACGCCTTCTCCGACGCCGGCATGCTGGCCTCCGACCGGCGCTGCAAGTTCGGCGACGCGGGGGCCGACGGGTTCGTCCGGTCCGAGGGCGTCGGCGTGGTCGTGCTCAAGCCGCTGGCGGACGCGGAAGCCGACGGCGACCGGGTGTACGCCGTCGTCCGCGGCAGCTCCGCCACCAACGACGGGCGCAGCAACGGCCTGCTCATGACGCCCAGCCAGGTCGGCCAGGAGCAGATGCTACGCCACGCCCTGGACGACGCCGGCGTGCGGCCGGAGCAGGTCGACTACGTCGAGGCGCACGGGACGGGCACGCCTGTCGGCGACCAGGTGGAGCTGACCGCCCTCGGCAACGTCCTCGGCGCGGCCCGCCCGCCCGGCCGGCCCTGCCTCGTGGGCTCGGTCAAGTCGAACATCGGCCACACCGAGGCCGCCGCCGGGGTCGCCGGGCTGATCAAGGCCGCCCTGTGCCTGCACCACCGGGTCGTGCCGCCCACGCTGCACGTGCGCGAGCCGAACCCGTCGCTCGCCTGGAACTCCTCGGCGCTCGAACTGCCCACCCGGACCCGGCCGCTGACGGGCGGCGCGCCACGGGTGGCGGGGGTCAGCTCGTTCGGGATCACCGGCACGAACGTGCACGTGGTGCTGGCGGAGCACGTGCCGGACGAGCAGGCGGGAGCCGGCGAGCCGGCACCCGCGCCCGTGGGCGGGCGCCATCTGCTGGCCCTGTCGGCGCGCTCGCCCGAGACCCTCCGGGCCGCCGCCTCGCGGGCCGCCGACTTCCTGTTACCTGGTGGCATCGGGCGCGGCCTCGCCCTCACCGACATCTGCTACACTGCGGCCCGGCGCCGCAAACACCACGAGCACCGCCTGGTGGCGACCGGCTCCACGCACGAGGACCTGGCCGCGGCCCTGCTCGCCCACGCCGAGGACGGCCCGGTCCACGCCGGGGACGCCGTCGCGGGCGAGGCGATGGCCGGGGAGCCGCCCCGCGTCGTCTACGTCTTCCCCGGCCAGGGCTCCCAGTGGACCGGCATGGCCCGCGACCTGCTGTCCGGTTCGCCGGTGTTCCGCGCGGCCCTGCGCGAGTGCTCCGACGCCGTGGCGGCGGAGCGGGGCTGGTCGGTGCTGGACCGGCTGTCCGGTGACGCGCCGCTCCCCGACCGCGCCCGGGACGTCCAGCCCATCCTGTGGGCCGTGCAGGTGGCGCTCGCCGCGCTGTGGCGCTCGGCAGGGGTCGAGCCCGCCCTGCTGATCGGCCACAGCATGGGCGAGGTGGCGGCGGCCTGCGTGGCGGGCAGCCTCAGCGTGCCGGACGCGGCAGCCGTCATCTGCCGCCGCAGCGCCCTGGCCGAACGGCTCAGCGGGCGCGGCGCGATGCTGACGACCGGCCTGACGCAGGAGGAGGCCGAGGGCGTGGTCGCCGGCTTCGCGGACCGGGTGGCCGTGGCCGCGCTCAACGGCCCGTCCAGCACGGTGCTGTCCGGGGACCGGGCGGCGCTGGCGGAGATCGCGGGCCGGCTCGACCGCGCGGGCGTGTTCCAGCGCGAGGTCGCGGTGGACTTCGCCTCGCACAGTCCGCAGGTGGACGAGCTGGCCGGGGACCTGGCTTGCGCCCTGGACGGCCTGCGCCCGATGGCGGGGGACGTGCCCGTGTGGTCCACGGTGCTGGACCGGCTAGCGGACGGCGGCTCGTTCGACGCCGCCTACTGGGTGCGCAACCTACGTGATCCGGTGCGCTTCGCGTCCGCGATCGAGCGGGTGGCCAAGGAGCGGCCGGCGGTGTTCGTGGAGATCAGCCCGCACCCGATCCTGGCGGGCGCGGTGCGGGACTGCCTGCGCCATCACGGGCTGTCCGGGACGGCGGTGCCCTCGCTGCGGCGCGGGCGGCCGTCGTGGGAGCAAGTGCTGGAGTCGCTGGCGGCCGTCCACGTGGCCGGGGGCGCGGTGGACTGGGCCCGGCTGTATCCGGCGGGGCGGCCGGTCGGCCTGCCGGGTTACCCGTGGCAGCACGAGAGCTTCTGGTTCGGCACGCCCGCCCATGCCCCGGCCGATCCCCCCGCCGCTCCCCCGGCCGCCCCTTCCCCGGCCGCTCCCTCCCAGGCGGCTCCTGAGGCGCCCGGTGAGCTGGCCGCGTGGGTGGTGGCGCAGATCGCGGGCGAGCTGTCCCTGCCCGCCGACCGGCTGGAGCCCCGCCGCTGCCTGTCCTCGGCCGGCCTGGACTCCCTGATGGCCGCCCGGCTGACCGCCCGCCTCCACGCGGCCACGGGGGGACGGATCACCCCCGGTCTGCTCCTGGGCGACCGGCCGCTCGGTGAGGTGCTGGCCACCATCGAGCTGTTGGCCAGGGAGGCCCGCTAGTGTAGACTCAAGTCTACGAATTTACTGCGGACCATCGAGGTGGACCCACGCGATGACACCTCATCACGGCACGGGCCGGCGCGAGCGCAACAGGGAGGCGATGCGGGCGCGGGTGTACGAGGCCGCCATCTCGCTCTTCGCCGAGAAGGGCTACGTCGCGACCTCCTTCGACGAGATCGCCGACAGGGCCGACGTCGCCCGCGCCACCGTCTTCAACTACTTCAAGCGCAAGGACGAGTTCCTGCTGGCCTGGGGCGACGAACGCCGCCGCCGGCTCGGGGCCATGCTGATCCAGGAGAGCTCGCGCGAGAGCGGCGTCCTCGACCAGCTCACCCGCTGCATGACCAGGCTCGGCGAGGTCACCACCGACGAGCGCCGGGTCACCAGCGAGCTGCTGCTGGCCTGGGTGCGCACGGGCGCCCCGGTGCTGGAGGAGCCCTACACCTCGTTCATCTTCGCGCAGATCATCACCGACGGCAAAGCGCGCGGGGAGGTGCGCCCCGACGTCGACGCGGTCGCCGTGGGCCACCTGCTGCGCGACACGTACCTCGGCACGCTCTACCGCTGGGTGGGCGAGGGACCGCCGCCGTTCTCGCTCGCGCGGTCGCTGACGTCGTCGCTGGGCCTCATCTTCGACGGCATACTCGCCCAGGGCGTCACACTCTCGCCCTAGACATGGTCTTGAGTCTCAAGTTAGACTTGAGTCTATAACTGTACCGCTGATGGGATGACACCATGAGCCTCAGCGAGCCGAACGACCGGGCAGCGCCCGGAGCACCGCGCCGCGTGAGGGGCGGCTGGTCCCCCGAGCCGCGACGCACGACGGAGGTCGAAGCCCTTATCGTCGACGCCCACCCCGCCTTCCGCGACGGCCTGCGCGTGGCCCTGGAGTCCGCCGGGATCGCCCGCGTCGTCGGGGAGACCTGTGACGGCATGAGCGCGGTGCACCTGGCCGCGGCCGTGCGACCCGACGTCGTCCTCATCGACGTCACGCTCGACGGCGGCTCCGGCATCGACGCCACCCGCCGCATGACCAGCGGGCCGCACGCGCCCCGCGTCCTGGTGATCTCCGCAGTGTGCGACGACGACGTCGTCATCGGGGCCCTGCGCGCCGGCGCCAAGGGGTTCATCGACAAGGCCGTCTCGCGCGAGGAGTTGCTGCACGGCATCCACCTGGTGGTGCACGGCGGCGCGGCCTTCAGCCCCCAGGTGGCCGACCGGCTGCCCGCCTACTTCTCGGCCCTGCAGGAGGTGCCCGGCCGGGTGGCCTTCCCCGAGCTCACCGACCGTGAGACGCAGATCCTCGAACTGCTCGCCAGCGGGTACGACAACCGCAGTATCTCGCGGCGCCTCGTCCTGGCCGAGAAGACGATCCGCAATCACATCACGCGGATTTTCACCAAATTGGACGCGCCCGACAGAATGACCGCCGCATTGCGCGCAAGAAACGCCGGGATCGGTTTGGAGCGCGTTTCCTGACCCCTTTTCCCGTGACCGGTTCCGGCCTCCGCCGGGACCGGTTCCACCTGTGCCTGGAGCGCATATTCGATAAGGGACTCAACAGGGACATCGCTCCCAAGAGTCCGGGACATCCGGCCGCCTAGTGTCGGAAACGTCGGCGCAGAAATTCCGATGTATGGGAGGCAGGATGCGTGACGACGTTCTCACCCGCGACCCGGGGCGACCGGCCGCTCCCGGCGGAAGGGGCCCGCTGGCCCCTGGCGCCCAGGTCTGGCACAATTTCGCGCTCTCGGCCGGCCGGCCGGCGTTCTTCCGGTCCTCCAAGGGGGCCCGCGTGTTCGCCGAGGACGGCACCGGCCTGCTCGACCTGTACGGCGGCAGCGGCACCATCATCCTCGGCCACGGCAACCAGGCGCAGATCGAGGCCGTGCGCTCGGTGCTCGGCAGCGGCGCCACCGTGAGCCTGCGCCACCCGCTGGAGCCGCAGCTGGCCGCCCGCGTGGTCGAGCTGTGCCCCGAGGCCGAGTACGCCGCCTTCTTCAAGACCGGCTCGGAGGCCGTGCACGCCGCCATCACCGCCTGCATCCGGGCGACCGGGCGGCGCAAGGTGCTCACCACGACCTATCACGGCTGGCTGCTGCCGCTCGGCTACCTCAAGCCGGAGCGCCGCTCGGCCGCCGAGCGGACCTCGGCGCGGGAGGCGTCCGGCAACGCCTCCGGCGTCGACGTCGTCGACCTGGACTGGCAGTCGCCGGACCTGGTCGAGCAGGTGCGCCAGGCCGCCCGCGGCGCCGCCTGCGTCCTCATCACCCCGAACGCGCTCACCCCCGCCCCGGAGGTCGTGCGCGAGGTGGTGCGGGCGGCCCGCGACGCCGGCGCGCTCGTCGTGTTCGACGAGGTGAAGGCCGGCTTCCGCTACGCCTACCCGAACGTTACGGCGGTGTGGGACCTGGTGCCGGACCTGCGGGTGCTGAGCAAGGCCATGGGCAACGGCTTCCCGATCGCGGCGCTGGCCGGCGGCGAGCTGCTGGCCTCGGAGTCCACCTTCAGCCTGTTCAGCACCTACGCCTCGGAGTTCGTCTCGATGGCGGCGGCCACGGCCTGCCTGGACGAGCTGGCCGGCGGCGGTTACGACGCCTTCGCCGCGGCCTCGTCCGCGCTGTACGAAGGGCTGAGCGAGATCGGCCCGCGCTACGGCGTCGCGGTCCGCGGCATCGCGACCTTCTTCCGGCTGGAGCTGCCCGGCACCGTGCACCCGGATGAGTTGTGCCGGGCGCTCTACGACCGCGGCGTGCTCTACCACCCGCTGGACGAGGTGCTGGCCAGCGCGGCGTGGGGCCCGGCGGAGGTCGAGCAGGCGCTGGCCGCCTTCTCCGGCGCCCTCGACGAGACGATCCTGGGGTGAGCGGCATGGGCTGCAGAACCTACGACTACGTGATCGTCGGCGCCGGGGCGGCGGGCGCGGTGCTGGCCGCCCGCCTCAGCGAGGACCCCTCGTGCGAGGTGGTGCTGCTGGAGGCCGGGCCGGACTACCCCAGCGCCGACCACCTGCCGTGGGAGCTGCGGCGCAGCTACGGCGTGGGGCACGTCGTCCAGGGCTACGACACCCACGACTGGAACCTGCGGGCGCGGGTGACCGAGCACGCCACCATCCCCATGCCGCGGGGCAAGGTGGTCGGCGGGTCGAGCACCACCAACGGCCAGGTCTTCCTGCGCCCCGAGCCGGGCGACCTGGACTCGTGGAACCTGCCCGAGTGGACCTTCGAGCGGGCGCTGCCGTTCTACCGCATGCTGGAGAGCGACCAGGACTTCGCCGGCCCGTACCACGGGACGGACGGCCCGATCGCGGTGCGCCGCTTCCCGCGCCACACCTGGACGCCCGACCAGGAGGCGTTCTACGAGGTCAGCCGCGCCTTCGGCCATCCGGTCTGCGACGACCACAACCGGCCGGGCTCCACCGGCGTCGGCCCGACCCCGCTGAACGACGCGGGCGGGCTGCGGAGCAGCACGCTGACCGGCTACCTCAACCCGGCCCGCGGCCGCCCCAACCTGACGGTCGCCGCCGGCGCGCTGGCCTGCCGGGTGGTCCTCGACGGCGGGCGCGCGAGCGGCGTGGTCGTCGAGACCGGCTGCCGGACGGAGACCGTGCGCGGCCGGGAGATCATCCTGTGCGCCGGCGCCATCGGCTCGCCGCACCTGCTCATGCTCTCGGGCGTGGGGCCCGCCGGGCGGCTGCGCCGGGCCGGCCTGCCGGTGGTGGTGGACCTGCCCGGCGTGGGCCGCAACCTGCGCGACCACATGACGACGGAGCTGATCTGGCCGCTGCGCCAGGACTTCCGGGCCGACGGCCTCCACCACCCCCACCAGGTGCTGCTGCGGCACACGTCCTCCGGATCCGCGCCGGTCAACGACATGATCGTGTACGCGGCGGCGCGGTGGAACGAGCGCACGTTCGCGATGCGGCCGACGGTGAACCTGGCCCTCAGCCAGGGCGAGCTCACGCCGGCCTCGGCCGACCCGCACGACCCGCCCGTCCTCGACTTCCGCTACTTCTCCGCCCCGTCCGACCTGGAGCGGCAGCGGGAGGGCGTCCGGATGTGCGCCGCGATGGCACGCGAGCCGGAGTTCGACAAGCTGATCGACGCGCGCACCACCCCCGCCGAGGACGTCCTCGGTTCCGACGCCGCGCTCGACCGCTGGATCCTGCGCAACGCGGCCACCGGCTACCACGCGTCCAGCACCTGCCGGATGGGCCCGGCCGGGGACGCGGCGAACGTGGTGGACGAGTGCGGCCGGGTGCACGGGGTAGAGGGGCTGCGGGTGCTCGACGCGTCGATCCTGCCCGACAACGTCCGGGCGAACCTGCACGCAACCGTGATCATGATCGCGGAACGGTCCGTGGCGCTGATCCGCGAGTCGAAGTGAGGAGCGGGACATGTCCGGCGTGATCGCCCCCTACCTTTCCCTGTTACGACTGCCAGGCGTGTCGCTGCCCTTCGCCTCCGCGTTCGTCGCCCGCCTCCCCCTGGCCATGACGCCGCTCGGCATCGTGGTGCTCATCGAGGAGGTGAGCGGCTCGTACGCCGACGCCGGGCTCGTCACGGCCGTGTACGCCCTGGCCACGGCCGCCTCCTCGCCCCTATGGGGCATGGCCATGGACCGGGTGGGGCAGTCGGCGGTGATCGCCGGCACCTCGCTGGGGTCGGCGGCGTTCCTGGCGGGCGGGACGCTCGCCGCCGCCGCGGGCGCGCCGGACCTGCTCCTGCTCGTGCTCATCGGGTTCGCGGGGCTGAGCTTCCCGCCGGTCATCCCGGCCATCCGGGTGGCCTGGTCGGCCGTCGTGCCCGATCCGGAGCAGCGGCGGACGGCGTACGCGATGGACGCGGTCGCCGTCGAGACGATCTTCGTGCTGGGGCCGCTGCTGCTGACCGCCCTGCTCTGGCTGCCACCGGCGGTGCCCCTGCTGGTGACGGCGCTGCTCATGGCGGCCGGCGGCCTGACCTACAGCCGGACCCGCGCCTCCCGCCTGTCCCGCCCGGGAAGCGGCACGCGCGGCGGCGTAGCGGGCGGTGTGCGGGGCGCGCCCCGGCGTGGCCGCCCGCCCCTGTCGGTGCGCGGCGTCTGGCTCGCGCTGCTGACAGCCCTCGGGATGTCCGTCGGCTTCGGGCAGATGGACGTGGCCATGACGGCCTCCGCCGAGCGCCTGTTCCACAGCGAGGGCCTGATCGGCGTCTTCTTCGCCTGCACCGCGATCGGCAGCACCGCCGGCGGGCTCTGGTACGGCAGCCGCTCCTGGTCCGGCCCGGAACGCCGGCACCTGCCCCTCACCCTCGCCGCCTACGCCGCCGGCCTGGCCCTGGTCATGCTGGTGCTGCTCCCCGGCGGCGGCCTGCTGCCGGCCGTCCTGCCGGCCATGGTCCTGACCGGCCTGTGCATCTCGCCGAGCCTCATCGTCCAGCAGGCGCTCGTCGACCGGAACACCGCGCCGGAGCGCCGCAGCGAGGCGCAGGGCTGGTTGCAGACCTCGCTGACCTCGGGCTCCGCCCTCGGCATGGCGCTCGCGGGCGTCATCGTCGAGCAGGGCGGCCCGGCCACCGCCTTCGGCGCGGCCGCGCTCGCGGTGGCCGCCGGCGCGCTGGTGGGCGCGGTCGCCCAGCGGCACTGGCGGGTGGCGGGCGGCGAGCCCGACCGCGCCGAGGCCACCCTCCCTTCCTGAGCATCTCCCCCTGAACGACCACTGAACCGCCACTGAACGATCACTGAACGATCACTGAACGACCACGCTCACGGGCGGGCACCCAGCGTGCCCCGGCGCCCGCGAGACGCCTCATCCTGCCCTGATCCGCTGAAGGAGACGGATTTCCATGTCATCTCTCCAAACCGAGATCATCTTCTCGCTCAACGGCGACCGTCCCGACGCCGCCCTGCTGACCAAGGCGTTCCGCCGCCCCGACGGCACCCCCGACGCGCTGCGCTGCGGCGAGTTCCTGGTCGCCGGCCGGGAGCGGGCGGAGCTGCTGCTGCGCAAGGTGCTCGGCCTGCGCGGCGTCACCGCCCCGCAGGCCCAGCAGGCCATCGCCCGCGCCGCCGTGGACGAGGTGCTGGGCTGGCGGGTCCGGCTGACCGGCGCGGAGGCGGTGGCCGTGCTGCTGGCCGCCGAGGAGGTGAAAACCGTCTTCGTCTACGCCGGCACCTCGGAGCTGTCCATGTGCGACGCGGTCGAGCGGGTGCACGGCGTGCGCCTGGTGAACGGCCGCGGCGACAAGGAGTCGGCGTTCATGGCGGCCGGCGCGTCGCTGCTGGAGCCCAACCGGGGCGTCGCCATCCTCCACGGCGCCCGCGGGCTGACCAACGCGGCCGGCGCGGTGGCCGACGCCCGGCGCAACGAGGCGGGGACGCTGTTCATCGTCGGCATGCCGTCCACGAGCTCCGCCCGCTTCCTGCCGCCGCACGGCGAGGACGACCTGATGGGCGGGATGGGGGCGTTCGCGGACTGGATCTGGCAGGCGGGCGCGGTGCCCGAGGACCCGGGCCGGCGGCGCGAGGCCGCCCGCCGGTTCGTCGGGCAGCTCCGCGACGGTCTGGACAGCTCCGCCCAGCCGCCGACCCGGCCCGCGATCTTCGGCGTGCCGCAGGACGTGGCCGAGCAGCGGTGGATCCCCGTCGAGGACCTGATGCGCGCCCCCGCCGCCGAGCGGCCGCTCGACCTCGACCAGCCGGCCTTCGACGCCGCCTTCCGCGAGCTGCGCCACGCCGACAAGCCGCTGTTCCTCATCGACGACTACGCCCTGCGCCACCCCGGGCTGCGGCAGGCGCTCGACGACCTGTCCGGCATGCTCGGCGCGCCCGTCCTGCAACTGCGCTACCGGCGCGGCCCCATGATGTTCGAGCGGCTGCAGACCTCCGAGGTGGCCAACTTCGCCGGCTGGCTCAACCAGTTCAGCTCCGTCCACACCGACCTGCTGGAGGCGTGCGACCTGCTGGTGACGGTCGAGGACCGCAACCTCTACGAGCGCACCGCCGGCCGGCTGCCCTCCTGCCGCAAGATCGCGATCAACACCGATCCGGAGAAGGTGCTCAAGAACGAGTACCTGGACGCCGACGACGTCCTCGTCATCGGCGAGGCCCCCGGCGTGCTGTCCGGTCTCGCCGACCGGCTGCGCCGGGCCGGCCGGGGGCGGGCGGAGCGGTGGTGGCCGCGCGAGGAGGTGCTGTCGGCTGCCCGCGTCACCCCGGAGCCGGCCGCCGCCGCCGTCGAGGAGGGGCGCGGCGCGGTGGCGGGCGCGCTGGCCGGCCTCCTCGGCGGCTGGGACCGGCCGGTGCTGGTGGACGACAGCCAGATGTTCGGCGGGCTGCTGTCGGAGCACTACGACGACCTGCCGCCGGGCCTGCGCGTCTTCGGCGGCCATGGCGGGTTCGTCGGCGGCGGCCTGTCGTACGCGGTCGGCCTGGCGATCGCCGACCCGCGCGCGCAGGTGTTGTGCACCCTCGGCGACCAGGGGTTCACCAACTCCTTCCAGGGGCTGGTGGCCGCCGTCCAGGAGCGGGCGCCCGTGCTGTTCGTCGTGTGCAACAACGGCCGGTCGGTCTCACTGACCAAGCAGGCGCTCGCCTCCTTCGGCGAGCCGCCAGGCGGGCGCGGCTACCTGTCGAACGTCGCCGGGTTCTCCTACTGCCGGCTCGCGGCCGCCTTCGGCATGCCCGCCGAGCGGGTCCCGATCCCGATCGGCGGCGCCCCGGACGAGCTGCGCCGGGCGGTGGCCGAGCTGCCCGGCGTCCTCGCCAGGGCCGCGGCGACGGACGGCCCCGCCCTGGTGGAGCTGGTCCTGCCCGCCGACCCCGAGGTCTGGCGCGGCATCTGGATCACGCAGGGCTTCGAGCAGCGGACGGCGGTGCCGGTGTGATGGGCCTCTACCTGGACTCCGCCGGCCTGGACGACGCCGTCGCGGCCGCCGCGCTCGGGTTCGTGCGCGGCATCACCACCAATCCGGCGCTCATGCGCAAGGAGACCGCCGACCCGCTGCGGCACCTGCGCGACCTGCTCGCCGCCGTGGACCTGCCCGAGGTCTACTACCAGCCGACCGGCGCGTACGGGCCGCCCGGCGCGGCGGCCGAGGAGGCGGAGGAGGCGTGGTCGGCGGACAAGGACCGCGTCGTGCTGAAGCTGCCCGCCACGCCGGACGGCGCCGCGCTCGCCGGGACGCTGACCCGCCGGGGCGCCCGCGTGGCCCTGACCGCCGCCCAGACGCCGCACGCGATGCTCGTCGCCGAGTCGATGGGCTGCGCGGCGGTCATCCCGTACCTGGACCGGGCGGTGCGCGACCTGCGGACGGACTCCGAGCTGATCCGGTCGCTGGCCGGCCTGCGCCGCGGGTCCACCCGCGTCATCGCCGCCTCCGTGAAGAACTCCGGGCAGGTCCTGCACGCCTTCGCCTCCGGGGCGGACGCGGTGACCGCGCCGCTCGCCGTCCTGCGGGAGCTGCTCAGCCATCCGGCGAGCATCGAGGCCGAGCAGGCCTTCGCCCAGGAATACGCCTCCACAGCAAAGGGGTAGAACCCGCGATGTCCATCCTCATGCCGACGAATCCGACCGTCCTGGCGACCGCGGTGGCCGACTCCCTCGTGATCGCCTCCGACCTGGGGGCACGCCGCGCGGGCCTGCTCTACTGGGAGCTCGCCCAGCCGTGGACCGCGGCCGTGGTCAAGGCCGTCCAGGAGAGCGACGAGCCGCTCAGGTCCCTGGGCCAGGCACTCGCCGACGACCCCGCCGACCCCGGCGCGTACTTCGGGCTGATCTCCGCCCTGCTGCGCCGCGACCCGGGCGAGCCCGCCGTGCGCACGCTGTTCGACCTGGCCTGGCAGGCGGAGTGCAACTCGCGGGTGGCCTACCACGTCGGCCACTCCTACGACCGGTCGCAGCCGCAGGTGAGCGCCGCGGAGCTGGCCGGGCGCCCCGTGGACGGGCCGCCGCCCGGCCCGTCCACGGCCGGCGCCCTCATCGTCATCCCGTTCCGCGACCGCGACACCGGCGGCGTCCGGCTGCGCAACCTGCTGGCCTGCCTGCTCGCCCTGCGCGACCAGTCGGCCGCGCGCGCGGACTACCGCGTCGTGGTCGTGGAGTCCGACGACGCGCCCCGATGGCGGGAGCAGATCGAGCCGTACGCCGACGACTACCTGTTCGCCCCCAAGGCGGGCCTGTTCAACAAGTGCTGGACGGTGAACGCGGGCGTCGCCAACCGCGGCGGCGCGGCCGAGCTGATCTGCATCCTGGACGCCGACGTGCTGGCCGACCGCGACTTCGTCGCCCGCAACATCGCCCGCTTCCGGCGGCCGGGAACCGCCGGTCACCTGACCTACCGGGACATGTTCTGCCTCGACGACGCCGCCACGTCCTGGTCGATCCGCGAGCGGATCGACCGCAAGGCCCCCGACCCCGCCCCTGCCGGGCTGCGCGGCTTCCTGCTGCGGCGCCCGCCGGGCTGCTGCCTGTGGGTGCGCCGGTCGGTGTTCGAGCGCATCGGCGGCATGGACGAGCGCTACGAGGGCTGGGGCGGCGAGGACCACGACTTCGTCTACCGCTTCGACATCGCCGCCCCGTTCGACAGCTACGACGACCGGCTGCTGCACCTGACCCACCCCGAGGCGTCGGTGCTGAACGACGACGGCACGCTCATCAACGCCCACATCCCTCCGCTGAGCTGGAAGCCCGCGGAGCCCATCGGGCGGCTCGACCGGTTCGCGCGCGCGGAAGGAGCCTGAGGTGTACGAGGCAGTGCTGTTCGACATGGACGGCGTCATCGCCGACACCGAGCGGTCGGTGACGGAGTTCTGGCAGTGGCTGGCCGCCGACCTCGGCTACCTGCTGCGCGCCGAGGACCTGGAGCGCCACGTGTACGGCCACCGCGCCGACCACACGCTGCGCGTGCTGTTCCCGGAGGTGCCCCCCAGCGCGTACAGCGAGATCTACCAGCGGCTCAAGGAGAACCAGGAGAGCCTCGTCTACACCGCGATCCCCGGCGCGACCGCGCTGCTCGGCGCGCTCGGCCGGGCCGGCGTGCCGCTCGCGCTGGTGACGGGCGCGCAGGACTGGAAGGCCGTCGAGGTGCTGCGCCAACTCGCCCTGCCCTCCGCCTTCGCGACCGTGATCTGCGCCGACGACGTGCCGCGCGGCAAGCCGGACCCGGCGGGCTACCTGCTGGCGGCCGAGCGCCTGGGCGTGGACATCGGGCGCTGCCTGGTCTTCGAGGACGCCGTCAGCGGGGTGACCTCCGCGGTGGCGGCCGGGGCCACGTGCGTGGCGCTGGCCTGCGCGCGGCGGGAGGCACAGGTGCGGGCGGCGGGCGCGACGGCCGTGGTGCCAGACTTCCGGCAGGCCGCGTTCGACGCCACCGCCGCCACCCTGCGGGTGGACGCGCGCACCGCGTTCCCGTTCGTCCCGGCCGGCCGGGGCGAACCGATGGCGAGGAGCGGTCATGGATGAGCTGTTCACGCCGCCGGTGGACCGGTGGAACCCGGCCGTCGCCGGGGGGCTCGCGGGCCGCGACGAGGTCGTCTACCGCTCCCACCTGGTCGGGGCCGATCCGGCGCTGACCAAGGAGGGCGGCGGCAACTTCTCCGTCAAGGACGTCGCCGTGGACCGCGGCGGCCGGTCCGTCGAGGTCCTGTACATGAGCGCGTGGGGTTGCGACGGCGCCACCACCACGCCGGACGACTTCCCGGCGCTGCGCCTGGCCGACCTGCTGCGCCTGCGCGACAGCGGCCCGCTGAGCGAGAGCGAGATGATCGGCCACCTGGTGGACAGCGGCCTGCGGGGCGAGCAGCGCCAGCCGGGCATCGAGACGCTGACCCACGCGTTCATCCCGGCCCGCCACGTGGACCACTGCCATCCGGACGCGGTCATCGCGCTCACCGCCTCCCCCGGCGGGCGGCGGGCGGCCGAGGACGAGTTCGGCGAGGAGGCCATCTGGTTCGACTACCGGCAGTTCGACGTCGGCGTGGCCCGCGAGCTGGCCGACCGGATCGCCGGCGAGCCGCGCTGCCGCTTCGTCCTGCTCGCCAACCACGGCATCTTCACCTGGGCCGACAGCAGCGAGCGGTGCTACCGCAACTCCCTGGAGGCGGTCGAGCGGGCGACGCGCGCGCTGCGCAAGGCACAGTGCCGGCCCGCGGACCTCGGCGGCCAGGCCGTGCGCCCGCCCCCGCCCGAGGCGGCCGAGGACCTGCTGGCCGAGCTGCTGCCGGCGGTCCGCGGTGCCCTGTCCGGCGCCGGCCGGGGCGTCGTGCTGCACCTCGACCGCAGCCCCGAGGCGGTCGGCTTCGCCTCCTCGGTGCGCGGGCCCGGGTGGACGCAGGCGGGGCCTGGCTGCCCCGACCACCTGGTCACGGTGGGGTACCGGCCACTCGTCCTCGACCGGACGCCCGCCGGGCCCGCCGAGGTGCTGGCCGCGATCCGGCGGCACCGCGACTGGTACGACACGTACTACGCCCGGTACGTCACCGGGCCCGCGCGCGCCCTGGGCAAGCGCGGCAACGGGCCGCGCGCCGTCGTGCTGCCCGGCCTCGGCGCGGTGAGCTGCGGCCCCGACGCCGCCAAGGCCCGCCTGTGCGCCGACCACCTGGCGCAGACCATGACGGTCATCAGGGCGGCCGACGCGGCGGGCGGCTACCTGTCGTTGTCGGAGGCCCAGGGCGCGGCGGACGAGTACTGGCCGCTCATGCGGCTCAAGCCGCAACTCCGGGCGGGCCAGGAGCCGCTGGCGGGCGTGGTGTTCCTGGTCGCCGCGGACGACGGGCGCGCGGATGCCGTCGCCGAACGCCTGGCCTCGGCCGGCGCGCACGTCGCCCTCGCCGCCCCGCCCGGGCGACGGGCGGCGGCGGTCGCGGCAGCCGCGGCGATCAGCGGCCGGTACGGGGAACGGCGCGCGGTGCCGCTCGTCAGGGACACCGACCGCGGCGCCGTCCGCCAGGCGGTGCTGGCGTACGGAGGCTTCGACGCGGTCGTGGAACCCGTCGCGCGCGTGTCTCCCGCGGCGGGCGGGGGCGGCCTGGCCCGCGCCGCGCTGCCCGTCTTCGCCCGGCAGGGCCGCCCGGCCTCGATCCTGCTCCTCGGCGAGGGCGGCGGAGGCGAAGGCGGCGAGGAGCCATCCGCTCCCGGGCCCGCCGGCGACCGGCGACCGCGCGCGGACGGGCTCGCGGGCGGCGGGGCGGCCGTGCACACCGTCGTCGCCACGGACCCGGAGGCCGTGGCCCGGGCGGCGATCTTCCTCACCGGCTCCGGCGGCACGACGTGGCTGGACACCACGCTGGTCGCCGTGTCCAGAACCCCGGAGACGACCACGACCACGAGGGGAAACCCATGACCAGCGAGAAGCTGACCGGCCCGGCAGAGCCGGCGGGGCTGATCCCGGCCGGCCACCAC
The DNA here is from genome assembly GCF_040656115.1 of Nonomuraea sp. NPDC050202. NCBI lineage: Bacteria > Bacillati > Actinomycetota > Actinomycetes > Streptosporangiales > Streptosporangiaceae > Nonomuraea > Nonomuraea sp. NPDC050202. Next base: position 72,294 of record NZ_JBFALF010000040.1, on the reverse strand, counting down.
CTGCTCGCGTCGTGCTTCGACGCACATCACACGATCGGCGGCGGCCTGTTCGCCCTCGACGGCGCGGACGGCGCCGTCGAGGAGATCGACCACATCTCGAGCACCGGCCTGCACGCGGACGACGGGCTGCTGTACCGCTGCCTGTGGAGCGCCGAGGGCAGCCCCGCCGAGCTGATCGCCTACGACGCGACCGGCGTCCGCCGCTACCACCGGCTCGACCACGTCTCCACCCCGCACGACATCCTCGCCGTGAACGGCCAGGTGCTCGTGGTGGGCACCACCCAGAACGAGGTGCGCTGCGTCGCGCCCGACGGCCGGGTGGCCTGGCTCTGGCGGGCCCCCGGCGAGGCGGACAGCTGGCACCTCAACAGCCTGGCCGTGGTCGGTGACCAGATCATGGTGTGCGGCTTCGGCCCGTTCCTACGCCGCCGCGGCTGGGACGAGTGCGGCAAACCGGCCACCGGCCAGGTCGTCGACCTGGAGACCGGTGAGCCCGTGCTCCGCGGCCTGCACGCCCCCCACAACCCCTACTACAGCGACGGGACCTGGCTCGTCTGCGACTCGGCCGCCGGCGACCTGGTGGAGTTCTCCGACGAGACCCGGCAGGAGACCCGACGGCTCGGGCTGCCCGGCTGGCCGCGCGGCCTGGCCGTGACCGACCGGTACCTGTACGTCGGGGTCAGCCCGCACCGCTACCTGACCGCCTCGGTGGAGACGGCGGCCGTCGCGGTCGTGGACCGCGCCGAGTGGCGCCAGGTCGCGCTCGTCCCGCTGCCCGCCCGCGAGGTGTACGCGCTGGCGCTGGTGCCCTCGCCGCTGGCCGAAGGCGCGCGGCAGGGGTTCGCCGCCAACCACACCCGGTTGCACGAGCAGGGCCAGCGGCAGCTGTTCGACCTGCTGGGACGGCAGCCGAGCCGGTTGTGGGCCATCGGCGACCGGCTGGCCGAGGAGGAGTGCCGGGCCGAGATCACGATGGCCGGGCCGGCCGAGGAGCGGGCCGAGCCGAGCAGCCTGCTGACCGTGGAGTGCCGGGTCGCCAACACGGGCGCGGGCCTGCTCACGCCCGCGCCGCCGTACCCGGTCAGGGTGGTGCACCGCTGGTACGACGCGGACGGGCAGGAGGTCCCCACCCAGCCGATCAGGGCGGCGCTGCCGCGTACGCTACCGCCCGAAGGGGTCATCCCGGTTCCCGTGCGGGCGCGCACGCCCGGCGAGCCCGGCGACTACCGGTTGCGGATCACGCTCGCCCAGGACGGCGGGGTGCCGTTCGACGAGCTGGACCCGTCCGCCGCGGCGGACGTGCGCGTGCGGGTGCTCGCCGCCGGTCCCGCCGCCGAGGCCCTGGCCCCCTTCGGCCTGAGCCCGCGCGAGGTCCACGCGGCCCGGACGGCCGGCCCCACGGTGCACGACCTGCTCCGCGCCCTGCTGACCCGCCCGGACGGCAGCGTCAACGGCCTGGTCGCCGCCCTGATCGAGGATGCCGGGCGGCGGGAGTTCGGGCGGGCACTGGCCGGCGCGCTGGGCAGCGCGTCCGAGCAGGCGCTGAGGCACGCCGTCGCCCAGGCCCTGCCCGATCCCGGCGACGTGCTGCTGACCGGCGCGGAGGCGGTGGCCCTGACGCTCCGGCGCGCGGGCGTCGGCATCGTCTTCGCCGCACCGGGAGCCGGTGAGTCGCCCCTGCGGGACGCCGCAGCGCGCCTGGGCCTGCTGACGGAGGCGCGTGACGACCGGGAGGCGGTCATCCAGGCGGGCGGTGCCAGCATGGTGCGGCCGGGCAACGGCGCGGCGGTGCTGTCCGGTGCGCGGGGCCTGGCCGACGCGCTCGGCGCGCTGGCCGACCTGCGGCGCGACGGGATCGGCACGGTCGCCGTCGCCGAGCTGCCCGCCGCCGACCCCGGCCTGCTCACTGCCTGCGGCGCGTTCGCCAAGTCCTGCCACGAGCCGCTCCCGCCTCCGGGCGCGGACGGCACAGCCGCGGCACACGCCCTGGTCACGGCCGTCCGGCAGGCGCTGCACGAGAGCAAGCGGTCGCCGACCGGCCCCACGCTGGTGACGCTCCCCCAGCAGTTGGCGCAGACCGCCTGGGTGCCGCTGGCCGCGCTCGCAGACACGGCCACGGCCACAGGAACGGACGCGGGCACGCCCACGGCCCCGGGCACGGCCACGGACGCGGACCGGCCGCCCAGGCAAGAGGCCGCCGGGCAGACGGCCGAGCAGACGGCCGAGCGGACGTCCGGGCAGACGTCCGAGCGGACGGCGCCTTCCGTGGCCGCGGTCCTGGGTGACGTGCTGGGCGGCGCGCCGGAGGAGCTGCCGGCGGGCGCGTTCGCCGCCTCCGGCGGCGCCGGGCTGGCCACCGGGCTGGCGCTCGGCGAGCCGTCCGCCAAGGTGCTGTGCGGCCTGGGCGGCGGCGACGGCGTGCAGGCGCTGGCCGACGCCGCCCGCCAGGCCGCGCCGGTGACGTTCGTGGTCTGCGGCGACGGCGGCCCGCGCTACGGCGAGCTGGCCGCCGCGCTAGGGTTGCGCACCCGCCGGGTGGACCTGAGCGGCCGCCTGGACCCCGACTACCTGGCCTCGCAGACCAAGGCGTTCGCCGTCACGCTCCAGGCGCTGGCCGCGGGCCCCGGGCCGAGCCTGGTCGAGCTGATACCGCCCGCCGACACCGCGCTGTGGGAGACGAGCTGGATCGGCATGCTGGAGCATCCGACGACGGTGGGAGCGGGCCATGCGTGAGATCGCCTTCGCCGAGGTCCCGCTGGAGCCGTACGGGGACGTGCTCGGGGAACGCCGGCTGGCGGAGCTGCGCCGGGGCGGCGAGCGGGTGCGCGAGCTGCTGGGCGGCCGCACCGTCTGGAACGTCAACTCCACGGCCGCCGGCGGCGGCGTGGCCGAGCTGCTGCACGTGCTCGGCCCGCTGGCCCGCGCGACCGGCGTGGACGTGCGCTGGCTCGTGCTGGACGGCGACGCCGGCTTCCAGGCCATCGCCAAGCGGCTGGTGTCGCGCCTGTACGGCATCGCGGGCGACGGCGGCCCGCTCGGCGCGGCCGAGGCCCGCCGGTACCGCCGTCACCTGGACGACGCCGCCGGCGAGCTGGCCGCCCTCGTCCGGCCCGGGGACGTCGTGGTCGTGCACGACCCCCAGCCCGCGGGCCTGATCGGCGCGGCCCGGCGGTGCGGCGCCCGCGTGGTGTGGCGCTGCCACATCGGCAGCGACCGGCCGAACGAGCACACGCGCGACGGCGGCCGGTTCGTCGCCGAACACGTCGCCGGCGCCGACGCCAGCGTGTTCTCCACGCCCGGCCACATCCCGGGCTGGGCGCCCCGGCCGCTGGTCGTCCCTCCCTCGATCGACCCCTGCGGGCCGAAGAACATGCCCCTCACTCCGGCCCAGGTCCGTGACGTGCTCGGAGCGGCCGGGATCCTCGCCCACGAGCGGCCGGAGCCGGTCGAGACGCCCGTGCCCGTCGGCGCGCCGGTCCGGGTGAGCAGGCCCGCCGTGGTGCTGCGCGAGGGCCCGCCGCCGCCCGCGGGCCTGCCGATGGTGGTGCAGGTCTCCCGCTGGGACCGGCTCAAGGACATGATCGGCGTGCTGGAGTGCTTCCTCGCCTCCGGCGTGGACGGCTACCTGACGCTGGCCGGCGCCGACCTGGCGGGCGTCGCCGACGACCCGGGCGCGGCCCGGGTCTATGAGGAGTGCCGGCGGGTCTGGGAGGCGCTGCCGTCCGCGCACCGCCGCCGCTGCCAGCTCGTCTGCCTGCCGATGGACGACCTGCGCGAGAACGCCGTGGTGGTCAACGCGCTGCAGCGGCACGCGAGCGTCGTCGTGCAGAAAAGTTTGGCCGAGGGGTTCGGGCTGACCGCGACGGAAGCCATGTGGAAGGCCAGGCCGCTGCTCGCCTCGGCCGTCGGCGGGCTGCGCGACCAGGTGGTCCACGGCCGGTCCGGGCTGCTGGTGGACGATCCGCGCGACGTGGCGGCGGCGGCCGCGCACCTGCGGCGGCTCTTCGGCGACCGGCCGTTCGCGCGGCGGCTCGGGCAGGACGCGCGGCGCCGGGTGCGCGAGCGGTACCTGCCCGACGGCCAGCTCCTGCGGTGGGGCCGGCTCATCGAGCACATGACGACGGAGAGGGCGGCATGATGACGCACACGAATGAGGGCGCGCCGGCGCGCCACCGCACCCTGGGACGCGGCGGGCCGCAGGTCTCCGCGCTCGGCCTGGGCTGCATGGGGATGTCGCAGTTCTACGGCGCCTGGGACGACGGTGACTCGCTGCGCACCATCCACCACGCCCTGGACCTGGGCGTCAACCTGCTCGACACCGCCGACATGTACGGCCCCTACACCAACGAGGAGCTGATCGGCCGGGCAATCCGGCACCGCAGGGACGAGGTGTTGATCGCCACCAAGTTCGGCAACGTCAAGGGCCCGGACGGCCGGGTGATCGGCGTGAACGGCCGTCCCGAGTACGTCCGAGCCAGTTGCGAGGGCTCGCTGCGCCGGCTGGGCGTGGACGTCATCGACGTCTACTGCCAGCACCGCGTGGATCCGTCCGTGCCGGTCGAGGAGACCTGGGGGGCGCTGGCCGAGCTGGTGCGCGCGGGCAAGGTCCGCCACCTGGCGATCTCGGAGGCGTCCCCCGAGACGGTCAGGCGGGCGCACGCGGTGCATCCGGTGGCCGCGGTGCAGACCGAGTACTCCCTGGTCAGCCGCGATCCGGAGCACGGGCTGCTGGCGGCGCTGCGCGCGCTCGGCATCGGGTTCATCGCCTACGCGCCGCTCGGCCGCGGCCTGCTGACCGGCCGCATCACCGCGACGGACGACCTCGCGGACGACGACTTCCGCCGGACCCTGCCCCGCTTCCAGCCGGGCAACCTGGCGCGCAACGTCCGCCTGGTGGAGGGGATCGCCCGGCTCGCCCGCGAGCGCGGCGTCACCCCGGCGCAGCTCGCGCTGGCCTGGGTGCTGGCGCAGGGCGACGACATCGTCCCCATCCCCGGCGCGAAGAACCGGGCCCGGCTGGCGGAGAACGTCGCCGCCGCGCGCCTGCGGCTCAGCGCCGAGGACCGCGCGCTGCTCGACGCGGCGGCCCCGCCCGGCAGCGCCGCCGGCGACCGGTATCCGGACATGTCAGGAGTGGGCAGATGAGCGTCACGACCCGCGCGGAGTGGTGGCGGACGGCCGTCATCTACCAGGTGTACCTGCGCAGCTTCGCCGACCGCGACGGCGACGGCGTCGGCGACCTGCCGGGGCTGCTGGGCAAGCTGGACTACCTGCGGGAGCTGGGGGTGGACGCGGTCTGGTTGTCGCCGTTCCATCCCTCGCCGCTGGCCGACTTCGGCTACGACGTCAGCGACTACGAGGCGGTGGACCCGGCTTACGGCACGCTCGCCGACTTCGACGAGCTGGTGCGCGCCGCGCACGAGCGGGGCATCCGCGTGCTGATCGACCTGATCATGAACCACACGTCCGTGGCGCACCCGTGGTTCGCCGAGTCGAGCTCGGACCGCGCCGCCCCCAAGCGCGACTGGTACATCTGGGCCGATCCGCGGCCGGGGAACGAGCCGCCGAACAACTGGCTGAGCTCGTTCGAGCGGTGCGGGCCCGCGTGGACGTACCATCCGGGAACCCGGCAGTGCTACCTGCACAGCTTCACCCCCGGCCAGCCCGACCTCAACTGGCGCAACCCTGAGGTGCGGGCGGCGATGCGCAAGGTGTGGCGGTTCTGGCTCGACCGGGGCGTGGACGGCTTCCGCATCGACGTCGCGCACCGGCTGCTGAAGGACGCCGACCTGCGCGACAACCCGGCCGAGCTGGCACACGCCCGCCGGCACACCGTCCATCCCACGCTGCGGATGCACAACCTCGACCTGCCCGAGACGCTGCAGGTGCTGCGCGAGCTGCGCGAGACGCTCGACGAGTACGGCGGCAAGCTGGCGCTGGGCGAGGTGCCCATCTCCGACGACCGGCGGCTGGCCGACTACTTCGGCGGCGACGGCATGCACACGGCCTTCCATCTCGCGTTCTGGGAGCAGCCCTGGCAGGCCCCCGCCTTCCGGCGGACCGTGGACGGGCTGGCCGCCGCGATGCGCCCCGGCGCCCTGCCGACGTACGCCCTGGCCACCCACGACATCCCCCGCTCCGCCTCCCGGTACGGCGCCGCGCGCGCCCGGGTGGCGGCCATGATGGCGCTCACCCTGCGCGGCATCCCGTGCGTGTACTACGGCGAGGAGATCGGGATGACCGACGCCCCGCCGCCCGACGCCCTGGACGTGGACGGCCGCGACGGGCAGCGCACCCCGATGCAGTGGGACGCCACCGGCCGCGGGTTCACCACCGGGAAGCCGTGGATGCCGTTCGCGCCGGGCCAGGCCGAGGTCAACGTGGCGGCCCAGCAGGACGATCCCGGCTCGTTGCTCCACCTGTACCGGCGGCTCATCGCCTACCGGCGGGCCAGCCCGGCGCTGCGCGGCGGCGACTACCGGTCGGTCGAGGCCGGCGATGACGTCTTCGCCTACCTGCGGTCAGCGCCCGGCGAGCGGCTGCTGGTCGCGCTGAACTTCGCCTCCCGCCCGTCGGCGGCCGTCCTGTCCGGGCTGCCGGCCGGGGGCCTGGCCGAGGTGTCCACCGGCGACCGGCCCGCCGGGTCGGCGGTGGGGCTGCGCCCGCTGCGGCTCGCGCCCGGCGAGGGCCTGATCATCAGAATCGAGGAAGGGACATGACCACCAACTGGGCAGGCAACATCACCTACCGGGCGCAGGAGGTTCACCGGCCGTCCTCGGTCGCGGAGCTTCAGGCGGTGGTGGCGCGCAGCCGCCGGATCCGGCCGCTCGGCACCCGGCACTCCTTCAACGACCTCGCCGACTCCCCCGGCGCGCTGGTGTCCGTCACGGGGCTGCCCCCCTCCGTCGAGCTGGACACCAGGCGGGCCACAGGGCGGGCCACCGCCCGGGTGCCCGCCGGCATGCGTTACGCCGAGCTGACCCGGCACCTCGACGAGCGCGGCTTCGCGCTGCCGAGCCTCGGCTCGCTGCCGCACATCTCCGTCGGCGGCGCGTGCGCCACCGCCACCCACGGCTCCGGCGTCCGCAACGGCTGCCTGGCGGCCTCGGTGTCAGCCCTCGACCTGGTGACCGCCGAGGGCGACCTGATCACCGTGGCGCGCGGCGACGAGCGCTTCGACGGGATGGTCGTCGGGCTGGGCGCGCTGGGCGTGGTGACCCACCTGACCCTCGACCTGGTGCCCGCGTACGAGATGCGCCAGCAGGTCTACAAGGGGTTGCCGCTGGACGCGCTGGACGACCACTTCGGCGAGCTGGTCTCGAGCGCGTACAGCGTCTGCCTGTTCACCGACTGGAGCGCGCCCCGCCTCACCCAGATCTGGATCGGCGAGCGGCTGGACGAGCCCCCCGCGGACGTGGCCAAGCTGCCATGGTTCACCGCCCTGTCGGCCGATGGGCCCTGCCACCCCGTGGACGGGATGCCCGCGGCGAGCTGCACCGAGCAGCTGGGCGTGCCCGGCCGCTGGCACGAGCGCCTGCCGCACTTCCGGCCCGACCACGAGCCGAGCAGCGCCGGCGACGAGCTGCACTCCGAGTACATGATCGCCCGGGCCGACGCGGTGTCGGCGCTGCACGCGCTCGACGCCGTCCGCGACCGCATCCGCCCGGTGCTGCAGATCTGCGAGGTGCGCACGATCGCCGCCGACCGGCTCTGGATGAGCCCCTTCTACGAAGCCGACTCGGTCAGCGTGCACTTCACCTGGACCTCCGACACCGCGGCCGTGCTGCCGGTGGTCCGGCTGGTGGAGGAGCGGCTGGCGCCGTTCGCCGCCCGGCCGCACTGGGCGAAGATCTTCACGATGGAGCCGCCGGAGCTCCGGCGGCTCTTCCCCCGTCTCGCGGACTTCGCCCGCCTGGCCGGCGACTGCGACCCGAAAGGCAAGTTCGCGAGCCCGTTCCTCGACCGCTACCTGCGCTGACCACCGGAGGACCACGATGCTGACCACCCCCGGGCTCTCCCAGCTCGACGTGCTGGAGGCCGAGTCGATCCAGATCATCCGCGAGGTCGCCGCCGAGTTCGAGCGGCCCGTGCTGCTGTTCTCCGGCGGCAAGGACAGCGTGGTGCTGCTGCGGCTGGCGGGCAAGGCGTTCCGCCCGGCGCCGGTGCCGTTCCCCGTGCTGCACGTGGACACCGGGCACAACTTTCCCGAGGTGATCGAGTTCCGCGACCGGCAGGTGGCCGGGCTGGGCGTCCGCCTGGTGGTCGCCTCGGTGCAGGAGTCCATCGACCGGGGCCGGGTGCGCGAGGAGCGCGGCCTCCGGGCCTCGCGCAACCGCTTGCAGACCGTCACGCTGCTCGACGCGCTCGCCGAGCACGGCTTCGACGCCGCGTTCGGCGGCGCCCGCCGCGACGAGGAGAAGGCCCGCGCCAAGGAACGAGTGGTCTCCTTCCGGGACGAGTTCGGACAGTGGGACCCCAAGAACCAGCGGCCCGAGCTGTGGAACCTGTTCAACACCCGCATCCGGCCAGGCGAGCACGCGCGGGTCTTCCCGCTGTCGAACTGGACCGAGCTGGACGTGTGGGAGTACGTGCGGCGCGAGACTCTGGAGCTGCCGGCCATCTACTTCGCCCACCGGCGCACGGTGTTCGAGCGCGACGGGCTGCTGCTCGACGACAACCCGCACACCCGCCGGCAGGACGACGAGCCGGCCTTCCCGGCGACCGTGCGCTTCCGCACCGTCGGCGACGCCTCCTGCACCGGGGCGATCGAGTCGGGCGCCGCCACGGTCGGCGAGGTGATCGAGGAGCTCAAGACCACCCGCGTCACCGAACGCGGCCAGACCCGGGCCGACGACCGCATCAGCGAGGCCGCGATGGAGGACCGCAAGAGAGAGGGCTACTTCTGATGGACATTCTCCGCCTGGCCACGGCGGGCAGCGTGGACGACGGCAAGTCCACGCTGATCGGCCGGCTGCTCTACGACTCCAAGGCCATCTTCGAAGACCAGCTCGCCGCGCTGGAGCGGGCCGGCGCCGCCCGCGGCTCCGGACACGCCGACCTGGCGCTGCTCACCGACGGACTGCGGGCCGAGCGGGAGCAGGGCATCACCATCGACGTCGCCCACCGCTACTTCGCCACGCCGCGCCGGACGTTCATCATCGCCGACACGCCAGGGCACATCCAGTACACCCGCAACATGGTGACCGGGGCCTCGACGGCGGACCTCGCCATCATCCTGGTGGACGTGCGCAAGGGCGTGCTGGAGCAATCGCGCAGGCACGCCTTCCTGGCCTCGCTGCTCCGGGTGCCGCACCTGGTGGTCGCGGTCAACAAGATGGACCTGGCGGGCTACGAGCAGGCCGCGTACGAGCGGGTCGTGGCCGAGTTCGCCGCCTTCGCCGCCAAGCTCGACATCGGCGACCTCACGTTCGTCCCGGTCTGCGCGCTGCACGGCGACAACGTGGTCGAACGCTCGATCAACATGCCCTGGTACGACGGCCCGTCCCTGCTGCGGCATCTGGAGCACGTGCACATCGCCTCCGACCGCAACCTCATCGACGCGCGCTTCCCCGTCCAGTGCGTGATCAGGCCACGTCAGGCCGCCGACCCGCTGCTGCACGACTACCGCGGCTACGCGGGCCAGGTCGCGGGCGGCGTGCTGCGGCCCGGCGACGAGGTGGTGCACCTGCCCTCCGGGCTGACCAGCGTGATCACCCACATCGACGGCCCCGGCGGCCCGGTGGCCGAGGCCGTCGCCCCGATGTCGGTGGTACTGCGGCTGGACGACGACCTCGACATCTCGCGCGGCGACATGATCGCCAGACCCGGCAACCAGCCGCGGGCGGCGCAGGACCTGGAGGCGATGGTGTGCTGGATGAGCGGCGAGCGCCCGCTCACCGCCGGCACCAGACTGCTGGTCAAACACACCACCGCCACCGCCACCGCCGTGGTCGGCGACCTGCGTTACCGGCTGGACGTCAACAGCCTGCACCGCGACACCGAGGCGCGGGCGCTGACGATGAACGAGATCGGCCGCGTCCGGCTGCGCACCGCCCGGCCGCTGTTCGCCGACGAATACGCGCGCAACCGGGCGACCGGGGCGTTCATCCTCATCGACGAGGCCGACAACGCCACGATGGGCGCAGGGATGATCACCGGCCTGCGTTGACCGGGCGAAGAGCGCGTCATCACGCCGGACTCATCCTGCCCTGTTCGAGCCGCAACTCCCGAAGAGCACCAGCGACATGACGTCGTGGCGGCCTGCGGCCGGCGCGGGCCGATGGCTCCAGCGCCCGACCGATCACGATGTAGCGCTCCAACCCCGCAAGCCCTATTCTCACCCATCGTGAAGCCCTCCAAGATCGCGGCACTCGCCTGCGCCCTCATCACCCCCTGACCGTCACGGCGGCCGCGCACGCCTCGGCATATCCGGTGAAGAACCCCGCGCTCGTCAAGAACGCGTTGTACCAGGCCGGCCCGCTGCCCACGACGACCTGTGACGACCTGCCGGCCGAGCCCACGACACCCGCCGAGGCCCGCACCTACATCAACGAGACCCTGCGCTGCCTGGAGAACACGTGGGGACAGCACCTGAAGAAGGCCGGCCTGCCCTATGAGCCGGTCAAGGTGCAGTACGTGACCCGCTTGCCCAAGAACTACTGCGGGTCCGAGGACGGCGAGACGATCCAGTCGTCCACGGTGTGGTACTGCGACTGGGACCGCACGCTGTCCTTCAAGATCGGCAAGTACTGGCTCCTCGGGCCAATTACCGGCCTCGACCTCTTCAACACCACCGCCGTCATGTACGGCTACCACGTACAGAAGCAGGCCGGGCTCTACGACGCAGCCGAGGACCTCCGGGCCGGCAGCAAGGCCGAGCACCTCGAGCAGGGGCGGCGCATGTACCAGCAGGTCGAATGCCTGGGTGCGGCCTTCATGAAGAGCGTCTGGCCGCTGCCGGACAAGACCGCGCGGGACTGGAAGAGGGTCGAGTCGTCCTTCTACCGCGACAGCGCCGAGTTCGGCAAGGCCGCCAACATCAAGCGGTGGGTCAAGGCCGGCTTCCGCACCGCCGACCCGGCCTCCTGCAACACCTGGGCAGCCCCCTCCTCCAAGGTCTCCTGACCTGATCGACCCCGCCAGCCGCAGCGCGTGTCAAGCCGCCCTGCACGGCGACCGGGACGCCCGGCGGACCCTCACCATCATGTTCACCGGCCTCCGCCCGTCCCCCTGACCGTCGTCCCCCCGGGGCTTGTCCGCGGTCGCTGGCGCCGGGGCTGGGCGGTGGCCGATGACGGGCAACGCTGGTCGGCGGTCTGCGACGCCTACGCAAACCCGCCCAACCGCCGGGGTCTCGGCACGTCCTCTGGACCTCCATGTCGCTGAGCCCCACGATGACGTTGCGCTCAGCCATCAATCGATTACTGTATAATCCCGACGCCTTTACAAAGTAAGTTCAGTTCGGATCATCTGCGAGCCCATCAGATGAAGAGCTACGGGAGTCGCGCCAGTGTGCGGTGCCGTTCCCGCCGATCGAGTTCCGGTAGGACGGCACTCTCACAATCGTCCTGGCCAGTCGCCGGGATGGGGGTGCCCGGCCCACGAGCGGCATGTGGTCGACGTGCTGGCGCCGGAGTGAGGCGTGGCCGTGTGCGGATCAGTCGTCGAATTCGACACCGGCGGCCTCGGCCGCAGCGACAAGCCCGCGCAACGGTCCCCATCCGTGGCGACCGCACTCATCAGCTCGGCCAGATCGCGCAGTGCCTTTTGATCGTCGCCGTAGGCGCAGAACGTGCCGCCCTCCGAGTCGTACTGGAATCGCGCCGCAAGCGTCGGCGCCTCCGTGCTCACGAGGAAACGCGCGACGCCCTCCCAGAAGTATCCGTTCGGTTCGTGACCGGACTCCTCAACGAGTTCGTCCACCTGGGTCGTTCCCGCGTCCAGCAGCAGCGAGAACTTCCCGGGCGTGGTTGCAAGCAATCTCATCGGGCTCATCCGGGGAATCGTCGCACCCTCGGCGCTTGCCGGCAACGTTGGCAACCGGCCTTCGTACGGTGACATGAACCGGGCCGGCTGAACCGCCCGAGGCGCGAGGGCCGAAGAGGCTCCCGGATGATCGGGCCGGTGGGTTCGTCTGCGCGTCTCCCAACGTTCACAAAGGCCCCATAAGTTACCAATTCATGGCAATCAATGACATGTCTTCTGGTCCGCTGTCACGCAGGTCCCTGCTCGCCGGTGTCCTGTCGGGAGCCGGAATCACCGTCCTGGGTGGCGCTTCCGCCCAGGCGGCGAGCCGGCCGGACGGGATCGGGCCGCGCGTCCTGATCGCAACGAACGAGCCGTGGGGCACGTACCACACCGCGCCGCTGCTGCCGCAGGCGCGCCGGCAAGGATGGGAGGTCGTGCACCTGGTTCCCGACCGGTCCCAGATCAAGCCGGACGACCCGGTCCCCGTCGCGACGCCCGAGGAGGTCTCCCGGGCCGACCTGCTCGTGGTGACCGGGGCCGGCGACTGGCCCGCCGACTGCGCGGCGCGGTTGCGCCGGTTGCCGCTCATCGCCTCCTCGCTGGCCTACCAGCTGCCGCGGGAGGCGCCGCGGGCCGGGGAGTTCCGCGACCGGCTGCGGGCGATCACCGCGTCGTCGCCGGCCGAGGCCAAGGTGTTCGACGACTATCTGGGCACCCGCCGCGCGATCTCGGTCGTGGGAACCCCGCAGACCGACGCCCTGCCCAGGCACCGGCCGGAGGCGGGCACCGTCCTCGTGCTCACCAGCGTCACCAGGTCCGGCCAGACGGGCGGCTCGGCCCCCGGCACCGAGCTGCTGCTGGCCGCGGCCGAGCGGCTCGCGGCGGCCGGCCGGCACATCCTGGTCGGCCTCCACCCGCGCGAGGACCGCTCGCTGTGGGAGAGGTACGAGATCAGCACGGTCCCATCGGTCCAGGCGGCGGCGCGGGCCGAGGTCGCCATCGGCATCCCCGGGACCGTCTTCCCCGTGGTGGCGGCGGTGGGCGTGCCGCTGGTGGGCTGCACCGACCCGGCGCTGCAGATCCCCGGCTACCTGCTGAGCGTCTGCGCGCGTACGATCACCACCGCCGACGGGGCGGTGAACGCCGTGGAGACGGCCGGGCCGGTCTCGCGCGAGGTCCTCTACGAGGCGGTCGGCCCGGTGGGCGGCTCGGCCAGGCGGCTGCTGAAGGTGTGGCGCAAGGCCGGGATCCGCGCGCACGCGGCCTGACGCCGGCGGGCGGATCCGACTTGGGTCGTGCGAGGTCTGATTCTTGGATCGGTCTTTGTCGTCGGGGTCACCGTAGTGATCGCCGAGAACCGGGGGCGGGATATGACCGACTACCCGTTCGAGCTTCGTGGGATGGCGTCCCGCGTGCGGACGCGGTCGTACCGACCGCATGAACGAACCGCCGGGCGGCCGCGGCGTTCCGTGGCCGCCCTGGCGTGCCACTTACGCCCGTGTCCAGCGTTGGTTGGCGCCGGCGTGGCAGTTCCACAGGACCACGGCGGTGCCGTTGCCGGTGTTCGCTCCGTCGACGTCCAGGCACAGCCCGCTCTGGGCGTTGCTGATGGTGCGGTTGCCGTTGAAGGTCCATTGCTGGTTGGTGCCGCCGTTGCAGTCCCAGATCTGTACGCGGGTGCCGGGGGTGGCATTGAGGGGCGCGTCCAGGCACTTGCCCAGCACCTGCAGCGCCCGCCCGTTCTCGGTGAACTGCTGGTTGGCCCCGTTGTGGCAGTCCCAGATCAGTGTCTGGGCGCCGTTGGCCGAGGACGCCTGATTGACGTCCAGGCACCGACCGGACGCCTCGCCACGCAACCGGAAGGAGGGCGGTGGGGTCGAGGTCCCGCCGCCGCTGACGCGGTAGACGGCGGTGCCGTGCGCCGGCACCGTTGCGGAGATGGTGCCGCTGCTGGTGGAGGTCGTCCCGGTCCAGAGGTCGCGGAGCGTGAACGACGAACCCGTCTTGCCGATCGCCGCGGCGGTGGTGGAGATCGTCGTCGTGGAACCACCCTGGTTGAACAGCGCCACGGCGACATCGCCGTTGGCGAGCCGCTTGGCGAGCACACGGCGGGTACCGTCGTTGGAGACCTGTACGGCCTGCAGTCCGAGCGAGTCCTGGTTGACCGCGACGAGGTCGGCGTTCTTCAAGATGGCCAAGGTCTCCGCACTGGCGCTGCGCAGGTCGTTTCCCGCGATCAGCGGAGCGGCCATGACGGCCCAGAGCGCGAAGTGGCTACGCTGCTCCGTAGCGGTCAGGCCGCTGCGGCCCACCTCCATCATGTCAGGGTCGTTGAAGCCGCCCGGCCCGGCGTAGGACGCCAGCGGCACATTGACGTTGACGATGTTCTGGATGCCCATCGGGTAACCGTTGGTCTGGCCGGTGTCCCACGCGTTGGTGATGTCCTCGGTGGTGCGCCACATGTTGGCCACATCGCTCCAGTTGCGAAGTGGGCCGGTCTTCTCGTGGATGCTGTTCGAATTGATGCTGTACACGATGGGCCGGCCGGTGGCGGCCAGCGCATCCCGCATCTTCGCGAACGCGGCCACCTGGTCATTGATGGTTCCGCTCGGCGAACACCAGTCGTACTTGAGGAAGTCCACACCCCAGGCGGCGAACTGGCGGGCGTCCTGCGCCTCGTGGCCGAGGCTGCCGGTCGCTCCGGGGAAGGCGTCGAAGTACTGCGCGCAGGTCTGATCCATCGGAGACTGGTAGATGCCGAACAACAGACCACGAGCGTGCAGGTAGTCGCCGAGAGCCCGCATGCCGCTCGGGAAGCGTGTCGGGTGAGCCTGCAGGTTGCCCTGCGCGTCCCGATCCGGGTTGAACCAGCAGTCATCGACCACGACGTACCGGTAACCCAGCTCCTGCATGCCGTTGGCCACGATGGTATCCGCCATCTGCCGGATGAGCGTTTCGTTGATGTTGCATCCGAACGTGTTCCAGGTGTTCCACCCCATCGGCGGGGTACGGGCCACGCCGTTGTCGAGCGCCGTCGCCGGGGGTGTGGTCACCTGTGTCATGACCACGACGCCGACCGCGGCCGCCGCGAGAATCGTCGTTGCCGCGCTCGTCCATCGGGACATTCGAAGCCTGGCCCGTTCACCTAACCATGTCATCGCACTACTCCGATCTGAACGGCCTCCGGCCGGAGGCTCGGAACCGTCGTGGACTGGGGGACGACCCGGAAGGTCGCATCCTGCCGGTCAGTGAGGCTGGAGGTCGCACAGGCCCTGTGTCCTGGCCGCCGGTGTGACAACAACGTTGTTCTGGTTCAGCGGCGTCCAGTTCAGGCCGTCACGGCTGACCGTGAGGTGCAGGCCCGTCCGCAGCCAGTAGCGCCTTCTACCGTGTGTGCACCAGTGCGGTGGTTTCGCCCAAGGGCTCGAGGCGGCGAAGGGCAGAGCGAGGAGGAGCGCTGACCGGCTCGATGTAGCCGCGGTAGTCCCGGTGGCGGAGCGGTACCGGGTGGAAGATCGCACCGTCCCCCATGAGCGCCAACATTTGCGTTTGCCGGTGCAGTGCCGTCTCGCCCCTGGTCAGTCATGGCGGACATCCCCGCACGGTCGACCGCCTGTTCCCATGGGCCCTACAGCCTCGCGAGCCGGGTGTGTCCAGGCACAGCGGAACCCCGGTCAATCCGGTGACGCCGAATGTGCGACTGGCCGGAGCGATGGGTTGTTATCGCTAACAATTACCCGCCTTCCCGTGCGCGGTGGTGAGATGCCAGCGAGTAAATACAATGCGCCGATGCCCGTCAACGAGCCGCCGCCCTCGTCGGCGGATCTCTCGGGAGATCCGCGCATCCAGCCTGTCCTTTTGCCTTGTGGCGAGCACATCAGGGCACCTCGGGCGGTGAAACTTTCATCACTTTGAGCGGCTGTGCGCGCGATCGCCGGCTGAACGTCCAGCCCCGATCGGCCGGTCGGGCCACGGCCACGGCATGCCGACCGATTACCTCTATTTCCGGCCTGTTTTTGGAGTATGTTATGAACTTCGCTCAAACAACCGGGAGGCGGGATGACACCACCGACGGAGCCGTTCAGCACCGCCGGCGACCCAGAGCTGGGCCGGCTGCTGAAGGACTTCCAGCAGGAGCTGACGGCGATCGAGGGACTGCGCGACCGGATCACCTCGGTCGTGGGCCGGGGCGAGGCGGCCGAGGGGCGCGTCGTGGTGCAGGTGACACAGACCGGGGCACTGGCCGGGCTCAGCATCGATCCCCGCGCGATGCGGCTCGGCTCCGACCAGCTCGCGGCGGCGATCATGGAGGCCGCCGGGCGGGCGGCGCGCGCCGCCGAGCAGGAGGCCAACGACATGGTGGCGCCGTTCATCGCCGGGACGCTGCTGGACGAGGACGGCACGGGCGGGACCCGGTGGCGCTGAGAGTCAGCCCCAGCCGCGCGAGCATCTACGGCCTGGGCAGCCTGGGCATCGCGGCCTTCGTGTTCAAGATGCTCGCCACGCCCTACCCCGAGGGTGATCCGGACAAGGCGCGCCAGGCGGGTGCCGTCTGGAAACGCCTGGCCGACCGGATCGAGAAGAGCCCCGACCACACCTACCCCGCCGCGCAATCGGTGTGGCGCAAGAACGACGGGGCGGGTGTGGAGGAGTTCAAGAAGACGGTGACCGGCGCGCTCTACCCGCAGGCCGAGGAGAACGCCTTCACCGCCAAGCTCGCCCAGCGGTGCCGCGACAACGGCACGGCCTGCGACGAGTTCGCCGAGACGCTCCAGGCGGCCAGGGACGCGTACTGGACGCTGGCACTGGCCAACCTGGCGAGCTTCATCTTCATCACCACCTTTCCCTGGCAGGCGGGCTGGGCGTACGAGATCACGCAGATCCTCATCCGGCGGGCGCAGGCCCGGCTGCTGGCGAAGTTGCTGGAGCACAGCATCGCCAAGATCGTGCTGAGCAAGCTGACGGAGTACACGATCGGCAGCGTCTTCTTCGCCGTGGGCGACGTGGGCGTCGTGGCGGGCGTCAAGGCGCTGCGCGGCGAGGACCCCGGCTCGCTCGGCGAGAACGCGACGCAGGCGATGAAGGAGTTCGCCGCGTCGGTCGCCTTCTACGGGGTGTTCGACGCGGCCATGCCCCTGGCCAGGAAGGCGACCTCGAACATGGACATCCAGTACTTCCTGAGCCGCCTGGCCGGCGGATCGGTCGGGTACGGCCCCGCGTACGAGGCCCTGAACGGGCAGTCGGGCACGGAGCTCGTCCCCACCTGGGAGCAGACCCTGAGCCGGGCGCTGCTGTACTTCACCATGGCGCACAAGCCGGCCGGAGGATGACGAGACGGCATGGAGATCCACAACAAACAGCTCCGCTCGGCGGCGACCGCGTTCGAGACGGAGCAGAGCGACCTGGCCAAGTTCGTCGCCGCGGCGGCCGAGGACCTGAACGCCATCGGCGACTTCTGGGGCGGCACTCAGGAGGGCACGACGTTCATGAAGGGCCAGGGCGGCGGCAGCGGGTACGAGGCGGTCACCGGCCAGATCATCGAGGGCATCGACGTGCTGCTCGACGCCCACCACGAGATCGCCCAACGCCTGCGTCTCATGGCGGACAACGTGCAGGTGGCCGACTGGGCCGGCCTCGCCGTGATCCTGTCGAAGTTGCCCCCCGCCGACCCCGAACGGCCGATCTGGGGCACGGGCTGAGCACCTGAGCCCCAGGGAGCACCAGGGTGTGAGACCAGCTCAAGCCGGCGAAGGAGCACTCTGGTCAACAAGGGCCGGCTCCGGTACGTCTTCTGGGCGTGTCTCCAGGGCTCGCTGCGCGGCCTCCACCCGGACCCGTTCGACGTAGGCGGCGGGCGGGATGCCGAGTTCGGTGGTGAAGCGGCGTTGCAGGTGGCGGGGGCTGAGCCCGGCGTGCGCGGCCAGGCCGGCGCTCTCGTGCCGGGCGCCGGGGTCGGCGTGGACGGCCGTCACGGCCCGGCGGATCGGGTCGTACGCGGCACGACCGCCGTGCGGTACTGAAGCCTGGGGCCACAGCGAACGCCTCGCGCAGCGTGACCAGCGAATATCGCCCGTGAACCGGCAGGTCAGACACCGCACTCTGAGCCCCACAGGGTGAGTCCGGCGCACCCGCATGCGCCCTGGTAGCCGCTCCGGCGGACCGGTCCTGTTACCTTTTCGCGGCGGCACTCGTCATGGGTGTGACGGCCGAAGACGAACGGTCGTCGCACCAACGAGTGAATCGAGAAACAGGATGCTGACTACCATCATGTACGTGACGGTCTACGTCACCGATCAGGACCGTGCGCTGGAGTTCTACACCGAGGGGCTCGGCTTGGAGAAGCGGATCGACTTCTCTGGGCCCGACGGCCGGTTCCTCACCGTCGGCGTTCCCGACAGCCCGGTGCAGATTCTCCTGTGGTCGCATGCGGCGGCCGCGGGTCAGCCGGGTGACGTGAGCCAGGACGGCGCGCCCGGTCCGCTGATCCTTGAATCCGATGACCTGCGGAAGGATTTCGAGATCATGCGCCGGCGCGGCGTCACCTTCGAAGAGTCCGGGCCCGTGGACTATCCGTTCGGGGTCCGCATCGAGGCGGTGGACCCGGACGGCAACCGGGTCTCGCTCCGTCAGCAGCGCAAGCAGCGGCAGCCGTGACCACCCAGCCGTCCGGCCTGGTGACCGAGGCGTTCGAAGCCCAGCGCGATCGGCTGCGCGCCCTCGCCTACCGCGTGCTGGGCTCGCACGCCGACGCCGAGGACGTGGTCCAGGAGGCCTGGATGCGCCTGGTCCGCCAGGACGAGGCGAGCATCGGCAACCTGGCGGGCTGGCTGACCACCGTGGTCGGCCGAATCAGCCTGGACCTGCTGAGATCCCGTCAAGCCCACCCCGAGGCCGCCTACGGGCACGAGTTCGCGGACCTCGTGGTGACGCCTGCCGACGAGCCCACGCCGGACGAGCAGGTGGCGCTGGCCGATTCGGTCGGCTTCGCCCTGCTCGTCGTGCTGGACTCGCTCACTCCGAGCGAGCGCCTGGCGTTCGTCCTGCACGACATGTTCGCGGTCCCGTTCCAGGAGATCGGCCAGATCCTGGGCAAATCCGCCGACGCCACCAAGATGATCGCCAGTCGCGCCCGCCGCAAGGTCCGAACCACGGACCGGCCGGCGGGCCACGGCCGCGAGCACCAAGAGGTCGTCCAGGCGTTCAGCGCCGCCGCGCTGAGCGGCGACTTCGAAGCGCTCCTGCGGGTCCTCGACCCGAACGTGAAACTGACGGTCGACACCCCGGGCGGCATGGTCGTCACCCTCGGAGCCACCGCGGTCGCCTCCGGTGCCCGCATGTTCTCCGGCGAGGTCGCCCGCCAACGACCCGTTCTGGTCAACGGCATCCCCGGCCACATGTCCTGGCGCCCCGACGGAACCCCTCTGTCCGTCATCGCCTTCACCGTCGCCGAAGGCCGGATCACCGGCATCCACATCGTCGTCGACCCGGCCAGACTCGCCTCGATCCATCTGCCCGCCCCGGCCTGAGCCGGTGTCGTCAGGGCCGGCCCGGGCATGTGCGAGTCATCCCGGGCCGGCCCCGAACCGAGGTTGCGCCATGAGGGCCCAGGTCTCCCGCTGCCTGGGGGCCTGGGCTGAGGTTGCTGCGGAAGGCCATGGTGGCCGGGGGTGGGTGTGCATGAGGAGTTGCCGGCCCGCCGGGCCGCAGCCGGCGCCGCAGCCGGCGCCGTAGCCGCGCCGGGCTGCGGCGGGCTGCGGCGGGCTGCGGCGGGCTGCGGCGTCAGCCGCAACGTACCGCCCGAGGCCGGCCGTCGCGACGGTCTCCGGCTGCAGGGTGAGGGAACATCAGGTGGCGCGGGTGGCGACGATCTGGATGGCGATCCTGAGATGCCTGGCGGCCATGCCGCGCCCCTTCGTCAGACCGAAGGCGTAGCGGTCGATCGTGGCCGTGGCGTCGGCCGTAAGGAGCGTATCGGTGCTTGTCACGGAGAGGAGGGTCAGGCTGAGTGGCCGACCGACCTCCCGCACGGTCAGGTGCCCGTGCAACGCCGTCGGTGCTCGCCCTTGATCGGGCAGCCCTCCGCGAAAGGACATCGTCGGGTGGGAGTGCACGTCGAGGAAGTCGGCCGCACGCACGTGCCGGTCGCGCATCCGCAGCCCACTGGTGAAGGTGCCCGTGGGGATCTCCACCACGACGGACGAGTCCTCGAGCGGATCCCGGACGCTGATCGTCCCCCTTCCGATCATGAACGTTCCGCGCACCGGAAGCAGCCCGAACAGGGCGCGGGTCCTGAACCGGATCGTGGATCTGCCGGGGTCCATGAGGTAGTCACCCACGATGGGGGACGGTTGCCGGCCGGCCGGAGCGGGGGAGCCGGCGCGCTGCTCAGTGGAGATCCGCGAACGGATGCTCCCGGCCGGCCGGGGAGAACCCACGGTTGGGCATCGGCGCGTCCCAGCGAACTGCTCGGACTTGGGCGCCGGGCGCGGGAAGGGACATCTTGCCGTGTCCTGGCGGCGGCCGGTGTGAGGAACGGGCGCCGGGCCGCACTGCCCTGGCAGCCATTTCGCCACATCCGGCGAAGGGCTCTGCACCGAAAGTGATCCCGACGGGTCAGTCCTGGCGACGAATGGCGTCGATCGTCGTTTCCGGTGAAGTGTTGAAGCGGAACCGAATGCCGGGAGCCGCCACCGCCAGAACGTTGGTCAGCCGTTCGAACAGGAGGGTGTGCTCAGGGATCATGCGGACACCGCCTCCGATCATGACCACGCCGAAGGGCCCCTCCCCCAGCCGTTCCCGGACGGTCTTCTCCGCCTCGTCCGGGTCGGTGCCGACCAGGCACGGCACCGTGTCGAAGCCCGCCGCCCGCAGGGCCGCGTCGCCCTGCTCGATCCGTGCGGTGAGTGTCGCCTCGTCGAGACCGGGGTGCGCGGTGTAGTCGATCGTGCTCGGGTGCAGCCCGATCGTCAGGATCTTGGTCATCTTCACTCCTACCAGGGGACGGGACCGTCATTGCCGAAGAAGCCTCCCGTCGGCCCGCCGGGGTCCAAGGTAGCCAACCGGACGATCGCGGTGGCCCCTTCCGCGACGGTGTGGATGCCGGTGTGGTGGTTCATGTCGGTGGAGGGGTTGCCCGGGTCCGCGGCGTTGACCTTGAAGCCGGGCAGCGCCCGGGCGTACTGGGAGACGACCATGTTGAGCGCCGCCTTCGAGGAGGCATAGTCCAGGCTCAGGAAGCCGTGCTCGGGGCGGGCGGGGTCGCCGGCGTGTGTCAGCGAGGCGAGCGCGCTGGACACCATGACGATCCGGGGCTGCTGCGAACCGCGGAGCATCGGCAGGAAAGCGTGGGTGACCCGGACCTGGCCGAAGACGTTCACCTCGTACAGCGCGCGTAGCGCGTCGGCGTCCATGTCGGCCGGATCCAGCAACGGGCCGCCGACTCCGGCGTTGTTGACCAGCACGTCCAGGCGGTCCACGCGCTCGGCGACGGCCTTCACGGCCGCCGACACGGACTCGTCCGAGGTTACGTCGAGTTCGACGAACTCCACCTCGAGCCCTTCACCCGCCAGCGTGCCGGCGGCCCGGAGACCGCGTTCCCGGTCCCGCGCCGCCAGGAAGACCTGCCATCCCCGGCCGGCCAACTGGCGGACGGTCTCCTGGCCCAGCCCCTTGTTCGCTCCGGTGACCAGCGCCACCGTCCTCGTCTCTGTCATGGAGCCGATCCTCGGTGCAAGCGCTCCGGGCCCACCAGGACCGCTGAGGCATAGGACCTGCGGTACCACCCGGCCGAAGCGATCTACGGGCATGATTGAACAGTGAACCGCGCCGGACTCGCCGAAATACTCCGCACAGCTCGGGCTCGTGTACAGCCGCAGGACGTCGGGCTGCCGGCGGGGGCGCGTCGCCAGGTGCCGGGTCTGCGCCGGGAAGAGCTGGCCATGCTCGCAGGCGTGAGCGTCGATTACGTGGTCCGTCTGGAGCAGGGGCGCGGACCGCGCCCCTCGAGTCAGGTCATCGCCGCGTTGGCCCAGGCCCTGCGGCTCGGCGACGACGATCGCGACCTGCTGTTCCGGCTCGCCGGCCACGAGCCGCCGCAGGCCGGGCGCATCGCGATGCTCGTACGGCCGAGCGTGCTCCGGCTGCTGGACCGCATGGCGGATCTCCCCGTACTGGTGCTGTCGGCCAAGGGCGACGTGCTGGCCTGGAACCCACTCGGAGCAGCGCTTCAAGGCGACATGTCCACATGGCCGCGCCGGCAACGCAACCTCATCTGGCAGCGCTTTCTCGGCAGCAGCCGCTGTCAGGTCGCCGCAGGCCCGGACGAGGACGACGCGGCCGCCCGCGCCTCGGTCGGCACGCTGCGCGCCGCACAGGCCCGTTACCCTGACGACCCCGACCTGATCCGGATGATCGCGGAACTACGTCGTGGCAGCCCGCGATTCGACGAGCTCTGGCGGGAGGGGCACTCCTCCCCCTGGCGCGCCGCGACCAAGAGCATCACGCATCCCAGCCTGGGTGCGATCTCGCTCGACTGCGACGTCATGCTGCTCCCGGACGGTCACCAGACCGTGCTCGTCTACTCTGCCGAGCCGGGATCCCCCGAAGCGACGGCCCTGGACATGCTGCGGGTGATCGGCCTCCAGCAGGTGTGAGGCGGACGGTTCCGCCGAACGGTTCACCCGTGAGGCGTACGTGCGGGGTGGTGTGTCGACCTTCAGAGCGGGGAGTAGGCGGCTCGCCTGGTCCGGCCGTTCGACACCCGGCCGATCGAGCCGATCGAGTTGCCGTTTCCGGGATCTGGGCGCGGCGGCGACCTGCGGTTCTGCCCACCTGGTGCTGCCGGCCGATGTCGCGGCGGGTGGTGATCAGCACCTGGCCGTGAGCCTCTCCACCGCCGGGGCGTATGCGGCGCTGGAGCGCCGCAGCTCGCGCACGTCCGAACCGCCGCGCGCCGTCCCATGCCACCGATTGTCGCAAGCCGGGCGAGCCGATTGCCCTTCAGCGCCGACAACCTGACTCCTGGAGATGCTCCCGCGCGCTTGGTCCTCGCTCCTTGCGACATCTGCCGCCCAGCCGAGCAGGAGCGCCCCAAGCCCCACCGCCTTTCGAAGCGTTCCGGCCACTGGGTGACGCCGCGCCGGCGCAGCCACGCGGCGGCCTCGTCAAGCACGTCCAGCACCTCGGCGGCATGGGCCGTGGATGCGCGGTGCAGGGTGACGGCGGCGCCGTTCCAGATCATCTCCACGTGCCGATGCTAGCAACATCGTTCGATAGGATGAACGTATGGTTCACCTTAACGAGCGCCAGAAGATCTCGCAGGACGCCCTCTACCTGGAGGACACCTACCTCGGCGACGTCCACACCAGCGTGACCGCGACCGGGCACGACGAGGCCGGCGGCAGGTGGCTCGCGGTGCGGCACAACATCTTCCATCCACAAGGTGGCGGCCAGCCCGCCGACCGCGGCTGGCTGGGCGAGTGCGAAGTCGTCCCCGTACGCCACGCCGCGACCGGCCTGGTGGTGCTCCACGCGACCGGGAGCCACAGCGCCGGGCTGGACGACCTGTCCGAGGGCGATCTCGTGCACACGCGCATAGACGCCGGCCTGCGCCTGCTGCACGCCGCGCTGCACACCGCCGGCCACCTCGTCGAAGCGGCCTGCCGGGTCGAAGGCTGGACGCTGGCCGGCAGCAACCACTTCCCCGGCCAGGCCCGCATCGAGCTCACCCCGCCCGAGACCGGGGCGCAGCTCACCGATGCCGAGGAGCGGGAGAAGGCCGCCGACCGGCTGCGGGCGTTCATCGCCGCGGCCATGGCCGACGACCTGCCGGTCACCGCGGACCACGACGACGAAGGACACCGGGTCGTACGGCTCGGCGACGTCCACGCCGCTCCCTGCGGCGGCACCCACGTGCGCAGCCTCGCCGACCTGCGACAGGTGACGATCTCCGCCGTGAAGCTGAAGAAGGGCCGCCTCCGCGTCTCCTACACCGCCGGCCACCGGACGCTGCGATGAACGCACCCGGCCGAGACCGCCGTCCCGCCAGCAGCGCCGCCGCCGCAGCCGGCGCGCAAATCCAGCGCCGCCGGCGGCAGCGCGGCATGAGCCAGGCCGAACTGGCCCGGCGGACAGGGCTGAGCAAAGCGACCCTGTCGCAACTGGAGGCGGGCCAGGGCAACCCCACCCTCGACACCCTGGACGCCATCGCCGTCGCCCTGGCCATCCCGCTCACCGACCTGCTCGTCCGCCACGGCGACCCCGGCACCGTGCACCTCGCCTCGACAATCGCCAGCCAGGACGAGCCCACCCGCGAACTGCTGCGCCGGATCAGCGGCGGCCACAGCCTGGAGATCTGGCGACTGCGTCTCCCGCCGAACACCACCATCGACGGCGTTCCCCACGCTCCCGGCACGACCGAGCATCTCCTGATCGCCTCCGGCAGTCTCCTCGCAGGTCCGGGCGACGATCTCCGCCGCCTGGAGGTCGGCGACATGCTGGCCTTCGCCGGCGACGCCCCGCACTGCTATCGCACCGACGACACACCCGCCGACGTCACCGTGGTCATCGCCTCCCCGGCCGCCGGCTGAAGGGCCGACCTGGACGTACTGACCTTCCGGGCCCTCACAGCGATCCCCCCGCGCAGGGCTTGCCGCTGGTCGTGGGGTGATCAAGAAGTGCCCCCGTATCGGAGATCAAGAACTGCCTCCCGTACGTTGGCGGTATGGCCACCGAGATCATCGAGCAAGAGTTGACCGGCCCCTGGGAAGGCTTCCTCGCCGAACCGGCCGCGGGCAGCGGCCATGCAGGCGTCCTGGTGCTTTCCGGATCGAGTGGCCGGATCGAGCGCGAGCGGTGCCAGCTCTTCGCCCGCGCCGGCGTGACCGCGGTGTCGGTCCGGTGGTTCGGCGGTGCCGGGCAGCCACCCGGCATCTGCGAGGTCCCGCTGGAGACCTTCGTCGCCGCGACCGGGCTGGTGCGCGAACGCGGCGCCACGCGCGTCAGCATTCTCGGTCTCTCCAAGAGCGCCGAGGCGGCGCTGGTCGTGGCCGCTTTCACGGACTGCGCCGATGCCGTGGTCGCAGTTGCCCCGACGTCTGTCACCTGGGCCAACGTCGGGCCGGGCGGCGACGGCCGGGACCGCCCGTACCGCTCCAGCTGGACCTGGCAAGGGCGGCCGCTGCCCTTCGTCCCCTTTGACGACTCCTGGACGCAGGCGGAGCCGGACGGCGCGCCGGTCGCCGTGCTGGGTTGGTACGAGCGCAGCCTCGCGACCTATGCGGACCGGTTGCCCGCCGCAGCCATTCCGGTGGAGAAGGCCGGTGCCGACCTGGTGCTGATCGCGGGCGGCGCCGACCGGATGTGGCCGTCCCTGCGCTTCGCCCGCGAACTCGCGGCCCGGCGCTCGGCGGCCGGACGCGAGACGATGCTCATCACCCGGGCCGACGCGGGCCACCGGATCGTCTTCCCAGGCGAGGTGGCACCGCCCCCGTCCACCCGATTCGACCACGGCGGCACCCCGGAAACCGGTTCGGCCCTGGGCGCGGAGGCCTGGCCGCACGTGACAGCCGTCGTCCGCGGAGTCTGAGCCGAGCAGTACGGCTCGTCTCGACTGTGGTGCACGATCAATCCTTCCGGCGCGGCCGGGACCCGGTACAGGCCGGGTCCCGGCCATCTTCGCGGAGCGGTCACACCAGCCGGGTGACCTTGCCGGTGTCGAGCGAGTAATACCCGCCCACGATCTTGAGGTTCCGGTCGGCGATGCGTGGGGCGAGCAGCTTGTCGGACTTGAGCTCGGCCACGACATTGGTGGTGTTGATCCGGATCATCCTGTCCGCGTCCCCGCGGGCTTGCTCGTATGCCGGTCGCAGGTCGGTGACGATGCGCTGCAGGTGGCCGGGGAGCTTCGTGCCCTCCTTGAGGGCGTGGGCGGCGGCGGTGACCGCGCCGCAGCGCTGGTGGCCGAGCACCATGATCAGGGGTGTGTCCAGTTCGGCGGGGCCGTACTCGATGGCGCCTGCGATGAGGGGGTCGATGGTCTGGGCGGCGCTGCGTACGGTGAGGATGTCGCCGAGCCCCATGTCGAAGACGATCTCCGGGGGGACGCGGGAGTCGATGCAGGAGACGACCACCGCGTACGGCTCCTGCTTCTGGGCGACCTCCGCGCGCCGGCGGAGGTTCCGGTGGGGGTGGATGGAGGCGTCGGCGGCCCAGCGCCGGTTGCCCTCGCGCAGTTTCGCCCACGCCTGGTCCGGGGTGGCGGGCCGGCGCGCGGAGGGTCGTGCGAGGCCGTGCGCCGCCCCGCCGTCTAACAGGACCCCTCCGGCGGCCAGTCCAGCGGCGAGCAGTACCGTACGGCGGCCAACGATCTTCTTAGACATGGGATCCAGTATGCGGTATACCGCCTACACCTTGATTGCCGGGGTGCCTCACGGACGCGCGTCACCTGTTCCGCGAAGAGAGCCGGTGAAGCGTCGGCGACACCCCCCAGCAAGGCCCTCCGCTCCCGAACGCGTCCCCAGCCGCCAGGTCAGCGGCGCGAGAGATCGCGATTGCGGTTCGTGGAGCCGCTGCGCACCCTGCGAGCACGCTGGGCACGAGATTGGCCGACAACGCGGGCAGGCGGCTGGCGGACTCCTGTACTCACCCGACCCCGCTCTCCAGCAGCGTCATCAACTGATCGGCCGCGACGCGAGCCCGGTCGGCGATCTCCTTGTCGTCCGGCTCCCGGACGCCGTGCAACGCGTCCTCGAAGAGGTCTCTGCCGAGCATCGCGACGAACGTCGACGCCATGGAGCACGGGTCGGCGACCTTCCAGCCCTGGCTCGGAGCCCAACGGCTGAGGTAACGGCCCAGGACGTGCACCCGGAGCTCCATGACCTGGCGATAGCGGTGTCCGAGCTCCGGGAAGCGAGGGGCGTCCCGCGTCACCACCCGGTAGAGCGCCAGCTCGGTCGGCGACAGCACACGCCGCAGATGGTCGACACCCGCCATCGGCAACGCTACCTGCGGGGGTTCGGTGAACCAGGGCAGGTCCGCGTGCTCCTCGCGCGGCACCTCGGGTGCTGAACAGGCGTCTTGCTTGACGGCGCTGAACAGCTCGTCCTTGCCGCCGAAATGCCGGTAGAGTCCGCAGGATCCCGTACGGTGAAAACATGTTCTTCGAACCCCCGCCGGCTCAGGAAGAATCAACTCGCCCGCCCAAACCCGGATGGCCGCCCTGGGCCGCTCCGCCGTCGGACGAGATGGGCGCGGTGCTGGTCAGCGGACTGGTGCTGGCCCGCACCCCGAACGTCGCCATCACCGTGCCGACGATCCAGGCGTTCAGCACCGGCTGCCTGATCAACGTGGACATCGTCACCCGACGGCAGGCTCTGTCCTCCGACGACTTCCAGGCCCTCCAGCTGGTGGTGTTCCCTCACATGATCACCGGGGTGAGGGCCGGTCAGCCGCTGCCGGATCAGCTGCTGCGCTTCGGCGTGCGCTTCGCCGGCGGCGCCAAGGCCACCACCGTCGGACAACGTCTGGACAGGACACAACTCCCGCAGGATCCGCCACCGGGCCCGCATCTGTCCCTGCTGTTCCCCGGCATGTCCATGCGCAGCGGTGACGACGACGCAGGTGTCATGACCTGGGGGCTGTGGCTGTGGCCATCGCCTCCCCGCGAGAGGTTCGAACTCGCGGTGGAGTGGCCCGTCGGCGGGATCGAACTGAGCATCGTCGAACTCGATGGCGCCGCCATCGCGGCCGCCGCCCAGCAGGTGGTCTCATACTGGCCGGAACCCCCACAGAGCAGGTAGAGCTGGCGAGACGCCGGCGGGAAGGTTCCCTGAGGACGGGACCATCACGCTCGGGCCTCGGTGGACAGGACGGTGACGGCCTCGGCGGGCGCGGGTGGCCGGTCGAGAGCGGGGCGGGCCGTACCGGAGAGCGGTCTATGGGCGGAGGCCGCCGATGATGAGCCAGAGCGCGGCGGCCTGGATCAGGCCGGCCAGGTCGACGGCCAGGATCCAGGCCATCCCGCTGAGACTCGTACGGGAGACGACGTAGCTCAGCGGCAGCGTGATCACCGTCTGGATCATCGTGAAGACGTCGGGCACGCCGCTGCGTGAGGTGAACCAGGCCACGACGCCCAGCAGGATCACGAGCGCCGCGTAACTCCCCGCGACCCACGTCGCCACTGCCCTTCTCCTCATCTCTTCCCTGATCCTCTCACCCGGGGACCGCCCCCGCCGGGGCGCCGGCGGGGGCGGGGACGGCTATGACCTCGCGTCCGCGAGGGCGGGCGGGTTGCCCGTGGTGGCGTTGGCGCCGTTCTGCGGGTCGCCGAGGCGGACGCCCTGGCGGTACACCCACGCCCAGGTGGTGCAGCCCAGGGGCGAGCCGTAGGCGGGGCAGGTGTAGTCGCGCATCGTGGTGTAGAAGACGTCGTCCACCGCCGACTTCTTGTCGGGGGTCATGTGGTGGGTGACGCTCGACAGCTTGTAGGAGTTGCCGATGACTCCGTACCCGTAGTCGTGCATGTCGCAGGGGACGGTGAAGTCGTACCCGCCGGGCGTGTCTCCGGTCGGCGAGCTGCAGTGGTCGTAGTCGATGCCCATGACGATGTGGTTCGTCCTGGTGATCCGGGAGCTCGGCGGCTGCCAGCCGTAGTGGGCGACGTAGTCGGCCACGCATTCGGCCTGCGTGTGCCACATCCACTGCGACGCGTACGGGCAGGTCGGCGGGTAGTTGAGGACGCCGGGCCCGGCGGAGGCGGGCGCCACCATGGCGGCCTTCGGCTTGCTGCCCGAGGCCGGGAACGTGAGGCTCCACTTGCCGGTCCTGGGTGAGGTGAGCTGGGTCAGGAGGCCGGCGCGGTCGTAGGCGTAGGTCGTGGTGGCCGAGGTCGTGCCGTCGTCAAGGGTGGCGCTGCGCAGCCGGCCCTGCGGGTCGTAGGCGTAGGTGGCGCGCTTGGACTTGCTCTCGGCGGAGACGAGGCGGCCGGCGTAGTCGCCCGGCCGGTCCGCGGTGGCGGTGGTCTTCTCGGCGTACGTCAGCGTGATGGTCGTCTCGGGACCGCTGCCGGCGTCGAGGTCGGTGATGGTGGTCACGCGGCCCTGGTCGTCGTAGGTGACGGTGGAGGTACCGTACGCGGCCGTCGCGACGGAGGTGACGCGCCAGGCGCCGGCGATCTGACGCCAGGTGAGCACGACGTCGAGGTCCGCCGGCTTGATCCCGGAGCCACCGGCGGTGCCCGAGGCGGTCGCCTGGGCCAGCGTCTCTGTCGCGTCGGCGTCCCCGTCCTTGACGGTCAGGACGGAGCCGGTGGCGGAGGCGTAGGTACGGCTGCCGGCCTCGGCCCGCTGCCGGGTGTACCGGGTGGTCTCGCCTTCGTCCAGGTCAGTGGCCTGAGCCTGGTCGTCGTTCAGGTCGAGGCGGCGGCTCGTCAGGCCGCCGAGGAAGTCGGCCCGCCATCCCGGGCCAAAGACGGACAGGTCCGATCGCGGGCCCGGCGCTTCCTTGAAGCCGCCGTTCTTCTGCCCGGTGAGCCGGTAGACCCGGTCCAGGACGCCGGTGAACTCGGCGCGTTCCGGGAGCGTGAAGGTGCGGGTGCCCGGGATGTAGAGCCCGGGGCCGGTCGCGTTCACCTCCCTGGTCGGCTGCGGTGGGGGCGCGGATTCGCGCTGGTCGGCGAGGGCCGGGTACGACGAGGCGACCAGGGCCGCGGCGCATAACGCCGAGATGATCGCGACACGCGAGACGCTCATGTGGGGGTACGTCCTTCCGGAGACCGCGGGCCGCGCGCGGAGGAGTCGACCGACGACGCCGCCGCTCACGACCCTTCATCCACTTGACCTTCATCAGTATGAATTTCGGAGATCGTCTGTCAACAAGCGCTTGGTGAATTCCGCTCAGCGGGACCGCGGCCGTGCCGGGACAGCCCAGAAGCGGCTCACGTCGGCGGCCTGTGCGCGCCCACGAAGATCACGATCCCGGCCGCCCCGGGGCCTGGATCGTCCGACTCCTCGACTCCTGCGTTGCCGTGCCTGTGGTCCGCACGATGAGAGCACGCCGGCGGAAAGCGGCGGCATGGATGCCGGCACCCAGGTGCGGGGGTGCGCGAAGGCGACCGGGATCAGCGTAGGGCGGCCAACGTGCTGAGGGGGTTGTCCAGGAGTTTGGCGAAGGCGAGTTCGGCAGCCCCGGCGAGCGTGGTGTCGTCACCGAGGGCCGTCACGGCCAGGCGGACACGTTCGCGCGACACCGGCAGGACATGCGCGTCGATCCGGGCGTGAACGCGCGGCGCGGCGCCCGGGTAGACATCGCGGAGCATCCCGCCGAAGACCACGAGCGCCGGGTTGAACAGGTTGATGAGGTTGACGACGCCGACGCCGAGCCAGTCGCCGACGCGGTCGAGGGCGTCCCGCGCTCGGGCGTCGCCGGTCCCGGCGAGGGCGACGACGGCTCGGATGCCGTCGCGTCCGACGAGTTCGTCGGACCGTCCCGCGTAGTCGAGCAGCGCCTCCTCCCCCACCTCGGCCTCCAGGCAGCCGCGCGACCCGCACAGGCAGGGCCGCCCGTCGAACGGGTTGACCAGCATGTGCCCGAGTTCGCAGCCGTAGCCTGCGTCGCCGTCCAGGAGTTTGCCGCCGACGATGATCCCGCCGCCGACCCCGACGTCCCCGTGCAGGTAGATGAGGTTGTCGACGTCGGATCCCGCGCCGCGCACGTGCTCGGCGATCGCACCCAGGTGCGCCTCGTTGCCCACCTCGACGGGAAGGCCGAGGCCGAGCCCGGCGCCGAGTTCCGCGCCGAACGCCTGGTCCACCCAGCCGAGGTGCGGCCCGTACCGGACCGTGCCGTCGACGCGCCTGATCAACCCGCAGTAGGACGCGCCGACGCCCACGCACAACGCGCCCGGACCGGCGCCGACGACCAGCTCGCGGCCGAAGGCGGCGAGGACGCCGACGACGTCCTCCAGGTCGACCCCGGCGCGGGCGCGCACGGCCTCGCGACGGTCGAGGACCTGGCCGCCGAGCCCGACACGGGCCGCGAGCAGCCGATCCACGGCGACGTCGAAGGCGAGCCCGTACACCGTCCCCCGCTCGGGCATGACGACGATGGACGGCCGCCCGGCGCGGCCCCGCCCGACGGGGGCGCCCTCGCGGACGAGCCCGGCCGCGGCGAGTTCGGCGGTCAGGTCCATGATGGTGCTGCGGTTGAGGCCCATCCGGCGGCTGAGCGCGGCCCGTGACACCGCCCCGTCCTTGTGGACGCACCGCAGCACCTCACTCAGGTTCCGCTGCCGCATCTGCTCCTGCGTCCGCGCGCCCGCCGCCGATCCCGTCACCCGCGCCAGCCTAGGACCTGTCTTCGAATGATCACAGCCCGCGCAGGAGGCAGGCCATGGTGACGACGGCAACGCAGGAAGCGGCGGTCTTGCCGTAACGGGTGACCAGGCCGCGAAGTGCCTGATCGAGCGGCCGGTGACCGTTCGAGCGCAACAGGGTGGTCCTGGCCCAGTGCCAGGGTGCTGAGGCCGAACATCAAGACGCCCAGGGGGACATGGAGCGAGGCCATGCCCGCGATGCCCAGCGCGACCTGTACCGAGGCCAGGGCGAGGAAGACGGTGGCGTACAGGATGGGGCGGGGTGTGCCGCCGCCCGGGCGCCAGGCCAGGATCGCGGCGAGCACGTACAGCAGCGACGCGCCCCACATCACGCGCGAGCCGACATCGTGCAGCAGCGCGCCGTGAGAGGAGGACAGCAGCATTCCTGCGGTGACCGCCTGGAAGAAGATGCTCAAGGTCTGCACGGCGACCGCAGTCTTCAGGAACGTGAGGCCGCCGCGCGCTGCGGTCGCCTGCCCGGCCATGGCGTGTGATCCTCTTCTTCCGGCGTGGGGCGGTGGGTGAGTGGTGTTTCGGTGGGCGGGCTTGTTCATTGCAGGGTGAGCACGGTCTCGGAGGCGAGGCGGGTCAGCTTGTGCGGGTTGCGGACGTAGTAGAGGCCGGTGATGCGGGCGCCCTCGACACGGATCGCCAGGACACCGTCGAACTCGCCGTCCAGACGCAGGACGAGCGCCGGGCCGCCGTTGACCACGGTGGAGTCGCCGGTGAGGGTGATGCCGGCCTTGCCGAGGCCGCTGACGATCATGTGAGCCACCTTGCCGGCGCCGCTGATCGGCCGCGGCGAGGCCTTCTTGACGCCACCGCCGTCGCTGACCAGGACGACCTCAGGGGCGAGAACGTCAAGCAGGCCCTGCAGGTCTCTGGTTTCCAGCGCGCGCTGGAACGACTCCAGTACCGCCTGGGCCTGGCTCGGGGAGACCGCCTCGCGGGGACGGCGGGCCTCGACGTGCCGGCGGGCGCGGTGCGCGATCTGGCGGACGGCCGCGGGGCTCTTGTCGACGGCGGCGGCGATCTCCTCATAGCTGACGTCGAAGACCTCGCGCAGCACGAAGACGGCGCGTTCGGTCGGCGAGAGGCTCTCCAGGACGAACATGAGCGCCATCGACAGGCTCTCGGCGAGCTCGACGTCCTCGGCCACGTCCGGCGTGGTGAGCAGCGGCTCGGGCAGCCAGGGGCCGACGTAGGCCTCCTTGCGGCGTTTCATGCTGCGCAGCCGGTTGAGCGACTGCCGGGTGGTGATCCGGACCAGATAGGCACGCTGGTCGGACACCTGACCGACGTCGACCTTGACCCAGCGCAGCCAGCTTTCCTGCAGGACGTCCTCGGCGTCGGCCGCCGAGCCGAGCATCTCGTAGGCGACGGTGAACAGCAGGTTGCGGTGGGCGACGAACGCCTCGGTGGCGGCGTCCATCCGGCCGCCGTCAGCGAGCGGCTGCGCTGCGCCCGTCGTTGGCTCGCTGCGCTCGTTCATTGCCGGCTCCTACCTGTATTCGCTTCTCACCTTGCTCTGCGCACAAGACACCGGCCCTCATGGCCGTGTGACACCCCGGATCGGTGGCGTACGTCACATGACCGCGCCGTCACGGGGGTCGGATAGCCGGTGTCTCCATGGACGTCAGAACGCCACGCGAACGATACACGCGGCACCACGGCTTCAGGAGTGATCAGCTTGGCCCCGTTGCGTGGTGACCGCCGCGCAACCGCCACCGCGGGGAGAACGGTAGGACACCATGAGCAAGGTCTGGTTCGTCACCGGTTCGTCGCGGGGCCCCGGCGTGGCGGCCAGGCGGCGCTTGCGCGCGGGCAGGGCGAAGGTGGGGGGCGAGATGCCCCACAGCGAGATCTTGAGGATGCCCGTCTTGATCCGCGCGGCCTTCCGGCCGCCCACATACATCGGCTTTGCCTGCGCTTCTTCGTCGACCGGCTGCAAGATCCCGTCCCGGCGCCCGAGGCTGATGTGGTTGCCCGGGTAGACCAGCTTGGTGTTCGCGATCTCGCGGCCGGTCAGGCGGCCCACGATCGCGTCCGTGGCCTGCCGGCCGGTGTAGCCCGCCGAAGCGCAGGACATCGGCAGCGGCCGGCCGTTGTCGCCGATGGCGTAGGCGCTGTCGCCGGCGGCGTAGACGTTCGGGTGAGAGAGCGACCGCATCGTGCGGTCGACGACGATCCGGCCGTTCTCGGTGACCTCCAGCCCGGCGGCGGCGATGGGGTTGACCGCGAATCCGGCCGTCCACACGGTGGCGTCGCAGGCCAGGGCGGTGCCGTCGGCGCACAGCGCCCGCGTCGCTTCGACGGCTTCGACGCTGGTGCGCTCCAGGACGGTGATGCCCAGCCGGTCGCAAGCCCGGCGCAGGTGGCCGCGGGCTCCGGCGGAGAGCCGGGCGCCCAGTTCGCCGCGGGCGACCAGCGTCACCGACAGGCCGGGCCGGGCTTCGGCGATCTCGGTGGCGGTCTCGATGCCGGTCAATCCGTCGCCGACGACCAGCACGTTCCCGCCCTCACCCCGCCTGTCCAGGGCGTCCAGGCGCTCGCGCAGGCGCAGCGCCGCGGGCCGGCCGGTGACGTGGAAGGCGTGTTCGGCCATGCCGGGGACGCCGCCGTCGGCGACGTGGCTGCCGAGCGCGTACACGAGCGTGTCGTAGCCAAGCTCTCCGCCACCGTCGGCGTCGGCCACGGCGACGACCTGACGCTCGGGGTCGACGGCGGTGACCCGGGCCAGGCGCAGCCGTATCCCCGTTCCGGCGAAGACGTCGGCGAGCTTCTGTGCCTTGATCTCGTGGCCGGCCGCGAGTTGGTGCAGCCGCAGCCGCTCGACGAAGTCCGGCTCAGCGTTGACCACGGTGATCTCGGCGTCCGCCGGGGACAGCCGGCGGGCCAGGTTCCCTGCCACGTAGGCCCCGGCATAACCGGCGCCGAGGACGACGATGCGGTGCTTCATGTGTCGCTCCTGTCGGTTCATGTGCTCCCGGTGGGTTGAGCGGAACAGCGTCCCGATTGCTGACAGAAACCGCATGTGACATGGCCCACAGCGACGTACGCGGCAAGGACCGCACCAGCCGCACCTCCTTCCTCGCCTGCGACGCCTGCCGAGCCGTGACCGAGCAGGTCCAGGCCCGGCTCACCGCCTGGCCGGCGCGCGCTGGATGACTGTATGTGGCAGCTCACCTACAAGTGGGCCGCCGCTGGACGCCTTCAGCCCGCGGACGCCGATTCCGCCGGTTTGTGACAACCACAGCCGGTGGCCTACATCACACCTCGGCAGAGTCACAGAAATCAGGTCGGCAGTGTCACATGGCCGCAGGTACACCGACGTCAGGAGAGAACATGACCTCCGTATTGATCACTGGAGCGAACAAAGGCCTGGGCTACGAGACGGCGCGCAGGCTCGGGGAGCTGGGCTGGAGGGTCTTCCTCGGCTCACGCGACGAGGGCCGGGGAAGGGCCGCCGCGCAGAAGCTGGCCGCCGACGGCGCACACGTCATCATGGTTCCCTTGGACGTGACCTCGGAGGAGTCGGTGGCCGGGGCTGAGCGGCTGGTCCGGGAGCACACTGACCGGCTGGACGTGCTGATCAACAACGCCGGCACGCCGGGCGGCGGCGTCAACCCGGCGAACGCGACGGCCAAGGACATCCACGCCGTCTACGACACCAATGTGTACGGGCCGGTCCGGGTCACGCACGCGTTCCTGCCGCTGTTGCAGGCGGCCGATAACCCGCGGGTGGTGATGGTCACCGGCGCCGGAGGGTCCATCGCGGTCGTGACTGACCCCGGGCAAGCCGTCTCGACGATGTACGAACTCGCCTACACCTCGTCGAAGGCAGCACTGAACATGATCACCGTCCGATACGCCCAGGCGCTGCCGGCCATCAAGTTCAACGCCGTGACCCCTGGCGAGGTCGCCAAAGGCAGGTTCACCGCCACCGACATGAACATCCACACGGGCGAGCTGACGGTCACCGAGGGCAGCGATCCGATCATCGAGCTCGCGACGCTCGCCTCCGACGGGCCGACCGGGATCTTCATCGATCGCCTCGGCCCCATCGCCTGGTAAGGCATCCCAGAAGGGTGCGCGAAGGGGCGAGCTCGGGGAGATCATGGCCGGCTCGCCCCTGCGGCGCCTGTCCCGCGCTCTCCGTCCGGTTGATCGCTGGCGGCGCGGCGTTCTCCGGGTTGACTGCTGA
Organism: Nonomuraea sp. NPDC050202; assembly: GCF_040656115.1. Taxonomy (NCBI): domain Bacteria; kingdom Bacillati; phylum Actinomycetota; class Actinomycetes; order Streptosporangiales; family Streptosporangiaceae; genus Nonomuraea; species Nonomuraea sp. NPDC050202. The sequence continues at coordinate 36,754 of NZ_JBFALF010000040.1, read as the reverse complement.
CGTCCCCATGGTCGCGTTCACGGTGGCTTCGCTGCGATAGCGAGCTGTCGCCCCCGGCCTGCCCGACCGCGGCGGCGTCGGCTCGCCCACCAGCCACCGCCCGCTCGGGCCGGTACGGGCTGATACCCCGGTCCCTCGCCACCTGCACGACTGGCTTGCCGGTCTCCTTCACGATACGTACGGCGCCCGCCCGGAACTCCGGATCAGGCGCCGCCGCGTGACTACTGTCCCGACCGAACCTCTCCCGGTTCGGTCTCCACGTTAGGAGGGAGAGCGCGCCTGCAGCTTCGCGGACAACGAATGGCCGCCCGAATTCCTCAGGCCGTCACAAGAGCCCGCGGGGATCGCCGGGATGTACCGTGGCGGCGGTCAGGTCCCGGACCTGTAGCTCCGGAAGCACCACGTTGGCGACGACGGCGCGGCTGAGCAGCGGTTCCGTGGAGCGCAGGAGGCGGCGCGCGGTCTCGTTGGCGAGTGTCTGGAACTCCAGGGCGGGCGAGGAAAGCACCTGCCGTCGGGCGAGCACGTCGGTGACGGTCGTCCTGCGGCCCGGATGGTTCGCGCCGTAGGTGAGGCGGCCAACCGCAGGAGCTTCGCCGCGGCGGCTGCACGCAGGTACGCGCGGCCCGATGGCTCCGAAAGCTCTCGGCATTTCTCGCCGAAACTCACACTGTTGGCGACCCGACTGCCACGCCTCAGATCAGGGGTAGAGCGTGTAGGTCTTGGTGTTGTTGCACACTATCGTGCTCGGGAGGCAGCGCTTGGCCCTGATCGTGATCCGGTCGAGGTTGGTGCGGGTCGTGGACCATTTGAAGCTCTTGTGGCCCTTCTTCCGGCCGGCCTCCTTGTACTCACCGTAAATCTCGTTGCCGTTGCTCTTCTTGAAGGAGACCTCGACCACGGTCGTCCAGGCGTCGTTCTTGGTGTCCGTCACGCTGCCGCGCGCCTCGCCGTAGCCGTTGCTGCAGAGCTTCAGGACGTAGCTGACGAAGCCGTCCTTCGTGTTCAGCTTGCTCCACTTGTCCTTGCAGCCGGCCGAAGAGACGCTCGAGGAGGCGGTGGTGGAGGCCGTGGCGGTCGTGGCCGGCGTCAGCACGGCGAAGGCCGCAGCGACCCCGACAACGGTGGCGAGCTTCTTCGAAGGGGAGAGCTTGCGCATGAGATTCGATCCTTGTCAGTCAACGAGAATTTCGCGGTGCTCCGCCTGTGATCAGAGCACCGCGAAGGATGCTAAACACCGGCGGTATAGCAGTGGTATGTCCAAGGATCCATGGAAAGGTGGACGACCGGCGGTGTCCGGCGGGCGAAAGGCCGGGAAGGGAACGTCCTAGCCGAGGAAGACCACCTGGAAGCTGGTGTTGGACAGCGCCGCGAAGTCGCAGGGCTGGGTGCCGAACACGTACTGGCAGGGCCCGTGACCCCAGGATGTGATATCTCCGTCGGGGATCAATCGCACGGTTGATCCGACGGGCACCATGTGCAGGCAGTTCGAGACGGAGCAGGTGCCGGCCGGTGATCCGTTGACGTGGACGCTCACAGAGCCGTAGGCGCCAAACAGTTGCAGGTTCACGGCGACGTCCGCGAAGGCGCGGGCCGCGTCAGCGGGCAGAACGACCGCGGCAATCAGCGCGGACGCGATGAACGATGCCGCTCGCCGCCGTATCCGCCGCATTCGCCGCACGTCGAGCCGGCCGTGAGCGGAAATCGATGCTGTCATTGGCGTGGACCCTCCGTGAGGTTCGACTGACTTGTCCGTGATCAGGGTGAGGGTGGTCGGCTCCGGATACCGGCCGCCGATACGCCGACCGTGAGGCGTCATGCCCCCGGTGCACAACGGCCGCCGAATCATCCGTACAAGCCCGTACAGAGCGGCTGTAACCAGTTGTGATCAGCCGGTGACGTACAGGTGGCGCCGGCCGATGGCGCGTAACCGCACCACTGCAGAGGAGGTCGTGTGTCCGAGACAAGGCCGGCGCGTTCGGCGCGCACGGCATCCTCGGCGACTGGTTCGCGGGCCGCGGGCTGCCGTCCACTTCGTCGGGTGACCTGCCGGTACGGGTGCTGGAAGTGTGCGGGGTGGCTGGCCCAGGGACCGGCTGATCGCCTCTCCGCACGCACCCGCCGCCCAGCTGTATCGCCGCCTGAGCCGGCGGGAGGCCGGTCCGCTCCCAGGTGAGTCACCGCCCGCGCTGCGGTGCTGGCCGAAGCGCAGGCGATGGGACGCGAAGGTCAGCGAAGCTTGGTGGTCACGGTGGCGGGCGCCGGCGCCTTGACCGACACCTTGCCGCCCCACCCCGTATAACGGCTGTCCACGGTGCTGGTGTAGGTCGTCCCGTCCTCTGCCAGCGCGTAGGTGGATCTCACCCGGCTGACCAGGCCCGCCGAGGACAGGGTGAGCGTGTAGGAGATCTTCACGCCGTCGTGCTCCTTGCCGATCCTGGCGGCAGACACCCAGGCCGAGACAGCCTTGAGCTCCTTGACGGTGATCGAGCCGGAGACGGTGTCGCCCCTGGTCGTGCCGTTCTTGAGCAACCGGGCCAGGGTCTTCGCCTCAGCCGGGTTGATGAACTGCGACCACGAGTCGGGCATGCCGCGGTTCTTTTCCTTGTACCAGGTCTTGCCCTCGGGCAGCAGGCCGGCGATGAAACCGCCGGAGTAGTAGCCGGTCTTGCCGATGCCGATGACACGTTGTTGTTCGTCGCCGTCCTTCATGGTGATGTCGAAGGCGGCGACGTCCTTCTTGCCGAACTGGAAGACGCCCTTGAGGTCGCGGGCGCCCCGCTCGTCAGTCCCGTCCGTCCAGGTGACACTGCCGGTGAATCGCACGCCGTGCCCGGGCACGATCGTCGCGTTCAGGGCCTTGACCGGGTCCTTGGGTGCCGCGTGTGCGGGCGCCGCGGCCACGGTCAGCGCGGCGAGGGCCGCCGTTGCGAGGAGTGCTTGCTTCATGGCAGGTGATCATGCCGGACAGCGGTGACGACCTGGAGCCCTAGATCGTCGCGACCGCGCATCGTTATCCGGATGATGCAGCCCCGGCCACTCGACGAAAGGGGTGTGACCGGCACTGCGAGAGGAACGTGGATCAGCACCCATGGTGGACGTCCTGCTCGCACCCCTGGCCCCCGAGGTGTACGGCTACCAGCACACCGCGCTCGGCCGCACCCCGGAGCAGACCGCTCAGGCGCCGGACAGGCTTACGACAATTCCGGATCGGTGACACGCGTTCTCACGGGCTCAGAGTCGGTGCACCGGCGGCCCGGCGCTCGGCGCTCGCGGAACATCGCCGAGGGACTGCTGACGTGCTCCGCTATCCTTGATCGCCAACAGTGAAACGATCAAGGAGGAATGCCTCCATTGGGCATCATCAAGCGTAGTGCGACCTTCGCGCTCGGCACGGCGGCCACGCTGGCCGCGGCGGCCACTCTGAGTGCTCCCGCCATGGCGGCGTCCTCGCCCATCGAGGCCTGCGGCGGCGGCAGCTATCACGTCATCGACAGCCACGCCTACGGCTCCAGCGCCGTCACGTACCTGCTCTACAACGGCAAGACCAACTGCGTGGTGACCTGGAAGACCGGCGCAGCGGGCAACACCGCGTGGGTGCGGGCGGTGGTGCAGGTGTACGGCTCGCCGGGCAAGGTGGACGCGGACAACTACCGTTACTACGCCGGCCCGGTGAAGGTCGACGCACCGGGCAAGTGCATCATGTGGGGCGGCTCCTACGGCAGCCAGTGGTACGAGAGCCCATGGGAGCACTGCGGCTGACGCGCCGCCGCTCACCAGTTCCTCGGTTCACCGGTGAGAAACGTGTCAGTGCTTACAGCTGGCCACGCCCGGCGAACGCTTCCGCGCGACCGGATCGCCACCACGCCCACGCCGGTCGCTCTGTGGAGTCCGATCCCCTTGCCGAGGTAGGGCCGGGCGGTCCAGCCCGCGGCCATTTCACCATCATCGGCCCCTCCCCGCTGCCCAGGACCGCTCCTGGGCAGCGGGGAGTTCGAGATCGTCGTAGCCGCCTGTGACGCCACCACCATCGCCTCCACCGGCCAAGTCATGGTCGGGCCGTCCGGGTGGGCCTGGGCCGTCACCGTCTGGGCCGGCCAGCGCAGCATCCATCTGTCGGTCGACGGCCGGCACCTGAAGACGCCGCCCTCCCGCCTATCGGCCGATCACCTGCACCAACTGTCCATGCGCGGTGCCCGACCCGCCGGTCCGCCGCCGGCGCCGCCCAAAGGCCACCAAAGATGGCGGCTTCCCCCGCCCGGGGCTTCCGATGCCGGTCGTCTCCCCTGCCTGCGCGGCACGGACCGGCTCCGGATCCGTAGCCGGAAGCACGCTCCTGCGTGAGAGTGTGGATGCCGCCGGGCGGCCAGGGCCCGCACCGCGATCGACGTCGGCGCGACCGCCGGCGCGGCGGCGACGGCGAGTCGCCACTGCCCGCACGACGAGCGCCCGGTCGACGGCGAGATCGTCGAAGGCGGGCCGCGATGTCACGCCACGTCGGCGGGTTCAGTCCTCGGGACGGGCGCGCAGGCCAGCGGCGTCGAGCAGGGCGGCGGCCGTGGCTACGGCGAGGCCGTCGAGGCCCCGCGCCTGCACGACCGCCTGCGCGCTCGACCCGTCGAAGGCGATGGTGAGCTGCCGGGCCAGCAGCGCCGGGTCCGCGGCTCCGGCGCGCTCGGCCTCCCGGCGGAAGAACGCGGTCAGCGCGTCCTTGTTCCGCCGGGCGACCAGGCTGGCCGGATGTTCGGGCGACTTGACCTCGACCGCTGCCGCCACGAACGGGCAGCCGCGGAAGTCCGGCTCCGCGGCCGACTTCTCCAGTCTCTCGAAGACGTGCAGAATGCGCGCGCGGGGCGGCCGGTCGTCGTCGGCGGGGGGAAGCAGGAGGGCCTGGTAGGCGGGCGCCATGCGGTCCAGGCTCGCCGCCACCACCTCGTCCTTGCTGCCGAACAGCTGGTACATCGAGCGCTTCGACACCCCGGCCCTGCGGCACAGCGCGTCGATGCCCACGCCGACGCCCTCGCGGTAGAAGAGCTCCGCCGCGGCGTCGAGCAGGCGATCACGGGTCGAAACGGGAGCGGCGGCCGGCGTGGGGTGCGTCATGCGTCCAGATTACCGCTCGACTTGCGCGAGGGAAACCGATCGGTTTACGGTGACTGGAAACCGATCGGTTTCCAAGAAGGAGATGGCCTCATGACCAGCATCAAAGGCTCCATAGCCGTCGTCACCGGCGGCAGCCGCGGCATCGGCAAGGCACTGGTGGACGCCCTCTACCAGCGCGGCGCCGCCAAGGTCTACGCGACCGCCCGCGACCCGCGCACCGTCACACACCCGGACGCGGTCCCGCTGGCGCTGGAGGTCACCGATCCCGGCTCCGTGGCCGCGGCCGCCGACCAGGCCCAGGACGCGACCATCCTGATCAACAACGCCGGAGTCCTGTTGTCCGCGTCGTTCCTCGACTCCCCCGTCGACGACGTCCGCCGCGAGTTCGAGGTCAACTTCTTCGGGCCGCTGCTCACCACCCGCGCCTTCGTGCCCATCATCGAGCGCAACGGCGGCGGGCACATCCTCACCATGCACTCGGTGCTCTCCTGGGTCACGCTTCCGAGCGCGGAGGCCTACAGCGCCTCCAAGTCCGCGGTGTGGTCGCAGAGCAACGCGCTGCGCCTGGCGCTGCGACCGCGGGGGATCAACGTCACCGGACTGCACGTCGGCTACGTCGACACCGACATGGCCGCCGACGTCGAGGCGCCCAAGACCTCCCCCGGCAGTGTCGCGCAGCAGGCCTTGGACGGCATCGAGGCCGACGCCCCCGAAGTCCTGGCCGATGATCTGTCACGCCAGGTCAAGGCCGGTCTCGCCGCCGACCTCACCGCTCTGTACCCGCAGCTTGCGCCAACGGGCTGAGACGTTCCGGACGGTAAGTGGCTTTCGTACCTCTCGTCCGGCCGAGGTCCCCCTATGATGCCGGGCTTGATCAGGCAGCGCCTTCGCCGAGCCGCATGGTCCTGCTGCTGGCCGGCGGCCGGGTGGTGAGCCACGACCAGTTGCTCGACGCCGTCCGGGGCGAGGACCCGCCGCGTTCCGCCATCAGCTGCTGCGCCGCCACCTGGCCGGATCCACCGTGCTGCTCTGCTACGCGACGGGGCCCGACTTCGTCGCGGCGTTCTTCGGCTGCGCGTACGCCGGGGTCATCGCGGTGCCCGTCCGGCCGCCGCTGTCCGGGGCCATGAGCCAGCGCTTCGCCGCCGTGCGCGAGGACTGCTCGGCCCGGCATCGCGCCGGTCGAGCTCAATCTCTGGCAGCGTCGTACTGCGCCCGGCTAGGAGCTGATGGGGGGATCTGTTGTCGCCGCTTCCAGTCTCGCGCCGGATCTCTTCTCCTCCCTTCGGAAGACCAGGGCCAGCGCGAGGAGAAACACGGAACCCGCGATGGGCACCCATGACAAGCTGAGCGACGGAAGAAAGTTCGCCGCCAGCCCCGCCCGATCGAGCACGGTCGCTGCGGCACGGCTGGACAGCATGGGGCCAACCAAACCCGAGACCAGCACAAGAACGGCGAGCCAGGCGATCCGGCCGGCATTGCCCCTCCTGAAAGGCTGCCCATGCACAAGAGAACTCAGCAGAAGAGCAGCCACGCCCGCGCAGAGACCGCCCAGCAAGACGTCTGCACGGGAGAGCACTTGCTCGGCAACGGTGGAATCCCATACGGTCAGCGGCAGCTCCCCCTCGCCGAGCACGACGCCAGCGGGAAGTTTCACACCGCTCACCCGCAGCTGATCGGCGGCTTCCAGCGTCGGTACGACGCGTATGGAGATGTATCCGTGAGCCTGAGTAGCACCGTTGATCGCATACGCGATGCCCCAGATCGCCGCGGCGGCTCCAACGAACCTGATCGCGTAGCGGGTCAGATTGACGAACATGCGCTCCATGGGTGCCCCACCAGACGCGTCGATTGCTGTGATTATCCGTCGCGAAAATCACCACGGATATACAACTAACGTTGCGACCGCCTTTACATTGTATATCTTTGGAGAAGCTAAGCGCTTCCCTGTGAGGCATCGCCCAGGCGGTCAGGCGCCGTAGTAGACGAATCCGGCCCAGTGGTAGGGGTGGGCGTGCTGGCGGGCTCGGCCCCAGAGCGTGCGCGCGGCGGCTGGGAGAGCGTCGAAGACGTCGCCGAGCAGGCCGGGGAACGCGGCCAGCTTCTCGGCGTTGGTGCTGTCGCGCAGCCAGCGTTGCGCCTGGCGCAGCGCCCGCGCGGGTGACGGCTCGCGGCCGGGCCACAGGCTGTAGAAGCGCGCCATGAGCAGGGCCGTGGACAGGTCGGGCACCGCCCACAGCGAGCCGATCGCGCCGCTCAGGCCCGTGCTGAGGAGCACGCCGGGCAGGGTGAGCGCCTCGTCGCCGCTCTGCGGATGGGCGAGCGCGGTCTCGCATGCCGACAGCACGGCCAGGCGGCCCCGGAGCGCTCCCCCGGTCAGCAGCCGCGGCAGGGTGAGCCACTGGTCCCCGGCCAGGAGCAGGCCGCTGTCCAGGGGCTCGGTGGGATGGGTCAGGCCGTGGCAGGCCAGGTGCAGCACGTCGTGGCGACCGGCCTCGGCCAGGACGTTCCCGACCGTGGCGGCCTCGTCGACGAGGGCGCGGTGGCGCGGGAACGCGGCCTGGACGTAGGGGATCTCCCGGCTCGCGTACGGCAGCGGCGCCAGCGTCGAGGGCGGCGGGCCGACCGTCAGCACGGTCGCGACCGGCCGGGGTTCGCGGTGCAGGAGGCGGATGTTGGCGCCGTAGGTGAGCAGGACGTCGTCGCAGGCGTAGTGCCGGGCGCCGGTGCCGTGCCAGGCAGCGTGCAGCGGCAGCAGGCCGAGCAGTTGCGTGGGGACCAGGATCAGATGCTCCTCGCCGGGGAGGGCGGCCAGGACGGGGCCGATCATCGATTCCCACGACCACTGGGTGATCTCGTCCACGGCAGCCTGCCAGGCGGCCCCGGACGTCCGGTCGCCGTAGACGTCGAGGTAAGCGCTGACCCGGGCATGCACGACGGTTTCGTCCAGCGCGGGCAGCCAGATCACCGCCGGCGCCCGTCCGGCTCCGGCGGCCAGGGCCATGCCGCCCCAGACCGTGGCCACCAGGAACACCACGGGGGCGGGCAACGCCTCCAGCCGCAGATCGGCGACGTCGGGCGGGCTGAGCAGCCGCTCGTACCCCGGCAGCCGCCGGATCTCGGCCACGACCTCGTCGAAGTCGGCGCGGGCACGGCGGGCCTCGGCCTCGGTGATGGAGGGGGCGCCCTCGGGCCTGGGGAGTTCGAGCAGCCGCAGCCGCGCGGCCGCCTCGGAGAACCGCCGGCGGAGGCGGCCCTTGCCGATCCGGTCCAGTCCACCCAGATCGGCCGCGTCCCGGCCCGTCGACTCCGACAGCAGCCGGGTGCGGTTCTGCTCCAGCACGACCACGGCGTCGGTCAGGCGGCCGGCCCTGGCAAGGGCGTAGGCGGCGCGGGAGAACTGCGACCCGTGCAGGGCCAGGCTGTGCAGGCGCGAGCCAGGTGACAGCTGCGTGGCAGCCAGGCGGCGGGCCGCGATCAGGCCGTGCTCGTACGCCTCCACCGCCTCTGCCCAAGCCCCCCCTCCCTGCCGCCCACACGCCCCAGCCCTCGGCCGCTTCGCGCGCGTGCCCCGGAGCCGCCTCCAGGCCCGCCACGCATGCCTGCCGGAAGTAGCTGGTCGCCTGCCGGAGGTCCTCTCCGGAGGTCTCTGCGCCCAGGTCGTGCCGGACGGCGCGGGCGCGGGCGCAGGCGGTGAGCCGAGCGGCGCGGTCGACCGGGACGGCGTCGTCGCCGAGCAGCGTCAGGGCGCGTTCGGCGGCCTCGACCGCGCGGTCGACGTCCCCGGGTTCGCCGCCGCCCGCGCGTGACCGGTCCAGGTAGGCGTGGGCCAGGCCGCGCAGGCGTTCGCCCGGGTGGACGGCCGACTCCAGCGCGAGCAGAAAGGTCGCCACCGACCTGTCGAGGTCGGCCAGATCGCCTTCCGTGTTGCCCCGGGTCCGCAGGGACTCGGCGAGGAACCCGAGGAAGGACTCCCTGGACGGGTGACCCGGCGGGAGCAGCCGGGCGGCCTCCTCCATGAGGGTGACCGACGTGTCCAGGTCCGTCCTGTCGCCGGTGACGTGGTAGCGCGCCTCGACGGCCAGCGCGTAGTTGCGCAGGTACCAGGCGTAGCTGCGGGCGGTCGCGGGCGTCTGGTCGCGGGCGCGCTGGAAGTGCTCGATCGCGCTGAGCAGGTCGTCGTACGAGCCGCCCATCTGGTAGCGGGTGAAGCGCATGCCGCCCGCGAGGTTGGCCGAGGCCAGGTGATTTCCGGTGAGGACGTCGGTGCCGCGGGCCGCCTCCTCCAGCAGGTCGATGGCGAGATCCACGTCGCCCGGCGAGCCGGTGACGTCGAAGCGCCGTTGCAGGCTCTGGGCGAGCTTCAGCCGGAAGGCCAGGGCGTCGGGGGCTCGCGCGACGGCCTCCCGCTGGACCTCGATCGCCCGGTCGATGTCCGCCCGGGCCCCGGTCACGTCGTAGCGCTGGGCGAGGGTGTTGCCAAGGATGTTCAGCAGGGTCGGGCGCTGGTGATGACGGGGATGAACGCCAGGCAGCGCCTCCTCCAGCACCTGCACGGCCCGATCGAGGTCGGCGGACTCGCCCGTGTCCGCGGCCCGTTTGCGCAGGCCGCTGGCCAGGTGCAGCCGGGCGGTCAGCGCCTCGGGCGACCAGGGGTCGGCCAGGCGGACCGCAGCGCTCGCGGCGGCGATCTGCCGGCCCACGTCGGCCGCCTCCTGGTCGGGTGTGCGTCCCGACAGGCCCGGGTCGAGCTCGGCCCGCCAGTGTACGGCGTAGGCGAGCTCGACGAGCAGAGCGGGGAGCCCGGGGTCGTCGCCGGGGGCGAGGAGGACCGCCTCGCACAGGGCTTCGACGGCCTCCTCCAGGCGGGCGAGGTCTCCGGTGGCGCTGTAGCCGTCGTAGGCGTGTCCCCCGGCCGCGCGCCGCTCCCGCCAGCGCGGTGAGGGGGCGGGGAGATCGGCGTCGGGGACGTCCTCGCCGAGCAGCGTCGCGAGCCGGGCGTCGGCCAGCCGTTCCCGTTCACTCCGGCTCATCGGCGAACCTCGGCTCGGCCGCGTCGCTACCCCGCCACAGGTAGGACGTCAGGCTCTCCCCCAGTGCCCGTTCCTGGTCCGGAGCGGCGGGCAGAGGCCAGCGCAGGGCCGCGTACAGGGCGCCGCGGTGCACGTCGAAGGCCGACTCCACCAGCTCACCGTAGTCGGCCGCCCGGTCGAGCAGCCACAGCCGGTAGGTGAGGAAGGCCGCGCCCGGGCCCACGAGCGCCCACCACGTCCACGGCGTCCACGCGAGCAGCAGCGCCGACCAGATCATGGCCGCCACCGCGTTGTCCATGGCGGTCCTGGCCGCGCCGAGCTCCTTTCGGGACTCTTCCGGCAGCACCAACCACAGGCGGGGCCAGCAGACGACGGCGTCCAGGCCGTACTTGTCGGCGGGCCTGGACTCTGCGGCGCGCAGGATGTTGCCCAGCCGGGTCGGCATCAGTCGCTGCGGCGCCTCGGTGTCGGGCTCGTCGGGGAAGCGGCGCAGGTGCAGCTCAAGGCGGGAGCGCGCCTCCAGCAGCTCCAACCGGTCGAACGGCTTGAGCTCCCGGCTCTCCAGGCGGGTGTTGACGCGCTGGTAGTCCTTCTCCAGCGCGTCATGCCGCTTTCCCGCGCGTACGAGCAGCCGCCCGCGGGCACTGACCGGCCACCCGTACCCCTCCAGCAGCCGCGTGAGCGGGAAGACCAGCCGCCGCACGAGCAGGGCGGAGGCGCTGACCAACAGCAGCGCCCCTGCCAGGACGAGCACCTGGACGGCCGGCGGCCGGGCGGCGAGGGACCCCGCGTCCAGGCCGGTGACGGCGAGCCCGATCCCCCAGAACACCATGCTGGGGGCGAGGGCGGCCACCCAGCGTTCGGCCAGCTTGGTGCCGACACCCTGCCAGAAGGAGGTCAGCACAGGTCAGGCCGGAGAGGGCGCGAGCACCAGAGCGGTGCGGTGGGTGGGGCATTCGGGCACGAGGGCGGCCACGGTCCTGCGGTAGAAGACGAAGTCGCCATGCGCGCACGCGTAACGTTCGGGGCCGGGCGGGCGTGGCACCCCGGGCAGGGGCGCGACGCGTTCGGTCTCGGCCACGTCGCCCGGGGCGCCGTAGGTGAAGTACTCCGCGACCCAGACGTGGACGCGCTCTTCCCGTTCGAAGATCGCGGCCAGCCGGTCCGGGACGTCCTCATCCCCGGGCCGCTCCAGCAGCTCGGCGAGTTCGCGGTCAAGGGGCGCGGCCCTGTCGGGCCCGACCAGTTCGGGCAGGTAGGCCCTGAGGGCCCGGGCGGCGTCGAGGATGATGGCGACCTCCTCAATGTCGGGGACACCCCGATCGTCTCGCGGCCGAACCGGGCGGACAACCCGCCCCCGCGCCGCTTGGCGGCCTCAGCCCGATGACGATCTCCATGGCCCTCGGGTCGGCGCCCGTTCCAGCGCGGCCATGACGACACTCCCGGGCGGATGTCATGGAAGGGCGGCGGAGCACACTTCTTGAACTTGTTCTCGATCTTGGTTCGGAAGATCCCCGCGGGATCAAGCCGTGCGTCTCCTGCTGATGGAGACACGGCCAGATGAACGCGCCCGTGGAGGCGGGCAGACGCTGCAACGTCCGGCTGCCCTTGCGGATCACATCGATCGTCTGAGCCTCTGCGGCGGCCGACGAGGCCGAGACGGCTTGCGGACGATCTTCAACCACATCCAGCAGAGCGAACAGCCTCAGCTCATCACGAACCACGATGGGTTGCCGAATGTGCGCGCGTTGTCTGCCGCATGTCTCGGTTTGTCGACGGCTGCCACCGTCGGTGGCGGCCGTGACACGACCATGACACGGCGCGGACGAGGCGGGGACACGGCTGGCCGACAGTGGACTGGGTCGGCCGGCGGGCGAGCCGTGGAGCGCGCTGCGAAGCGCAGCCAACCGCCCCCACCGGAACGACGCTGTACGGCCCGGATGGCCCCGGCACCTCCGGCGTCGCCCTCGTCGAGCAGGGCGGGACGAACCGGCCGGATGTGCCGTGCCCGTCCGCCGGACAGAACGTCACGGCGAAGGTGATCACGAAAAGGAGAAGGCGTGGCTGATGACAGGCAATGGCACCGGCGTACGCTGCTGCGGGGCGCCGCCGTGCTGGCCGGTGCCGCCGCGACCGCGCCGCTGCTGGGCGGGGAGGCCACCGCGCTGGCCGGCAGCAGTGACGCGGACGCGCTGTTCAAGGCCGGCAAGTTCGACCAGGCCGGCCACGCGTACGAGGCAATCCTCAGGAAGGACCCCGAGAATCTGCACGCGGCCCGCCGGCGCGGCTATGTCGGGCTGTTGTCCAACCGGTTCCCCGACGCCGAGAAATACCTCAAGCTGGCCGTCGAGCTGGCGCCCGGCGACAAGGAAGCCCATTCGTTGCTGGGCGACTGCTACATCCGGCAGGACAAGTTCGCCCTGTCCGTACCCCACTGGGAAGCGGCCGGCGAAGAAAGCTACGCCAAGTGGTTCGCGGCGGTCCGCGGCGAGGCGTATCAGGTCCACGGCGAGACCGCGCGGGTGCCGTTCCAGCAGATGGACCCGATGCCGCTGGTGGAGGCCTCGGTCAACGGCGGAGCGGCGAAGCGGTTCCTGTTCTACACCGGCGCCCCGAATCTGAGCATGCGCGCGTCGGTGGCCAAGGAAGCCGGCGTGCGCCCCGTCTTCAGCCAGGAGACCGATTTCGGGATGGGCCCCGTACGGGCGCACTGGGGGATCCTGGACTCCTTCACGCTGGGCGGCATGGAACTGCGTAACATCCCCGTGAGCTGGGCGGAAACGATGTCGGGCGAAGACGTCGGCACCGACAACGACGGCCTGATCGGCACGTGGGTCTTCTACCACCTGCTGCCCACTTTCGACTACGCGGGCCGGCAGCTGATCCTGCGCCGCCGCACCGCCGAAGCGGCCAGGAAGGCACGCGCCGCCGCGGCGCGGGCGGGCGCCGAGCCCCTGCCGGTGTGGCTGGCCCGTGAGCAGTATCTGCACAGCACGGGCAGCTTCGCCGGCGCCGCCGGCTCCGGCACAGGAGTGGTGGGCGTGAACTTCGGCGGAGTCGGCGAGATCGCCACGGGCGTGCGGGGGAAAACGGCCGAGCAGTTGGGGATCCGCACCGACTACGACCGCCAGATCGGGACTTTTGCCCAAAGCCACCCGGCCGTCGTCTACCCCTGCTACCCGAAGGACATCCGCATCGGCGACGCCGTCGCCAAGGAGGTCTACTGCTACACGAACCCGAACCAGCTGGTCAACGTGCCCTGGCCCTATGGGACGGGGTTCGACTCGATGGGCTGGTTCGCCCACTGCTTCTGGAAGCCGTACAACATCACCGTCGACTTCACCGGCATGAACCTCTACATCGCCCGCGGCAAGGCCGCCTGATCGCCGCGACCGCACGGACGTCATGGGAGCCACGTGGAAGCCGAGGGCCCTGGGACGAGCCGGCCATGCCCCGTCCTTGTCCCTGCCTTGTCCCGGAAACGCACGCCGGAGAGGGGAGAACGGTCAGGGCCACGCGTGGAGTTCCTCGCCGTACGGGTCGTCCACCACGCTCCACTCGCCGTCGATGCGCATGGTGGCCCGGCGACCGGTGCCGTAGCGGTCCCAGCCGGGGTTGCCGGTCGCGGCGAAGGCCACCCAGGCCGCGTGCATCCGGGCGGCCAGGTCCGACGGCGGCTCGTCCGGCCCGAGCAGGGCTTGGGGTCCGCGCAGCCGGGGCAGGCCGGTGACGTCGAAGACGAACGGCAGCTCCACGGCGTGCGCGGCGCCCAGCTCGCCGCCCAGCGCGTTGGAGCGCCACGCGAACGAGTAGCGGTAGGTGGCGGCGCCCCGTCCCGCGTGCGCGTCGGCCAGGCGCCGGCTTCCCACGCCGAACAGCGCGTCGCCCAGGATGGCCGAGCGCAGTTCGCCCCACGACGCCTGCGGCCTGGCCTTGCGGTAGGTCTCGACGAGGCGGGAGGGCTGCGGGTGCGAGCGGGCCGCGGCGGCGTCCACGTCCGCCGCCGTCGAGGTGGACAGATTCCCGAACGGCGCCAGGTAGAGGTTGCCCTCCTCCGTGTTGGTGCCCACCAGCAGGTCCACGCCCACGCCGCGGCCCGCGGCGACGGCGTCGGCCGGCTGCCGGTCGAGCACGACGCTGAGCGGGCTGAGCCCGACGAGCGGGTCCGTGTGGGTCTCGGTTCTCAGGTCGATGCCCGACAGCTCGGGCATGACCTCGACCAGCCGCTCGTCGGGGACGCAGGAGAAGGCGTCGGCGTGCGGCTCGACCCCCGTAGCGCGGGCCGCGGCGCGGGTCACGCGGGCGGCCTGTTCGGGGGTGAAGGCGCCCAGGCCGCTGCCGCTCTGCACGATCGCGCGCCGGAGCAGTCCCTCGGCCTCGGGCGCGGCCAGCACGGCGCCGACGATGGTGGCGCCCGCGGACTGGCCGAACAGCGTGACGCTGGCGGGGTCGCCGCCGAACGCGGCGATGTTCTTCCGTACCCACCGCAGGGCGGCGATCACGTCGAGCAGGCCCCGGTTGGCAGGCGCTCCGGGCAGGTCGAGGAAGCCCGTGACGCCCAGCCGGTAGTTGAGCGTCACGAGCACGACCCCGTCGCGGGCGAAGGCGGTCCCGTCGTAGACCTCCGACCGCGTGGATCCCGCCACGAACCCGCCGCCGTGCACGAACACCATCACGGGCAGCCGATCCCCGGGGGCGCCCGATGTCCACACGTTGACGGTCAGGAAGTCCTCTCCGGGGATCCAGCCCGGCCCGAAGTACGGGGTCATGTCGACGCTGCCGAGCCGGCGTTCGGCCTGCGGCGCGGTCGGCCCTGGCTCGGTGGCGTCCCGCACGCCGTGCCAGGGGGCGTGCGGGCGTGGGGCGGCGAATCGGGCCGCGCCCGTCGGCGGAGCGGCGTACGGGATGTTCAGGAACACGGTCGTCCCGTCGCGCCGCAGGCCGCGCACAGCGCCTTGCGCGGTGACGACGGTGTCTGCCGCATGGTGGTTCATCGGGCGTCCTTCGAGGTCTCGGCGTACGAGGCGAACGGAGCCCAGCCCTTGATGGCGAACCCGCTCCCTTCGCGGACGACTTCGGCGGCTCCCTGCCCGCCCAGGTGCGCGGGGACGACCAGGGCGCCCCGGTCGGCGGCCCAGCCGAGCACCTTGCGGCGGGTGGCGCGCGCTTCGGCCGGGTCCTCGCAGAAGCAACTGTTGGCGTCCGGCTCCACGAACTGCACGGGGCTGTGCAGCATGTCGCCGACGAACACCGCACGGTCCGTACCCGATTCGAGCGTGACCACCGAGGACCCTGGCGTGTGCCCCGGCGCGAGGGTCAGGCGCAGGTTGGAGTCGATCGTGTACGACTCCTCCCACAGCGTCGTCAGCCCCGCCTCGTGGACGGGGGCCACGCTGTCCTCGAACACGTTCTGATTGCCCCGCCCGAGCAGCGGCTTGTGCTCGTTCGCCGGGTTCCAGAAGTCGAAGTCGGGCCTGGAGATGAGGTACGTGGCGTTGGGGAAGGTCGGCACCCAGGTACGGCCGTCCAGGTAGGTGTTCCAGCCGACGTGGTCCACGTGGAGGTGGGTGTTCACCACGATGTCCACGTCCTCGGGCCGTACGCCGGCGCCGGCCAGGTTGTCCAGGAAGTCGGTGTCGAGGCGGGTCCAGACCGGTGAGTAGGGCCGCTCCTTGTGGTTGCCGACCCCGGTGTCGATGAGGATGTTCCTGCCCTCGCTGCGGAGCAGCCAGGTCTGGATCGCGGAGTTGACGATCCGGGTCTCGGGGTCCACGAAGTGCGGCTCCAGCCAGAACGCGTGCTCCTGCCACGTACGCGGCGAGCTTTCCGGGAAGAACGTCTCGGGCGTCATCTCGACGGGCCCGTAGTATTCCCGGACCCGGGTGATCGTGACATCGCCCAGAGTGATCTGATCGGCATGCATGAGTGTTCCTTGAAACAGACGAGTGGTGATGAGTGCAGGGAGATCCGCCGCCCGTCCATCGTGCGCCGCCGCCCGTGGCCGGCGGTATGCGTCAGGTGACTGCATCCGCTGCGGGGCCACGCGCTTGCTACCGTGGCAGAAGGCGGGGCACGGACCTGCGACGACGCTGCGGTCCTGATCGACGAGATTTCTGGAGGGCCTGTGGACGAGCGGGCGCCGGGCTCCCGCGCCACCGCGGAACGTGACGTGATCGTCGGGCGGGACGCCGAGGTCGAGCGGCTCTCCGCTCTGGTGGCGGACGCGTCCGATGGCGGCCGGGTCCTGCTCCTGTCCGCAGCCGCGGGACTGGGCAAGAGCACGCTGCTGGAGTACGCGGCCCGCCGCGCCGAGGAGGCGGGCCGCCGGGTGCTGCGGGCGAGCGGTCGCGAGTCGGAGAGGGACCTGGCCTTCGCGGGCCTGCACCAGCTTCTTCGTCCGGTGCTGGACGAGGCGGCCCACCTGCCGGACCGGCAGCGCCGGGCGCTGCTCGGCGCCTTCGGGTTCGAGCCCGGCACCCACGATCCCCTGCTGACGGGGGTCGCCGTCCTGACCCTGCTGTCCCAGATGGCCGAACGGGCGCCGCTCGTGATCGTGCTCGACGACGCCCAGTGGATCGACTCCGCCTCCGCCGACGTCCTCACCTTCGCCGCCCGCCGGCTGGACGACGACCCCGTCACCCTGCTGGCCGCCGTACGCGACGACGAGCCGGGCGCACCGCCGGCCGGCATCCGTGACGGCAGGCCGGGCATGGGTCGGGGGGCGGGCTTCGGCCAGGCGTTCCCGATGCTCGTGCTGCCCCCGCTCGACCGCGCGGCGTCCCGGCGGCTGCTCGGCCTGCGCGCGCCGGGTCTGACGGGCAGGATCAGGGAACGCGTGCTCGACCAGGCCGCGGGAAACCCCTTGGCCCTGCTCGAACTGGCCGGAAACGCCTCGCTCAACCCCGACGACCACGGCCCGCTGCCGGTCGGTGAGCGACTGGCGGCCCTCTACGCCGCCCGGCTGGCGGAGCTGCCGGAAGCCGGCCGGCGGGCCCTGCTGCTCCTGGCCGCCGCCGACGTGGAGGATCCTCCCGACGCCGTGCTGGCGCTGCTGCCCGACCCTGACGACAAGGCCTGGCTCGCCGTTCAGGAGTCCGGGCTGATCCGCCGGGCAGGCCGTCACGTACGGTTCCGCCACCCGCTGGTCCGCTCCGCGATCTACCACTCCGCGCCGTTCGACGCCCGCTTGGAGGCCCACCGCACGCTGGCCGACGCCCTGCGGGACGAGCCGGACCGCCGTGCCTGGCATCTCGCCGCCGCCACCCTCCGCCCCGACGCGAAGGTGTCGGAGGCCCTGGAGCAGACGGCCGACGGGGCTCGCAGGCGAGGCGGCTACGCGGCGGCGGCCAAGGCGCTGGCCCGCGCGGCGGAGCTGTGTCCCGGGCGCGACGACAGCGCTCGGCTGCTGGTGGAAGCCGCCGGCCTGGCCGTCTTCACCGGGGACCTGTCCTGGGTGGAGGAGCTGGCCGGCCGGGTCCGCGCCCGTACCGACGACCCCGCCGTGCGCGCCGCCGCCTCACTGCACGTCGGACGGCTGTCCGCGCTGACCAGGCAGCACACCGCCGTCTTCGGCGGCCTGGCCGCGATCGCCGGCGACCTGGCGGCCACCCACCCGGCCATCGCGCTCGACGCGCTCGCCGCCGCCGCGGTGCTGCGCTTCTACTCGGGCGAGGAGTCCCAGCGGCGGGAGATCGACGGGCTCCTGCCGCGCCTGCCCACCGGCCCGCTGCGGGAGTGGGCACGGATCGTGTCGGACCCGTTGGGCGGACGTGAGCTGGCGCCCCACCTGCCCGGCATGATCGCCGCGGCCGGGGGCCGCTCCTGTGCGGGTGACCGCGGAGGGGCCGGCGGCAATGCCGGTGCGGGTGATCGCGGAGGGGCCGGCGGCAATGCCGGTGCGGGTGACCGCGGAGGGGCCGGCGGCAATGCCGGTGCGGGTGACCGCGGAGGGGCCGGCGGCAATGCCGGTGCGGGCGGTCGTCCCGAACGGTTGACCGCGCTGGCCATCGCGGCCTGGGTGCTGGACGAGACCCCGCTGGCGGTCCGGACGTTCGACGAGGCCGTCGAGTCGTGGCGCACCGCGGGGCCGCTCCCCGACGGGCTCGGTGGCGTTGTCGCGCTGGCCTACTTCGAGTACGGCCGCTGGGACCGGGCCCGGGCGGTCTGCGCCGGCCTCCGCGCACTTCCGGCAGCGGCGGCACTCGACCACGCCGTCGCGTGCGCGCACGCCATCGAGGCCATGGTCGTGGCCTCCCAGGGCGACGCGGCGCGCGCCCGCGCGCTCGCCGACGAGGCGCTGCACCTGGTGGACCCGCTGGAGAGCCGATCGGTCGCCATGTACGCGCGCCGCGCGCTGACCGCCGCCGCCATGGCCGAAGGCGACTACGAGGCCGCCTACGAGCACGCGCGGATGGTCTTCGACACCAACGGCGACCCCGTCCACTACCACGCCTCCTACCCGGCCCTGCCGGAGCTGGCGGAGTCGGCCGCGCGCAGCGGCCATCGCACCGAGGCGATCGAGATCGTCGAGCGCTCGGCCCGTACCCTCGCCCGCGGCGGCTCGCCCCGCCTGCGGAGCCTGGTGCACCGCAGCCGCGCGCTGCTCGCCGAACCCGCGCACGCCGAGCCCGGATTCCTGGCGGCCCTGGCCGATCCCGCGCTGGAACGCTGGCCCTTCGAGCGTGCGCAGACGCGGCTGACGTACGGGGAATGGCTGCGCCGCCGCCGCCGGATCGCCGAGGCCCGGCCGTTCCTCACCGCGGCGCACGACACCTTCCGCCGGCTCGGGGCGCGGCCGTGGAGCGAACGCGCGCAGGCGGAACTGCGGGCGGCCGGTCTCGACGTCGACCCGGCCGGCCCCGGAGCCTTCGCCGGCCTCTCTCCGCAACAGCAGCAGATCGTCCGGCTCGCCGCCCGCGGGCTGACCAATCGCGAGATCGGCGAACGCCTCTTTCTGTCGCCGCGCACCGTCGGCTCCCACCTCTACCGCACCTTCCCCAAGCTGGGCGTCACCGCCCGCTCCCAGCTCCGCGACGTGGTGGAGGCGGCGACCGCGGACGGCGGCACGACTTAGAATCGATCATGGGCAACGTCGGCATCGGTCCCGTGGCGGCGGCGCCGCTCGTTCGCGTTGCAGGCGGCGCGCGCAGGACGGCCCGCGGGGGAGGCCGGGCTCCGGCGCGGCCGGCTGCAGCGACCGCATACGTGCCCGTGGATCCTGTGCTGTCGGCGGGCGAAGCGCTCCTCGCTCACGTCCGCGACGCAGGAGCCGCGCACCGCTCGCCTGGCCGTGTTCCGCTGGAACCCCGCTACAACCTCCCGTCTCGGCAGGCTCAGCCCCATCGCCTACGAGGAGGCAGATGGCCTGCATGCCCTTGGTCAGATTCCGGGTCAGGCGTCCAGCGCGTAGGACCGGTCGATCAACTCCGTCATCGCCTGCTGGAAGTTGCGACGTTGTTGCTCGCTCCAGCCCTCTGCCAGCCGGTCGAAGACCTGTTCCTGCCAGTCATGGGCGTGATCCAGCATGGCCAGGCCGGATGAAGTGAGTGTCGCCTGGCGCTGACGACCGTCTGTATCCGATGCCTGCATGGTCAGGTACCCGGCCTCTGTCGCGCTCTTGACCAGGCGAGATGCACCGCTCTGGTCGATGCCGATTTCGTGGGCCACGGCATTGACCGTTGCCACGATTCCTCGTCGGGTCAGCGAATGGACGGCCTCGGTGACGAGCACGAGCCGGCCCTGTTCGGCCACCTGGTGGTCGCCGGCCAGTGGCCTGCGTGACCAGTGCCGGACAAACGCGAACAACACCTGTCCAGGCCCGGGGGTGCTCACTCGGTGGCCGCCATCTCGCGGCAGATGCAGGCCAGTTCGAGCGCTTGCTTCAGATCCGGAAGCCGGAGAGCGGCCGTCACCCTCCCATCGGCTACCCGGAACACCGTCGCCACTCGAGTCGAGGCTTTGCTCCCGGGCCAGGTGGCGTCCTCCTCCACGACCATGAGGCGCTCGCTGATCGGATGCCACGACCGCGGGTGCAACGTGATCCCGGAGCGTCCCACCCACTCCGCGAACTGCCCAGGTGTGATCGGTCCGGCGCCCTTCGGGCCCAGGACGACGATCGGATCGCCGACCGCCCTCGCTGAACGCTCCAAGTCGCCGTCGTTCACGCTCGCGTGCCACTCGTTGATGGCTGCTTCCAGTGTCGGTTCCATGCCGAAACTCTATGCGAAACGCATACATATCTGGAAATCGAGATCAAAGACCGCTTCGGTGCTCGTGGACCCGTGGGAACGTGCGTGGCCCACAGGCCGGACTCGCCGGGCGACTGGTCACGCGGCTCGCGTACCGCGTGGTGCAGCACGGCCACGCCGTACGCGAAGCACTACGCGTGACGCTGGACGGCGAGCCCGGCATCGAGGCGGCCGGTGAGGCGGCCGACGGGGACCAGGCCGTGCACCAGGCGCCGTGGCGGCGCCCCGACGTGGTGGTGATGGACCGGCGCGTGCCGCACGTCGACGGGATCGCCGCGATGAACGCGTTCCGGCATGGCCAGCGGCAACAATAGGAACATGCAGGATGTATCGCCCAGAGCTGTCCTGGGCCGTGCGACCCTCATCGGGTTGGTGACAGGCGTTGTCCCCACGGCCATCATCTGGGTGGACATGCCGGAGGAAGAGCTCGGCGGGACCGCTCTCCCTCCGGCCATGTTACTCCTGGCGATAACCCTGGGCACAGCGGGTGCGCGGCTGGCCGGACTGCCGCGCTGGGGCATGGCCGGTCTTGTCGGAGGCTCTGCGACTTGGCTGCTCATCGGTGCCCTCGCGGTGCTGGTGCCGGTGCCGGAGTCGGAGCTGCTCGGATCTCTGCCGGCCCTTGTCGCCCCTGTCTACATGGCCGGTGGTGCTGTCGGCTTCGCCCTGTCGGCGTGGTCGTTCATGTCGCCCCTTCGCTGGTGGGCGGTAGCCCTGGCCGTGACCGTACCCCTCGGATCCTGGGGCGCGGCGCAGCACAAGCCGCAGATCCTGGCCTGGTATGAAGTTCGCAGCTTCGAGAGGTCCGGCGTGCCGCTGATCGCTCCCGCGATCCAGGGTTACCGGCTGGTCCACGTGGATCTCAACGCCGCCGGGCAGCGGGAGCCGGAGCCGTCCACCTGGCTGGAGTACTGGCGGGACGCCACGCCGAATCGAGGATTCTCCGAGATCCAGGTCACGGTCTGGCCCGCCGAGGCCGGAAACCCGCGGGATTCCTGCCAGGCGGTCACCGAGAACTTCGGGGTGCCGCTGCGGTGCACGTCGCTCCCGGGCGACCGATGGGTCCGGACGGGCGCCGGGTCCTCCTGGATCACCGTCTTCGCCAGGTCGGGCGATGCGCTGGTCATGCTCAACGGTTCGGGCCTTGCTGAGGCCGACCTGGTGGCAGTGCTGTCCACTTTCCGTCCCATCTCGGCCTACGAGCTTGCCATGGTCGCGTGACAGCGGAAGTACGGCGGCGCCTGGCCCGGCATCGCGCCTTCACCGCGTGGGGGGAACACGATCAGGCTCATCCCCCTCGCGTGAGGACTCGCAGCCGTGGGACGGAAGCAGCGGCGGTGACCATGACCAGCCTCCGCCGTAAACGGGCAGGGCTCCTACGCCTCAGGCAAGCTCTCCAAGATCTACGGCCGGCAGGGGAAACCGTGCTCAATATCGGAGTCAACCGTCTGGACGGGCCGACAAGTCGAAATACGCTGGTAGAACGCGTCGTCCCATGGTGGCGTGCAGTGTCGGGGGGAAGGCAGCGCCGGCCGGCGGCGACGGGATCAGGAGCCCACGCCACGACACCCTCATTCGAGAGGGTGCGGAAGGAGAAACTCCAAGGTTCGTCTTCATGAGGATCGGCCTACCAGGCCATCCAGGGGTGCCGTCCCGACGCCTGTCGAGGACGGGATGCCTTGATGAGGAAGGAGACGAGGATGCACGGAACCCATGTGCTCATCGCCAGCCCGCTGATCGCCACCCTCGTGTTCGGGTCGATCGGAGCCTCACACGCCTCAGCAATCACGACGCCTGCAAGCGCCGGCGACAGTCACGCCGCGGCGACCTCGACTGCCGCGCCGCCCGTCTGCAGAACTCTTCCCAAGGGTCAGAAGAAGATCTGCAAGAACGGCTACTCGGACGGATTCGAGGCCGGGACGAAGTGCGGCCAGCCCCTCCAGCGCGGAAGAATTTCCGACGACGAGGCATACGACATCGGCTACACCGCCGGCTTCAACGCAGGCAAGAGGACGTGCAAGTCGTCGTAGCCGGATGCCAGAACGGGCCTGTCCGAGAAGGTGCCGCCGGGCAGGCCCGGCCTGCGCCGTTCGCCCGCAACTCCACCGGCTCGACTCGCGAGGGACTTGGCGCTCGCCCGGGTCAGGGACGAGGTGTTCGGGCAGGCCTCCCACGACGGCGGCCCGTCCACCGCGACACGCCGCTGACCGCCTTCGCGGTCAGCGGCGTCCCGGCCGACTCGCACTGCTGCCGGTGAGCGTCAGAAGTGATCCCGCCGGTGAAGGTGGTGGTGGCGCGCTCAGCGGGCGCCGAGGCAACCGGCGGCGGGGGTATCAGCGAGGAACCCCGGAGCCGTCGGATCGACGGCGGCGGTGGAGTTGATGGCGTGTGTGGTGAGGCATTCGGCGATGGCGTTCGGATCGACGATGGCGTTCGCCGCGGGCGCGGTGGAGCACACGGCGGAGCAGAGGCCCGCCGCCGTCAGGGCCACGACGGCGAACAGGCGCTTACTGTGCTGCATGGGGGTCCTTCCTGGGCGAGTGATGGTCGTGCGCGCTGCCGAGCTACCGGTGAGCCGTTTGCACCCATTTGCCGTCGTAGCAGGTGTAATAGCTGGTTCCGCTCCAGTCCCAGGCACCATCCCCGTGCTGATAGAAGGTGCGATTGAACCAGCTCCAGTAGCAGCCCTGCTGGGCGTGAGCGGTGCCGGTGAAGCTCGGCGCGAACGCGGCCAGGGCCGCAACGGCGGCCAGGACGGCGGCGAGCTTGCGGGCATGGCGTGTCAAGGCAGTCCTCCCGACGATGCTGGACACCCCCCGACGTGAGGCGTCCCCGTGCTTCAAAGGCTCCCCGCCTCTCACGCCGCCGCCAACCGTAAGTAATCAATCTCTCACTCTTGGTGATTGTTCTCTCATGATGCGGGCCGGAGGCTTCGTCCTGGGCGCACGGTGTGGGCCAGCCATTCCCGCCTGGGGCTCGGCACAGTCGCGGCCCCGGCATAGGCCCATGTTCAGCCGGCACGGCGTGGCGCGTCTCGGAGCCTTTGGACCACCGGCACGGCCCGCGGCGGCTTGGCCCGCGAGACCTGCGTAGATCTTTTTGCCGACGAATTCAGGCGCGGAACACTAACGGCCTGCCGTGGGCCATGCGTACACGTTTCCGTTGGAACTGCCGACGTACACGAAGCCGTCCGCCACGGCAGGATCGGTTTGCACGGTGCCGCCGGTCCAGAATTTCGATCGCACCGTCCCGGTGGCGGCGTCCACCACGTACAGCGTTCCGTCGTTGTCGGTGACATGCACCGTCCCGTCCGCGGCCACGGGGCCGGAGCCGCGGCCCCCGCCCAGCGGAAGGCGCCGGCGGACCTTGCCGGTGGCGGTGTCGAGCGCGTACAGCGCGCGGTCGGCGCCGGCGGTGTGCAGGAGCCCGTCCGTCACCGCGGCGGCCCACCCGTAGGCGGGCTGGTCGCCGCCGGCCTGGAAGCTCCACCGTGGCGTGCCGGTGGCGGCGTTCAGCGCGTACGTGGTTCCCTTGTTGTTGCCGACGTACACGGTCCCCCCGCTCACCACCGGGCGGGAGGCGACGATTCCGCTGACCCGCGACCTCCATCTGATCCGGCCGGTGGCCGCGTCCAGGGCGTGCAGGTGGCCGCCTGCGCTTGCGGCGTAGACGGTCGCGCCGACCCGTGTCAGGTGGATGCGGTCGCCTGGCGTGCCGGCCCGGTGGTGCCATCTCCTGGCTCCGGTGGCGGGGTCCAGCGCGTACATCACGCCGTGGTCGCTGCCGGTGAGGACGACGTCGCCGGCCAGCGCGGGGTCGGCGTTGAGCACGTCGCCCTCGGGCCGGAAGGTCCACAGCGTCTCACCGGAGGCGGTGTCGAGCGTGGCGAGTCCGGCTGTGGAGGACCAGGACGGGTTCCTGACCCAGAGGTGGAGCCGGCCCCCCGCGGCCACGAGGTCGCCGAAGGCCATGATCTTGCGGCTCCATCTCAGCTGGCCGGTGGCGGTGTCCAGCGCCACGAGCCTGCCTGCGGTGCTGGCCACGTACACGGTGCCGTCCGCCACCGCGTGGCCTTCCATCACGGAACCGCCCGTCTGGAAGCGCCATCGCACCGCGCCGGTGGCGGCGTCCAGCGCCGACACCGTGCCGTCGCCGCTGGTGGCGTAGACGACGCCGTCGGCCACCACCGGAACGGTACGGACGGCCGCGTCGGTCGGGAAGCTCCAGCCGCGTCCGCGCGCGGGGGCGGGGGCGCGGATACCCGGCCGGTAACGGGCGAGCAGATTGTCGCGCAGCAACGGCGAGATGAGCCGCACCGCCTGCCGTGAGGACGAGGTCAGCCGGACGATGACGGGCCCCACATTGATGATCGTCGCGCCGTAGAAGCCGTTCGTCCTGGCCACGGTGTAGGACAACAAGCCCGGGGTCTCGGTGGTGGGGTCCACCTCGCCGGTCTCCTTGATGGCGGCGATCTCGGCGGTGAACAGCTTGTGCGCGCCGGCGTCCGATGGGGACACCCATTCCACCGACAGGGAGATGACGGCGCCGTCGTCGGCCGGCGGTATCCAGTCGCACTTGGCCGCGCCGTCCGTTCCGGGGGCCGGGTGGTAGCCGGGCGCGAAGACCGCCAGGTCTCGGGCGGACAGCAGGGCGCAGGCGTCCGGCCAGGCCGTCTGCGGCCGGGCGGGCCCGTGGATCAGCCGGTACGCGGTGAGCCGCCCGTCCCCTGGGACGTCGCTGTACACGAAGGCCATGCCCCGGCTCGTCCCGGCGAGGGACACCAAGCGGGCGGGCGTGTCGATCGGCAGCCCGCCGAGGCGTCCCGTGCGGGGGTCCACGGAGACCAGGTGGGCGGGCAGCGGCCAGGTGCCGTCCAGCCGGGCGCCTGCGTGGTCGTCCAGCGCGGGGTAGGAGCCGGCGTACAGGAGAGGGGACCAGCGGTCCGGGTTCGTGACCTGGACGGCTTGCGGGCCGGTGGACAGCAGGCGGCCGTCGGGCCCGTAGAAGAAGTCGTCCTCGCCCGCCGAGGCGTGCACGTATCCCTCGGCGTTGGCCGTGATCTTGATCGGCGGGCCGGCGTCCTTCGGCGCGGACGACGTCGGCGGCAGGCGGGTCCATCCGGTCCGCAGGGTGCGCGGCTCCATCGCGGCGAGCCGGATGTCGCTTCCCTCGCAATGGCTGAGCAGCATCACCGATCGGGCGGTCGCGGCGGCGGTCAGCCGGCAACTGCGGGGATAGGTCAGCTCGGCCGTGGGGGTTCCGGTGCGCGGGTCGAGGGCCTGGATGTCAAGGGGTTCGTCCAGCCGCTCGAACACCACGATGGCGCGCTCGGTCGCCACGATCCGGGGGCCGTGGTACAAGCCGGTGTTGTCCAGCCGGGGCTGAGGGCCGGCGAGGGTGAGAGCGCGCTGCCACAGCGGCGCGCCCGTCGCCAGGTCGTGCCCGTGCAGGGTCTGCTCGGCGTCGTCCGGCTTTCCCCTGGAGACGACGAGGGTGCCGGCCGCGATCCAGACGCCGGTGATGGGCACGGGCGGGGCCGGGCCGGCGGGGATGGTACGCCGGAGCGCGCCGGTGCGGGGGTCGTGGATCCGTACGGTGCCCTGGCGCGTCGCCACGGCGACCGCCTGGCCGGACACGGCGTGCCCCGGGGCATCGAGGAACAACGCGCCGGCTTCGGCGTCCGCGGGCACCGACCACACCGCCCGCCACTCGACGGGTACGCGCGGGACCCTCGTGGGGTGGTTGACGGTCGCGGCCGAGCAGGTCGCCAGGATGACCGCGAGCAGGACCGCCGCCGACCGGCGCCCGCCCGCGTTCAGCACTTCCCGGCCTTACCGACCTTGCGGCCGATCGCGCACGCCTGGCTCCTGGAGATCGGCTGCCAGCCGCCGAGCGGCGCGGTGGTGTAGTACGCGTGGTACTTGCCCGAGATGCCGGTCACGCGGAACGGCGTCTTGTCCGGCCCCCGGATGGTCATCTGCTCGGTTCGGTCCTCCGCGAGTACGGTGACCTGGAGGTCGAAGGCGTAATAGGCGGCTGTGCCCGTGATCGCCATGGAGAGCGTGACCCGTTCGTCGCGCTTGAGGTCTATCTGCTTCTTCCTGAAGTACGTGGTGTCCGGGTCTTCGGTGGAGGTGAAGCGGGGGGCGGGCTCGTCGAGGTCGGCGGTCACCTCGACGGTGTCGGCCTCTCCCGCGGGCGTGTAGAGCAGCAGCGCGCCGTCCGAGACGGGCTTGCGGTCCAGGACGCGAGGCTGGATGTCGACGATGCGCAGGTTGCTGCGGTTGCCGATGAGGACGACGGTGACCTCGGCGGTCTCGAGCGGGGCCCAGTCGTGGCGCGCCATGACGGTCTCGCGTCGCGAGCCGGACGCGCTGCCCAGCAGGACCGCTCGGTCGGCGGGGTCGGTCACCGGTCTCCTGAGGGTCGTGTCCTGTGCGGCGTACTCGACGGCCACGTGGCCGACCTTGATCGGCGGCTCGCCGCTGATGCGGTCGACGGTGTCGGGGCCGCTTGCGTTGAACCAGGCGGTGAACACGACTCCGATGGCCGTGACGAGCACGGCGCTGAGGATACCCGCCAGCCACGTCCGGATGGCTTTCCCGTCCCCGGCCTCCTCGGTCCGGGGGGCGGATGCTGCACGCCTCTTCTGACGCGTTCGGGCCATGAGACGCCCCCTTGTGAGCGGCGAACGGCAGCCGATTTTAGCGGGCGGGACCGCCGCGTCGCCGC
The DNA here is from genome assembly GCF_040656115.1 of Nonomuraea sp. NPDC050202. Lineage (NCBI taxonomy): Bacteria > Bacillati > Actinomycetota > Actinomycetes > Streptosporangiales > Streptosporangiaceae > Nonomuraea > Nonomuraea sp. NPDC050202. Next base: position 9,639 of record NZ_JBFALF010000040.1, on the reverse strand, counting down.
GCCATTGACGAATTCTTTCCGGGACGGGCAAGCCGCTCGGAGGGCTCGAAATGAAATAGGCCGGAATAGCTTAATTCGGTCCCGTCACTTTGCGGGCAAGAGAGGTATCCGTGAATGCACGCGAGGAGTCGTCGAAGATAAAAGCCGGACATCAAGGGGCATTTATGCGGGCCGTCGGCCCGGTCTACCGTGATCCACAGGGAGCAGTTGTCAGATCCCGTCTATCGATGAGTGTGGTCGGACTTCCCAGGCCGGCCGCTGGAGCTGGTCGTTGTACACGATGATGTCGGCGTGGTCGGTCGGGCGGGCTGTGGCGAAGTAGAGCTGCTGGGAGGGGATGTAGCGGTTGCGCCAGGACCGTTCGATTTCGGCGGTGCCGGCGGTGGATCCGGCCAGCGCTGCGCCTCGGTCCCGGGCGCGATCCACCGTCCGCTCGAAGGGGACGGACACGAAGATGCGCAGGTCCCACCGGTCGATGAGCTCTGGGCGCAGGAGGAAGACGCCGTCGAAGAGCAGTACGGCGTCTGCGGAGGCGGTCGTGGCCGGCGGGGACGACGGGGTGTCGGTGTCTCTGTCGTAGACCGCGTGCTGGAACCTTCGGTCTCCGCCTGGGCCCAGCGGATCGAGCAGGACGCGGCACAGCGCGGCGTGGTCGTGGGCGTCGAAGTAGCAGCCTTCGGCCGAGTACCGGCCGCGCCGGTAGCGGTGTGCGCGGGGGAAGAGGAAGTCGTCGATCGTCGCGCGGATGACGTCACGGTCCTGCGCGCGCAGGACGACGGCGAGCTCGTCGGCCAGCGTGGTCTTGCCGGCGGCGGGCGGCCCGTCGATGGCGACCCGCAGCGGGTGCGCGGCCGTGACGGACCTGATCGTCTCGGCCAGCCGGCTGATGAGCTCGCCGCGGGTGCCTTGGTCCATTGCTGCCTCTCATGGTAGGGCCAGGAAGCCTGCGGCGGTCGCCCGCCTCCGGGCCGGCGCGCCGGTCGTTGACCCGTGGCGCCTTCACCTCGACGGCACCCGCCGAGCGGCGCTGAAGTCGGTATGGCTCGCTGTCCTAGGAGTCCTCATCCTCGTCCCAGTCGTCCTCCTCGTCGTCCCACAGGTCGCTCGCCTCCAACGGGTGGTCGTCGTCGATGAGGGAGTCGTCCACCTCCCGCCGCCAGGCGTGGCTGTCCGAGGGATCGGCCCAGCTCAGCTCGGTGATCCTGGGGATGGGGATGGTGGCCCGCCGGTGGTCGACCATCCAGGAGTTGCGGAAGAAGTCGAACCTGAGGTGGCGGCAGCCGTCGGACTCGTTGTAGATGATCGGCGGTACGAGGAACTGCGCCACGCCGACCTTGGCCGCGACGGTCACGTAGTCCTCGGGGATGGACTCGTCGTTCCAGCAGGCGGCGAAGTTCACCGGTGTGAGGGCGTTCTTGCCGAGCACGTGGATGAGGCCGTCCTGGACGACGAACCGGTCCGGGTCGAGGGCCACGTCCTCGCCGAGCATGAGGATCGGCGCGGGCAGGATGTGCGCCTGGGCGAAGGACTGCGCGTCGGTGTAGAGCTTGATGACGTCGTCGAAGCGGGTGGGGTCGAAATGCCCGGACGAGTGGAACGGGCAGCACATCGCATCGGGCTGCTCGGGCTCGGGGAAGAACGCGGACTTGTCCACCCGCGTCATCACCGACCGGCCGTGCTTGTCCCGCAGGAATGCGGGGATCCAACCGGCGTCGCCGGCCTCGATCACCTCCGTCCGGCACTGCGCGCGGAACGCGGTGTCACCGAGCTTGCAGTTGAAGTAGTCCAGCAGGGTGATGGCCGCACACTCCGCCGCCGACAGCGCGTCGGTCTTCGGGAACCAGAAGTCGTAGCCGTTGGCCACGAAGTGCACCCCGCGGAACTCCTTGTGCACGAACGTCTCGCGGGCCGGGCCCTCGCCCATGCCGCCGCCCCAGTGGGCGGCCGCCACCTGGTTGTAGTACGCGTCGGCGTGCCGGGCCAGCTCCGGCGCGAACACGCTCTCCCCCGTCAGGTAGCACGCCTTGCTGAACAGCGCGCCGATCTCCTGCGCCTCGGTGACCTCGTCCGAGGTGAAGATCAGCTCGGTACGCAGGAACACCTTGCGGCCGTCGTGGTAGGGGGCGCCCTCGTGCTCGTACCGCTGATCGAAGATCACGCATGTGAAGGAGTCGATCTCGCCGAGCGCGGCACCGCCGACCAGGTCCAGCGCCGGCGAGCCGGTGCCGCCGGTCAGGTACAGCAGCAGCGTGTAGCGGGAGATGTGCCGCCGCGCCGCGTCGTAGTACGGCGTGTCCCTGTGCAGGTGGAAGTTGGCGTCACCGGGCTCGAAGGCGTTGCACCGGAACACCGGGTTCACGTGCGAGAACCCCTCGGCCACCGGCGGCGGCAACGCGTCGGCCACCGCCGCGGTCAGCGCCTCGGCCAGCAGCGCCGAGTGGAAGATGAACCGCCGGCCGCCCCGGGAGGCGGCATTCAGTGGCGGCACGTAGAGGTTCATGCCGTCCAGCCGGGTCAGCCGCTCGCGGGCCTGCTCCGGCAGGCGCAGCGAGAACGACAAGATCCCTTGCGCGTGCTCCGCCGGGTCGGTCAGCTCCATCTCCAGCGGCACGGCTTCGAGAAGACGGTCCAGCGGGACGATGTTCTCGAAGGTGCGGAACGACAGCTCGTGCGGATCGGCGAACACGGCCGCCAGGTACGGCGCCTCCGCGCTGGGCCGGGCGAACAGCTCCCGCACCCGCTCGTCGAGGTGCTCGGCGTCGACGAAGCGCACGGCCTTGAACCGTGCCGACGGATGCCAGCAGACCTCCAGCCCGTCCACCGTCGCGGCCGGTCCGGCATCGGTGGCGTCCACCTCCGCCCGATACCGGGCGATCTCCTCGGCGGGGGCGTCCCCGGCCGACAGGGCGAAGAACCGGTCCCGAAGTTCGATGCTCACACGCACCTCCACATGCTCCGCAGCCCCGGCGGAAGGTTCGCGGCCTGCGCCAGTTTCCGCACGCCGTCCTGGCCCACATCGGAGTCGTACAGCCACAGCCGGGTGAGGGATCCGGCGAAGGGGGCGGCGAGCAGGGCCTCCGCGCCCGCCTCGCCGAGGTCGTTGTAGCGCAGGTCGAGCTCGGTCAGCTCGGTGAACCGGTGCAGGCACCGCACGCCCTCGGCGGTCACCCTGTTGCGCTGCAGGTGCAGGCGGCGCAGCGCGCCGAGCTGCGGGCAGGCCGCGAGCGCCGCCAGGCCGGTGTCGGCGACGCGGCAGTACCGCAGGTCGAGTGCCCGCAACCGGTCCGACGCGAACAAGGTGGCGAGGAGTTCGGCGCCGTCGAAGCCGACGCTCAGGTAGGACAGGTCGAGCTTGGTGAGCCGGCCGAGGTCCAGCCCCGCCAGGGCCCGCAGGTCCAGGCTGCCCGGGCGCGGCTCGCCGCGATCCACGTCCAGGTACGCGTCCTCGTCGTCGTCCCAGTCCTCGTCGTCCCAGTCCTCGTCCTCGTCGGCCGCCGCGTTCGAGGTGATCCTCAGCGTGGTGACGAACGGGGCGCGCAGCACCTGCTGCACGACCTCGCGGACGTCGTCCGACCACTCGACGGTCACCTCCGTGGCGAAGCCGTACCGGCGTGACCGCACCAGAGCCCTGCCGGGCAGCCCGTCGTCCCATCGCTCCTCGTGCTCGGCGACGAGGTCGGCGATCTCGCGCTCCACGGCCGGCCGGTCGGCTGGGCGGGTGCGTGCCAGGCGCTGCTCGAGCCGGATCAGCGTGCCCCTGGCGTCGCCCTGCTCCAGCAACCGGTCGCTGTACGCGTGCCAGGCGGCGAAGTCGTCGGGACGAGCCCGTAACGCTTCCTCCATGACCAAGACTTCCATTCGAACGAATGTACGGATCTTCCTTGACATGTCAAGACAAAGCTCCGCTAAGCTATCGCCGAAATGACCTTGTTCGCAGACGTTCCGCCCGATCGGACGCATGATCGCGGGCGTGAACAGCTCCGCGCGGCACGGTAGACATTGCGGCGTCCTGAGGCGGAGCCAGGCCGCCGGCATGGAGGTTCCCCTGTGAGCACACCGGCTTCGGCCCCTCCGGCGGCCGACGAGCAGGACGCCCCCGCCGAGGGACGGCAGGACGTCCTCGGCGAAGGCAGGCGGGCGTTCGAGCACGCCGCCCGCGCCTGCTACCGGCAGATCGGGGTCCCGTTCCCGGAGCGGGTCGTGCGGGTGCCCTCACCCCTCGCCGGCGCTCTCGCCGCGCCGATCGCCGCCTGCCTGGCCACCGGCCACCGCAACAGGCGGGTCCTGGACTCGGTCTACCGCGCCGTGGACAGCACGGCCGGTGAGACGATCGGGCAGGCCGTACGCGACGCCGTCCAGGCTGCGGCGGACGGCGTGCGGGACGATCCTGTGCACGGCGCGGCGGCGACCGCTCTGCACGCCGAGATCGCCGCGACGACGAAACCGGCGCCGCGCGACCCGTTCTCCGGCATCACCGAGGCCGCGGAGGCGACCGTGCGGGCGGCGGTGGAGGCGGCGGTGGGCGGCCCGCGGCAGGACACGATCCGCGGCGAGATCCGCCGGCTGTGGCCGGCCCGCCTGGCGGGCCACCGGTCCACCCCGGCCGTCTGGTGGTGGTGGCCGTTCCGCAACTTCGTACTGTTCTGCCCGCCTCCGGACGGGCTGCACGAGGAACAGTCCGGCGAGGGCGAGGTGGCCAGGCGCCGGCTGCACCGCGCCGACGGCCCCGCGGTCACCTGGGCCGACGGGTTCGGGCTGTACTTCTGGCACGGCACCCACGTCCCCCGGGCCGTCATCGACGACTCCCTCACCGCCGACGAGATCATCCGCGAGCCGAACGCCGAGATCCGCCGCTGCGCCATCGAACGCCGCGGCTGGGACCGCTTCGTCATCGAGGCCCGCCTCGCCCAGATCGGGCCGGCCGCGCCCGACCCCGGCAACCCCGGCCAGACGCTCACCCTGCACGACGTGCCCGAGGGCGTTTATCCCACGAGCGTGCGCGTCCTGCTGTGCACCAACGGCACCGTCGAACGGGACGGCACCCGCCGCCGCTTCGGCCTCACCGTCCCCGCCGACTGCACCGACCCCATCGAGGCCGCCGCCTGGACCTACGGCCTCACCCCCGCCCAGTACGCCCAGGCACAGCGCCGGTCCTGACCTTCGAGGAGCCCGAGAAGATATGCCCACCATCGAGCAGGCCATCGCCACCTTCGGCGTCACCGTCGACGAGCACCTCGACCGGCAGGCGGAGATCCCCGTCCTGTCCGGCCTGCAGTTCCAGGGCGACGTCGCCGTCGTGCCGGTCACCCGGGAGCCGGCCCGTACGCCCATCCCCGCCTCCGGCGTCCCGGTCGTCCGCGGCCAGGCCCAGGCCAACACCCACCTCCTGGTCGCGACCGGCAAGGCGTTCTTCACCCCTGACCGGTCCGGCCGTACGCTGGTACTCGGCGTGCTGACCGTCGAGGAGGGCGCGACCGCCTACCTCGCGCACCCCGAGCACGCCTTCACCGGCATCGCGCCCGGCACCTACGAGCTGCGCCGCCAGCGCGAGCAAGCGGACCAGGTCCGGCTCGTCGCCGATTGAGACCAGGTCATGCGTGCCCCCGCCTTGGGGCCTCAGTGTCCGCCGCTGCCGGACGCGGTCATGCGTGTGGCCACGAGTCGCGGTGCCGGACCGAGCCTGTCGTCATCCACCGACGACATGGGGGCGGACAGCGCCTTCGTGGAGCCGGCCGTTCGCGCGGGCGTACTCCACATCGTGCTCCGCCTCGAGACAGCCGGCGAACGCGTGCATTGACAGCCTCCAGCGGGAGATCTACGATCCGATCGAATCGATTCGCTAGCGTCTTCGCCACCTCTCAGCAGTCAGGCCCCGGAGCTTGGCTGCGATGCCACGCCAATGAGCGGAATCGATTCACCGATCTCTGGGTCACCAGTCGGCGCAATCACTCGCAGGAGACTGCGATCTCTCCTGCGCGGGGCCGCGACTCCCCGAAGGAGCCACGCACGATGACGATCACCCAACGACCGCCCACCAGACGCCACCCACTCCTCGCGGCAGTCCTGGCCGCGATGCTCTTCACCGCCCTCCTCCCGGCCGTCCCCGTGCCGGCGCACGCCGCGGACGAATCCATCAGCGTCGACTTCGCCTCGTCCGGCGGGGCGCCGACCCACCGCGCGTCCGGCTGGATCTACGGCATGACGGAGAACGCGTCGGGACCGGCGGATCACTTCTTCCGTGACGTGAGGTTCCGGTACATGAGGGCCGGCGGCGCGCAACTGGGCTCGCCCGGCGGCTGGGTGTCGGGCTCCTACGAGCGCCGGTGGAACGCGACGCTGGCCCAGGCCCGGCGGACGATCGCGCTCGGCGGCCAGTTCATCATCCTCCCGCACGACCTGTGGGGAGCGGACGGCTATCCGATCTCGCGTTTCCCCGGCGACAACGGCGACTGGTCCGACTACGACGCCTTCCTCACCCGGCTGATCAACGACGTGCGGGCCGCCGGGATCACGGTGCAGTGGGACATCTGGAACGAGCCGAACCTCGGCCTGTTCTGGAACCGCCCGCAGGCGCAGTACCTCGAGCTGTGGCGACGCAGCTACCAGCGCATCCGCGCGGCCTTCCCCGGCCACCTGATCGTCGGCCCCAGTTGCGCTTGCGTGCCCTCCACCACGCACGCCTGGTGGAACGCCTACCTTGACTTCGTCCGCGCCAACACGGTGATCCCCGACATCGTCAGCTGGCACTCGCTTCCCGGCGACCCGGTGGCCAACGTGGCCGCCGCCGACGCCACGCTCGACGCGCGCGGCATCCCGCACCCGCGTCCGTACCAGATCAACGAGTACGGCGCCACCAACGAGCAGAACCCGGGCGACGGGTCGTGGTACATCGCCCGGCTGGAACGCGCGGGCGCCGACGGGCTGCGCGCGAACTGGGCGAGCGCCGGCAACCTGCACAACGATCTGGGCAACCTGCTCGTACGGAACTCCGCGGGCCAGCACCTGCCCAAGGGCGAATGGTGGGTCTACCGCTTCTACGCCTCCCAGACCGGTCAGATCGTCTCGACGACGCCGAGCCCGGCCTACGACGCCTTCGCCACCAAGGCGCCCGGAACCGCCAAGGTCCTGGTGGGCGGCGGCGGGACGACCGGCAACATCGCCGTCGGCCTCCGGCGGCTCGACACCACCAGCGGCCTCGTGCAGAACAACCAGGTCCGGGCGGTCGTGCAGCGCATCCCGTACAACGGCGGCGGAGCCGTCCAGGGACCGGTCACCGTCCAGAACACGGTCCTGACGCTGTCCGGCAACGCCGTCACGCTGAACCTGCCGCACACCAACGCCGACGAGACGTTCACCATCACGCTGCTGCCGCCCTCCGACGGCGGTTTCCAGTCGGTCGCCGTCGCCCAGCACTCTCAGCAGTGCCTGGACAACACCGGTCTGAGCACGGCGGACGGCAACGTGCAGCAGCAGTTCTCCTGCGAGGGCGGCGATCAGCAGCTGTGGAACTTCCGGCCGGTCGCCGGCGTGGCGAACACGTACACGCTGGTCAACCAGCAGAGCGGGAAGTGCCTTGAGGTGAGCGGGAGCTCGACGGCCGACGGCGCCCCGGTACGCCAGTGGACGTGCCTCAGCGGGGCGCAGAACCAGCAGTTCACGCCGCGCAAGGTCACCTACGCGGGCAACGACCCCCGTGACTACCAGCTCGTCGCCCGCCACAGCGGCAAGTGCGTCGACGTGAGCACCATCTCCACCGCGCCCCGCGCGCCCGTCCACCAGTGGACCTGCAACCCGGCGGGCCAGGCCGGCCCGCTCAACCAGACGTGGCGGCTGTGGGGTCGCTGACCGCGGCGGCTGCGTCCCGCCGCTCGTGGGCGGCTGCGAGGATGAGGTAGGCGCTGGCGGTCCAGGTGTAGGCGCGGTCGCGCAGTCCCTCCCCCGTACGGGCGTCGAAGTTCTCGGCGAATCCCGATTTCTCGCACAAAGCGCGGAATCGGGCGCTGATCTCGTCGGCCAGGTCCGGGTATCCGGCGCGGCGCAGCCCGTCCTCGATCAGGACGGTCGAGGGCGCCCAGATGGGGCCGCGCCAGTAGCCGTCGTCCTGGTAGTGCGGCGAGCCGGGCAGCTCGGTCGCCAGCCCGAACGCGGTCAGGTGCCGCTCGATCCGTGCGGCCAGGGCGGCCCGGACCGGCTCCGGCAGCTCCTCCCCCAGCACGATCGGCATGAGGTCGAGCAGGCTGGAGCTGGACCAGGTGCGGCCCGAGTGCGCGCCGCGGGCGACGAACCGTTCGCCGTCCCACAGCTCGGCGAGGAGCGCGTCGCGCATCCGGTCGGCCCGCGCGCTCCACCGGGCGGCGGCGTCCGGGCCGGGAGCGAGGCGGGCGAGTTCACGCATCTGGAGGACGAGGAAGGCGGCCAGGTCGGCGGTCTCGACGACGCGCTCGGGGTCGAACGTGGTGGCGTTGTCCCAGCCGCTGTCGTTGCCGTGCTGGTAGTGCGGCAGCTCACGGCCGGGGGCGCGGCGGGCCTCCAGCCAGAAGGTGGTCCAGCGTTCCAGCAGCTCGTGGATGTCCGGCGCCGGAGGGAGGTGGCGCAGGGCCCAGCCATGGATGGGTGGTTTGACGAAGTTGTGGAGGATCTCGGAGTGGGTGACGGAGTCGGGCAGCGCGCCGGCGGCGTCCTGGTGGTCGAAGGGCAGGCGGTACTGGTCCCAGGCCAGCTCGGGCAGCCCGTCGGCGAGGGCGATGGCGTTGAAGCAGTGGTCCCAGCTCCACACCTTGTCCATCCAGTGCTTGGACATGAGCACGGCGGGGCGGGTGACGAACCCTGCCGGCCGCACGGTGGCCGACCACAGGACGTAGGCGGCCAGTTCGGCGGCGGGCGTGCGCGCGCCGCGCCAGGGAGCGACCGCCGCCACGAACGCGTCGAAGTCCGCCCGCGCGGCCTTGACCACCTGCTCGAAGGGGCCGGTGCTGGTGTAGGGGGCGCGGGCGGTCTCGTACTCCTCGACGGCGATCTCCCACTCACCGTCGAGGACGAGGCCGCGTTCGGCGGTGCCGAGCGCCTGCGTGCCGAGATGGTCGGCCTGCCCGGCGAGGAGGGTGATGCGGTAGCGGCGTCCGGTCTGGTAGACGGTGAAGACGAACGAGCCGTCCACGGGGTCCCGGTAGAGGTACGGGCCGCTGAACGGTGTCAGCACCGCGTCGGCGGCCAGCAGGCGGAGCCCGAGGCCGCGGCCGCGCACGCGTACCGTGTCGGCGTTCTCGTAGGCCAGGTCGATCCGGCCCTGCTCGCCGGCCCAGGTGAGCTGGTGCGGGGTGACCGTGATCACGGCGGTGGCCGTGGGGATCAGCTTCAGGATCGGGTGCATGCCGGTCTGGTGGGAGACCAGGTGCACGTCCGCGGCGTAGGTCTTCTCCGCCACGACGGGCGAGAAGCCGAACCATGATCCGCGATGGCTGAACGGGATGTCCCGCAGGGAGAACACCGGGCCGGAAGCGGCGGCGGTCATGAAATGAGGGTCCCTTCTCAGTCTTTGACGGCTCCGGCGGTGACGCCGGCGGCGACGTAGCGCTGGGCGATCACGAGCAGGACGGTGGCGGGGACGGAGGCGATCACGGCGGTGGCCATGATGGCGTT
>NZ_JBFALF010000039.1:29056-103446 GCF_040656115.1 Nonomuraea sp. NPDC050202 | reverse complement strand
AGTGAGAAAGGCCTCCGCTGGGGCGGTCGACCACTCACACCGGCAGCCTGAACCCCTCACCCAACCCGGTGATCGTTTCCGGTCACAGCACTAGCGATGCTGAGGTCAACACCGAAAACGACACCGTATACGAGGACAGCGCGGCAGTTTACTCTCACGGTATCAACAGCGCCCGTGGTCTGCTTTCCGAGATTCTCGGCTATATCGTGGCAAACGATGAGGACGGTAGCAGAACATCTCTGGTGCTACCAGTCCTTAACCAGCTTGCCTCCGATCGATCCATCGCAGTCCGTTCGTGCAGTGCATATCTCATCAGCGCCTGTCTACGTCATGCACGGCCAGCGGCAACCGAAGCCTTTGGAGAGCTAGTGCAGGCCAGTGACAGACTGCTTGCCTGCGAGCATGTGACGCGGCTAATGATGTATCTAGGGAATGGGGGAGCCGTTGATATTGTGAGACCAGTTGTCGAGCAGATGTTTGTCTCGAACCACGCCGATGTCAAGGAGGCCGGAGGCCGTCTCGCAGGCTTTGCCGGCTTGGAGTGGGGACAACGCGACCTACTCGTGGCAGCACGTTCAAGTGAGGAAGCAGCGCTGAGGACGGGCGTTGCAACTATCTGTGCCAGCCATTTGACGAGGTCTACGGATACGGCGACAGCTGTAGAAACCCTGCTGTTGCTCATGAATGATCAGGACCATGGCGTTCGCCAGGCTGTCGCGCAGGTTGCTGGTCGGCTACGTGATGAGCGACTAAGGCCTTACATCCGTTTGCTTCGGGATCTTATCGCATCTGATACATATCACTTGGCGCTTCCACAGCTTCTCATAACCCTCGGAGCTGCACCTGACCGGGTAGATACTCTAGCGACAGAATGCGCGAGACGTTTCGTCGATCTATTCGGTAAAGATGCGAGCGATATGTCCACTAGTGCAGCGGGTGAAGCCAGAGAGGTGGGGCAACTAGTTCTGCGAGCCTATGCTCAGGCAACGACCTCTGGTGCTCGCAGCGAAGCATTGGATCTCGTGGATGAATTGTTGACTGTTAGCGCTATAGGTTTTGCTGATTTGGTGAATGCTGCAGAGCGTAATTAAAGTGTGTGAATGTTGCGAGGATTTGCTTGCCAAGGGCTCAGATGTCAAATGTGGAGCCGGAAATCCTCGCTCTTCTGTCGGATGAGCCCCGCTGGTTCCCAAGGGATTTATTGGTCAGTATTTGTAGGATTTCCTTGTCTTGCTAGCTAAAACCATCGTGTCATGCAGGACCCACTGTTCTCTCAAAGTATGTATGGCTGCTTGATCTGGCCTATTCTGGAAACAATCACAGCAAATAGTCCTGTTCCATGGCGTTGGAGGTAGTTGGAGACCTGTAGTACGGGTTCTAGGCGAGGCACGCCAAGTCGCGCGCAGTCATCTCTTCGACGGCAGCGTGCGACGCATCGTCAAGAGCCCGCCGGGCGATAGCCAGCTTCGGGGAGCCAGGATGGGGAGCCAACACCTCCAGATCAGGAGCGACGGCTATCGACGGCCTGAGTCGCCCTCACAGGTGAAAGGCTCCCCGTCCGACTCTCTCAGACCTGGTCAGACCCTCTTCCCCTGCCGTCGCGTCAAGGTCAAGTGGCGGCGCCCCGGAGCCGGCCCACGGCAACCAGCCCCGCACCGCCGTCCCGGCCGGACCCATACCGGTTCCCACCAGCGGGAAAGATTTTCACGAATTCGATTGAACCCATCCCCGCGCGACCGCGTACAACCTGTCGGACAACGGCACGCACCGACCCCGAAAACGCCACCTGACCTGCGCGAAGGCGGATTTCGAGCGTGCCCTGCCGCGCTGACCGGCTGCCCCGGGGATGGCGATGGAATTTCAGGGATGGAGCGACGGCCTGGCCCTGCGGCCGCGCGATTACCTGGGAAAGGGCCAGACGCTCGCCGCTGCCGTCAGGACGGCGGGCCCCCTCAAGGACGAGGCGCTCTACCTGTTCGCGCTCGGCAGCGCCGCCACCATGGCCAGGCTGCACCTGGGCGGGATCGCGGGGCTGCGGCTCAGCCCGGGCAACGTCATGATCGGGCCGCGCGGCCAGGTGTTCTTCGCCCCGGGGCCGCGCGACAGCCTGTTCCCCGCCCACGACGTCAAGGACTGGGCCGGCGTGGTCGTGTTCGCGGCGACGGGGCGCGAGCCCGACGACGGGGCCGACCTCGACAGGCTGCTCCCCGCGCTGCGCGCGGTGATCGGCGAGTGCCGCCGCTCCGACGCGACCTCCCGCCCGTCGGCCGTCGACCTGGTACGCATCCTGCTCGGCCACTCCGGCGCCGCCCACGGCGCCACGGTGCACGACCTGCTGCTGGAGGCCGAGCGGCGGACCAGGCCGGAGGAGCCGGCGCCGTACGCGGACCACGTCGTGCCCACGCCGCTCTGGCGCAGGCCGGCGTACCTCACGGGCATCGCCATCGGCATCGCGCTCGTCGCGGGGGCGGCCGGCGCGGTGATCATGATCTCCGGTCAGGGGAGCGGACCGGAGCCGGGCGCGAGCGACGTGCTGAGCGCTGTCGGCCGGCGCACGGCCACGTTCCGCCAGGTGATCGAGGAGACGCAGGCGACGGAGCAGACGGTGGCGGAGGGGCGGCTGAGCTTCGACCCGGGCGCGCCCGCCACGTCGTACGACATGAAACTCACCTGTGGGAACGATCCACGCCCCACCCCCGTGTCCCTCGTCGGCGGCAGGGGGGTGGCGGGAGGCGTGGCGTTCGACGCCGATCACCCGCCCTTGGAGCCGTGCGCCCAGCGGACGGCGGGCACCGTCAGGGAGCTCAGCTCGCCGCGCACCATCAAGGGCCTGATCGAGGCGGCCGGCTCGACCGTGACCAGCGCGTCCGCCGGCGCGAACGGCCGCACGCTCAGCGGATCGGCCCCGGCCCACCGGGTCAGGGGCGAGGAGGGCCAGGACACGTACGCGGGCCTGCCCGCCGAGGGGCCGGTGCGGTTCACGCTGCAGGTGGACGGCCAGGGCCTGCCGGTACGGCTGCAACTGCGCCTGGAGGGCCGCGGCAGCGTGCCCCAGATCATCGAGACCGTCTATCGGGATTGGCGCACCTTCGAGGCCATCAAGGGGGAGACGAGCAATGGCTGAGGAATTCACCGCGAACCGCCAGGAGGCCGCGAACGTCTCGCGGGATCTCAAGGCCATCCGCGCGGCACTGGACGGCGGCAAGGCCGGCGCGCTCGACGCGAGGACCGGCTCGGACAAGGTCGACGACGCCGTACGGAGGTTCTTCGAGGAGTCCTCCGACAACCGGGAGCGCATGAACCAGCTCCTGGAGCGCGCGGCGGGCCTGCTGGACGCCCTCGTCGAGGGCACGGGCACGCTCGACGGCTCGCTGGCCGACTCCCTGTCCACCAGCACGGGCGGCTCGTGATGAAGGCGCTCGGCCTCGGCGTGCTCACCGGCGTGCTGGTCGCGACGGTCGCGGCGTCGCTGGTGTTCGCGCTGACGGACCGGCCCGCGGCCCCGGCAGGCGCGCGAGCCGCGTTCCTCCGGGAGCCTTCCGGGCAGGCCGCCGCGCCCGGGCAGAGCCCGGATGCCACGCCGACGGGGCAGGCCGCCGCGCCCGGGCAGAGCCCGGATGCCACGCCGACGGGGCGGGCCGCCGCACCCCGGCGGAGCGAGGACCCCACGCCGACGGGGCGGGCCGCCGCACCCCACCAGAGCCAGGACCCCACGCCGGAGAAGGCCGACTTCGCCGGGCGGGTGACCGGCAGCGGCGCGCTCGTCGCGCTGTCGGTCCGCGAGGGCAGGGCCGTCGGCTACTTCTGCGACGGCCGCCGCGAGGTCTGGATGTCGGGCGACGCGCGCGACAACCGCGTGACGCTCACGGCCCCCGAGGGCGGCAAGGCCCTGATGACCGCCGACCTGGACGAGGACGGCGCGACGGGGAACCTGGTGTTCGGCGAGGACGCCTTCCGCTTCACCGCGCCCGTCGTGGAGCGGCCGTCGGGCCTGTACCGGGCGACGGAGCAGGTACGCGGGGCGTCGGTCGTCGGCGGCTGGATCGTCCTGCCGAACGGCAGGCAGGTCGGCGCCGTGAGCTTCGGCGGCGTCGAGCAGCCGGCACCCCGGCTCGTGCCGGGCCGCAACGTCCGGATCGACGACGTCACGCTCGAACCCGAGCCCGTGGACGCCTTCATGGAGGAGCTGACCCATGGCTGATCTACCCTTCGGATTCACCTTGCGGGTGCCCGACTCCTGGTACGAGTTCGACGTCTGGCGCGCCGGCCGTACGGGTGATCTGGCCCGGCTGGTGGACGCCCGCGTGGCGGCCACGCCGGAGCTGGCCCCGCACCGGTCGGTGCTGCTGAAGGTGCTGCGCGAGGTCGCCGACCTGGCGGCGCGGCACGGGGCGGTGTTCGGCGCGGCGATGACCGACCACGTGGAGGACGCCGGCGCCGTGCTGGCCACCCTCATGGTCCTGCACACGCGGGGCCGCTCCGACCCCGAGGGCAACACGGTCGAGGCGATCGCCTCGGGCATCGTCGCCGTGCCGCCCACGCCCGGCACGCCCGCCTGGCGCGGCGTCGAGATCGTGGAGCTGGACGCGGGCCGCGCCGTACGCGTGACCGGCGTCGAGACCGGCGAGCTCGACTCGGTGGTCATGCAGACCCTCATCCCCGTGCCCGGCGGGCACGGCGTCCTGGACCTGGTGCTCACCAGCCCGCACCACAGCCTGGCCGAGCCCATGCTCGACCTGTTCGACGCGATCAGCGCCACCCTGGCCTGGTCCGACCCCCAAGGAGAGTGAACCGTCATGGCAGGTGGAACCCATCACCTCAGCTTCCCGCAGGTGGAGAACAGCGCCACCCGGCTGAACAAGGAGAAGGAGGACATCGAGAGCCGGCTGACCCAGCTCAAGGCGATGATCGACCAGCTCGTGAGCAGCGACTTCGTCACCGAGCGGGCCTCGGGCAAGTTCCAGCAGGACTACGACCAGTGGAACAACGGCGCCAGGCAGGTCATGCAGGGCCTGGAAGGCATGAGCCAGTTCCTCAAGACGGCCATCGCCAAGCACCGCGAGCTGGACGCCTCGCTCAGCGGCGGCGCGGGAGCGTGACGCCATGCCGGGCGGATGGGACGTGCTGGGGCTGGCCGGCGACCCCGCCCCGGGGGACCCCGGGCAGGTCAGAGGGCTCGCCGGCCGGCTGCTCGAAGAGGCGCGGCTGGCCGAGGACAACACGGCCAAGCTGAGCACCGTGTCGGGCAACAGCTCGGCGCTGCGGATGCGCGGCGACTACGCGGCCCGCTACACCGAGGCGCTGGGCGAGCTGCCCGGCGAGCTGGCCAAGCTGGGCAAGGCGTACCGGGGCGCCGGTGAGGCGCTGATGACGTACGCGGGCAGCCTGGAGGCGGCCAAGGCCCGGGCCGGTACGGCGCTGCGCCGGGGCCAGGCCGCCGCGGCCCAGTCGCAGGGGGCGCTGCGCGAGATCCAGGCGCAGCTCCCCGGCCCGGTGCGCGACGTGCCCGAGGCGGAGTCGGCCCTGGCCCTCGCGGCCCCGCCGGCCCAGGAGGCAGCGCGCCCGGCGCTGCTACGGGCCCGCCGGGCGGAGGACGACCGCGCGCGGGCCCGCCGCATCGCCGAGGAGGCGGCCACGCTGCGCGCGGACGCCGAGACCCGGGCCACCCGGGAGATCGAGCAGGCGCTCGAAGGCAGCGGCATCAGGGACAAGTCGTGGCTGCAGAAGGCCTGGGACACGATCAGCACGCCGTTCAGGTCCTGGGACGACTTCGTGTCCTTCGCGGCCACGGTCGGGGCGGTGGCCGGGCTGGTGGTGCTGGTCATCGGCACCGGCGGGGTCGCCGGGGTGATCCTGGCCGGCGTGGCGGTGGCGGCGGGCGCGGTGGTGCTCGGCGACGCGCTGAACAAGTACCGGCAGGGCAGGGGCTCGCTGGGGCAGGTCGGGCTGGCGGCGCTCGGCGTGCTCCCGATCGGCAGGGGTATCGCCCTGGTGGGCCGCGGCGCCAGGGCGGTGATGGGCATGAGCGGCGCGGTACGCGGCGGCGGGGGGACCCTGGTCGGCACCGGCGCCCTGGGCATGCGCGGCGGCGGGGGCGCGCTGAGCTCGCCCTCCCTGCGCACGGCGGTGCAGAGCGGCGGCGCCCGCCAGGGGACCGCCGCGACGGCGTCGTGGCAGCGCGGCCGCCAGTTCTTCAGCCAGGACCCGGTGCACTTCCCGACCGGCACCGTGCTGCTCCCGCAGACCGACGTCGAGCTGCCGGGCGTGCTGCCGCTCCGCCTGGAACGCACCCACCTGTCCACGTACCGCACCGGCCGCTGCTTCGGCCGCTCCTGGGCCTCCACGCTGGACCAGCGCCTGGAGGCCGACGCCGACGGGCTGTGCCTGGCCACCGAGACCGGCGCCCTGCTCACGTTCCCGTACCCCGAGCCGGACCGCCCGGCGTACCCGGACGACGGCCCCCGCCTGGCCCTGCGCGAGACCGACGACGGCTACACGGTCACCGACCCCCTCACCGGCCGGACCGTGCACTTCGCCGAGACGACCGAGGCAGGCGTGCTGCCCATCGCGGCGATCACCGACCGCAACGGCAACCGCATCGACGTGCGCTACACCGACGGCCTGCCCTGCGAGATCGTCCACTCCGGCGGCTACCACCTGGACATCGAGACGTCGCAGGGCCGCGTCGTGGAGATCCGGCTGCGCGGCGCCGGCCAGCGGCTGCTCTCGTACGCCTACGACGAGGCCGGCGACCTGACCGAGGTGACCAACTCCTCCGGCCTGCCGCTGCGCTTCACCTACGACGACGACGGCCGGATGACGCGCTGGCAGGACCGCATCGGCACCTGGTACGCCTACACCTACGACCTGGAGGGCCGTTGCGTGTACGGCACCGGGTCCGCGGGCGTGTTCAACACCGAGCTCTCCTACGGCGACGGCGTCACCCGGGCCGGCGACTCTCTCGGCCACGTCACGACATATCACCACAACGAGCTGCTTCAGGTCACCGCCGAGACCGACCCGCTCGGCCACACCACCCGCTACCTCTGGGACCACCACGACCGGCTGCTCGCCCGTACGGACGCGCTCGGCCGCACCACCCGCTACACCTACGACGAGGCGGGCGCCCCGCTCTCCATCACCCGCCCGGACGGCGCCACCCGCCGCTGCACGCGCGACGCCCTGCACCTGCCGGTCACCGTCACCGACTTCGACGGCACCACGACCACCCTGCGCCACGACGCCCGCGGCAACCTCGTCGCCGCCCACGACACCACCTGCACCTACGACGGCCGCGGCCACCTGACCACGATCACGAACGCGCTCGGCCACACCCACACCATCACCTCCGACCCCGCCGGCCTCCCTTTGGAGATCACGGATCCCACCGGCGCCACGACCCGCTACGAGCGCGACGCCTTCGGCCGCGTCACCGCCGTCACCGACCCGCTCGGCCACACCACCCGCCACACGTGGACGGTCGAGGGCCGCCCCGCCACCCGCACCAGCCCGGGCGGCGCGGTGGAACGCTGGGCCTACGACGCCGAGAACAACCTGGTCGAGCACGTGGACGCGATGGGCGAGCCCACCCGCTTCGAGATCGGCCCCTTCGACGTCCCCACGGCCCGCACCACCCCCGACGGCGCCCGGCTGGAGTTCTGCTACGACACCGAGCTGCGCCTCACCAAGGTCACCAACCCGCAAGGCCTGACCTGGCACTACGCCTACGACCCGGCGGGCAACCTGGTCGAGGAGACCGACTTCAACCACCGCGTGCTGAGCTACCTGCACAACCCGGTGGGCAACCTCACCGAACGCGTCAACGGCGCCGGGCAGTCCACCAGCTTCGTCTACGACGTCCTGGACCGGCTCATCGGCCGCCGGGCGGGCGACCGCCTGACCACGTTCGACTACGACCCGCTCGGCCGCCTCGTGCACGCCGCGAACCCCGACGCCGACCTCACCATCGGCCGCGACGCCCGCGGCCGCGTCGTCCGCGAGACCTGCAACGGCCGCACGCTCACCTCCGCCTACGACGCGCTGGGCCGCAGGGTGCTGCGCCGCACGCCTTCCGGGGCGGAGACCGTGTGGACGTACGACGCCCGCGACCTGCCCCTGAGCCTCGAAACGGCCGGCCAGACCCTGAACTTCACCCACGACCTGGCGGGCCGCGAGACCTCCAGGACGTTCGGCGCCGGCATCGCCCTGCTGCACGACTGGGACGACGACGGCCGGCTCCACTCCCAGACCCTCACCAGGGGCCCGGCCGGCCGGATGGTCCAGCGCCGCACGTACGGCTACCGCAGGGACGGCGAGCTCACGGAGATCGACGACGTCCTCTCCGGCCGCCGCCGCTTCGACCTCGACCCCGCAGGCCGCGTCACCGCCGTCCACGCGGCCGACTGGTCGGAGACGTACCGGTACAACCCCGCCGGCCAGATCACCGACGCCACCTGGCCGTCGCCCGGCGACTCGCAGGGCCCCCGCGCGTACACCGGCACCATGGTCCGCCAGGCGGGCCGCACCCGCTACGAGTACGACCGCCAGGGACGTACGGTCCTCCGCCAGCGCAAGGGCCTGTCCACCAAGCCCCGCACCTGGCACTACACCTGGGACGCCGACGACCGCCTGACGGCCGTCACCACCCCGGACGGCACCCGATGGCGCTACCTCTACGACCCGCTGGGCCGCCGCATCGCCAAGGAACGAGCCGACGGCGCCCACCGCACCGACTTCACCTGGGACGGCTTCACCCTGGCCGAGCAGTCCACCGACGACCGCACCACCTCCTGGGACTGGGCCCCCGGCTCCTTCCGCCCCCTGACCCAGACGGAACGCTCCCGGTCGTGGGTGGACGAGCGCTTCTACGCCATCGCCACGGACCTGCTGGGGACGCCCGCGGAGCTGGTGTCGGCGGAGGGCGAGATCGCCTGGCGCACGCGCCGCTCCCTCTGGGGCGCCTCGGCGGGCGCGATCACGTCAGGCGCCGACTGCCCGTTGCGGTTCCCCGGGCAGTACGAGGATCCGGAATCAGGGCTGTTCTACAACTTCCTGCGGCACTACGACCCGGATGCCGGGTGTTACGTGGCCGCGGACCCGATCGGGCTGCGGGGTGGCTGGGATCCGCACGCCTACGTGGTCAATCCACAGGTGTGGATGGACCCGCTGGGGTTGAGCCCCTATCCCATCTGGAGCGCGACGAACAACAGGACGCCGGTTCAGAACGCCTACCGTCACTGGCGCTCCCACGGAAGTGAGTTCCCGCACCTGAACAACGCCAAGGAGTATGTGGAAGAGGCTACGGACTTCCTGCGCGGCAACCAGCCAGGCACGCTCACCAGGCAGCGTCCCAACGGAGACATCGTTCGCTACAATCCGCAAACAGACCAATTCGGCGTGATGAATGCTCAGGGTGCTCCCCGGACCTACTACAAGCCGGACCCGCAAATCCATGGACGACCGACGAACCTGGACTACTTCAATGCCCAATGACGGCAACCCCTACTGCCGGGTCTGCGGCCTGCTCCAACCGGGCCTGCCATGGGGCGAGGACGGCAAGACGCCTTCCTGGGACATCTGCGACTGCTGCGGCAGCGAGTTCGGCTACCACGACGCCACACCGACGGGCATCCTACGCGCCAGGAACGCCTGGATCGCCAAGGGCTGCCCATGGTTCGAGGAGTCCGAGCGGCCCCCGGACTGGAACATGGAAGAGCAGCTCCGCCACGCCCAGCAGCTCTAGACCCCCGCGAACTGCACCAGCTCCAGCCGCCGCGCCGTCCCCATGTAAGCCCGCCCCACCGGCCCCCCGAAGAACTGGTCCGGCTCCAGGTTGATCCCGTGCTCGCGGGCGTGCACCCGGCTGGTGGGCGTCAGCAGGAACCGCGTCCCCGACCGCAGCACCTCGCTCACCTCACCCGACAGCGCCCGCCGATGCCCCTCCAGCAGCGGCGTGGCGTCCCCGCACAACACCAGCGCCCGCCGCCCCAGCTCCGACGGCGCGAGGATGTCCTGCAGCAATGTGGGCAGGGTGTCGAACCCCTGCTCCCGGGGTGTGACGGTCACCTGATCGAGGTCGTCCACCACCACCGCGTACCGTTCCCCCTCGAAGGCCTCCACGGCCTCACGTAACGCGGCGTCCGTGAACGAGGTGCCCGCCAGCGCCCGCGCCTCGGGCAGCGAGCGCACCAGCGGCGAGCGGGGCGGCCCGATGGCCAGCACCCTCACCCCCGCCCGCAGCAGCACGGTGGCCATGACCAGCGCCGCGTTGCTGCGGCCCGAGCCGGAGGGGCCGGAGACCAGCACGAGGTGCGGTCCGAGGTCGAAGAGGTCCAGCTCGACGGGGGTGACGTCGGGGCCGCCGACGCCGATGGCCGGGTCCGGCAGCTCGCGGAGCGGGACGGCGGCGGGCAGCGGCGGGAACGGCTTGGGGCCGCGGGCGGGTTCGCGGGCGGGGCGGGCGTGAGAGGGCCGGTGGGCCGGGGCGGGCAGTTCCTCCGGCGGGAGGCAGATCTGGGCGTGCAGCCCGCCGGCCGCCTCGATGGCCCGTCCGGCCAGCACGGGCGGCGACACCATGCCCGACGTGAGGTACGCCCGCCGCGTCTCCTCCCGGGGGAACGGCAGGAACAGCCGCCGCGAGAACAGGTCAGGCGTCTTGCCCCGCAGCATGTCGTGCCCGCCCACGGCCACCGTGTGGATGCCCACGGGAGGCCCGCCGGCGACGATCCCGCGCAGGGTGACCAGCAGCGGCGTCTCGAAGAAGTCGGGGCTGCCGCGATCCTCGAAGTACTCCCACCCGTCGATGACGAGCACGATCACCGGCGCGGACGGCCCTCCGGGCGACAGGCGTGCCAGCCGCCGCCGCTCCACCTCCCCCGCCAGCCACGTCACCAGCCGCCTGATCCGGTCGGGCTCCCCGCCGCCGATGACGGCCCCGCAGTGCGGCAGCGACGCGTACGCGCCCAGCCCGCCCGGCTGGTTCTCCACCACGTAGAGCCACACCTGCGCGGGCGAGCAGCGCGCCGCCAGGCTGGAGATCAGCGTCCGGCAGAACGTCGTCCGCCCCGACTGCGGCCCCCCTGCCACCATGAGCCGCTCGGTCCCGCCCAGGTCCAGCCCCATGGCGGGCTGCGCCTGGTTGGCCGGGTCGTCCAGCAGCGCGAACGGCACCCCGTCCGCCCCCGACAGCGCGGCCAGCGGCAGCGCGGCGGGCAGCGGCGGCAGCAGGGGGCGGAACGGCGGCTCGGTGGACAGGCGTGTTGCGGCCTCCAGCACGGCCGCGATGGCCAGGTCCTGGTCGGTACGGCTGGCCCGCGGCGCGTTCCTCAGCTCGGGCCTGGGCAGCCCCAGCGCAGGCCAGGGGGTCAGCCGGGCGGTGGCGGGGGCCGAGCCGGTGGGCGGCGGGTCGCCCAGGTAGCCGGTCTGGAAGAGCTGGGGTGTGCGCTGCTCGCCGCCCACCCGCATGATCATGCCCCGGCCGCGCAGCCGTGACGGGATCGTCGCGGCGTCGGGCACGCCGAGCACCTCGGTGCTGTCGGAGGGCTCGTTCTGGCGCAGGGTGATGCGCAGCGAGATGTTGTTCTTCAGCTCGGGCGACAGCTTGCCCTGCAGCGACTGCGTGGCCAGCACCAGGTGCATGCCGAGCGAGCGGCCCTTGGCCGCCACGTTCACCAGCTCGCGCAGGAAGTCGGGCGAGGTCTCCAGCACGCGGGCGAACTCGTCGAACACCATGACCAGCCGCGGCAGCCGCCCTCCGGCGTTCCAGTAGGCGTCGATCTCGCCGCCGTACCTGGCCAGGATGGCCTCGCGCCGGCGCACCTCGGCCCGTACGGAGGCCAGCACGCGGCGCGCCGCGCTCTCGTCGAAGACGTCCGCCGCCGTGTCGCCGGTCGAGCGGATCAGCCCCACCACGTGCGGGCAGTGCTCGAACGGCAGGAACGCGCTGCCGCCCTTGAAGTCGACGAGCACCAGGTTCAGCTCGTCGGGACGGTTGGCCAGCAGCAGCGAGGTGACCAGGGTCTGCAGCAGGATGCTCTTGCCCGCGCCCGTCGCCCCGCCGAGCATCGTGTGCGGCCCGTCCGCCGCGAGGTCCACGGTGACGGGGCCGGTGCCGTCGGCGCCGATGCACACCCTGGTGGTCGGCGCGGGGTCGGCGGCCCAGCCCGCCAGCACGGCCTCGGCGTCGGGAACGCCCAGGCCGAGCGCGTCGAGCAGGCGGACGGCGCCGGGGATGACGCTCTCGGCCCTGGCCAGGGTGAGCCGGTCGCGCATCGGCGCCACCGCGCGGGCGATGCGCTCGGCGGCCTGCTCGCCGAGGCTCTCCGGCTGCACCGCGATGGGCAGCCCCTGGCGGCCCCGGGTGAGCAGCATGCCGGTGCCGTCCAGCTCGCAGACGCCGCGGCACTCGTTCAGGCTGCGCTGGTCGGCGCAGATCACGTACACGCCGACGGAGGGGCCCTCCCTGAGCACCTCCTTCATGCCGGGGATGTCGCGCAACGCCCGCGCGCCGTCGAGGACGACGACGATCTCCTCCCCGAAGGTGACGCGCCGCTCCTTGGCCTTGAGCCGCTCGGTGACCAGGTCCTTGAGCTCCTCGATGCGTTCCGTGCGGGTCTCGGGCGTGTTGCCGACCAGGCACGGTACGGGGGCGTCCACGTTCAGGTGCGGCAGCCAGCGTGCCCAGGCCAGGTGCTCGCCGCCGGATGCGGTGATCAGCACCAGCCGCAGCTCGTCGGGCGCGCGCAGGGTGCCGAGCTGGACCAGCAGCCAGCGCAGCAGCGCGTCCACCGGTTCCGGCGGGCCGATGACGCCCAGGACGCCGATCTGGCGCAGGTCCACGGTGACGGGCACCCCGCGCAGGGCCGGCGGTGTGAACTCCGGCCACGGCTCGCCGTCGAACGTGATCGTGGCGGGCTCGTCCGCCACCCCCACCCGCAGGGTCAGCCCGTCAGGCGAGTCGGCGTTGCGCGGCCACAGGCCCGGCCCTTCGTGGGTGGCGGCGAACGTCAGGTCCACCTCGTCGGGCGCGACGACGTGCCGCAGCCACTGCTCGTGCACGACGTGCTGCCTGATGCGCTCCATCGTGTCGCGTTTGCGCTGGTCGAACTCGCGCTCTTTCTTCCTGCGCTGGCGCCCTTCCACCCACTGCGTGCCGAAGAACGTGATCGGCGTCAGAATTCCGAACAGCAGAAAATAGGGGCTTTTCAACAGGACTGCCATCGCGATCGATATCGGCAGCGGCAACAATGACGAAATCAGCGCCACCGCGATATTGCGCTGCGGGATCTCGTTCCTGGGCATGGTGATCCGGGCGCCCGCGACGGCGGGGGCGGGGGAGAAGGCCCGGTCGAAGTCGATGCGGCCGTCCCGCGCGCGGATGGTCCTGAGCCGGGTGGACGGCAGCGGCGCCCACCGCAGCCGGTCGTCGCCCACCTGGAGCACCCCGTCGGGGCGCAAGGCCACCGGGCCCTGGACGCCCAGCTCGTTCACGAGGGTGCCGTTGCGCGAGCCGAGATCGACGACCGTGGCCTCGCCGGTCCAGGACACGTCGAGGCGGGCGTGCCGCCTGGACACCTTCTGGTCCCGGAGCAGGGGGATGTCGGTCCACTCGCGGCCGATGACGTGGCTGCCGGGACTGAGCCAGATCACGCGGCCCGCGTCCGGGCCGGCGAACACGCGGATCGCGCCCGCCGCCGCCAGCGGCCGCCAGGGCTGGGCGCGCTCCGGCTCGCCCACGCTGATCGTCGCCCCGGGCACCAGCGGGCTGTCCGCGACGTGGGAGTCGGGGTCGAGCTTGTCGCTGCCGACGTAGCAGGGGCGGCCCCTGACGGGGAAGGGCAGCGCCCGCAGCAGCGAGCCGACGAGAGTCTCCGGCTCCGCCGTCACCTCGGCGTCTACGGCGGTGGAGGCCGCCGGATCGCGGATCGTCAATCGAATGATCATAATCCCCTCTCCAGGGGACTGAAGCACGATTCAACAGATAAATCTAGCGATATGGCGAGACGGGCAAACTACCCAACCCTGGCCCCGCCTCGTGGCTAGAGTGATAATTCTCAATATCAGCCTACCGAGCGCGATATTTGATGATATCCGCTGCGCGAGGAGCCCCGGAGTGACTCACCGCGTAACCGACGAGGCCATGGTCAGAGCCCTCTACCGCGAATACGGCGCCCCCCTGATGGCCTTCGCCATCAGGCTGACGGGCGGCGATCGCCGCTGGGCCGAGGACGTCGTCCAGGAGACCCTGGTCCGAGCCTGGCGCAACCTCCACGACCTGCGTACGGAGTCCGGTTCGCTGATGCCCTGGCTGGCCACGGTCGCGCGGCGGGTCGTCATCGACAACCGCCGCCGCTCCGGCTCCCGCCCCCTCGACACGGTCGAGGACATCCCCGAACGCGTCATGCCCGTGGCGGCCGAGGACGAGCAGCTCCTGCGGGAGATCGTCGTGACCGACGCGATGATGTCGCTCTCCCCGGCGCACCGGCAGGTGCTCACCGAGACGTTCCTCCTGGACCGCACCGTCCAGGAGGCGGCGGAGACGATCGGCGTGCCCGTGGGCACGGTGAAGTCCCGCGTGTACTACGCCATGCGCGCCTTACGGGTCGCGCTGGAGGAAAGGGGGGTGACGCTGCCGTGATCCAGGTGCGTCACGATGACAGGGGGGTGGCGCCATGACAGAGGTACACCACGAGGACGTGGCCGCGTACGCGCTCGGCCTGCTCAGCGAGGAGGAGCGGGCCGCCTTCGAGCGCCATCTCGACGGCTGCGGGAACTGCGCGTCGGAAGTGGGGTCGTTCGCCGCGATGGGCGAGCTGATCAAGGGCGTCCACCCGGACGACCTGCTGCCCCACCCGCCGGACCCGCAGGTGGAGTCCCTCCTGGTCCACCGCGCCGCCAAGGAGCGCAGGCGCCGCAGCCTCCACCGCGGCCTCATGACCGCCGCCGCGTGCCTCGTGGTCGCGGCCGGCGTCTTCCTCGGCGTCAGCTCCTTCACCAGCGGCCCCAACCCCGACAGCATCCACAGCCCGGCCCGCGCCCTGCTCATGACCGGCCGCACCTACCCCATCAGCGACCCGGCCACCGGCGTGTCCGGGCTCGTCGGCGTGGAGGACAAGGGCTGGGGCACCCACGTCGCGCTGGAGCTCAAGGGCGTCAAGGGCCCGCTGCAGTGCCGGCTCATGGCGGTCGGTGACGACGGGCGCTCGGAGGTCGTCGCGAGCTGGGGCGTGCCCGAGAAGGGGTACGGCGTGCCCGGCTCACCCGACCCGCTGCTCCTGCACGGCGGCACCAGCCTCCCGCAGTCGGAGCTGAACCACTTCACCATCCAGACCTTCGACGGGAGGACGCTCGCGACAG
The DNA here is from genome assembly GCF_040656115.1 of Nonomuraea sp. NPDC050202. Classification (NCBI taxonomy): domain Bacteria; kingdom Bacillati; phylum Actinomycetota; class Actinomycetes; order Streptosporangiales; family Streptosporangiaceae; genus Nonomuraea; species Nonomuraea sp. NPDC050202. The sequence goes on along the minus strand of NZ_JBFALF010000039.1, from coordinate 88,092 downwards.
TGGCCGTCTGACGACTGCACATGGCCAACGCACAGGGCCAACGCACAAGGCCAACGCACAAGGCCAACGCACTGGGCCGGCTCACAGGGCCAATAACAGCGCCCGCAGCTCGCTGACCTGCTTGGGCTCGGCGATCCCGTCCCAGGGTGACAGGGCCGCCAGCCCCGCCTCCTGGTGCTCCGCGGCGCGCTCCCGCCGCAACCGGCCCAGGTGCAGGTGGGCCAGCGCGGTGCTCACGCCGGCCGCGGGCAGCCGCGGCTCGGCCTCCTCCAGCAGCGCCACCACCGCGTCCGGCGCGTGGCCGGGATCCTCCAGCATGATCCCGGCCCGGTGCACCAGGCAGCGCGCCCGCCCGAGCTCGTCCGCCGCCCCGGCGTAGAGCCGCTCGGCCTCGTCCAGGTGGAGGCCGGCGTCGTGGCTCTGGCCCAGGTAGTGGTGGGTCAGGGCGAGCAGCTCGCGGGCGTGCGCCTCGGTCGCGGGCTCGCCGGCCCGCCGCGCCAGGTCGAGCGCCTGGAACAGCACCACCCTGGCGTTGGCGTGCAGGCGGCGGGCCTCGGGGCCGCGCCCTTCGTGGTCGAGCGTCTGGCCCCTGCGCATGAGCAGCGCCGCCACGTTCGCCAGCCGGATGGCCTGGCCGAGGACGTCGCCGCCGGCCAGCGCCTGCCCGTACCGGACGAGGGCGGACTCGACGGCGGTGAACTCGTCACCCCCGGCCAGCAGGATCGCCGCGTGCGCCAGGTGCAGGTCCGCCGGCCACGACTCGACCCTGACGCGCAGCGCCGCCGAGCGGTTGAAGTGCTGGCGCGCCTTGCGCGGGTCTCCCGAGGTGAGCAGGATCGCGCACTGGCGCAGCTCGGCCGTGGCCTGCACCGGCTCGTCCCCGAGCGCCTCGGCGGCCCTGGCCAGCTCCGCCGCCGCGCGCAGCCGGTCCTCGTGCCGCTGTTCGAGCCGGAACCAGGTCTCCAGCGCGTCCGCGATCCGCGCGAGCGCGCGCCCGGTCCTGGGCGCGGGCGCCTTGCGGGCCAGCACCTGCAGCAGCACCCGGTCCTCCATTGCGAACCAGGTCCTGGCCTCCTCGGCGGGCAGCCGCCCGGCGTACGAGCCGGCCTGCTCGGCGAAGTGCTCGACCAGCCGCCGCCAGGCCGCCACCTCGCGCGCGGCCTCCCTCGGCGTGCCCTCGGCGCCGCCGCCGCGGAACGCGCTCGACACCCTGACGCGCGTCATCCGCACGTTCTCCACCAGCCCGAGATCGGCCAGCTCCGTGATCGCGTCCGCGGCGGACGGCACGCCGAGCAGCGCGGCGGCGGCCTGGTGGTCCACCTCCGCGATCGGCAGCCCGGCCAGCAGCACGAAGAGCTGCTTGGCCGTCGGCCTGAGCTGCTTGACGCTGAGGTCGAGGACGAAGTCGAGCGTGTCGGAGACGGACAGGCTCCGCAGGTCGTCCACCAGCGTCTGGAGCGGCACGCTCGGATTGCCCGCCAGCCAGCGGCCGACCCTGACGATCTCCAGCGGGCTGCCCAGGCAGACGTCGACCAGCAGCTCCAGCGCCTTCACGTCGTGGGAGACCCGCTCGACGCCGATGTGGCGGGCCAGCAGCGCCTGACCCGCGTCGGGGGCGAGCGGGCCGAGCTGGATGGGCTCGACGTGCTGCGGAGGCGTGTCGGTGAGCGTGCCCGCCACCACGATGTGCGCGCCCGGCACCCGGGTCGGCAGCCATTCGACCTGGCTCCACGAGCTGACGTTGTCCAGCAGCAGCACGCAGCCCGTGCCGGTGAGCGCCTCGATCACCTGCGCGGTCGCGTCCTGGGCCTCCTGGATGCCGCCCGGCGGGCGGTTCAGCGTGCGCAGCACCCGCTGGGCCACGCTCAGCGGCGTCTCCGGACGGTCCCTGTCGGGGCCGCGCAGGTCGGCGTAGCGCTGCTTGCGCGCCTCGCCCGCCAGGTCCCACCCCGCCTGGATGGCCACGGTGGACGTGCCCATGCCGATGCCGCCGTGCACGACGACGATCCCGCGCTCCAGGGCCTCGTCCTTGATCCGCCGCAGCTCGGCGTCCCTGCCCACGAGGCCGTCGATCCGGTCGGGGAACGGCATGGGCGCCAGGACCGGGCGGGGCGCGGGCTCGCGGCGGCGGCGGACCAGGTAGGTGAGCACGCCGGCCACGACCGGCACCACCAGGACGAGGACGATCAGCAGCCAGGTCGGCAGCCCGCCGATGAGCTGCTTGATCAGCTCCTCCTGGAGGATCAGGATCGTGCCGCCCACCGTGAGCACCCCGCCGACCCCCAGTTCGGGCAGGTGCGCGGCGGCCCGCCGGTACAGGCGCGACAGCCGGAAGCTCAGCCGCTCCCTGCGCGAGATGTCCGTCACCGGCGCACCCCCCGGGTCAGCCCCCTGTAGAGCCGGCGCCCGGTCACGGCCAGCACCAGCACGGGCACCGCCGTGGCGATCACGGCCTGCGCCGCCAGCGGGCTCGCGGCGCTCATGAAGTGGCGGGCCTGCTCCAGCAGGATCAGCGGCAGGTGGTCGCCCGACGGCCAGTTGAGCAGCAGCCCGACGACCGCGTCGTTCCAGACCAGCACGAACGCCAGCACCCCGGCCAGCACCACGGCCGGGCGCGCCTCGCGTACCACGTGGAACAGCTCCCAGCGGTCTCGCGCGAGCATGGGGGCGGGCACCCGGACGAACGCGTTGTGCAGCACCAGCACCGCCAGCGGCATCACCAGCGCCGCGTGCACGATGGTCAGCGCGAGCGGGGTGCCGACCGGGCTCAGCCAGCGCTGCAGCGGCACGGCGAACGCCTGCGGCGGCAGCGCCGCCAGGGCCACCGACACCAGCAGGACGGGCCGCCAGGCGCGGCGGGGCAGCAGGTGCTCGTGGGCCAGCACGTACGCGGCCGGCACCGCGGCCAGCAGCACCACGCACACCACCGCGACGGCCCGCAGGAACGTGGTGCCGAGCGCCCCGGTGAATGCGCTGTCGGACAGGGCCTCCGCGTACGAGCCGAGCGTCCACGGCTCGCCGTTCCACCACCCGGTCCGCGCGGCGGCGGTCGGCTCGCGCAGTGACGTGAGCAGCAGCGCCGCGAACGGCAGCAGCCACAACACCGACACCGCGCCGCCGAGCGGCCACAACCGCCGGCCCCGATCGGCCGGCGGGCGCGCCGCCGGAGCCGGGTCCGCCCAGCTCACCCGCCCGCGCAGGCCGAGCAGCGCCGGCGAGGCCAGCCCCGCCACCAGCAGGGACATCAGCACGGCCAGCGCCGCGGCCCCGGCGTCGCCCAGATCGTCGTTGTGCCGCCACCAGTACAGCCCGCCGCCCTCCACCAGCGCCTGCGTCGACCCCGGCACCCCCATCAGCACCAGGTCGAACACGCGGGCCGCCGCCACCAGCGCGAACAGGTACGCCAGCGCGGCCGGCCCGGCCAAAGCGGGCAGCACCACGGACCAGAGCCGGCGCCGCCGCCCCACGCCGAACGCCCTGGCCATGCGCAGCAGGCTCGACGGCAGCCGGGCCAGGGCCTCGTGGAAGACCAGGAACGCGACGCCGGCGTACTGCCAGACGAAGGCCAGCCCGAGCACCAGCCAGATCCAGCCGGGCCCGAGGAAGGCCATGTCCCTGCCCAGCAGGGCGGCGGCCATGCCGCGCTCGCGGCTGGTGTCGAACAGCAGCCGGAAGATCGCTCCCGTGGTGAGCGGGGAGACCACGGCGGGCAGCACCAGGATGACGCGCATGACCAGGCCGAGCGCGGGGCCGGCGTTCCTGACCAGCCAGGCCAGGCCGAGGCCCACCGCGCACACCACCACGACCAGCACCCACCAGATCAGCGAGTTGCCGACCGCCTGCCAGGCCTGGCCGTCGCTCAGCACGTCGGACCAGGCGCCGGGCCTGGAGAAGCTGATGAGCACGGTCGCCAGGAACGGGGCCAGGATCACGCCCGCCGACAGCAGCACCGCCAGCAGCAGATAGCGGGCGGCCCGCCAGCGGCTGAGCCCCTGACCGGCCACCGGCACCCTGGCGTCGTGGTGCGGGGCCACCTCGAACAGGAAGGCGTTCTGCTCGCTCATCGGGCGGCGCCCTCCACGATCTTCTCGCGGGCGGCGGCGGCCGCCGTGGCCGGGGCGACCGTGCCCGCCGTGACGTCGGTGAACAGCTCGGTGAGCACCCGCCACAGCCCGCGCCCGTCACCGCCCTCCAGCCGGCCGATGAGCCGGTCCGACAGGTCGTAGTGGCGGTTCTCCGCCCTGCTCAGCGCCTGTGCGGGCGCGCGCAGCAACGGGTGCGACGGCGCTCTGTACGGGGTCAGGAAGCCGCCCTCGTCCACCCAGTCGGTCAGCGCGTCACGCTCGCCGCTCGCGCGCGGCCTGGTCAGCCAGTTCACGAAGTCGACGGCGTCCTGCCCGCCGCCGCGCATCGCCACCGCCACGTCACCCCCCACCACCAGCGGGGACGGCCCGTTCCCGTGCTGGGGGAAGGGGAAGTGGCGGGCCACGTCCCGGCCGCCGTAGAGCTCGATGACGGGCAGCGCGAAGTCGGGGGCGGCCACCACGTCGGCGGTGCGGTAGCTGAACACGTCGAGGATCGAGTCGTGGAACTGCATGGTCAGTGCCCGCCGGCCCTGGTCGTGGGTGAACGCCTCGCGCCAGATCGTGGCGAGCAGCGTGAGCGCCTCGGTGACCTTGGCCACGCCCCACCACGCCTGGTTACCGCGCTCCGCCGACGGGAAGAGCCCGTCGTACACCTCGGGGCGTAGGCGAGCAGCACGTTCTCGAACCAGTCGCTGAGCACCCACCCGTCGGCCGCGCCGATCGCCAGCGTGCCGGGGCGGGGCTGCCAGGCGGTCAGGCTCGCCGGCGCCCACTGCTCGCCCGTGCGGTGCCACACCAGCGACTTGTTCGCGATCTTGAACCAGGCGCCGAGCTCCTGCCCGCTCCCGTGAGGCGTGACGAGCCGCCGCCAGAACTCCGGCTGCGCGTGCCCGCCGGTCCTGGGCCGGATCCGGGGCTGGACCAGCGGGTCGAAGAGCAGCCCCAGCCGGGGGATGACCGCCACGTCGGGGATGACGTCCTCGGCGGGGCCGCGCAGCAGCGCGCTGATGTTGTCGCCCGCCGAGTAGACGCTGACGGGCCGCCGGTAGCGGGCCACGTACGCGTCCACCACGCGCAGGAAGCGGCGTAACTCCTCGCCGCTCCACACCACCGCCACCCGCAACGGCGGCTGCCCGGCGCAGCCCGCCACCAGCGCGGCCGGGACGGCGGCCAGGAACGCCCTACGGCTCGTCGACATCGGCGATCTCCCAGATGCACGAAGGGGAGGCGAGGCTGGCCACCCGCGTGCCGTCGTCGGTGACGACGAGCACGGCCAGCCCGGGGTCGGCGCCCAGCGCCCCGCTCACCGCCCCGTGGCACGGCCCGCAGCCCGTCCGGTCCTCGATCACCATCACCTTCACCGGCAGCGGCCGGCACAGGACCCGCGCCAGCGCGACGCTCAGCCGCTCGTCGTGGGCCAGCTCGTGCGGCCTGGAGCGCAGGAAGCCCTGGATGTCCATCCGCCTGGCCATGAACGCGATCCGGCCCTGCACGAACGACGGCGCCAGGTCGTCACGGGCGGCCAGCGCCAGGTTCCGCTCGACGGTCAGGTGCGGCAGCAGCCCCGCGCCCGCCGGGACCAGCCCGACCTCGCGCTCCGCCGGCAGCCGCATGGTGATCTCCTGGCCACCGAGCCCGATCCGGCCGCCGACGGGCATCTCCAGGCCGAGCAGGAGGTCGGTGAACGCGTCGGCGTCCGCGGGCCCCCTGGCCACCACCACGGCGGTCTGGCCGGGGTCGAGGGTCAGCGGGTCCGGCGACAGGCGGCGCCGGAGCCCGTGCGTTTCCCAGGTGAGCCCGTCGATCTCCAGAAGTGGCACGTCCGCAACCGCCGTCAAGTCGGGATGTCATCCGCACCTGACGTTCGCACAAACCGTGCATGACTTCAATGTGATCGATCAACACCGCTACGTGTTCAGGAAGAGGCAGAAGGGATGGCCGTCCGGGTCGAGGTGCACGCGCACGTGCTGCTGGGGCTGGAAGCCGGCGACGGTCGCGCCCAGCTCGACCGCCCTGGCGCTGCTCTCGTCGAGGTCGTCCACCTCGATGTCCAGGTGCGCCATCATCTGCTGCGCGCCGGGCCGCGCGGGCCAGGTCGGCCGCACGTACTGGGGGTCGGTCGAGAACGACAGCCCGGCCCCGCCGCCGGGCGGCGCGAGCATCACCCAGCCGGGCTCCTCCTCCCTGACCTGCCAGCCCAGCAGGGCCCGGTAGAAGGCGGCCAGCGCGTTCGCGTCGGGCGACTCCAGGACGGTGGCGGACAGTCTCACATCGGCTCCCGGGGTCCGGAGAAGTACGTGGTGAACCAGTCTCGGGCATGCCCGGCCACGGCCTCCAGCGCGCCGGGCTCCTCGAACAGGTGCGTCGCCCCCGGCACGACCGTGATCCGGCTCTCCGCGCGCAGGCGCCGCCGCGCCTCCTCGTTCAGCCCCACCACGACCGGGTCGCGCCCGCCCACGACGAGCAGGGTCGGCGCGCGTACCGCCGCCAGCCGGTCCCCGGCCAGGTCGGGACGCCCGCCGCGCGAGACGACCGCGGCGATCGCGTTGTCCGGCTCGGCCGCCGCCCACAGGGCCGCCGCCGCGCCGGTGCTGGCGCCGAAGTACCCGATCGGCAGGCCCTTGGACGCGGGCTGCTCGCGCACCCAGGCGGTGCGCTCCAGCAGCCGCTCGGCCAGGAGAGCGATGTCGAAGACGTTCGCCCTGTCGGCCTCCTCCTCGGGCGTGAGCAGGTCGAACAGCAGCGTGCCCAGGCCCGCCTCGTTGAGCGCGCCGGCCACGTAGCGGTTGCGCGGGCTGTGCCGGCTGCTGCCGCTGCCGTGCACGAAGACCACCATGCCCTGAGCGGCGTCAGGAACGATCAGGTCGCCGGACATGTGTCACCCCTCCTCAACTGCCGCGACCCTGCCGCTACCCGATCGAAGGGGGCTCTATCAGCGACGATGCTGGGCAGAGAAACTGGACATGGAGACCGAAACGGGGCGCGGGCGCGAGGTGGCCGGCTCCCCGCTCGAACGCATCGTGTCGGGCGGGGCGGCGGCGCTCTCGCGCGTGCGGAGCATGGGGGTCGGGCGCTGGCTGCGCATGGAGCGGGAGGCGCTGGCGCAGACGGTCAAGGTGACGGGGGCGTGCGCGCTGGCCTGGTGGCTGGCCGCGTACGTGCTCAAGGTGGACCTGCCGGTGCTCGTGCCCATCGGCGTCCTGCTGACGGTCTCCGCCACCGCGTACAGCACGCTCGTCCGCGGCGGCCAGCAGATCCTGGCCGTGGTCGTCGGCGTGGGCGCGGCCACGGCGCTGATCTGGCTGATCGGTGCCAACGTGGTGACGCTCGCCGTGCTGGTGGTGGCGGGCCTGGTCCTGACGCGCCTGCTGAACCTGCCCGCCCAGAACGTGCAGATCCCCATCACGGGGCTGCTGGTGTTCGCGCTCGGCAGCACGTACGGCTTCGCCCGCCTCGCCGACGTGCTCCTCGGCGCCGGGATCGGCATCGCGGCGAACCTCCTGGTCATGCCGCCCCGCTTCGTGGACAAGGCCGGCAAGGAGCTGTGCGACCTGTCCGCCGAGCTGGCCGACCTGGCCGAGGACATGTCGCACGGCCTGCGCGGCGACTGGGACAGGGACATGGCCGGCGACTGGCTGGAGCGGGCGCGCGCCCTGTCGCAGCGCCTGGAGGACACCGAGCAGGCCGCCGAGCAGGCGGCGGAGTCCGTCCGGCTGTCGCTGCGCCGCCGCCGCTACGACCGCCGCCTGCGCCAGGTGGCCGAGGCCGCCACCGCCCTGGACCACGCCTGCCACCAGCTCAGGGGTATTGCCAGGGGGCTGGTGGACCTTATCGCCGGCGTACGCGGGCTGCCCGGCGAGCGCGGCGCGGACCTGCCGGAGCCCCTGGCGGACGAGCTGGCGGCGCTGTCACGCGTGTTCAGGGACTTCGGCATGCTGCAGATCGGCCACGGGCGGCGCGAGGACCTGGAGGACCTGTGCGCCGCGCTCGACGACGGGGAGCACCAGCAGCAGCGGCTGGCCGTGGCGTTCCACCAGACCCGGCACACGGAGCTGCGCTCGCTGCAGGGGGCGCTGCTGGAGGACTGCGCGCGGATCCGCCACGAGTTCGACCCCGACACCGGCCCGCACAGAGCCGCCTTCCCGAGGCAGGATTGACGGATGCTGGAAGATCCGGAGCCCGGCTGCCGGCTCCATCCCGACCTGGAGGTCCGCCCCTCACCGATCTCGGGGGAGGGCCTGTTCGCCACGGCGGCCATCCCCGCCGGCACCGTCGTCTCCCGCATGGGCGGGCGCCTGGTCACCTGGGACCACCTCCAGTCGCTCTTCGCCGACCCCGCGGTCCCCTACGTCGGCACGATCACCGTGACCGCCGGCCTCCACCTGGTCCTGCCTCCCGGCAGCCCCATCGGCAAGGCCAACCACAGCTGCGACCCGAACCTGTGGTGGACCGGCCCCTACACCCTCGCCGCCCGCCGTGACCTCGGTCCGGGCGAGGAGGTCACCAGCGACTACGCCACGAGCACCGCCGACCCCGGCTTCGTGCTGGACTGCCGCTGCGCCACCCCGCTCTGCCGCCGCCGCGTGACCGGCGCCGACTGGCGCCGCCCCGAGCTGCGCGAACGTTACGGCGACCACTGGGTGCCGGCCCTCCTCGCGCTCGTCCGCGACGGTCGCCGCTGATCGGGCCGGTGCTGACCATGGCATACTGCACGGATGTCCGATTTCGCCGAGTTCCGCGCCAGGGGGCGCGCGGCCCTGCTGGCCGGTGAGGCCACTCATGACATCCCCATGGTGGAAGGCGCCATGCGGTGGGGAACCGCGGCCGTGCTGCGCCCCGAGGGCGCGATCGTGGACCGCATGACGGAGCTGGCCGCCACCGTCGACGCCCCCGGCCACTGGGTGCACGGAGGCCGGACCCTGCACGTCACGCTCAGGACGCTGGAGCCGTACCGCACGCACGTCCCCGAGGACGACCCCGCGCGCCGCGCGTACGGGGCCGCGCTCGCCGAGGCGGTGGACGGCCTGCCCCCGGCGGGGGTACGCCTGGCCGGCGTGAGCCCGCACCGGGGCGGCGTCCTCGTCGGCGCCCACCCCCAGGACGACACCCTGGCCACGATCCGCAAGCGCTTCGCCCACGCGCTGGAGTCGCGCGGCGTGCGGGACCTGGAGCGCGGCCGCGTCCGCGACCTCTGGTACGTCAGCCTCGTGCACTTCGCGGCCCCGCTGACGAACGCCCGCGAGATCGTCGAGTGGTGCGACACCCACGCCGACACCGACTTCGGCACGACCGAGCTGCGCACGGCGGAGATCGTCCAGTTCCTGCACACCGGCGGCGGCATCCGCGTCCGCTCCCTGGAAGGCGCCGCCCTGGGCGGAGACGGCGGGGCGTCACCCGGGCCCCGTTCCTGAGGTGACACCCCGCCGCCGGCCCGTCAGCCCAGCAGCAGCGCTGTCACGAAGTGCAGCAGGTGCCAGGCCACGTAGGCGCTCAGCGAGCAGAACGCCCACTCCTTCCCCCGGCTGATCCGCGCGATCCACCGCAGCTCCTCTGCCGGCTCCCGCCGCACCCGCAGGCTCCGCGAGACGAAGTACGCCGCCAGCAGCCACGCGGCTCCGGACCCCGTGACGAGCGCGGCCGAGATCGCCATCAGCACCGGCGAGGCGGAGATCTCGCCGGCGGCGGGAAGCTGGTGGGCCCAGGCCCCCAGGAGCCCGGCGAGCAGCCCGACGGTGATCCGTCTGTCCTTGCGCGCCTGTCGCTTGAGCCACTGAAGGTCTCGCCGCAGATGGTTCTTGAGCATCCGGATCACCTCCGCTGGAGTAGCTGGTGTCACCAGCTAACGGGAGTGTCCGGAGAAGATCTGCGACCTCAGGCCTGAGATTTCACGACTTTTGTCGGCATTTCGTGGAGAAGCCGGAGTTCCTCCGCCACCTGCCTCGCCTCGAAGACGTCACCGACCTCCTCCAGGGTTCGCACGGCCTCGCGCAGATGGGAGACGGCGGCCCACCGGTGCCCGAGCCGGGCCGAGGCCAGCCCCAGCGCCCGCAGCGCGCACCCGAGGTCCCGCCGCGTCCCGCACTCGCGGTGCACGTCCCTGGCCTGCCGGGCGTACGCCACGGCCTCGTCGGTCCTGTCCAGGTCCAGCAGCACCAGGGCGAGCGTGGTGAGCGCCGCCCCCCACCGGTCGCGGGTGCCGGTCTCGTGCTGCAGCTCGGCCGCCTCCCTGGCGGGCTCCAGCGCCTGCGCCGACCGGCCGGCCGCGAGCAGCGCCTGCGCCATCGACAGCAGCGCGCTGCCCCGGTTGTCGCGCAGCTCCTCCCTGATCATCAGCGCCGCCCTGGCCGCCCGCAGCGCCGCCTTGGGCTGCCCCAGCGACAGGTACGTGTACGTCAGCGTCTCCTGCACGTCGGCCTCGACCCGCCGGTTCCCCAGGCCCTGCACAATGTCCAGGGCTTCGAGCGCGTACACGAAGGCCACCTGCGGCCGCCCCTGACGCCGCCGCACCCGCGCGAGCCGGTTCAGCATGCGGGCCTCGATGGGCCCGTCGCGGATCACCCGGCTGATCGCCAGCGCCTGGCTCAGGTAGTCGTCGGCCAGCAGGTAGTCCGACAGCCGCCAGTGCACCAGCCCGATGTCGCCGAGCGTCTCGGCCTTGCCCTGCTCGTGGTGGAGCTCGACCTGCACGGTCAGGGCCTGCTCGTAGTAGGACAGGGCCTCGTCGTAGCGGGAGCCGTTGCGCGCGATGCGGCCGAGCGCGCACAGGGCCCGGCCGCAGCCGTACTGGTCGCCGGTCGCGGTGTAGCCGGCCAGCGCCCGCTCGGCGTCGCGCCGGGCGTCGTGCGGGAGCCTGAGCAGGTCGTAGATCTCGGCCAGGCATAGCAGCGTCTCGGCCTCGGCGTGCTCGTCGCCGAGCTCGTGGCAGATCGACAGCGCTTCCAGGCCCTCCGACAGCGCGGCGTTCGGCTCACCCAGGTTGCGCTGCACGGTGGCCAGGATGATCAGGCTCTGCGCGGTGCCGCGCCGGTCTCCGAGCTCCTCGCGGACGTCGAGGGCCTGGCCGGCGTGGTGCAGGGCCAGCTCGTACCGCTCCTGCGACAGGTGCAGCCGCGACAGCGTGTGCAGGCAGCTCGCCACCCCCGCCGGGTCGTCGATCGCCCTGTAGAGCTCCAGCGCCTCGCCGGCGTAGCGCAGCGCGTCCTCGCTGTTGCCCGCGATGCCGTGCACCTCGGCCAGCTCGTTCAGCGCCCGCGCCTGGCCCTCGCGGTCGCCGAGCTCGGCGAAGTCCGCCAGCGCCTCGCCGATCAGCCTGGCCGCCAGCGTGGAGGGCCCGATGTCCCGGTGGAGGGTGCCCAGGCGGCTGCGCATGAGCGCGATGGCCCGCCGGTTGCTCACCTGCATCGCCGAGGTCAGCCCGCCCTGCTGCACCTCCAGGTTGTTCTCGTAGAACCGCAGCCGCCTGAACGGCTCGAACACGGCCTCGGCCAGCCGCCAGGCCATGCCGTGCGCGCCGCTCTCCCCGGCCAGCCGCACGGCCGAGACCAGCGAGCGCCGCTCGGCCTCGAACCACTCGCGCGGCGTCGCCGGGTCGGTCGCCACCGCCAGGTAGTGGTCGAGCAGCCGCGCCCTGGCCTCCCGCACCCCCGCCTCCGCGTGCCTGCCCAGCTCCCTGGCCAGCCGCTTGACCAGGTCGTGCACCCGGTAGCGCGGCCCGGGCAGCGGCTCCACCAGGTACGCCCGGTGCAGCCCCTCCACCGCGACCACCGCCTCGGCCACCGGCACGCCCAGCGCCGCCGCCAGCACCTCGGGCGTGAAGTCGCGCCCCGGCAGCAGCCCGACGTGCCGGAACGCCCGCCGCTGCGCCGGGCTCAGCGACTCGTACGCCAGGTTGAGCGCCTGCGTGAACGCCTCCTCGGGATCGCCCACCAGCCGCCGGTCGGGCCGGCGCAGCTCCTGCGCCCGGGACTGCACGCTGAGCCCGGGGTTCTCGGCCAGCTTGGCCGCCGAGATCCGCAGCGCGAACGGGTGGTAGGAGCACACCCGCGCCAGCTCGGCCAGCGCGTCGCGGTCGGCGGCCCGCGGCGAGTCCTCGCCGAGCACCGCGACCAGCAGCGCCACCGCGTTGCCCGGGTCGAGCACGAGCAGATCCATCAGGTCGGCGTGCCCGGTGGCGCGCAGCGGCGCCATCCGCGTCCTGCTGGTGACCAGCACCACGCAGTCCTTGCTGCCGGGCAGCAGGGCCCGCACCTGCGCGGGGTCGGCGGCGTTGTCGAGGATGAGCAGCAGCCGGCGCCCGGCGATCCTGCTGCGGTACAGCAGCATCAGCTCGGCCTCGTCGGAGGCGGGCTCGCCGATGCCGAGCGAGCGCAGGATCTGGCCGAGGGCCTCGACGGTGCTCATCGGCGGCTGGCTCGGCGACTGCCCGCGCAGGTCGATCACGATCTGCCCGTCGGGGAACCGCTCGGCGTGCAGATGGCCCCAGTGCGTCACCAGCGCGGTCTTGCCCACGCCCGGCAGGCCCTGCACGACCATCGTGTTCGTCCGCCTGGGCCGCTCCAGCCAGGCGGTGAGCAGGTCCAGGCTCTGCTGCCGCCCGATGAAGTCCGGCATGTCGGCGGGGAGCTGGCGCGGCTTGGGCACCTCGCCCACCGGCAGGGGCTCGGCGGGTCCGGCCGGCCGGATCAGGAACGGCGTCACCCGCCCGGCCCACGGCGCCGACAGGTGCTCCCAGCTCCCGGCGGCGGCCCGCAGCGCGGAGGGGTCGGCGATCCGCAGCCGCCGGTAGCGCAGCCGGACCAGCCAGCGGCGCTGCGTCCACTGCGTGATCTGGCGCTGCACCACGTCGGCGGAGCTGCCCACCAGGCCGGCCAGCGTCTCCATGGTCAGCGGCGGCGCCTGGTCGGAGCCCAGCTCGTAACGCTCGTCCAGGTGCAGCAGCCACACGGCCAGCCGGGCGGCCACGGGGGCGCGGGCCAGCGCCTCGTGCCTGCGCGCGGCCACGTTCCTGGCGAACAGCTCCTGCACCAGCGCGGTCGCCACGGCCGGGCCGGCGGAGGCGTGCTCGCGCAGCCGCCGCAGGTCGATGGGCCAGACGCGCACCTCGGTCAGCGCGTCCACCCTGACCCGGTCGGCGGGGCTCCAGAAGGCCAGCTCGCCGACGAGGTCGCCGGCGCCCCGCAGGTCGTGCAGGGCCTCGCGCCCGCCCGCCGGGGTGTACTCGCGGGCGTAGCCCGAGTCGATGAGGTAGACGTTGTGGTCGGCCCGCGACGGCGAGCACATCATCTCGTTGCGGTGGTAGACGCGCGGGCGGGCGCCCTCGTCGACCAGCGATCTGAAAAGGCCCACCCGGACACCACCCCTTCAGGACGGCGGTGTCCTCGACATGACAGCAGCGCGACGGCGCGTACGACGACTTGTCACATCAGTGGAGCGCAGCGGGAACCCGCTGTCAATCAGACGTTGGCGGTGTCGGTGCGGTCGGGCACGAAACGGTAGCCGACGTTGCGCACCGTGCCGATCAGCGACTCGTACTCCGTGCCCAGCTTGGCGCGCAGCCGCCGCACGTGCACGTCGACCGTCCTGGTGCCGCCGAAGTAGTCGTAGCCCCAGACCTCCTGCAGCAGCTGGGCGCGGGTGAAGACCCTGCCGGGGTGCTGGGCGAGGTACTTGAGCAGCTCGAACTCCTTGAACGTGAGGTCGAGCACGCGCCCGCGCAGCCGCGCGGTGTAGGTGGCCTCGTCGATCGACAGGTCGCCGCTGCGGATCTCGTCGGGCACGTCCTCCGTCGCGGCCTGCGAGATGCGGCCGGTGGCCATGCGCAGCCGTGCCTCCACCTCGGCCGGCCCGGCGCTGTCGAGCAGCACGTCGTCCACGCCCCATTCGGCGGTCATCGCGGCGAGCCCGCCCTCGGTCACGATCACCAGGAGGGGGCAGTCGATGCCGGTGGTGCGGATCAACCGGCACAGGCTCTTGGCCTGCACGAGCTCCTTGCGCGCATCGACGATGACGGCGTCGGCGGGAGGGGTGTCGATGAGGGCGGATGCCTCCGCCGGGGCGACGCGGACCGAGTGGAGCAGCAACCCCAGCGCCGGTAGCACCTCGGCGGACGGCTCGAGGGCGTTGGTCAGCAGGAGCAGGTTGCTCATTACGGCCTCCTCAAACACGCAAGGACCCGGGGGCTACGTCGCCCAGGTCCTGTAGGCGAGGATATCCCACGAGTAAGTCGCGTCCATTGCGCGTCCAGCAGGTGAACAGCGCGTCTCCTGGAACAAGCTCGTTAAGGGCGACGCACAATAGTGGGGAAAGGATTGTGAGGCACGGTATGGCCACGGGAAAAGTGCGTTATTGGGCGGCTGCCAAGGAAGCGGCAGGAGTGGCCGAGGAACCGTTCGAAGCGGTCACTCTTGGTGAACTCATGACCAAAATCACACAAAATCGGTCAGAGCTGGCACGGGTCGTGCGAAGATGCTCGTTCCTCGTGGACGGCTCCCCGGTGGGCAAGCGGCCCCACGGCGAGGTGGTCCTCGGCGAGGGCGCGACCGTGGAGGTGCTCCCGCCCTTCGCCGGTGGGTGAGCAGTCAGGTGAGTGAGTGCTTTGCGGGGGAATGAGGATGCCAGTCGGTAGTCTCTTGATCCCCCGCTCGAGACAGGGAGCTCCATGCGCAAGCTGATCGTCTTTCTGATCGTGCTCGGCATTCTCCTTGTCGCCGTCGATCGGGTCGCCGTGGCCGGCGTCGAGCGCGATCTGGCCAACCGCATCGCGGCGACGGCCGACCTCTCCGGCACGCCGACCGTGACCATTGAGGGCATCCCCTTTCTCACTCAGGCCGTCTCCGGGCACTATCCGGAGGTACGGTTCGATCTCGGCACGTTCACGTACGGCGACGTGCCGGTCAGGAACCTGCGGGGCGCCGCCTACGACGTGACGGCCCCCCTGGCCGACATCATCCAGAACAGACCCGACATCCGGGCCGGTCGCGTGGCCATCAGCGGCACCCTCACCAGGGCCACGATCGACAAGTACGCCCCGCAGGGCGTCAAGATCGGCGGGAACGGGCGGCGGCTCACCGCGTCGGGCGAGGTCACGATGGGGGCGAACAAGGTGCGGTTCAACGCCGAGATGCGGGTCGAGCTCGCCGACGGAGGGATCAAGATCCAGGCGGAGAAGATCGAGGGCGTGCCCGACCAGGTCGCCCGGCTGGTCTCCTACACCATCCCGTTCCAGGGCAAGCTGCCCTTCGACGTGAAGGTGACCGGGGTCAAGAGCGTGGCCGACGGCCTGGAGTTCTCGGCCGAGGCGGCTGACGTGCCGATCCGTGGATGAGATTGAACCGCTCGCTCCCGGCGTACGTGAAGAGGGGCGTGAGCGACCAGAGCGAGCGAGCCGACCGGCGCAGCAGCAGGCTCACGGACCCGACGCAGGAGGGCCCGTGAGCACAGCCGGGACCGCCGACGAGGAACTTGTGAAGACCCTCTTCGACGAGCACGCCGGGCCCCTCTACGGCTACGTTCTGCGCCTGACCGGTGACTCCGGGCGGGCCGAGGACGTCGTGCAGGAGACGTTGTTGCGGGCCTGGCGGCATCCCGAGGCGATGTCCGGCAGGCCCATCCGCGCGTGGCTGTTCACGGTGGCCCGTAATCTCGTCGTGGACCAGCATCGCGCCAGGAAGGCCAGGCCGCCGGAGACCGGCGACGAGGCGCTGGCGGTCCTGCCGGCCGACGACGAGCTGGAGCGCGCGGTCGAGTCGTGGGCCGTGGCCGAGGCGCTGGCCGCGCTGCGGGCCGAGCACCGGGAGGTGCTGCTGGAGGTCTACTACCGGGGGCGATCGGTGAAGGAGGCGTCGGCGACGCTGGGCATACCGCCGGGCACGGTGAAGTCCCGCACGTACTACGCGTTGCGCGCGCTCAAGCTGGCGCTCGAGGAACGGGGGCTGGCACCGTGATGACGTGCGAGGAGGTCCGGATCTCGCTGGGGGCGCACGCCCTGGGCGCGCTCGATCCGGAAGAGGCGGTGGAGCTCGACCACCACCTGGCGACCTGCGAGGCGTGCGGCGCCGAGCTGCTGGAGCTGGAGGGCGTCGGCGCGTTCCTGGGCAAGGTGTCGGAGCGCGACGTGGAGCTGGTGGCCAGCCCGCCGCGCCAGGTGCTCGACAGGCTGCTGAACGACCGCGTCAAGCGGACCAGGCGGGGCCGCGCCCTGATGTCCCTGGTCGCGGCGGCGGCGGTGCTGGTGGTGGGCGGCACGGTGTGGACGGCGATCCAGACCGGTTCAGGAGAGCGGACGACGGCGGCGCGGACCCCGGCGTCCGCCGCGTCGCAGGCCCCCGAGGTCATGCGGGACGAGGGCTTCGTGCCGAAGGCCAGGCCGCAGAGCTCGGCGGACGCTTCCCGGAGCCTCGCCGAGGACTCCCGCGGCGCCGCGGAGGCCTCCCAGAGCCCGGCCCCCCAGAGCGCCACGGACGCCCAGATCCGGCCCAGCCGGAAGCCGGCCAAGGTGGTGGACGAGGTCGCGTTCCCCGGCAAGAACGAGGCCGCGGAGTACTACGCCACCGTGCTCGTCCGGCCGGCGGCCACGGGCGCGGAGCTCGGCGTACAGGTCACCGGGGTGCCGGTGGGCACCGGCTGCCGGGTCGTGGTGGTCGGCGTGGACGGGCGGCAGGAGCGCTCGGACAGCTGGGTCGTGCGGCGTGCCGACTACGAGACCGGGAAGATCCTCCGCTTCCGGACGGGGATGAGCCTGAAGGAGATCGCCAGGTTCGAGATCGTGGACACGGCAGGGAACCCGCTCGTCGAGGTTCCCGTGCCGCCGAAGACCCGAGGGAAGTGAACGACCCTGACGCGCGGTTGCACCAGAGGATGACAGGCTTGTGGGTGGCGCTGGCGACGCTGGCGCTCGGAACGGTGATCGGGGTGGTCCGGTTGCGCCGCGACGGACGCGTGCACGAAGCCGGCGGCGACCGGCTGTCCGCCGACGACCTCGGCTCGAGGCTGGGGGAGAGGGCCACCCTGGTGCAGTTCTCGACCGCGTTCTGCCAGCCGTGCCGGGCCACCCGGCGTGTCCTGGCCGACGTGAGCGCGCTCGTGCCAGGGGTCAGCCACGTCGAGATCGACGCCGAGTCCCGGCTCGACCTCGTACGCAGGCTCGGCATCACCCGCACACCCACCGTGCTCGTGCTCGACGCGGCGGGCGGCATCGTCAAGAAGGCCGCGGGGCAGCCGCGCAAGGCCGACGTCCTGGCCGCTCTGGCGGCCGCCGTACCGGAGTCATGACTGTGAGCCGTCTCACAAGTTGTCTCACCAACCGGACGAGATGTGACAGATGACGAGACGCCGAGTAGTGTCGTCGCCATGAACCCATCGACAGAGCTGCTGACGAAGCGGCGCGCGGTTGATTTCTGCCGCGTCGCCACCGCGCTCTGTCGCGCTGCCTGAGGACGATCTCGCGCGGACTAGTGATCCGCCCCAATCGACCCTTCAGGAGCATCCCGCGATGCGTGCCGATCCTAGAGCGCTGCGCTTCGGCGCGGCCATCACCACCCTGGTCCTGGCCTCCGTCCTGGTGACGGAGAGCTTCTGGCTGCTCGCCGCCCAGGCGGTGGTCTTCGCGCTCGGGGCGCACCGGCGCTCGCCGTACGCGATGCTCTTCAAGATGCTCGTAAGGAGCGATCCAACGGAGACCGAGGACGCCCGTCCGCCCCGCTTCGCCCAGGGGGTAGGGCTGGCCTTCGCGGTCGTCGGCCTGGTCGGGTTCGCCGCCGGGATCACCCCGCTGGCCCTCGTGGCCACGGCCGCGGCTCTCCTCGCCGCCTTCCTCAACGCAGCCTTCGGATTCTGCCTCGGCTGCGAAACGTACCTGCTCATTCGCCGACTACTGCCCGCTGCCAACATGGAGGTATCCAAATGAGCCGCTCCGCCGCCCTGGTGGACGCCGACTGGGTCGAGGCCAACCTCGACACGCCGGGAGTCGTCCTCGTCGAGGTCGACGAGGACGTCAGCGCCTACGACAAGGGCCACATCCGTGGCGCCGTGAAGGTCGACTGGCGTAACGACCTGCAGGACCCGGTGCGCCGCGACTTCGTGGACAAGACCGGTTTCGAGGCGCTGCTGTCCGACCGCGGCATTGCCAACGACGACACCGTGGTGCTGTACGGCGGGAACAACAACTGGTTCGCCGCCTACGCGTACTGGTACTTCAAGCTGTACGGCCACGAGAACGTGAAGCTGCTCGACGGCGGGCGCAAGAAGTGGGAGCTCGACTCGCGCGAGCTGGTGAAGGACGTGCCGCAGCGGGCCAAGACCCAGTACGTCGCCCAGGAGCAGGACACCGCGATCCGCGCCTTCCGCGACGACGTGGTGTCCGCCATCGGCAAGCTCAACCTGGTCGACGTGCGCTCGCCCGACGAGTTCACCGGCAAGCTGCTCGCCCCCGCCCACCTCCCGCAGGAGCAGGCCCAGCGCGGCGGCCACGTGCCCACCGCCCGCAACATCCCGTGGTCCAAGGCCGCGAACGACGACGGCACCTTCAAGTCCGACGACGACCTGCGCTCCCTCTACCAGGAGGCCGGCGTCGACTTCGGCAAGGACACCATCGCCTACTGCCGCATCGGTGAGCGCTCGGCGCACACCTGGTTCGTGCTGCACGAGCTGCTGGAGCAGTCCAACGTGAAGAACTACGACGGTTCGTGGACCGAGTACGGCTCGCTCGTGGGCGTGCCGATCGAGCTGGGGGAGGCCCGCTGATGTCGGCTGCAGCACAGGGTTGCGGCGCGCCGGAGCAGACCGTCGCGCTGCCCGCCGGGATCGATCTGACCAACCAGGCCGTGATCCAGGGCGTCGTGACCGGCGCCGGCACGGCGTACGCGCGACTGCTCGACCACTCCGGCGAGTTCACCGGCGAGGTCGTGGTCTCCGAGGACGGCGTCTTCCGCTTCTTCGCCGCTCCCGGCGACTGGACCGTCCGCATCATCGCGGGCGGCGGCGTCACCAGGGACGTGCAGGTGGAAGCCAAGCTGGGCGAGGTCGCCCAGCTCGCGGTGGCCGTCTGAGCACCTGCGTGGAGGCCCGCGTTCCCCTTCCGGGGAACGCGGGCCCTTCGCGTGTGACCGGGCACCGGCTTCGCGGTGCCGTCGTGCAACCGGACGCCGCCTTGCGGTGTTGTAGAGAACGTGGCTGAAACCGACTGTCCCGACCCGGTGCGCAAGGCGCTGCTCGACGACCTCGACGAGGGCTTCGCCGAGCTGTACGGCGCCTATCGCGGCCTGGTCTTCTCGACCGCGCTGCGGCTGAGCGGGCGCTGGGCCGACGCCGAGGACTACACGGCGGAGGCGTTCCTGCGGGCCTACCGGGCCCTGTCCGGATACTCGCCCGAGCGCGTCGCCGAGCTGCAGCCGCGGGCCTGGCTGATGACGATCCTCATGAACGTCTGGCGCAACTGCGCCCGCGCCAAGTCCCGCAGGCCGCCGACCGACCTGGTCGAGGAGCCGGTGGACGGCGCGGACCCCGGCGAAGGCGTCGAGGCGGCCGCGGTCCGCCGTGAGACCGGCGACGAGCTGGCCGCGCTGCTGGGGCAGCTCCCCGACGAGCAGCGGGCCGCGGTCGTGCTGCGGCACGTCGTGGACCTGCCGGTCAGCGAGATCGCCACCGTGCTGAAGATCCCCCAGGGGACGGTCAAGTCGCACGTGTCGCGGGGGCTGAAGCGGCTACGCGCACTAGGAGGTGCCCGATGACTCAGGATCCCCTGCTCACCGGACTCGCGGCACTCGCCGTGGAGCCGCCGGAGAGCCTGCTCGAACGGATCGCGGCCCGGTGGGTCCGCGTGCCGGCGCCGATCGGGGAGCTGGCGGTGGCGTACACCGATCAGGGTGTGGCCTACGTGCACGCGGGAGAGGGCTTCGCGGAGGCGTTCAGGGAGCGCTTCGGCCGCCCGCTGCTGCCCGCCGCCCGCCCGCCCGCCGGGCTGCTGCCCGCTCTGCGCACCGGCCGCCTGTCGGGGCTGCGGCTCGACCTGCGCGGGCTGAGCCCCTTCCAGCGCGCGGTCCTGGAGGCGGCGCGGGAGATCCCGCGCGGCGAGGTCCGCCCCTACTCGTGGATCGCCGCCCGCGTCGGCAGCCCCAAGGCCGTACGGGCCGTCGGGACCGCGCTCGGGCGTAACCCGGTGCCCCTGCTCATCCCGTGCCATCGGGTCACCCGGTCGGACGGGATGGTGGGCGACTACGTGTTCGGCTCGCCGGCCAAGGAGCGGCTGCTGGTGGAGGAGGGGGTGGACCTGGACCGGCTGCGGGCGTTGGCGGGGGAGCGGGTGTTCTACCTGGCCAGCGACACGACCGGCGTGGTGTGCTTCCCGACCTGCCACAACGCGCGGCGCATCACGGCCGCGCACCGGCACGGCTTCCGCAGCCTCGCCCAGGCACGGGCCGCGGGCTACCGGCCGTGCCGCACCTGCCGCCCGGCCCAGGACGTCCCGGCGTAGCGGGCCTCCGCCGGAGGTGCCGGGCGTACCGGGCTCAGACGGGCTCAGACGGGCTCAGACGGGCTCAGACGGGCTTGGTCGGGTAGCGCATGAGGAGCGTGGCCCGCACCACGTCCGGCCCGTGCGCCCGGTAGCCGTGCGGCACGTCCGACACCCACGAGATGTGGTCACCGGGCCCGGCCGTGAGCGGCTCGTCGATGGGCCCCGCGCTGAGGGTGCCGGTGAAGACCGTGACGTGCTCGCTGACCCCCTCGTGGTGCGCGGGCGAGGTCTGGGTGAGCCCGGGCGGGATGCGCACGCGGTAGAGCTCGTAGGTGACGCGATCGTCCTCGAACACCTCGAGCAGCTCGGCCTCGATGGCGGTGCCCCGCATGATCTGCGGCTCGGGCGGCGCGTCGAGGATGGCCCCGATCGGCACCCCGAGCTGCGCGGTGATCGCCCAGAGCGTCTCCAGGGTGGGGTTGCGCGTGCCGGTCTCCACGCCCGACAGCGTGGCCTTGCCGATGCCGGCGCGCTTGGCGAGCTCGGAGAGCGAGACGCCGCGCGCCTGGCGCAGCCGCCGCAGACGATCTCCAACCACGCGCGGATCGGTGTCGAGTGCGGGCTGCGGCTCCATACCGCCATATTGCCGCACATCCGACCAGCGTGTGGGCCGCGCTCCTCGATTCGTCGCGGGGCCGCGCGTCGCGTCCGGAGACGCGGCGCAGAGGCCGGAACCGCCCTTCATGATCGCCGCGTGTTCATGATCGATCTGCGGAGAGTAACGCTTTTGCCATGGTGCGGCTGCGTCGCAAGGGACAGACCGATACGATTCCACAGATGTCCGGATCGACAGGTGTGACGGCACCCCCACGACCTGGGCCAACGCCGGCTCAGCGGATGCCGTCGCCGTACTCGCTGCCCCTGCACGCGCTCCGCCTGGCAGGCAAGTGCGCGCTGCCGCTGATCCTGTGGTTCTCGGCAGGTGAGCTGGCACGCTGGGTGGTGCTCTACATCGCCACCGAGATCTCGCACGGCTCCTGGTGGCAGGCCCGGCTGGTCGCCACCCTGGTGCTGGTCACCATGGTGATCCTCATCTCCATGACCGTCGTCACCGGCATGTTCCTGTCACTGCGCGAGGTCCTGTGGGAGACGCGGGCACGCAGGCAGGACGGGCAGGAGGACGAGAGGTTCTGGGTCTCGCTCAACCGGGTGGCCCCCGCCTTCGCGGTCATCTACCTGGCCTGGGAGCTGTACTACCGGGACGCCGGCGACTTCCTCGCGATGGACAAGTTCCACAACCTGGACGACAACTTCTACACCTCGATTCTCAACAACATCGCCAACGGCACCGACGAGAAGGCCACGTACGGGCTGGGCCTGGTCGGCCTGGACTGGCGGGTCTCCCTGGGCGCCATGGTGGTGACCTTCGGACTGCGGATGCTCTTCTCGAACCTGGTCGAGAAAGGCTCGGGGAAGTACGCCGGTGTCGCCGCCGCGTTCGCCGAGTTCTCGTTCGTGTTCTGCGGCCTGAACGCCATCTTCACCTTCACGGAGCTGCGCGGGGACTGGACCCAGCACCGAGCCGTCGTGAGCAGCGCCACCGAGGCCTGGAAGCACGCGCAGGAGACGGTGCCGGGCTGGAAGGCGTTCTGGGACTGGGTCGGGGCCGTCTGGCCGCATGTCATCGACGCGCTGGTCGTGCCGCTCACCTGGCTGGCGATCGCCGTGCTGGTCTTCGGCGCCTCCGTCGACGACACCCGCCGCGCCGTGCGCGGCACCCGCCTGGAGCGGGGCATGGACAAGCTGGAAGGCAGCCACGACATCACCCAGCGCGCGGTGGACCGGGTCGTCGGCGGCTGGAGGGACCGCTGGGTGCCCGTGGTCAACGCCTTCCGGATCACCTTCCGCGGCGGCATGGCGCTGTTCGGCTTCATGTGCCTGCTGTACGTGGGCGTCCACATCGGAGTCGAATACCTGGACAGGGGCGTGCGCACGCTGATCGGCTCCGACATCGAGTTCATGTGGCTGGTGCTCGGCAAGCCCGTGACGTTCGTCGGGAACCTGCTGACGACCTGCCTGTCCTACTGCGTGCTGGCCGCGGCGTTCGACATCGCGGCGACCAGGGCACGCCTGCGCGGCGAGGACATCACCGCCTGAACACCAGCACGTCCTTGTGCTTGGCCTTCTCCTGCTGCGCGGGGTCCGTCGGGACGGCGAACAGCTTGTCCGTCGGCGTGTCCGAGCGGTAGGTGGTGTTCGGCCGCAGGCGCAACTCGACCTGGCCGGCCACCGCCTTCGGCACGACGGCGACGGCGGTGTAGGTGTAGGCCTTGCCCACCTCGGCGTCCTCGTCGAGCGCGACGTTGTCCTCCGCGACCTGCACCTGCCAGGTGCGGTCCGTGCGGTCCCGCAGCTCCAGCTCCGGCTTGGCGGTGAGCCTGATGCCCGTCTCGTCGACGCCCTTCCTGGTGATGGTGATCTTCAGCCACTGCCTGTCCGGCGCGGTGGTCTGCGGCGGATCCATGGTCTCGATCCGGGCCTTCCACGCCACGTGCTCGAACGTCATCTCCTTGCCGGCGTCCACGACGTGCTCGATGTCGGCGGGCTGGCCGCTGCGGTAGAAGAGGTACGCGTCCACGGTCGGCGCGCCGATCCCGACCAGGAGCGCGACGATCGCGCTCACGCCCAGCATGACCGTGCGCGGACGGCGCGGCGGCGGAGCGGCCTGTCCCTCCGCCGCCCCGTCGGAGGGCGGCGGTGGCGTGGCGGACGAGGCCGTCTCGGGTTCGTCCTGCGCGGGGCTCGCGGGCGTGACCATGCCGTGCGCGCTCCGGCCGGGGTGCTCGCCGCCCTGGCCCGGCTGCCCGCCGGAGGGTGGTGACATCGGGCCTGCCGCGGGAACGACCGGGATGGGCTGGGTGGAGCCGTTGCGGAACCCCGGCTGACCGGCGGGCGGCCAGACCTGCTGGTCCGGCTGGGCGCCGCGCCGGGGCGCGAACGGGTCGGTCCGAGGCGGCTGCCGCCGCGGCACCGGCCGGCGAGCCGCCTGGCCACCGCTCTGCGGCGGCTGCTGGTCGAATCGCGGCCCCTGGTCGAATCGGGGCTGCTGCAGGGGCTGCGTGGGCTGCGTGGCCTGCCCGTGCTGCGGCCGGTACGGGGCCTGCGCCGACTGTCCGGGCTGGGGGTGCTGCGGCTGATGCGGGGGTTGTGCGGGGTGGCCTGGCTGTGCGGCCTGGCCCGGCTGTGCCTGGCCCGGCTGTGCGGCCTGGCCCGGCTGGTCGGGCTGCGGCCGGCGCGGCGGCCGGCCGGGCGGCGCGGGCCGCGGATGCGGCTGCGTGGGGCTGCCGTGCTGGGGCTGGTAGTGCGGCTGTGTCGGCCCCTGGTCCTGGGCCTGGTGGTACGGCTGGTGGTGCGGCTGTGTCGGCCCCTGGTCGTGAACCTGATGGTGCGGTTGCGTCGGCCCCTGCTCCTGGGGCGGCTGCCCGTACGCCGGTCGCCCGTCATCGTGGGCCGGAACAGCGGGGTGCGGAACGGTGTCCTCCGACTGGGACGGCTGGCCGGAAGGCGGCGCGAACCAGTCGCGGTTCGATTCGTTCTGGCTCATGGCCTTACTTCTTCTCGTCCAGGTCGAAGACCTCCGCGGGAGCGGAGCCGAGCTGCTTGGCGGCGGCCTCGTCGATGCCGAGGTCGACCTGCGCCTCCGGCGGCAGTGGCTCGGAGTAGAGCCCGCTGACCGGCAGCGTGAAGACGGCCTGCGCCCCCGGCAGCGCCGTGGCCGGCACCTCGAAGACGAACCTGCCCTTCGCCCACCACCCCGGCTGGATCCACGGGTACGCCAGCGTGTCCATCTTGTCGACCTTGTCGCTCGCCACGAACTTCTTGCCGTCGGCGGTGAGCAGCTCGGCCTCGCCCAGGTGCAGCGGCTTCTTCGGCACGGTGGCCGCGGCCTCGACCACCAGGAAGAGCTGATCCGTCGCGATGGTCTTGCCGTCGGCCTCGAGGGTCCTGGCCGAGGACACCTTCTCCACCCGGACGGCGAAGCGGCCCGCGTCGACGTCCTCCCCCTTCGCCCCCGTGTACGTGAGCGGCATGCTGTGATCGTCGCCCGACATGTCCAGGGACTGGATCCCCACCGCCCCGGCGGCCAGCAGCAGCCCCACCACGAGGTGCAGCGCCCCGGACCCGCGCTCCCGCCGGGCGGCCTGCCTCCGGGAGCGCCCTCCGCGCGGCGCGACGCCGCGTTCCTGAGTCGCGGTCATCACGCCCCCTGTGACTCGACCGGAAGAGTGACCTTGGCGACGACCGTGGTCTTGTCCTCTTCCGTGAGCGGATCCTGCTCGCTCTCGAGGAACCACTCGGAGGCGTCCTCCAGGGCGTTCGTCAGCAGCTCGTACTTGCCGAGGTCGTAGCTGACCTGCTCGGGGGGCTGTGCCGAGCCCTCCAGCTCGTAGCGCGCCACCACGGTGGACGGAATTCCGGGATGCAGCTGCGCGTACTTGCCGCCGTGGGAGGAGACGAAGAGCTCGGCCCCGCTCTTGGACTTGATCGCCGGCGTCATCCTCAGCAGCGTGGCCCCGAAGTTCCAGCCGTCGCTCTTGCCCGAGGGCAGGCTGCCCACGCTGATGGTCTCGTCGGTCTTGTTCGTCACCTTGAAGATCACGTCGAGGAACCGCTTGTCCTCGGCGAAGTCGTTCTCGGCAGGTTGTAGAGTGATCTTGGATTCGACGAACTGGGTGTCGAACCGCCCCTGATCCAGCACCTGTCCGGGCTTGAGCTGGGGCGGCGCTGGATCCGGCCGCTCGTTCAGGCCGCCCAGGAGAGCGGTGATCCCAATGGCAGCGAGCGCCACCAGGGCGATCGCGGGCACCACTACCGGGCGTCTGGGCTTGTCAGTGCTGCCGCCGGAGGGTTCCGTCATGGGTAAGGATGGTAATAGGTCTCGCTTGTCCCATCTGCCGCAATGCTCCCATCGGACCGGTCGAATTGCCGAGAACCCTGCCGCTATAGCGCTTGTAACTCATACGCTGTCACGGAGCGGAAAGGGCTGACCCCCACTCCTCATGACATATCGGCGGCCGGAGGGTCACGTGGCGGACGTGCATCCCGAGCATGCCCAGCTCCAGGCGGACCGCATCTACCTGGGCTGGCAGTACATCCTGCTGCACCCGGACCCCGGCCCCCCGCCCAAACGCCCCTCGCCCGCCGAGGAGTCGCCGGACGAGCCCGACCCCGCCGAGCAGGAGCTGCTGCGCCGCGAGCGGATGCAGGAGGACATGCTCAACCGGCCGGTCCGGTTCCTGCGCATGTTCATGCTGGCCCTGACCGTGGTGATCCTGGCCGTCGCCCTGGCCGGCTACCTGGCCTGGTCCTTCGCGCTGGTCGCGCTGGTCGCCGCCGGCGGCGTGGCGGCCATCCTCAGCTACGCGCTGCTGCAGGGGGACCGGGCGGTCAGGTACCGGGTGCTGGAGCAGCAGGCCAGAAACGAACGGCAGCGCAGGAACCGCGACAAGGACCTGTTCCGTGCCCAGGAGGAGCACGCCCAGCGCTACCGCGAGTGGCAGGAGTCCAAGGAGCGCCACGACAGGCAGCTCACCTGGTACGCGGTCGCGGTGCCCGACGAGCTCGACCGCATCGACGTGGCAGGCGGCACCTTACCGGGCTGGTCCGCGCTGGTCACGCTGCTCGGCGCCACCCGGCTCTACAGCGGCGGGCACCTGACCGTGCTGGACCTGTCGGAGGGCGCGATCGCCAAGGACCTCATCGAGCTGGCCCGCAAGGGCGGCGACGACCCGCTGGTCTGGGTGCTGCCCGTCGATCTGCCCCGGCTCGACCTGGGCGCCACGCTCAAGCCTGAGGCGTTCGCGGACGTGCTGGCGCACGTGGTGAGCGTGAGCGAGGAGCAGCGCAGCACCCGCGACCTCAGCTTCGACAACGCGATCCTGGAGCGGGTGCTGGAGGTGCTCGGGGAGAACGCCACGATCAGCCAGGTCACCGCCGCGCTGCGGGCACTGGCGCAGGTGGGCGACCCGCGCGACGACCTGCGGTTCGGGTTGATAACCGCCTCCCAGCTCGAACGCATCGGCACGCTGTTCGGGCGCGGCGTGAGCGACCGGGTGGTGATCGAGCGGGCCTGGGCGCTGGAGTCGCAGTTGCGCAAGCTGGAGACGCTCGGCACGCAGGCCGTACGGCTGCCGCCCGCCCGGCTCCGGGTGGTGAGCATGGACCGGCAGGCCGGCGTGTTCGGCAACCGGGTGCTCGGCACGTACGTGGCCACCGCCCTGACCCACATCCTGCGCCAGTCGCCCTCCTCCGACCGGCCCTGGTACCACACGATCATCGTGGCGGGGGCGGACAAGCTCAGGGGCGACGTGCTGGACCGGCTGATGGACGCCTGCGAGACCTCCCGTACCGGGCTCGTCCTGACGTACCGCTCCCTGACCCCGACCGTGCGGGAGCGGCTCGGCAGGGGACACGCCGCGGTCGCGTTCATGCGGCTCGGCAACGCCGAGGACGCGCGGGTCGCCAGCGAGCACGTCGGCACCGAGCACCGGCTGGAGCTGGCCCAGCTCACCGAGACGATCAGCGAGTCGCTGCCGGGCCTCGACGGCGGCTACACCTCCACGATCTCCCAGGTCGAGGACGAGCGGGAGGAACGCGACGGCGACCACACGGACCTGGCGGAGGACATCACCGAGTCCACCGAGTGGGGCAGGACCGCCGACAAGATCTCGGAGAAGGAGCGGGTGCTGCAACGCTCGCGCGAGTTCCTCGTCGAGCCGCACCAGCTCCAGCAGCTCCCCACGACGTCCGTGATCGTCACGGACGCCACCGCGGACGGCCGCCGGGTACGCCTGGCGGACGCGAACCCGGCCATCCTCACCTTCCCCAAGACCACGCTGGGCGAGCTGGAGGACGTGCGCGAGGCCGTGCTGGCACTCGACGCCCGGGCCGGCGACGGCAACGGAGAGCCGCCGCCGAACCTCGGGCCACCACCGCCACGCCTGGACTGGCGCAAGGGCAGGCAATGACATGGTCAATGTCGAGGTGATGAGCTGACGGTTGGCGGAATTTAACAAAGAACCGTCTGTGGGGGATTGAAATGCAGCCGAGTGTCTCGCTGAGCGGGCCCTGGTATCGAATTCAGTCGATCGCAGCACCCTCGCGAAGCTCGTCGGCGGAGTGGGATTTCGTCACTGTGCTTCCCGCGGTGCTGTCGGCGGCGCAGCGCGACCGGCCGTTCGTCATCGGATGGTTGTCGCGGGGCTCGGGTGCGCCGCTCGAACTCATCACCAACGCCGGCCCGCTGTCGCCGCCGCGGCAGCCACGCAGGTCCACGGACCTGCCCGACGCCCCGAGCGGGCCGCAGCCGCTGCTGTTCCCGGGCGGAGCGCGCGGGGTGCGGCTGAACCAGGAGTACCTGGCCGACCTGGCCGACCTGGTGTGGACGCCGTGCCCGGGGCGGCAGGCGCCGCCGCTGGGCAGCAAGGGACGCGAGTTCGACCCGGACGAGCTCAAGCGGCCCACGCTGTTCGAGTCGACGCTGGTGACGCTGATGTCGCGGCCGTTCGCCTGGCTGGTCGTGGCCGAGCCGACGGACCTGCTCGACGCCGAGGTGGCGCACCTGCGTACGCAGCTCAACGTGCTGCGGCAGTACGGCGACGCCTCCGAGCGCTCGCGCTTCGACGCCGAGCGGGCCGAGCGCCGCATGCAGGAGCTGGACGCCTTCCGCGAGGCGGGCCTGTGGAACGTGCGGGTGCTGGCCGGCGGGGCCACGGCCGACGAGCTGCGGCAGATCGCGCCCGTGCTCGTCGGGTCCGTCGAGATGAGCCAGCACCCGTACCGGCTGCGCAGCACGCACGGCGCCGCCTACTCGCTGCCGGAGGCCCTGGCCATCACCATGCAGGACCCGGCCGACGGCGCCGCCGCCCCCTTCGCGGCCACCGCGGGGGCGCTGGCCGCGCTGGCCGGGCTGCCCAGGCGGGAGGTGCCCGGCGTGCGCGTGCTCGACTCGGGCTTCTTCGACGTGACGTCGGAGTCCGACGAGGGCGCCGACGGGGGCGAGCTGGAGCTCGGCGAGATCCTCGACGGCCAGGACCGGGGGGTCGGCACGTTCCGGGTGCCGCTGGCCACGCTGAACCGGCACGCGTTCGTCACGGGCGCGACCGGCTCCGGCAAGTCCCAGACCGTGCGGCACCTGCTGGAGCAGCTCAGCAGGGCCCGCATCCCGTGGCTGGCCATCGAGCCGGCCAAGTCGGAGTACGCCGCCATGGCCGGCCGCGTCGACGAGCCCGTCACCGTGATCAACCCGTCGGCGCCCGACGGCGTGCCGTTCAGCGTCAACCCGCTCGAACCCGAGCCGGGCTACCCCGTCCAGGCGCACATCGACATGGTCAGGGCGCTGTTCATGGCCGCGTTCGACGCCGAGGAGCCGTTCCCGCAGATCATGTCGCTGGCGCTGCAGCGCGTCTACGAGGCGACCGGCTGGGACGTGGTCACCGGCGGCGCCGTGCCGGGCTCGAACGTCCCGCCCAGCGTCCCCACCCTCGAACAGCTCCAGCAGCACGCGATGGACGTCATCAAGGAGATCGGCTACGGCCGCGAGGTGCAGGCGGACGTCGAGGGCTTCATCTCGCTGCGGCTGCGCTCGCTGCGCGTCGGCTCCGCCGGGCGCTTCTTCGAGGGCGGCCACCCCGCCGACATCGGCGGCCTGCTGGAACGCCAGGTCGTGCTGGCCATCGAGGACGTGGCCAACGACGAGGACAAGGCGTTCCTCATGGGCACCCTGATCATCCGGATCGTCGAGCACCTGCGCATGCGCGCCAGGCGGGAGCGCTCCGCCGAGCTGCGCCACGTCATCGTGATCGAGGAGGCGCACCGGCTGCTGCGCGACCGCGGCCACGGCCGGGCCTCCACCCACGCCGTGGAGCTGCTGGCCGGGATGCTCGCCGAGATCAGGGCGTACGGGGAGGGCATCGTGGTGGCCGAGCAGATCCCCACCAAGCTCGTCTCCGACGTCGTGAAGAACACGGCGCTGAAGGTCGTGCACCGGCTGCCCGCCGAGGACGACAGGCAGCTCGTCGGCGCCGCCATGAACCTCAGCGACGAGCAGTCCCGCCACGTGGTCTCGCTGCAGCCGGGCTCGGCCGCCGTGTTCGCCGACGGGATGGACCGGCCGCTGCGGGTGCGCGTGCCGCTCGGGGAGTCCAGGGAGAAGGCGCTGCCGGGGCCGCCGCCGCCCATCCGGGGCCGCCGCTCGGCTGCCTGCGGGGCGCAGTGCCGTACGGGGCAGGCGTGCACGCTGGTGGAGCTGCGCGAGGCCGACGTGCTGGCCGGCGCGGCCGAGTGGGCGTGGCTGCGCATCTGGTGCGACACGGTCGTGCTGGCCTTCGTCGGCAACCGGCCGCTGCCGGGCGTGCCGCGCGCCCTGTCGGCCGCCTGGGCCGACCTGCCGGCGCGGCGCCGCGAATGCCTGCTCGCCACCCTGATCGAGCGCTCGGTGCAGCGGCGCGCCTGGTCCCTGCGCACGTGGTTCGACCCGGCCCTGCTGACGGAGAAGGCCGCCGAGACCGCCACCCGGCTGCTGGCCGGCGTCGACAGCGGGGGCGAACGCCCCGGCGCCTCGTGGGTCATCCCGCAGGTGCGCTGGCTGCACGAGGTGGACAGGCTCTTCCCGTACGGCCAGCCGGCCCCGAACCTGCGCAGCCCCGCGCCCCCCATGGAGTACGCCCTGTTCCGCCAGCCGGGCGGCACCGGCCCCGGCTCCGTCGAGCCCGAGCTGCTCGGCCACCGGGCCAAGGCGCTGCGCCACCACCCGCTGTCGATGGAGGTGGACCACAACCGGGCGCTGGCCTGGCGGGTGATCCTCGGGGACGACGAGCACGAGAGCGTGCAGCGCGACATCGTGACGGTCGCGATCGGCGTGGAGTCCTCGGCCAGGACCAGGCACGTGGGGCAGACGATGGGGGCGGGCTGGCTGGAGAGCGTGCTGTCGTGGCCGCGCCGCTTCGTGCTGCCGTTCGAGCACGGCGGCTCACCGGAGATCGCCTTCGCCGAGCCACCGGCCTCCTGACCGTCGCGCGGCGAGCTGATCGCAAAGGGGTGCGTTTTCGCGCGTGTCTCCAGACTTGGGGCCAACGCCGACTAGGATCCTTGCTCATGACCCAGCTTCCTCTGCGGGCCCAGCTCGCCAGTGCCCTGGGCCGCAGCGCCGCCACGCTGTCCAGGATGACCGGGCGTGGCGACGGCTCGGTGATCGGCGGTCGGGTCGGCCTGCTGCTCGAGCCTGACCTTCTGCGCAAGCTGGCCCGCGACCGCAAGCTGGCCCTGGTCAGTGCGACCAACGGCAAGACCACCACCACGAGGTTGATCACCTCGGCGCTGCTGGAGCTCGGCGAGGTGGCCACGAACGCGTTCGGCGCCAACATGCCCGCCGGCCACGTCTCCGCGCTCTCCCAGCACAAGCGCGCCCCCTACGGCGTGCTGGAGGTGGACGAGAAGTATCTGCCCGAGGTGCTCGCCACGACCGGCGCCGGCGTCGTCTGCCTGATGAACCTCAGCCGCGACCAGATGGACCGCGCCGCCGAGATCTGGCTGCTGGCGCAGAAGTGGCGCAGGGCCCTGTCCGGCAAGCCCACCCACGTCATCGCCAACTGCGACGACCCGCTCGTCACCTGGGGCGCGTCCACGGCGGCCAAGGTCACCTGGGTCGCGGGCGGTCAGCGGTGGAAGGAGGACTCCTGGTGCTGCCCCGAGTGCGGCGGCCCGCTCGACCGCAAGGACGCCGACTGGGCGTGCCGGGAGTGCACCTTCCACCGGCCCGAGCCGCAGTGGGTGGTCGACGGCGACTCGGCGATCGACCCGCGCGGGCAGCGCTGGCTGCTCGACATCCAGCTCCCCGGCCAGGCCAACCGCTCCAACGCGGTGATGGCGCTGGCGGTGGCCGAGGCGTTCGGGCTGCCGGTGGACCGGGCGCTGCCCCGGCTGCGCGAGGTCACCTCGGTGGCGGGCCGCTACACCACCGTCGAGCGCGAGGGCCGGCACGCGCGGTTGCTGCTGGCGAAGAACCCGGCGGGCTGGCTGGAGGCGTTCGACGTCGCCGACCCGCAGCTGCCGATCATCCTCTCGGTCAACGCGCAGGGCCCCGACGGGCGCGACACCTCGTGGTTGTGGGACGTCGACTACCGCATCCTGCGCGGGCGCCCCGTGTTCGTCACCGGTGAGCGCCGCCTCGACCTGGCGCTCCGGCTCGACGTGGCCGACGTGCCGTTCACGCTGTGCGACACGTTCACGGAGGCGTTGGCCATGCAGCCGCCCGGGCGGGTGGACGTGATCGCCAACTACACCGCCTTCCAGCAGATCCGATCGGAGTTCGGCCGTGCCGTCTGACAGCGCCCTTCGCATCGTCTGGATCTACCCCGACCTGCTGAGCACGTACGGTGACCAGGGCAACGTGCTGGTCCTGGAGCAGCGGGCGCAGCGCAGGGGGATCGAGACGGAGACGATCCACGTACGCTCGGCCGACCCGGTCCCCGAGACCGGCGACATCTACCTGATCGGCGGCGGCGAGGACCGCCCGCAGATCCTGGCCGCCCAGCGCCTGCGCAGGGACGGCGGCCTGCACCGCGCCATCGCGCGCGGCGCGGCCATGCTGGCGGTGTGCGCCGGCTACCAGATCATGGGCAGCACGTTCGGCGGCGAGGAGGGCCAGCCCGTGGACGGCATCGGCCTGCTCGACATCTCCAGCGTCCGCGGCCCCGCGCGGGCGGTGGGCGAGCTGGTGGCCGAGGTGGACGCCGCGCTCAACCTGCCCACGCTGACCGGTTTCGAGAACCACATGGGCGTCACCCACCTGGGCCCCGGCGTCCGGCCGCTGTCGCGGACGGTCAAGGGCGTGGGCAACGGCGACGGGTTCGAGGGCTGCTACGCGGGGCACGTCGTGGGCACCTACCTGCACGGGCCGGCGCTGGCGCGCAACCCGGCGCTGGCCGACCTGCTGCTGTCGTGGCGGGTGGGCGAGCTGGCGCCGCTCGACGACTCCCGCTACGAGGCGCTGCGCCAGGAGCGCCTGACGACGGTGCTGCAACCGTGACGGCCGCTCCAGCCGCCCGGCGGCTGGAGCGACCACTTCGGGGTAGGACGTCCGCCGTGGGATCCACGGTCACTGTCCCCCAGACCCGCACGATGAGCGGGGAGGAACTGTCCGCCGACGACGCGTGGGAGACGCTGCGCAAGTACGGCGGCTGGCACTTCGTGCGCGACTCGTTCACCAGGTTCCGGTACGGCGACGGCATGAGCCACTCGCGGGCCCTGGCGTTCCAGATCTGCCTGGCCATCATCCCCGGCGCCATCGCCGTCGTCGGCCTGAGCGCGGTCACCCACCAGGAGGAGCTGGGCCGGGTGCTGCGGCTCACGCTGAGCGCCCTGGCGCCCGGCGGCGGCGCGGAGGCCGTCGCGCAGGTGCTCGACGGCGGGAACGGCACCAGGGACGAGCTGGCGCTCTGGCTGGGCCTGGCCACCACGCTGGCCGCGCTCGCCTCCGCGATGGCGCAGTTCGAGCGGGGGGCGAACCGGATCTACGGCGTCGAGCGCGACCGGCCGTTCCACCGCAAGTACGCCAGGGCGGTCGTGCTGGCGCTGACCGCCGGGATCTGCATGATCACCGGCTTCACGGTCCTGGTGGGCGGCGGCGAGCTCGGCGACGCCCTGGGCGAGACCTTCGGCTGGGGCGCCGGAGCCCGCCAGGCCTACCCCTTCGTCCGCTGGCCGCTCGGCTTCCTGCTCGCGCTGGCCTCCACGGTGACGCTGTTCCGGGCCTCGCCCCGGCGCAGGCAGCCGGGTCACACGTGGCTGGCCGTGGGGGCGCTGGTGGCGCTGGGGTCATGGACGCTGTTCACGCTGGCCCTGGCCGCCTACACCGAGTACAACAGCTCGTTCGGCGACACGTACGGGCCGCTGACCGCCGTGATGGCGCTGCTGCTGTGGTCGTTCCTCAGCTCGATCGCGCTCTTCCTGGGCATGGCGTTCGCGGCGCAGCTGGAGGCGTGCCGCGCGGGCTGCGCCCAGCCCGCGCACCCCGATCCGGGGCCCACGGCGGAGGAGGAGCGCGAACCCCTGGCGGGGGAGGTCGGGTCGGCGGTGATCGGCGCGGTGCGGGGCCTGCTGGGCGGGAAGCGCGGCAGCCGCTAGGGCCATCGCCGGCGCCGGGCGATCAGCGGCGACGCCGCAGATCCTGTCGGGCCTCGAGACGCCGCAGGAGACCGGCCGGGCCCTGCCCCGCCGGTCAGTAGACCAGGGCCTGCACGCCCTCGGCGGTCACTTCCTCGACGAACGCCGGCGCGCCCGCGATCCGCACCCCCTCGATGAGGTCGTCCACGGTGATGTTCCTGCGGGCGGCGCACTGCGTGCAGAGCGTCACCCGCCCGGCCGCCAGCACGGCGTCGAGCAGGTCGGGGAGCGGCGCGGCGTGCGGCAGGGTGAACTCCTTGGCCCGGCCGGGCAGCGCGAACCACGACGACTCGCCGGTCAGCCACAGGGAAACGGATACACCGCTCGCGAGCGCGGCGGCCGCGACCGTGAACGCCTGGTTGCAGCGCTCGGGAGCGTCGGCTCCCGCGGTCACCTTGATCACCAGTGAACGTGCCATATCCGTCACCCTAGCCCCGGAGGAGCCCGTACGGGCGTGGCGCGCCACTACGCTTGGGGAGCATGGAAGAACCTGAGGTGCACCCCGACCTGGAGCCGATCGCGTTCCTGCTGGGGCGGTGGGAAGGCGCCGGCGTGGGCGGCTACCCGACGATCGAGAGCTTCAACTTCGGCCAGGAGATCGAGTTCGGGCACAACGGCAAACCGTTCCTGACGTACGTGAGCCGCACCTGGCTGCTCGACGAGGCCGGGAACCGGGTCAGGCCGCTGGCCACGGAGTCCGGCTACTGGCGGCCCCAGCCCGACCGGCAGGTCGAGGTCGTGCTCTCGCATCCCACCGGGATCGTCGAGATCTACATCGGCGAGGTCGTCTTCCACAAGATCGAGCTGCGTACGGACGTGGTGGCACGCACCGCCTCGGCCAAGGAGTACACCGCGGGCCATCGCCTGTACGGCCTGGTCAACGGCAACCTCATGTGGGCCTACGAGATGGCGGCCGTCGGTCACCCGCTCACGGACCACATGTCGGCAGAGCTGAAGAAGGTGGCCTGATCCCATGAGCACGCCGTTCACCGCTGACGCCGTCGAGGCGATCAAGCGGCACATGAATGACGACCACGCCGACGACGGGCTGATCATCGTGCGGGGGCTCGGCGGGCGGCCCGAGGCCAAGACGGCGCTGACCAGCGACGTCGACGCCGAGGCGATCACGTTCACGATCGACGGCGGGGAGCGGGTGCGCGTGCCCTGGGGCGAGACGCTCACCGAGCGGGCCCAGGTGCGCAAGGCAGTGGTGAAGCTCTACCGCGAGGCGTGCGAGAAGCTCGGCCTCCAGGCCCGCGGCGAGCACTGAAACTGAAGAAGGGCCCCAGGCAACACTCCGCCGTGACGGCGGGCCGGATGGACCATGGTCGGGATCGATGTCCCGCCCTCCGGCTGCCAGGGGCCCCGGTGGTTGCCTCGTATTCGCGTCACGTCACGAGACAACAGTCCGCGAGGTCAGCGGACAACCACCTCGCTAGCCCGACTATGACTAACCATTATTCGGACCACCTCCTTTCCGCGTACCCAAGAAGCTATGCGCTCCGCCGCGAAAGGGGCAAGTGAATATCGTCGGGTCGTAGTATCGAAGGCATGACCGAGACGCAGTGGCATGAGGAACTCCGCGCCAAGGGCTACCGGGTCACTCCCCAGCGCCAGCTCGTGCTGGAGGCGGTCAAGGAGCTGGAGCACGCCACGCCGGAGGAGATCTGCGTCAAGGTCCGCCAGACGGCGCGCGGGGTGAACATCTCCACCGTCTACCGCACGCTGGAACTGCTCGAAGAGCTCGGCATGGTCACCCACACCCACCTCGGGCACGGCGCCCCCACCTACCACCTGGCGGCCGAGGCCGACCACGTGCACCTGGTGTGCCGGGGCTGCGACGAGGTGTTCGAGGTGCGGCCCGAGCTGGCGGAGGGGCTGGTCAAGGGCCTGGACGAGGAGCTGGGCTTCGTCGCGGACGTCCACCACCTGACCGTCTTCGGCCGCTGCCGCAACTGCCGCTGACCCCCCGCGGCGGACAGCCGCCGTCGGCGGTGCGGATAGCCTGGAAGGCATGCGTAGCCCTCTGCTCGACCTCCCCGGCGCCGTCCCGGCGGACGCCCCTGACTCCGACGTAGCCGCGCACTACGGCGACCTGTTCGCCGAGCAGCGCGCACTGGTCAAGGGAGAAGCGGTCGTCGACCGCAGCAACCGCGAGGTGATCCGCATCACCGGCGCGGACCGGCTGAAATGGCTCAACGACCTCACCTCGCAGAAGCTCGACACGCTCCAGCCGGGCGAGTGGACGCAGACGCTCGACCTCGACCTGCAGGGCCGCGTCCAGCACCACCTCACGCTGACCGACGACGGGCAGAGCGTCCTGGCCCACGTCGAGCCGGGCACCGCGCAGAGCCTGATCGGCTACCTCGACCGCATGCGGTTCATGCTGCGCGTCGAGGTGTCGCCGGCCGACGACCTCGCCGTGCTGTCCACGGCCACCGAAGACTTCCTGGTGCCGCGTGCCGAGCTCGCCGACCACCTGGGCAAGCCGCTGGCGGGGCTGTGGGCGTACGAGGCCCTGCGCATCGAGGCGCACCGGCCGCGGCTGGGCTTCGAGACCGACCACAAGACGATCCCGCACGAGGTGGGCTGGGTCGGCGGGGCGGTGCACCTCAGCAAGGGTTGCTACCGCGGGCAGGAGACGGTGGCCCGGGTGCACAACCTGGGGCACCCGCCGCGGCGCCTGGTGTTCCTGCACCTGGACGGGAGCGTCGACACGCTGCCCGCGCACGGCGCTCCCGTGATCTTCGAGAGCCAGGAGGTGGGCGTCGTCGGCTCGGCCGCCCGCCACCACGAGCTGGGCCCGATCGCCCTGGCGGTGGTCAAGCGCACGGTGCCGGTGGACGCTCCGCTGCTCGCGGGCGGGGTGGCCGCCGCCCAGGAGGTCGTCGTCCCACCGGACGCCGGCCGCAACGTCACCATCGACCCGTCCCTCCGCCGCCGCATCCGATAACCCACCACGCGGCACCTGCCGATGGTGCGGCGCTGGCCGAGTGTGCGGCGCCGGCCGACCGTGCGATCCCTGCGTGCCGCGCGCCGCCCCGCCCAGCGCGGCGCCCCACGCCGCATCGCGCATGGGTGCTGCACTGGGCGAGCTGCGGCATGCGGAGCGCCGCAACCGGCGCCGGGTCGGCGGGACGGTGTGCCTTGGTGTTCGGCGCACCACGCACGGCGCCCAGGTCGGGCCTCTGAGGTCACATGTCCAGGACGAGGGTGATCGGGCCGTCGTTGACCAGCGCCACTTTCATGTCGGCGCCGAACACCCCGGTCTCCACCCGCGCCCCCAACGCCCGCAACTCCGCCACCACCGCATCCACCAGCGGCTCCGCGACAGGCCCAGGGGCGGCGGCCTGCCAGGTGGGGCGGCGGCCCTTGCGGGCGTCGCCGTACAGGGTGAACTGGCTGATCACCAGGAGCGGCGCCGACACGTCCGAGCAGGACTTCTCGCCGTGCAGGATGCGCAGCCCCCACAGCTTGGCGGCGAGCTTGGCGGCCTCGGCGCGCGTATCCGTGTGCGTGACCCCCACCAGGACGAGCAGACCGGGCTCGCTGATCGCCCCGACCACGCGCCCCTCGACCTCGACCGACGCCGAACTGACTCTCTGTACGACTGCTCGCATGGCATCCCATTCTGGACCAGGACCAAACCCTTCATACACTCATGTCGAAAGGGGAACGTGAAATGTCGTTGATTGTGGAAGTCGTCCGGTCCGGGTTCGTGGAGTCCACGCATCAGGCTCGCATGCTGACCGTGGACGCGGCAGGCCGCCCGGTCGAGACCAGGGGCGCGGTGCACGTGCCGGCCTCGCCACGGTCGTCGATGAAGCCGCTGCAGGCGCTGGGCATGCTCCGCAGCGGCCTGCGCCTGGAGAACGAGCTGCTCGCGCTGGCCTGCGCCTCGCACTCCGGCGAGCCCTTTCACGTGGACGGTGTCAGGAAGATCCTGGCGGGAGCCGGTCTGGACGAGTCGGCGTTGCAGTGCCCCGAGGACTACCCGTTCGACCGCGCGGCCACCGAGCGCGGGCGCGTCTACATGAACTGCTCGGGCAAGCACTCCGCCATGCTGGCCACCTGCGTGGCGAACGACTGGCCGCTGAGCACGTACCTGGAGCCGGCGCATCCGCTGCAGCGGGCGATCCGCGAGACGGTGGAGGAGCTGACCGGGGAGCGGGTGGCGGCCTCCGGGGTGGACGGGTGCGGGGCGCCGCTGTTCTTCGTGTCGATGCTGGGCGTGACCAAGGCGTTCCGGGCGTTCCCGATGTCGTCGGAGGACTCGTACGAGCGCAAGATCTTCGACGCCATGCGCACCTACCCCGAGTGGACCTCCGGCACTGACAGGGCCGAGGCCAAGCTGATGCGGGCGGTGCCCGGGCTGATGCTGAAGGCGGGGGCGGAGGCGTTCGACGCGTTCGTGTTCGAGGACGGGCGCGCCGGCACCGTCAAGATCGAGGACGGCGGCGCGCGTGCCCGCGTGCCCGTCACCGTGGCGGCGCTGCGCTCGCTGGGCCTGGACGCGCCCGAGCTGGCCGAGCTCGCCGCCGGCACAGTGCTGGGTGGCGGGCGGCCCGTCGGCGAGCTCCGGCTGCGCTGAGGGCTCCGCCTGGCCGGTGACCCGCCGCTGCGCCCAAGGCCCCGCCCGCCTGGCCGGCGAGCTCCGGCTGCGCCGAGGCGGCTACTCCACCGCGTCCGGGTCGGCGGGTACGCGGTCGGCGAGGCGTTCGTAGCGTTGCCTGGCGGCCTGCGGGGTGCCGAGGCCGAGCCCGAAGGCGATGTCCTGCCAGGTCATGTTCCGCCCGCGGGCGAGCTGGAGCAGCGTGGCTTCGAGCGCGTCCAGCTCCCCGCGGACCAGCGGGACGAGGCTCAGCGCGGCGGTGATGTCGGCGTGGTCCACCGCCGCTTCGCCGTCGTCCAGCCGCGCGGCCCCGCTGAGCAGGAACGTGACGAGCCTGACCGCCTCGTGCGGCGCGAGGGCCGACGGGTGGACCTGCCGCTGGCGCTGCTCGTCGGTGGCCGCGTGCCGCTCGGCGATGCGGTGCAGGGACGCGTACACACGCTGCGCTCGCGCCTGCTCGGGCTGCGGGGGGTCGAAGAGGTCGGCTTCGGAAGACATGAGATCACCATGGGGCACGGACGCACCGGCTGTCAACGGTTTGTTTTAAACAAGTTGTTCACTTCCCTGACGCCGGTGTCAAGCTTCTAGCCTGGTCGGGCGTCCCGCCGCGCCGACCGAGGAAGCAGCAGATGAAATTCGGAATCAGTTACAGCACGCCGCATCACGGCGTGGATCCTGACAAACTCGCCGCGTTCGCCCGGCTGGCCGAGGAGTGCGGGTTCGAGTCGTTGTACGTCCCCGAGCACATCGTGCTGTACCCGGGTGCCGCCATCGGGCCCTTCGAGCTGCCGCCGACGCTGCCGTACGCCGACCCGCTCGACACCCTCACCTTCGTCGCCGCCCACACCGAGCGGATCCTGCTCGGCACCGGCGTGCTGCTGCTCCCGTACCACCATCCGGTGACCCTCGCCAAGCGGCTGGCCACCATCGACGTGCTGTCCAAGGGCAGGATGCGGCTGCTCACCGTGGGCCTCGGTGCCCTGCCGGGGGAGGCCAGGGCGGTGGGGGTGGACTTCGCCGGCCGGGGCCGCCGCGCCGACGAGGCGATCGACGTGCTGCGGCTGCTGTGGGCGGGCGGCGCGGAGGGCGTCAGCTTCGCCGGGGAGTTCTTCGACCTGGACGGCCTCTGCAGCTTTCCCAAGCCGCACGCGGCCACCACGTTGCCGATCCACGTCGGCGGGTCGAGCCGGGCGGCCGCGCGGCGGGCGGGCCTGCGTGGCGACGGCTTCTACCCCGGCGGCAGGCTGCGCCCCGAGGAGCTGGCCGCGCTGTGGGAGCTCGCCCGGTCCACCGCCGCCGAGGCGGGCCGCGACCCGGACGCGCTGGAGTACACCCGCTTCGGGGCGATCGACATGCCCGCCGGCCGCGCCGAGGAGCTCGCCGCGCAGGGGGTGACCCGCCTCGTCGTCAGCCCCTCGACCACGGAACCGGACGAGCAGCGCGCGGAGCTGTCGGCGTTCGCCGAACGGTTCTCCCTCTGAACGATCCCTACAGGGAGCGGAACTGGCGGGTGGCGGAGATGGCGCCGGACGTCGTCTGGGTGAACGTACGCATCGAGCCGGCGAACTTCGACAGGTCCCACTCCGCGGGCCCGTGGTACCAGTACAGGTTGTCGGCCTGGTGCCCGTTGCCCGTGACGGAGGCCACCACCCGCGACCAGTGCTCCACCCCGTCGAAGATCACCGCGTACGGCAGGTAGCGGGAGAACAGCTCCACCCGGTGCTGCTCGGGCACGTCCCCCAGCTCGCCGGAGAACAGGTACTGGCGGAAGCCCATCGTGTGCGCCAGCGCCGCCGACCCCTTGGCGGTCTTGGCCGGCATGTACTGGCCGCCGACGGCCAGCGCGCCGCCCGCGATGACCAGGGCCAGGCCGAGCAGCCCGTACGTGGTGAACCAGGCCAGCGCCACCGTGGCCAGCAGCCCCACGCCGACGAGCACCACGCCGATCATGGTCCACCTGGTGCGCTCGGTGTCGGGGCGGCGGGCGAACCAGCCCTGCCGGACCACGTCGGCGTAGAGCGCGTCGCGCACCTTGCCGAGGTTGGCGGCGAACGAGCCGGACAGCTGCGACAGCAGCACCGCGTCGCGCCCGTCGAAGATGGCCTGGTAGAGCGCCAGCTCGTACGGCAGCAGCGCGTTCATCGGCGCGTTCGGCAGCCTGACCAGCATCCAGTCGGGCGCGTCGTACACCTGCCTGGGCTGCTCGTCGATGCGCAGGTAGCCGCGGACGGCGAGGTCGACGATGGTGGCGGTGACGTCGACCACGTCGGCCTGCTCGTCCACGAGCGTGCCGATCTGGCCGGGGCGCACCCCGTCGGGCGGGGTGAAATGGCCGTTCTGCACCGGATCGACCTTGCCGCTCTCGTGGCCGGCGACCCGCGCGTCGCGGCCGCGCGTCCAGTAGAGCAGGGCGACGCCGCCGAGCATCAGGACCAGCAGCCCGGCCAGGGCGCCGCCGGTGACGGTGTCGAGCGTGAACGCGGCCGACAGGGAGAAGCGCTTGTCCAGGATGGGCTTGCCGTTGCTGGAGCCCTTGGGGTATCCGACGATGACGGTGAGGGCCTGGTCGGGAGCGATGTTCTCCTGCTCGAAGTCGGCCTGCGTGGCGGCGTGGTCCATGGAGGCCGAGGTGCAGCCGATGGCCGAGGTGAGGGCGCCGGCGAAGCAGGACAGGTTCTGGACCTGCCCGGGGCCGGTCACCTTGACCGTGGCCTTGGCGACCGGCTGGTTCCAGCCGTTCACGGCGAACCAGCGCAGCTCCTCGATGCCGCCCGAGGGCGTCACCGCCCCCTTGACGTCGTACTCGACGGTCTGGCCCGTCACGGTGAGCACGTCGCCCGCGAGGGTGCCGCCCTTGACGTTCGAGATCCGGTACAGGCGGTCGTTGCTGTCGTCGTACCGCGTCCGGGTGATGAACGTGCGCTTGAGCTGCCCCGACGCGCCGCTGATCTTCTCGACCACGTGCAGGGTGCCGTCCTTGCCGAGGGTCATCGTGACCTCGTCCGTCATCCCGGCCTCCGCTGCGAGGGCGGCGGGGGTTGCGGACAACGTCAGAGCGGTGGCCGCCAGGGCGGCCATCGTGAGTCTGATACCCATGGCGGCAAATCGTATCGGTTCGTACCTGCTCAGGTCAGAGCGATGGTGTTGGCCGCCCGCTGGACGCTCTCCGGCGCGGCGCCCTGGCCGGGGTTCTCGTGGGCGAGCGCCTGGTTCGCGGCGACGAACGGGCGCATGCGCTCCTCGTACCTCTCGAAGGCGTCCGCGCCGCCGGCGCCGAGCTCCTCCGCGAGCACGTACGCGCCCACCAGCGCCAGGCTCGTGCCCTGCCCGGACAGCGGCGAGGCGCAGTACCCGGCGTCGCCCACCAGCGCGACCCGCCCCTTGGTGAAGCGCTCCATCTTCACCTGGGCCATGGAGTCGAAGTAGAAGTCGTCGGCCTTCCACATGGCCTCCAGCAGCCTGGGCGCCTCCCAGACCGCCGAGCAGTGCTCCTGGATGAGCCGCTTCTGCTGGTCGAGGTCGCGGTAGTCGTAGTCGATCACGCCGGACCTGAAGCCGAGGTTGACCCGCATCTCGGCAGGGTCGCGGTCGCTGAACAGCGCGCCGCCCGCCTCGCCCGCGTTGAACCAGGTCTGCCAGTGGTCGAGGCCGAGGAAGTTGCCTGCGGTGTAGATGGAGACGTAGGTGCCGAGGTGGTGCAGGAACTGCTGCTCGGGGCCGAAGGCGAGCCTGCGCACGTTGGAGTGCAGGCCGTCGGCGCCGATGACGTGGTCGTAGCGGTCGCGCCACCCGCCCTCGAACGTCACCTCGCCGTCCTCGCCCAGCGTGGCGATCGAGTCGCCGTAGACGTAGCGGGCGGTCGTCGAGGCGTCCAGGAGGATGTTGTTCAGGTCGTCCCGCATGATCTCGATGTCCGGGCTGTCGAACCGGCCGCCACTGAGCGTCTCCTCCTCGCTACGCATGATCTCGTTGCCGTCGCCGTCCACCATGTTCATGCCGCGCATGGTCGTCCGCAGCGCGCGGATCGGCTCCAGCACCCCCATCCGCTCGACCACGGTCAGTGCCGCGCCCCTGATGTCCACCGCCTGGCCGCCCTTGCGGGGCGCGGGCGCCCGCTCGACCACTGTCACGTCGAACCCGTGCCGCCCCAGCCAGTACGCCAGGACGGGGCCGCCGATGCTCGCGCCGGAGACGAGAACCTTCTTCATGACTGCGCTCCCTGTGTGTTGACCTTGTACGCAGAACTGAATGTACGTAGTACATACAGCAGGTCGCAAGGGTATAGTGGCAAGATCTGTA
Organism: Nonomuraea sp. NPDC050202; assembly: GCF_040656115.1. Lineage (NCBI taxonomy): Bacteria > Bacillati > Actinomycetota > Actinomycetes > Streptosporangiales > Streptosporangiaceae > Nonomuraea > Nonomuraea sp. NPDC050202. The sequence continues at coordinate 45,422 of NZ_JBFALF010000039.1, read as the reverse complement.
CTAGTACAGGAGGATGGATGAGCCCCACGCCCCACGCCCGCATCGCGGCCGACATCAAGCAACGCATCGCCGACGGCCGGCTCCGCCCGGGCGAGCGCGTGCCCTCCACCAGGCAACTCGCCAGAGACTGGAACGTCGCCCTGGCCACCGCCGCCAAGGCGCTGACGCTGCTGGCGCGCGAGGGCGTGGTGGTGGCCGAGCCGCGCGTGGGCACGGTGGTGGCCGAGCGGCCCGGCACCCCGGCCAGGCCCCGGCCGGGCGCGACGGCCGAGCACGAGCTGACGCGGCGGCGCATCGTACGGGCGGCCATCGAGATCGCCGACGCGGAAGGGCTTTCAGAGCTGACGATGCGAGCCGTCGCGGGCCGGCTCGGAGCGGCCACCATGTCCCTCTACCGGCACGTGGGCGGCAAGGACGACCTGCTCATGCTCATGGTGGACGCGGCGTTCGCCGGCTTCCCGCTGCCCGCGGAGCGCCCCGAGGGCTGGCGGGGACGGCTGGAGGCCTCGGCGCGCGTGCAGTGGGCCGCCTACCGGGCGCATCCGTGGATGGCCGGGGCCACGCCGCTGACCCGGCCGGTGCCCTCGCAGGCGCTGCTCCAGCACTCGGAGTTCGTCATGGAGGTGCTGCAGGAGACCGGGCTCGACGCGGCGACCCGGATGTACGTGACGATCCTCATCTACAGCTTCGTGCAGGGGATCGCCGCCCACATCGAGCTGGAGCAGCGCGCCAGGGCGGACACGGGGATCACCGACGAGGAGTGGATGACCGGGCAGGAAGAGTTCCTGAGCGGCATCAAGGCGGCCAACCCGGCCTTCTCGCGGCTGCTCGACGAGCTGGGCGACTTCGACCTCGACCTCGACCGGCTCTTCGAGTTCGGGCTCCGGTCGCTGCTCGACGGGCTGACGAGGCTGGTCGAGCCCCGCTAGTCGGAGATCTGGATGCGCAGGCGGCGGAAGCCGCGGCCCTTGCTCTCGATCTTGGCGACCCTGATCCGCCCGATCTGCTTGGTGGAGGCCACGTGGGTGCCGCCGTCGGCCTGGGTGTCCAGGCCGACGATGTCGACGATGCGCACGTCCTGGACGGTCTCGGGCACCAGGTTCGTGGCCGTGCGGATGATGTCGGGGATGGTGAACGCCTCGGCCCTGGGCAGCACCCGCACGTCGATGCGCCGGTCGGCGAGGATCTCGGCGTTGCAGGCGTCCTCCACGGCCTCCTTGAAGCCGGGAGGCACCTCGGGCAGGTCGAAGTCCATGCGGGCGCTGAGCTCGTCCATGTTGCCGCCGGTGACCAGGCAGCCGTAGTCGCGGAAGACCACCCCGCACAGCACGTGCAGGCCGGAGTGCGTGCGCATGAGGGCCGAACGCCGCTCGTCGGCCACCGCGGCCCTGACCACGGTGCCGGTCGGCGGGATCGGGTCGCCCTCGGCCGGGATCAGGTAGAGGTCGTCGCCCTTGCGCGCCCCCACGATGCGGGTCTCCACGCCCTGCCAGATCAGAACGCCGTGATCCGCCGGCTGGCCGCCTCCACCCGGATAGAATGCCGACCTGCTCAGCACGATCCCCTCTGGCGTGGCGTCCAGGACGACGGCTTCGAAGTCGCGCAGGCTCTGGTCGGACAGTTCCAGTCTTTCGGTGCGCCCGTGGAGATCGGTGCTCATATCGGCAGCCTAGTGCCCTGGGGTGGTCATGCGTGGCCTGATGAGACGCGTCGCGGTGCTCGTCGCGGTGCTGGGGCTGCCCTCGTGCGCGTCCGCGGCGAAACCGGCGCCCGCCGAGCAGCAGGCGCCGGTGATGATGTTCGTGGGCGACAGCTTCACGGTCGGGTCGGGCCCGGTGCCGCCCTGGCAGACGTACGCCTCGCAGACCGCCCGCCTGCTGGGCTGGCAGCCGATCATCGCGGGCGCGGGCGGCACCGGCTTCTGCAACGAGGGGCGGGCGGGCCGCACGTTCCAGCGCTCGTTCGAGGTGGAGCTGGCCTGGCGCCCCGCCCCCGACCTGCTGGTCATCTCGGGTGGCCACAACGACCGGCGCTGGAGCCCGGAGCGGGTGCGCGGGGCCGTCGCGAGCCTGCTGGCCGAGGTGCGCGCGCACTGGCCCGAGACCAGGACGGTGGTGGTCGGGCCCATCTGGATGGGGGAGCCGCCGAAGAAGGCGTACGGGGTGCGCGACGCCGTGGCGGAGGCGGCCAGGGCCGGGAAGGTGTCGTTCCTCGACCCGATGCGCAGGAGCTGGCCCAAGGAGGCGGTCCTGCCCGACGGGGTGCATCCCACGCTCGCCGGGCACGAGGGCCTGGCCGCCTGGCTGGCGGCCGAGCTGACCTGATCTACCAGGGGCCGTACGGCCCGTTGTTGCCGCCCCGGCCGCCCATGCCCTTGACGGCGGGCTTGACGTCGACGATGTAGATCGTGGCCGCGATGACGGCCGCGATGGAGAACAGCCCGAGGCCGATGCCGATGAACTGGCCGCCACCGACCATCATGAAGGCCTGGAAGTAGCTCAACGCCCCGGCGGCCGAGAACAGCGTGGCCAGCCCGAGGATCAGCAGCCACAGGTTCTTCTGCAGTTTGCCCGCCGAGATGAACGCGTTGGCCGGCACCCGCAGCGCGTGCACGAGCGCGTAGACCGACATGCCCAGGATGGCCACGGCGAGCACCAGGAAGAGGAGGTTGAAGACCCCGTTGATCATGTCCATGTAGTCGTCTCCGCCCAACGCCGCGATGCAAACGGCTTCAGCCTAATAGGCACCCCCGACATGCGGGCACCCCCGAACGGAAAGGCCCGCCTCCCGGCGGGGAGACGGGCCTCGGGTCTGCGTCAGGCCTGGGCCTTGGCGGAACGGGTCTTCTTGACCGGCTCGACGGGCTCGGCGACGGCCGGCTCGGCGGCCTCCGACACCTCTTCGAGCTCCAGGGCGGCCGTGCCGCTCGCCTTGCTGACGACCTTGCGGCCGCGCGTGGCGAAGTCCTCGTAGGCCTCGGTGGCCTTGAGGGTGAGCTGGTCGGCGTACTCGCGGGCCTTGTCGGGCAGCTCGCGGGCGAAGCCCTCGGCCTTGTCGGCGTACTCGCGGGCCTTGACCGGCAGGTCCTTGGCGATCTCGGAGCGCCGCGACTGCAGCTTGGAGAGCTGCTCGGGCAGCTCGCGCAGCTTCTCGACGGCGAAGTCGCCGACGCCGGCGACGGCGTAGAACGGCTTGGACTCGGTGAGCTTCTTGACCTCGGTGGCCAGCGTCATGGGTTAACCTTCCTTGGTTTCCTGGGTGACGTTGCCGTTGCGTGAGGTCGCCGCAAAGGGCTCAAGTGCGGCGAGAAACTCCTCGGGCAGCGGCGCGTCGTCCGAATCGGAGTCATGCCGGGGGCGGGCATTCTGGGAGGTCTGCTCGTCCTCGGCGTGCTTCTCCTTGCGGAACGACTCGTAGATGTCGATCAGCACCTGGCGTTGCCGTTCGCTGAGGTGCGCGTCGGCCCTGATCGCGGTGATCACGTCGCTGGGCGGCTCGCGGTCCTCGATGAGGCCCGCCTGCACGTAGAGCGCCTGCGAGGAGATGCGCAGACCTTTGGCGATCTGGTTGAGGATCTCCGCGCTCGGCTTGCGCAGGCCGCGCTCGATCTGGCTCAGGTAGGGGTTGGAGACCCCGGCCGCCGCGGCGAGCTGGCGCAGCGAGATCTTCGCCTGCTGCCGCTGCTCGCGGATGTATTCACCGATCGAGCCGACTTTGGGTAGTGCCATGCCGACAAGTTTGCCCGGTGGTGCTTGCAATTGCAAACGGAGTGGTTAACACCAGCAAGCATCAGAGCTGGATGACCCACAGGAAGGGCGCGGCGGTGATCAATGTCACAGACAGTGCGATGAAGCCGTAACGCACCGACGTGGCGAGCTCGGGAGCGGGCTTGATCAGGCGATCGACCCTGGCCATGACGTTCTGGACGTGCACGCCCAGCATGCCGTGGGGCGTCGGCATGGCGCCGGCGGTGCCGAACCTGAGCAGCGCCGTGGCCAGCCGGCGCGGCGAGCAGTAGCGACGGGCCCGGTCGTCGGCCGCCATCTCGACCAGCAGCTCGACCTGCGCCTGCGCGTCGGCCACCACCTTCGACCAGGGCAGCGCCCTGCGCAGCGCGGCGAACGGCAGCAGCACCAGGTCGTGGCGCTCGCGTACGTGGGCGGCCTCGTGCGCGAGCACGGCGGCCAGCTCGTCCTCCGACAGCAGCTTGAGCGCGCCCTCGCTGACCACGACCTGCGAGCGCAGCCCCGGCACGCAGTACGCGGCGGCGCTGGGGTGGGCCAGCACCCGCACGCCGGGCACGCCCGGGTCGTCGTGGGAGATCAGCGCCAGCAACATGCGGTGCCTGCGACGGGCCCGCAACGCCTGCACGCCCGCGGTGAGCAGCACCGCGACCAGCACGGCCAGCGCCGTGAGCCCCGCGATCAGGGCCAGCACGTGCAGCGCGTCCCACGCCTGCGCGGGCGTCTCGCCCCGCGCGAACGCGATCAGGCCGGGCAGCACCCCGTCGTCGTACGGCTGGACGGCGAAGGCGAGCATCGCGCCCGTGGTGGCCAGGCCCCAGCACACGCCGAGGGACTGCCAGAGAATGATGGCCAGCCGGGGGGCGCGCGAGGTCCACCGGGCCGTGGTGAAACGCCAGGAGCCAACCGCGCACGCCGTGGCGAGCGCTGCCAGCGCCGCTGCCGTGATCACTCTTCCTCCAGCTCCGTAAGGGCTCTGCGCAGGATCTCCGCCTCCGTGCCCGACACGGCTTGGGCGAAGCGGGTCAGGGCGGCCGAGCGGTCACCCGTCAGGTCCAACGCCTCCAGCATAAGCTCAGCGATGTACGCGTCGCGGCTTTCCGCCGGTTGGTACCGCCATGCCCGCCCGTCGCGGGTGCGCTCGAGGAAGCCCTTGCGGGTGAGGCGGTCGAGAACGGTCATGACCGTGGTGGGGGCCAGGTCGCGGTCGGCAATCAGCCTGCCGACCTCGCGGGCGGTCAGCGCGTTGCTCTCCGCCCAGAGGATGTCCATGATGCTGCGTTCAAGCTCGCCAAGACCCTTCACGCCCTTCAGGGTAGCTCTACAAAGCGTCGAGCTGGCATTCGGGGCGGGAGACTTCTCGCTGTCGCCGTGCTGTCACCGTGCGATTCGCCAAGGCGCCCCGCGGGCCCGGATTTGGCGCGGGCCACCCGTCGCTGCGAGTCTGAGTGAGATGAAGCTCACACTGGTCCAAGGTGACATCACCGAGCAGCGGGTCGACGCCGTGGTCAACGCCGCCAACTCCTCCCTCCTGGGCGGCGGGGGTGTGGACGGCGCCATCCACCGCAGGGGCGGTCCCGAGATCCTGGCGGAGTGCAGGAAGCTCCGGGCCGGCCACTACGGCAGGGGCCTGCCGACCGGCCAGGCCGTGGCGACCACGGCCGGGCGGCTGCCCGCCCGGTGGGTCATCCACACGGTCGGCCCCGTCCACTCCGCCTCGCAGGACCGGTCCGAGCTGCTGGCCTCCTGCTACCGGGAGTCGCTGCGGGTGGCCGACACGCTGGGCGCCTCCTCGGTGGCCTTCCCCGCGATCTCCACCGGTATCTACGGCTGGCCCATGGACGACGCCGCCCGGATCGCCCTGGAGGCGGTCCGGACGGCGGGCGCCCAGGTGGCGGACGTGCGGTTCGTGCTGTTCGACGCGGCCGCGTACGCCGCCTTCGAGGCGCGGCTCTAGGTCACGGCGCCCAGGGCGGCGCGACGGCCCACGTCACGTCCTGGTCGTAGCTCGCCGCCGCGTCGAAGGCGTGCGAGCCGCCCGGCACCGCGATGTGAACGGCCTCGGCGAAGTGCCTGACGGCGTGGCCGGCGATGTTGTACGAGGCCAGCGTCACCCCGCTGCCCCCGGCCCTGGGCGGCTGGGCGCAGAACGTGGCGTCCTGGTCGAACAGGGCCGTGCCGTCGCGCGCGTCCTTGCGTACCCGGAAGTCGGCGTGCCGCAGGTAGTGGCCGGGGAAGTTGCGCGACTCGAAGGAGTAGCAGCTCCCCTCCGCCAGCCCCCGCCGCACGTGGAACGTGGCGTCCTCCTTGAGGAGCTGCGGGCTGCCGGCGCTCACCACGTCGGTGCGCGCCAGCGAGTCCTGGTGCCGCAGGTACCGGTCGGTGAACCCCGGCGTGGTCACCCGCAGCGACTGGGCGGCCCCGACGGTCAGGCCGGCGCCGCTGCGCCACCAGGGCGTGCCCGGCAACCAGGTGACGTCGGCGGCGAACGACGTGGCGGTGTCCCAGGCGTTGGGGCCGCCGCTGCGCGCGATGTAGACGGCCTCGTCGTAGTGGCGCAGGTAGGAGCCGGGCTGGTTGAGCGACTCCAGCGACACGCCGGTGCCCGCCTGCGCCGCGCGGGCGCAGAACGTGGCGTCCTGGTCGAACAGGGCCGTGCCGTCGCGCGCGTCCTTGCGTACCCGGGAGCCGGCGTGCCGCAGGTAGTGGCCGGGGAAGTTGCGCGACTCGAAGGAGAAGCACGTGGCGTCCGCCAGGCCGGGCCGGGCCCAGAAGGTGGCGTCCAGCTTCAGCGTGTCCGCGCCGGCGGCGGTGATCACGTCGGTGCGGGCCAGGCCGTCCTGGTGGCGCAGGAAGCGGTCGGTGTGGCCGGCGGTGGTGACGCGCAGCGAGACGAGGCCGCCGGCCGTCAGGCCGGTCGCGGACCGGATCACCGAGCGGTTGACGGTGCGTACGCGCTCCGCGTCCACCTTCAGCACCCGGCGGTCGTACGTCCACAGCCCGTTGACCTCGTTCTCGACGTCCGTGGGCTGCGTGTAGATGGACGCGGACAGGCCGTTGTCCGAGATGAGCGGCTTGAGCTGCTCGTTGACCGAGACGTAGCGGTCGGTCAGCGCCGTGGCGTTCGAGGTCATCTCGTACGCGAAGCCGGTGCCGGGCCATTGGTGGCCGGGGCTGAGCAGGCCGAGGCCGCCGAACTCGCCGAGCACGGCCACCCTGGTCGCGCTGGGCCGCTGCGGCGTGCCGGGGCCGACGTAGATGTGATCGTCCACCACGTCGCCGTTGCCGCCGTCGAAGCCGCAGCAGTTGGAGCCGGAGTTGTTGTTGACCAGGCGGCTGGGGTCCCAGCTCTTGACCAGGTCGGCGATGCGGGCCGGGTCGTACTCGCCCCAGCCCTCGTTGAACGGCACCCACTGCACGATCGAGGTGATGCCGCGCAGGTGGTCCACCATGCGGCGCAGCTCGCTCTCGAAGTTCGGCCTGTCGGCCGCCGAGGGGCTGACGCCGGTGCGCATGGAGGGCATGTCCTGCCAGACCATGAGGCCGAGCCGGTCGGCCCAGTAGTACCAGCGGGCCGGCTCGATCTTGACGTGCTTGCGCACGGTGTTGAACCCCAGCGCCTTCTGCTGCTCCAGGTCGAAGCGCAGGGCGGCGTCGGTGGGGGCCGTGGAGATGCCGTCGGGCCAGTAGCCCTGGTCGAGGGTGCCGAGCTGGAAGACGAACCTGCCGTTCAGCGTCGGGCGCAGCACGCCGCCGACCATGGCCTTGCCCACCGACCTCATGCCGAAGTAGCCGGTCACGACGTCCCCGCCGCCGGTGCCGGTGAGCGTGACGCGCAGGTCGTACAGGAACGGGTCGTCGGGCGTCCACAGGCGGGCGTTCGGGACCGGCACCCGCAGGTGCGCGCCGATCGCGCCGGTGGCCGTGCCGACCACGTTCCCGCCGGTCAGGACCTCGGCCCTGACCTGCTGCCCCGACGCGCCCGTCGCCTGCACGACGAGGTCGAGCTGCCCGGCGGCGACGTCCGGGGTGGTGTCGAGGCGGGTGATGCTCGCGGCGTTGACCGGCTCCATCCACACGGTCTGCCAGATGCCGGAGTGCGCGGTGTAGAAGATGCCGCTGGGGGAGCGGCGCTGCTTGCCGATGGGGGCGCCCGTCGCGTCCACGGGGGCGTACACGCCGACGATGAGCTCGTTGGAGCCGGAGCGCAGGGCCGGGGTGATGTCGAAGCCGAACGGGTCGTAGCCGCCGGTGTGGGTGCCGACCGCGGTGCCGTTCACCCAGACCCTGGTCTCCCAGCTCACGGCGCCGAAGTTGAGCCGTACGCGCCGTCCCGACCATCCGGCGGGCACGGTGAACGTCCTGCGGTACCACATGCGGTCCTCGTGCCGCTGGATCCGCGAGAGTCCCGACTCGATCGGGTACGGCACCAGCACCTGCTCGGCGAGGTTCTGGCCGGTCGGCGGGGCGGTGAGGGAGCCGGTCGCGGCGAACTGCCACAGGCCGTTGAGGTTCTGCCATTCGGAGCGTACGAGCTGGGGCCGCGGATACTCCGGCAGGGCGTTGTCCGGGGTGACCTCGGCGGTCCATGGGGTGGTGAGCGGGGGCGCGGCCAGCGCCTCCTGCACGGGTAAGGCGACGACTGCTCCTGAGAGGACCAGCACCGCGGTGAGACGGCGGGCCCAGCCTGAGAATCTGCTCATCTCGGCTCCTTGACGAGGACCGTGCCTGACTTCCCCCGACAGGTTGCGACCGAACTTGAACGAGTTGGATCGCACTGTGACCATATACCGGAGGTCACCTGCGCGAAATAGACCATTTACCGGGGATCGACGGCCGCCCAGGGAAGGGTCAGCTCACCCAGCCGCCACCGCGTGGGACCGCCCAGCGGCGGGTGGGCCGGCACCGGCCAGGACTCGGCGAGGACGCCGACGGCGGCCAGCCACCGCTGCCGCCGCCCATGTGCCCCGTAAGGCGCGCTGACCGCCCAGGCACGGTCGAAGTCGTTCAGAAACGCATGGATCCGCTCACCCGGCACGTTCCGGTGGATGAGCGTCTTCGGCAGCCGGTCGGCCAGGTCGGACGGCCGCTCGAAGGCGTCGAACCGGGCCGCGAACGTGATCGTCTCCGGCCCATCGGGCGAGAGCCCCACCCACACGGCCCGCCGGCCGTTCTCGGAGCAGGTGCCCTCCACCAGGACGCCGTGCGGGGCCAGCTTGCCCGCCAGCACGTCCCAGTAGTGCCACGCCTCGTCCTCGCCGTACTGCCGCAGCACGTTGAACGCGCGGACCAGCGTCGGCGGGCGCGGGACGGGCAGCTCGAAGCCGCCCAGCCGGAAGCTCAGCCCCTCCCGCTCGTACGGCCTGGCCAGCGTCACCCTGGCCGGGTCGATCTCGACGCCCACCACGTCCACGCCGGGCGCCACCCGGCGCAACCGGGTGAACAGCTCCAGCGTCGTGGTGTGCGAGGCGCCGTACCCGAGGTCCACCACCAGCGGCCGACCGCCGGGCGCGCCGCGCAGCAGCGGGCCGTGCACCGCCGCGATCCAGCGGTCGCAGCGCCGCAGCCGGTTGTGGCCGGTCGTGCCCCGGGTGATCGTCCCGACCGGCTTAGCCACTGACGCGGTGCACCTTGTGCTGCGCGGCCTGGGCCCGGGGGCGGATGACCATGCGGTCGACGTTCACGTGGGCCGGGCGGGTCACGCACCAGGCGATCGCGTCGGCGATGTCGTCCGCCGTGAGCGGACCCGGCACGCCCTCGTACACGCGGGCCGCCGCCTCCTGGTCGCCCCTGAAGCGGGTGACCGCGAACCCCTCCGTCTGCACCATCCCCGGCGCGATCTCGACGATCCGCACCGGCTGCCCTACCAGCTCCAGGCGGAGCGTCTCCGCCATGGTCCGCTGGGCGTGCTTGGCGGCGACGTAGCCGCCCCCGCCCTCGTAGGCGCCGTGCCCGGCCGTCGAGGTGAGCATCACCAGCACGCCGTCGCCCGATTCGACGAGTTCGGGGAGAAACGCCTGGGTCATGCGGAGGGAACCGAGCACGTTCACGTCGTACATGCGCTGCCAGTCGGCCGGCCGGGCGTCGGCCACCTGCTCCAGTCCGAACGCGCCGCCGGCGTTGTTGACCAGCACGTCACAGCGCTCCAGGCCGGCGGCCAGCGCGTCCACCGACTCCTGGGAGGTCACATCCAATGTCACGGGCCTGATCGAGGGCACCTCGGCGGCCAGCTTGTCGAGCCGGTCGCGGCGCCGCGCGCCCGCGACGACGTCGTATCCCTCGGCGGCGAGGCGCCGTGCGGTCGCCTCTCCGATCCCGCTGCTCGCACCGGTCACCACAGCCGTCTTCCGCATGCTCCACATCCTAGGAGGTGACCTCCCTACGCCTAGTTGTGACCGTCTGTCGGGAATGTCGAAAAATTCGGGATAGTTGTATTCCGTCTGGAGGTGGTGTCGAGTGAGGCGCTTCGGAGGTGAAGTCGGGTGAGGCGACGACGGGTCAGCCGGGTCGCGACCATCAGCATGCACACATCGCCGCTGGACCAGCCCGGAACGGGCGACGCCGGAGGCATGAACGTGTACATCGTCGAGTCCGCCAGACGACTGGCCCAGCTCGGAGTGGAGGTGGAGATCTTCACCCGGGCCACCGCCCGCGACCTGCCACCCGTGGCCGAACTCGCCCCCGGCGTCCTCGTCCGCCACCTCACGGCCGGGCCGTACGAGGAGATGGACCGCGCCGACCTGCCCGCCCAGCTGTGCGCCTTCCTGTCCGAGGTGCTGCGCACCGAGGCCATGTACGACCCGGGCCGCTACGACGTCATCCACTCCCACTACTGGCTGTCCGGCCAGGTCGGCTGGCTGGCCAAGGAGCGCTGGGGCGTGCCCCTCGTGCACACCATGCACACCATGGCCAAGGTCAAGAACCTCCTGCTGGCCCAGGGCGACAAGCCGGAGCCCCAGGCCCGCGTGGTCGGCGAGCAGCAGGTCGTCGAGATCGCCGACCGCCTCGTCGCCAACACCACCGACGAGGCCCGCGAGCTGATCGACCTGTACGGCGCCCCCGAGCAGCGCGTCGCCGTCGTGAACCCCGGCGTCAACCTCACCCGCTTCCAGCCCGCCTCCCAGGGCGCCGCCCGGCACCGGCTCGGCCTCCCGCAGGACGCCCACGTCCTGCTGTTCGTCGGCCGCATCCAGCCGCTCAAGGCCCCCGACGTGCTGCTGCGCGCCGCCTCCAGGATGCTCATCGACGACCCGTCGCTGCGCTCCCGCCTGGTCGTCGCCTGCGTGGGCGGCCCCTCGGGCAACGGACTGGCCCGGCCCTCCCTGCTGGCGGAGCTGGCCGCCGAGCTCGGCATCCCGGACGTCGTCCGCCTCGTACCTCCCGCGCCGCAGGACGAGCTGGCCGACTGGTACCGGGCCGCGGACGTCACCGTCGTCCCCTCCTACAGCGAGTCGTTCGGCCTGGTGGCACTGGAGTCGCAGGCCTGCGGCACCCCCGTGGCCGCCGCCGCGGTCGGCGGCCTGCGCACCGCCGTCCGCGACGGGGTCTCCGGCCTGCTCGTCGACGGTCACGACCCGGCCGAGTGGGCGCAGGCGCTGCGCCGCTTCGTCACCGCGCCCCGCTGGCGCGAACAGCTCTCCCAGGGCGCCCGCGCCCACGCGGCCGCCTTCGGCTGGCAGGCCACCGCCTCCCGCCTCATGGAGGTGTACGCCGGCGCCCTCGCTCACATGCACCAGGTGCCCGTGGCCGTGTCCTGACTTTTATTCTGGTCGGCATGCGCGATGTCGTCGAAGCCGCGCTCAAGGCCGCGGACGTCTCCTACGACGAGCCGCGGCCAGGAGCGTTCCTGGCCAAACTGCCCGGACAGCACAAGCTCGCCACCATGACCTGGCTGATCGTGGGTGAGCGCGTGCTGCACGTCGAAGCCTTCTTCTGCCGCCAGCCGGACGAGAACCACACCGAGTTCTACCGGTGGCTGCTCGGCAAGAACGGGGCCATGTACGGGGTGCACTTCTCCCTCGACCCCGTGGGAGACGTCTACCTGGTCGGGCGGGTGCCGCTGGCCGCGGTGACCGAGGAGGAGGTCGATCGGCTGCTGGGGTGCGTGCTGACGTACTCGGACGAGTGGTTCGACCGGGCGCTGGAGCTCGGCTTCGCCTCCTCGATCCGGCGGGAGTGGGCCTGGCGCGCCAAGCGCGGCGAATCCCTCGCCAACCTCCAGGCCTTCGCCCGCTTCGCCGACCCCGACCGCTGACCCCGGCCGCTGACTTCGGCCGCTGACCTCGGCGGCTGACCTCGGCGGCTGACCTCGGCGGCTGACCTCGGCGGCTGACGCGGGCAGCTGACGCGGGCGGCCGAGGCCGACCGTTGACGCCGGCCCCGCCATATCGTTGACGCATGACCCGCAGCAGCAGGAAACCGCGGCGGCTCGTGGTGGGCGACGAGACCTTCCTCTGGGCGGTGGCCCACAACCACCGCGACGAGCAGGGCCGGCTCCGCGAGTGCAGGGAGACGCTCAGGCTCCGGCGCAGCGGGGCGCGGGGACGCCTGCTCATCGTCTTCCAGAAGCGGCCGGGACGCCTGGTGCCCGACGGCTACGTCCACTCCGGAGCCGTCGGCACCGGCGGCCTGTGGTTGAACCTGCACGAACCCGGCACCGTACGAGCCCTGCTCGACGAGGCGACCCGCCGGGGCTGGGACAGCGACGACCCGCGAACGTCCCACCTCGACGGCTGGGACCTCTTCACCGAGGCCGCCACCCGCCTCACCGCGGCCGCCCCACCCCCCGCCGAACAGGTACGGCCCTGAATCCCCCGCCGCACTTCCGCCAACAGCTACGGCCCTCAACCCCGCGCACTTCCCGAACCATAGGATTGGCCCCATGGCGACTTTGGTGCTGCTTAGGCACGGCGAGAGTGACTGGAACGCGAAGGGCCTGTTCACCGGCTGGGTGGACGTGAGCCTTTCGGCCAAGGGCGAGGACGAGGCCCGCCGCGGAGGCAAGCTCCTCCAGGACGCCGGGCTGCGCCCGGACGTCGTCCACACCAGCCTCCTGACCAGGGCCATCCAGACGGCCCAGCTGGCGTTGGCGGAGGCCGACCTGCTCTGGCTCCCGGTGAAGCGCAGCTGGCGACTCAACGAACGCCACTACGGCGCCCTCCAGGGCAAGAACAAGGCCCAGACCAGGGAGGAGTTCGGCGACGAGCAGTTCATGTTGTGGCGGCGCTCGTACGACGTCCCGCCGCCCCCCATCGCCGACGACGACGAGTACTCCCAGGCCGGCGACCCCCGCTACGCCCTCCTCCCGCCGGAGCTCATGCCCCGTACGGAGTGCCTGAAGGACGTGGTCGACCGCATGCTCCCGTACTGGTACGACGAGATCGTCCCCGACCTGGCCGCCGGCCGCACCGTCCTCGTCGCCGCCCACGGCAACTCCCTGCGCGCGCTGGTCAAGCACCTGGACGGCATCAGCGACGACGAGATCGCCGGCCTCAACATCCCCACGGGGATCCCCCTGCTGTACGACCTCGACGCCAACTACCGCCCGACGGCCCCCGGCGGCAAGTACCTGGACCCGGAGGCCGCCAAGGCCGCCATCGAAGCCGTCGCCAACCAGGGCCGCTGACCAACGGCTCGATCTCGGCCCAGGAGCGCGCTTTCGCGCGACGTGGCTTCAGGCAGCCTTTCGTGGGGGGCGCGGCCGCCCCCCACATCCCTGGTCCAACGGCCCGTGAATCCTCAGACCGGGCAAGTGTCGCCGCGCGGGTTCTGGACACCCGCACTCCCGCCCGCAGCCCGACACTCCGGCCCCTCCTGCCCCTGAACCGGCACCTTCCGCCCCGCAGCCCCGCCGGCATGCTCCTGCTCAGACATGTTCCATCACGATCATCCCGGTCGTGTCAGGATCGAGCGCGGTGAAGACATGCGGCGCGTCGCCCGGGTAGGACAGATAGTCGCCGGGCCCCAGCTCGACCGGCTCGTCCAAGGGCCCTGCCAGCGCCCGCCCCGCCCCGATCACGAGGTGTTCGACGGTCCCCGGCATGTGCGGCTCCGATCGCCGCGACTCGCCCGGCTGCGCCTCGATCCTGTAGAGGTCGCGCCGGGCCCCCGGCGGGCTGGAGGCCAGCAGAGTCGCGGTGTAGTCGGCCTGGCCGGAGCGGGCGGCCGGCCCTTCGCCGGCGCGGATGAGCCGCACCGCCGGGCGCGGCGGATCCACCAGCCGGCTGAACGGCACGCCGAGCGCGACGCCGAGGGCCCACAGCGTCTCGAGGCTCGGATTCCCGGTGCCCGCTTCGAGCTGGGAGAGCGTCGACTTGGCCAGGCCCGAGCGTCTGGCGAGCTCTGTCAGCGAGATTCCCGCACGGTCACGCTCACGCCTGATCGCCGCCGCGATCCGATCGAAGGGAGGTCTGTCATCCGCCACTGTTCGCTCCACACTTCCACTCGTTCGATTTGACGAACACCCACGCCCGGTCCACTATAGCGATCGAGTGTTCCGATATACCGAACAGGGGGCACATGCGCGACCCAGCGAGCCGGAGTCGGCCTCTCGACGCCGGCAGCGGCCATGACACGCAAGAGCACGGCCGAGCCGCCGCCCCGCCGTCCCATATGCGACATCTCGGCATCCTCGCGCACAGCACGGAAGGCGCGGCGCTGAGCTTCCTGTCCTTCTGCCAGGAGGGCTTCCAGCGTCGGGGCGAGCACGACCACCCCGACGTGACACTCGACTACATCCCGTTCGGCCGCAGCATGCCCGCCTGGGACGCGGGCGATCACGACGCGGTACGCAAGACGCTCGCGGTGAGCGTGGACCGGCTGGCCAGGGCGGGCGCGGAGTTCTTCATCTGCCCCGACAACACCGCCCACCTGGCGCTGGAGCGCCCGGGCCCGGCTCTCGCCCTGCCGGGCCTGCACATCGCCGAGGTGGTCGCCGATCAGGCCGCCCGCGACGGGCGCACGCGCGTCGGGGTGCTCGGCACCTCCTACACGATGGAAGGCACGGTGTACCCCCGCGCCCTCGGCTCGCGGGGAGTTGCCTTCGAGGTGCCGGACGCCGAAGACCGCAAGGTCGTCAATGAGATCATCTTCAGCGAGCTGGTCAATGGCCTGTTCACCGACGAATCACGTGCCGCGTACGTCAAGGTCATCGAGCGGCTGGCCGCCCGCGGCTGCGACGCGGTCGCGCTGGTCTGCACCGAGATCCCCCTCCTGGTGGGGCCCGAGCACTCCCCGCTCCCCACGCTCGACTCAACCCGCCTCCTGTCCGCCGCCGCCTACGACGTAGCGGTCGGCCTGCGACCGTTCCCGTCCTGGCGCGGCGGCTCCGAGGGCCTGACGCGATGAGGTGAGTGACCCGGATCTGAGTCCGTGAGGTGATGAGATGAGTCATCCGGATCCGCGTCTCATCGGCCGCCGAGCCTTCGGCCTCGGAGTCGCCGCGGCATCGCTGGCCCCGGCGTTCGGCTCCGCCCTGCCCGCAGTCGCGGCACTCGTCTCTGTGCCTCCCGCCGGTTCGGTGCGGCCAGCCGGCTCCGGGTGGCCGCCGGCGCCGCGCTCCCGAGTCGTGAGGTGGGGGTTCGGGTGCCTACCAGCCGATAGCGCGTGCGAGCGGCGTGTCGTCCCCTGGCGTCAGCGGCTTGTTCAGGATGAACGGCATCTGCGCCATGAACCGCGGCTCGGTGCCCAGGTGCTCCTGAGCGGCGTGCACGGTGAATGGATGTACCAGGTAGGCGTCGCCTGGGCTGCCCGTCGCCAGCGCCAGCGGCCGGTCGCGGCCCACCTCGTCGAAGATCGGCCCCATCTTCATGGGGTCGAGCACCTGCTCGTCGTCCAGCACCTTGACCAGGTCGCGGTGCGACCCCACGCGGATCCGGGTCGGTGCGTCGTCCGTACCGACCTCGGAGAACAGCACGAGGAGCAGCAGGGTGGCAGGGCGCGCGCTCACTCCCCACGTGCCGTCGGCGCGCATGGTGTTGGAGTCGACGTGCCACCCCCGGTCGTCGGCCGGGGGCACCCGGGGAAAGCGGATGGGGATGTTGCCGACGGCGCCGCGCCGCTGCCATCCGCCAGGACCCGCGACGGCGTCCAGGGCCGCGTGCAACTTCGGGCTGGCCATGAACTGCCCGAACGGCCCCTCACCGGTCATGTCCGCCGTCCACACCACCGGCTGCGTCCATCCGGAGGGATCGTCCGGAGACAGGCCGATCCGCTGCCACAACAACGCCCTGGCCGCATCGCCCACCTCGCGCGGCACGATGCCTTCGAGCTTGGCGAACCCGTCGCGGACGAACTGTTCGACGTCAATGCTGTCCATGTTGAGCACGCTACCGAGCCTGTCCATCGCTTTTCCGGTCCGCCGGTCCGCCTCCGGTCCGCCGGTCCGCCTCCGGTCCGCCGGTCCGCCTCCGGTCCGCCGGTCCGCCTCCGGTCCGCCGGTCCGCGTCCGGGCCGTCTTCCGGCTTCTTCTCCGGCCAGGCCGCCCGCTCGCCGGGCCACGTCCCTCGGGCGGGCGCTGGAGCCATGACCGTGGCCGTGGGGGGGGGGGGGGGGGGGGCCGGCCCCCCCCCCCCCCCCCCCCCCCCCCCCCCCCCCCCCCCCCCCCCCCCCCCCCCCCCCCCCCC
>NZ_JBFALF010000039.1:0-29047 GCF_040656115.1 Nonomuraea sp. NPDC050202 | reverse complement strand
GCCTGGCCGGTGGGGGTGGCGTGGGGGGGATGAGCGCCGGCCCACCGCAACGGCCGACCGCAACGGCCGACCGCAATGGCCGACCGCAACGGCCGACCGCAACGGCCGACCGCAATGGCCGACCGCAACGGCCGACCGCAACGGCCGACCGCGCAAGCCTTACGGGACGGGCCCTACGGGGCGGGATAGTCCGTGACATAGACGGGCGCGCCGACCTTGGTGGTGTCGGCCGCATCGCCGACGCCGTTGACGACGTGGTCGATCGTCCCGGCGCTGAGGTTGACGGTCATGATGTGGTGCAGCCTCACGCCAGGGGACCGAGGCACCTCGAACCCGTTCTCCGTGTGGATCTGCGGATTGTTCTGGTTGAAGACGTAGACCCCGCCGCCGTACAGGCGGTGCCGGCGCACGCGGTCGCCGACCTTGTAGCCGGCCCAGCCCTCGACGGCGCCGTTCATCCAGTCGGCCTGGGTCGGCGGGTCGTACGGCAGCTCGTTCTGGTACAGGATCGTCGTGCCGTCGTCGCCGTTCCAGATCGTGTTGTACTGCTGGAAGTGCTCGACGAACAGCCCGGTCGCGGTCACGTGGTCGCCGTTGATGACGGCGCCGTTGCGGCCCAGGTTGGTGTTCCAGCGCTGGGTGTCGTCGAGGCCTTCGACGCCGTGGTCGGCCCGCCACACCCAGGTGTGGTCGATGAGCACGTGGTCGCTGTTGACCTCGAGCGCGACGTCGGTCCTGCCGATGTGCGGCCCGCCGACCCGGAAGTACACGTCGGACAGGGTCGTCGGGTTGCCGGGCGAGGCCCGCCGTTCGCCGTGCCGCTTGCCCACCCGCAGCAGCACCGGCGACTTCTCCGTGCCGGCGTCGATGGTGACGCCCGCGACGACCACGCCGGGCACGTCGGCGACCTCGATCGGGGTCGAGCCGCGGCTGGCGGTGAGCGTGGCGTGCCCGAGGCCGAGCACGACCGTGTCGGGACGCTTGACCTCGATGCTGCGCGCGATGTCGTACACGCCGGGGGTGAGCAGCAGGTTCTTGCCGCGAGCGAGCTGCCTGTTGATGTCGTGCACGGAGTCGGACGGCCTGGCGACGAAGAAGTCGGTGATCGGCAGCGTGCGGCCGGGCGTCAGACCGGCGGCCCACGAGACGCCGCGGGTGTCCCGCCTGGCGGCCGGCACGCGGACGTTGTACCTGCCCTTGGCGTCGGCGTACAGGTAGGGCTTCTCGCGGCTGACGGGGGTGGTGTCGAGGGTGGTGTACGGCGGGTTCGGGAAGCCGGTCTCGGCCGGCGCGCCGGTGACGCCCGAGAAGACCTGGTTCCACACGCCGTTCGACCAGCCGGCGACCTCGCTGTTGCGGGTCAGCCACTGCTGCTGCGAGCCGTTCGTGACGGACGGCAGCCTGGAGTCGGCGATGAAGCCGCCGCTGGCGTACTGCGGGCCGGCGGTGCAGTAGTCCATCAGCGAGAAGGTGCCGCCGGTGACGTCGAGCCGGCGCAGGGACACCGCCTGGGAGACGGCCCAGAAGTTCGCCGACGACCGGCAGCCGTCCTGGCCGGCGGCGTTGATGTTGATCGACAGGTTCGACAGGGTGCGCCAGAAGTTGACGAGCGCGAGGCAGTTGCCGGTGCCGCCGTCCGCCAGGCAGCGGTTGTAGACCTCGACCTTGCCGTTGATGACGACGTCGGTGGGGGAGGCGCCCAGGCCGGCGATCTCCGTGTAGTAGCCGACCTTGATCTGGAGCGGCTGTTCGGCGGTGCCGTACGTGCCGGGCTTGAAGAGGTACGCGTGGCGGGTGGTGCCCATCTCGTCGTCCACCTGGGCGGCGTGGGCGGCGTCGAGGGTGGCCTGGATGTCGCCGACCGGCATGCCGGGGTCGAAGACGGTGACGTTCGGCCCGAAGTCGGGGGTGGCGGGTGACGCGACGGCGGGGGTGGCCGCCGATAAGACGGTGGTCGTGACGGCGGCGGTCAACAGGGCGGTCGTCAGCACGAGGCCGAATCGCGGCGCCCGGCCGCCGGGAGGCTGGGTCGTCGTCATACGGTCCGTCCCTTCCACTGCGGGGTCCGCAGTGCTCTGGACATCGCCGGATCGCTATGAGAGAGCGCTCTCTCGCGCGTCCTGGCTTATATCGAGGCCTGAAGAATGTGGTTTCGGATGTTTCTACCGCGCCACCGGGCCCGATCACAAGAGAACGTCATGGATGAACATCCGGGAGCAGGTATACACAAAGAGTAGTTAAACAATTACTATCAGTGAAGGAGTGAAAGGTGGTGATCGGCCATGTTCAGGACGAAGATCGCCAAGGAGTGGTACGAACGACCGTTCCTGCTGCAACTCCTGGCGCTGGCCAGGATGCGGGCGGCCCTGCGCCGCCACAACCTCCACGACACCCGCCCGGCCGGCGGCGAACGGGCCCGCACCCCGGCCCGGGCCAGGCCGCGCCACCGCACCTACGACGGCTCCCGCTACGACCCGACCGACGCGGACATGGGCCGGGCCGGCACCCGCTTCGACCGCAACGCGCCGCTCGCCCTGACCCATCCGGACCCGCCGGACAGGCTGCTGTCACCCAGCCCCCGCGAGGTGTGCAACAGGCTGCTGACCAGGCGTGACCTCATCCCCGCCCCATCGCTGAACATGCTGGCCGCCGCGTGGATCCAGTTCCAGAACCACGACTGGTTCAGCCACGGCGACAACCATCTGATCGACCCCATCGAGGTGCCGATCGCCGAGGGCGACCCCTGGCACGAGCCGACGATGCGCGTACGCCGCAGCCGACCCGACCCCACGCCCCACACCGTGCCCGGCGCCCCGCCCACCTACGAGAACACGGTCACCCACTGGTGGGACGGCTCGCAGCTCTACGGCAGCTCAGAGCGGCACTGCCGCTCGCTGCGCACCGGCGAGGACGGCATGATGATCCTCCAGGGCGGGCGCCTGCCGGAGGAGACCGCCCCGGGCCTGGCCGGGATCGACCTGACCGGGTTCAACGACAACTACTGGGTCGGCCTGGCGCTGCTGCACACCCTGTTCGTCAAGGAGCACAACGCCATCTGCGGCATGCTGCGCGAGGCGTACCCGTCCTGGGACGACGAGCGGCTCTTCCAGACCGCCCGCCTGGTCAACGTGGCCGTCATGGCCAAGATCCACACCGTGGAGTGGACCCCCGGCATCCTGGACAACCGGGCCGTGCGCGTGGGCATGAACACCAACTGGTCAGGGCTGCTGGGGCCCGGCTTCCGCCGCCGTCACGGCCGCGTGGGGCGCGGCGAGGTGATCTCCGGCATCCTCGGCTCGCCCATGGACCACCACGCCGCGCCGTACTCGATGACGGAGGAGTTCATCGCTTCCTACCGGTTCCATCCGCTGATCCGCGACGACTACCCGGTCCGCTCCCACCGCGACGGCAGCCTGATCACCACCGAGGAGTTGCTCCCGATCCAGGGACAGCACACCCGCGCCGCCGTCGACAGGCACGGCATGTCCGACTGGCTCTACTCCTTCGGCGCCATGAACCCCGGGGCGCTGACCCTGCACAACCATCCCAACGCCATGCGCGATCTGGTGCGCGTCAGCGGCGAGCGCATCGACGTGGGCACCCTCGACATCCTGCGCGACCGCGAACGCGGGGTGCCCCGCTACAACGACTTCCGCCGCATGCTGCGCAGACCACCGGTGACGGAGTTCGCCCGGATGACCGGCGACCCCGGGTGGGCGCGGGAGCTCGAAGAGGTCTACGAGGGCGACCCCGAGCGCGTCGACGTCACCATCGGGCTGCTCGCCGAGCCCAAGCCGCCCGGCTTCGCGCTGTCCGATACCGCGTTCCGCGTGTTCGTGCTCATGGCGTCCCGCCGGCTCAAGAGCGACCCGTTCTTCACCGACCTGTACACGCCCGAGACCTACAGCCCCGAGGGGCTGGGCTGGATCGACAGGACCGGCATGACCGAGGTCCTGCTGCGCCACCATCCCGAGCTCGCCCCCGCCCTCGACGGCGTCCCGCACGCGTTCGCGCCGTGGCGGACGCTCCGGTGACCCGCGGGCCCGGCGGGCGGCTCCCCTGCCACCCAGTCCCAGCAGGCTCGTCACTCGCGGGCAGCCCGCGGCCCGCCGCGCCCCTTGGCCGTGTACGGCAGCACGAACAGGTACAGGCCGGTGAGGAACTGCAGGACGAGCGGCGCCAGCGGCAGGTAGAACACCCACATCGCGGGACTCTCCTGCGAGACGGCGACGATGGCGATGAGCACGGTCGTGGTGAAGGCGACGGACAACCAGCGGTGACTCTGCCGGACCCACTTGCTCGAGTTCACGGGAAACCTCCTCGTCGAAGGGCACGCGGACGGCTCAGCGGACTTCCTGGATGCGGATCAGGTTGCCGGCGGGATCGCGCACGGCGCAGTCACGAACCCCGAACGGCTGCTCGATCGGCTCCTGCACGATCTCGGCGTCGCCCGCCTGCAGCCGCTCGAAGAGGCCGTCGAGGTTGGCGGTGGCCAGGAGGATGCCGGCGTAGGTGCCCTTGGCCATCATCTCGGCGATGGTGCGGCGCTCGGCCTCGGTGACGCCTGGGTCGGCCGCGGGCGGCTGCAGGACGATGGACGTGCCGGGCCGGCCGGCGGGGTGCACGGTGATCCAGCGCATCCCGTCGTACCCGACGTCCTCGCGGACCTCGAAGCCGAGAACGTCTCGGTAGAAGGCCAGGGAGGCGTCCGGGTCGTCGTGCGGGAGGAAGCTCGAATGGATGGAGATGTCCATGAAGGTCACGCTAGAGGCGGCCGCTGAACCGCCGCTTCTCGATTCCTGACCGATACTGACCACAGGGCTCAGTACGGGCGGGCCGTCCGGAGGAGGATTCATGTCGGAAGAGCGCGACATGGCGACAGGCCGTTGTTTCGTCTGTAAGCGCGAATTCACCTACGACCCGAGAGAGGTCGTCACTTTCCTGATAGACCCGCAAACCGGGCTTCCGCCGGGATTCAGCGTCCTGGGCACCCTGCGGCCGGCCGAACCGGAAGCCGTGGCCCGGTCCACGGATGAGCCTCTCTGCCCCGATTGTCAGGACAAGGCGGAGCGGTACAGGGATGCGATGAACCCGCCACCTCCGCAGTGGGAAAGCTGGCCGCCAGCCGGGAATTAAGCGCCCATAACGCCCACGCCGGCGCTGGATGTGCGCGCAGGGCGTGGACGTGGCTCTAGCATCTCCTTCGGGCAGACCGGTTGAAGGGCTGGGCGGAGGATGCTCCTTCGCCCAGCTCGACGGGGCGGCGTTCGAGCGGTCCCGAGACGTTCATGCGGTTCTCAAGACTTCCCGGTCACGGGCTGTTAGCTTGGGCGGGCGCCGGTGACCAGGTAGACGACGTCCTGCGCCACCCGCACCGCATGATCCGCGTACCGCTCGTAGTAACGCCCGACCAACGTGATGTCGATCGCCGGCTCCACCCCGTGCTGCCAGTCCTTGGCCAGGATGTTCCTGAACAGTTTGCGATGCAGCCGGTCCATCGCGTCGTCGTCCTGCTCCAGCTCCATCGCCGATTCCACGTCACGCGACGCCACGCAGCTCCCCGCCTTGGTGACCAGGTTCTCGGCGATCTGGCCCATCTCCAGGATGGTGGAGCGCAGCCCCGGCGGGATGGCGGAATCGGGGTGCCGCAGGCGGGCCACCTTGGCGACGTGCACCGCGAGGTCGCCCATGCGCTCCAGGTCGGTGCCCATGCGCAGCGCCGTGATGACCATTCTCAGGTCCACCGCGACCGGCTGCTGGCGGGCCATCAGCTCGAAGATCGACGTCTCGATGTCGGCGAACACCGCGTTCACCTCCTCGTCGCGGGAGATGACGCTCTCGGCGAGCTGGAGGTCGGCGTCGAGGAGGGCCGTGGTGGCACGGGATATCGCCGAGCGGACAAGGCGGGTCATCTCGACCAGCTTGTCTGTCAGTGCATCAAGTTCTTCATGGTACGCGTCGCGCATGTCGTCACCGTACGACCCGCTCGATGAACGAACCCCTACAGCAAGATGAACTTTCCAGGAAAGGGCCGTTCATCCCCTGATGAGGGGGTCTGTCCCTGCGGAAACGCCACCTACCATCGGAGGCATGAGTGAGATGGCCATGAGCTTCGCGGCCCTGGCCGGGTTCGTGGTGGGCGCGCTGGCGGTCCTGTTCTACCGCAATCAGATCGAGGCCCCGAGCCGTTCCGCCGCGGCGGACGGCGTGGAGACCGGTGCCGCGCTGCCGCAGGGCGTGGCGTCGGTGCTGGCCGTGCTGCCCTCGTCCGCCGTGGTCCTTGACGCCCACGACCGCGTCCTGCGCGCCAGCTCGGCCGCACGGGCGTTCGGGCTGGTCAAGGGCGATCGCCTGATGGCCGCGGAGCTGCTCGCCCTGGCGAGGCAGGTACGCCGCGACGGCGAGATCCGCGAGAGCGAGATCGACGTCGCCGGGCACAAGTTCGGCCAGGAGACCACCAACTTCGCCGTCCGCGTGGCACCGCTCGGCTCCTACGGCCAGGTGCTGGTGCTGGCGGAGGACCAGACCGAGCGGCGCCGGGTCGAGGCCGTGCGCCGCGACTTCGTCGCCAACGTCAGCCACGAGCTGAAGACCCCGGTGGGCGCCATGAGCCTGCTGGCCGAGACCATCCAGGACGCCGCCGACGACCCCGAGGCGGTCAGCCGTTTCGCCGGGCGCATGCAGCACGAGGCCGCCCGGCTCAACTACCTCATCCAGGACCTGATCACGCTCAGCCGGATCCAGGGCGCAGAGCCCATCCCGACGCCGGGTCAGGTCTCGATCGACGAAGCGATCCACGACGCCATCGACCACTGCAACACCAGGGCCTCCGCCAAGGACATCATGCTCGTCACCGGCGGCACCGAGGGCCTGCGCATCTGGGGCGACGACGAACTGCTCGTCACCGCCCTGCGCAACCTGATCGACAACGCCGTCGCCTACAGCCCTGAGCACACGAGGGTCGTCGTCAGCGTGCGGCCCGCGGGCGACTCCGTCGAGATCAGCGTCAGCGATCAGGGCATCGGCATCCCCGAGGAGGCGCTGGAGCGCATCTTCGAGCGTTTCTTCCGCGTGGACGCGGCCCGGTCGCGCGCCACCGGCGGCACCGGCCTCGGCCTCGCCATCGTCAAGCACGTCGCCGCCGCGCACGCCGGCGAGGTGTCCGTCTGGAGCAAGGAAGGGTCCGGCTCCACCTTCACCCTCCGCCTGCCCGCCTTCGGCGGCACGGCGGTGGCAGTACCACCCTCGATTCCCCTGGAGGCAGCCTCGTGACTGAGCGAAGCGAAGGAACCATCGGACACAGCACCCTGGTCATGAGGCCGACGGAGGAGGACTCATGACCCGAGTTCTGGTGGTGGAGGACGAGGAGTCCTTCTCCGACGCCCTGTCCTACATGCTGCGCAAGGAGGGCTTCGAGGTGTCCGTCGCGGCGACCGGGCCCGAGGCGCTGGAGACGTTTGACCGCAACGGCGCCGATCTGGTGCTGCTCGACCTGATGCTGCCCGGCCTGCCCGGCACGGAGGTGTGCCGCTCGCTGCGGCAGCGCTCCAAGGTGCCGGTCATCATGCTGACGGCCAAGGACAGCGAGATCGACAAGGTCGTGGGCCTGGAGCTGGGCGCCGACGACTACGTCACCAAGCCGTTCTCCTCACGCGAGCTGGTGGCCCGCATCCGCGCGGTGCTGCGCCGCCAGGGCGACGTGGTCGAGGAGCTGGAGACGGCCGTGCTGGCCGTCGGCCCGGTACGCATGGACGTCGACCGGCACGTCGTGGCCGTGCGGGGCGAGCAGGTGCAGCTTCCGCTGAAGGAGTTCGAGCTGCTGGAGGTGCTGCTGCGCAACGCGGGGCGGGTGCTGACCAGGGGCCAGCTCATCGACCGGGTCTGGGGCGCCGACTACGTGGGCGACACCAAGACGCTGGACGTGCACGTCAAGCGCCTGCGCGCGAAGATCGAGTCGGACCCCTCGAACCCGCGCTGCATCCTGACCGTGCGCGGCCTGGGCTACAAGTTCGACGCCGTCGAGGAGTAGGCGAATGTGGAAAAACCCCGGTACCACGTGGTACCGGGGTTTTCTCGTGCGATCAGTGACCCTCTTCCGCCGCGGTGGCGGACGGGGTCGGGGTGGGCGTGGGGGCCGCGGTGGCGCCGGGGGCCGGCGGGTAGTCCTTGAATTCGCGGCTGCGCGTCACCACAGGCACGTTCATGGACACGACCCCGGCGTTGGCGAACTGGAGGTCCAGCTTGATGGTCTCGCCGCCCCTGAGGCTCTTGGGGATCGCCTCGAGCATGATCTGCGGGGTGGGCTTGCCGGTGTTGACGAGCGTGTTGCTCGGGAGCTGGATCGGGGCCGTGACCTTCACCGTGCCCATGTTGCCGGCCGAGACCGCCTGGAGGGTGTCGGGGGCGCCCGCGGTGTTCAGGATGTTGAGGTAGACGGGGGCGGAGCCGCGCCAGGGGATCTGGGCCCCGGAGTCGGGCCCGAGGATGAACGCCTGCGGGATGTGAATGCCGCTCTTGCCGTACGCGTCCTTATCGATCAGCACTTGTGCTTCGGCGGGGGCGTAGGGCTGGTTGGTGGTGGCGTCGAATCCGGCCGCGCAGCCCGCGAGCGCGGGGGCTGCCAAGAACGCGGCGGCTACGGCAATCCAGCGACGGCTGGTCACGGGCGGGTACTCCTTGGTCTTGCGCAGGTGTCGCGCGTGCGTGATGTGCAGCGCCCACCATATCCACCCCAATGCAAGGTCATATCCACACCCCCGCAGGTCATTCGCTATGTCCGGAAATGCGATTCATAGAGTTGAGCGCTTGTCAAGCCCCAATATGCGGCCTTGACCTGCAGTTATGAGGATTTCACTGTTCCGGGAGGCTGTGGATGCGTGGTACCCTGGAGTACAGCGGAAGGGGTACTTGTCACATGACTTTCCAGGTCGGCGACACTGTCGTCTACCCCCACCATGGGGCTGCTCGGATCGAAGCAATCACGAAGCGATCCATCAAGGGTGAGGAAAAGACCTACCTGGTGCTCAAGGTCGACAAGGGCGACCTTACCGTCCAGGTGCCAGCTGAAAACGCAGAACTCGTCGGCGTGCGCGATGTTGTCGGTCAGGAAGGCCTTGAGCGGGTTTTCGATGTCCTTCGGATGCCGCACACCGAGGAGCCGACCAACTGGTCTCGTCGCTACAAGGCCAATCTCGAGAAGCTCGCCTCCGGCGATGTGAACAAGGTCGCCGAGGTGGTTCGGGACCTGTGGCGGAGGGACCGCGAGCGCGGCCTGTCCGCAGGCGAGAAGCGCATGCTCGCCAAGGCTCGCCAGATCCTGGTCAGCGAGTTGGCCCTGGCCGAGAAGACCAATGAGGACAAGGCTGAGGCCCTGCTCGACGAGGTTCTCAACTCCTGAACACGAATCTTCCACGGGTGGGCGTCGGTGTCGACGTCCACCCGTTCTCATCGAGTGACTCAGGCCGCGAGCTCAATCTCGCGGGCCTGCACTGGCCGGGTGAGACCGGCCTCGAAGGCCACTCCGACGGCGACGCCGCCGCCCACGCCGCCTGCGACGCGTTGTTGTCGGCGGCCGGGCTGGGCGATCTGGGCCGGCTGTTCGGCACCGCCGACCCGCGCTGGGCGGGCGCCTCGGGTGCCGCCCTGCTGGAGGAGACCGCCCGCCAGGTACGCGCCGCCGGCTTCGAGATCGGCAACGTGGCGGTCCAGGTGGTCGGCAACCGGCCCAAGCTGGCCCCACGCCGTGAGGAGGCCGAGAAGGCCCTCAGCGCGGCCGTGGGGGCCCCTGTGAGCGTCTCCGCCACCACTACCGACGGGCTGGGCCTGACCGGGCGTGGAGAGGGCGTCGCGGCCATCGCGACGGCGCTGGTCGTCAACCTTTCCTGAGCTGCCGGCGTCATACCTAGGGACGCGTGAGGGTGTCCTGGCGGGTGGTCGCCTGGCCCGCCTGATCGGGAGGCGGCGGTTCGTCACTGGCGCGGTACGGGCCGCCGCCTTCTCATGGGTAGTTTGCCTGCTCAGGGGGTATGTGTCTTCCCAAGACATGTGAACGTCTCGGGGGGAGCTACACATGATCGGCGCGATTGTATCCGCAGTAGTCATCGGCGCCATCGTCGGTGCGCTGGCCAGACTGCTGGTGCCCGGCAGGCAGAACATGTCCATCGGCCTGACCCTCATCGTCGGCATCGTGGCGGCTCTGGTCGGCACGCTGATCGCGCATGCGCTCGGATGGGCCGACACGAGAGGGATCGACTGGATCGAGCACATACTCCAGCTCGCTCTGGCCGTCATCGGTGTGCTGCTTGTGACCCGCATGGGCATGGGACGCGGTGGTGGCCGTCCTGGCCGTACCGGCCGAACCACGACCTGACCTGGCCCTATCTTTACGGCATGCATAATCGCCGTAGATCGGGTAGCGACCTCCCCGTGAGAGTGAACCGCTCACCCTCACGGGGAGGTTTCATGTCATGACCATCGAATCCATCCTTGGCGCCATCGTGATTGGCGCCGTGATTGGCGCAATCGGTCGTCTGCTGCTTCCCGGTAAGCAGGCCATCGGGTGGATCCTCACCATCGTCGTCGGCATCGTGGCGGCCCTCGTGGGCACGCTGCTCGCCCAGGTGCTGGGCGTGGAGACGACTCCCGGCATCGACTGGATCGAGCTGGTGATGCAGGTGGTGCTCGCGATCGTCGGTGTCGGCCTGGTCGCCGGACTCAGGCGCGGTCACCGCGTCTGACGCCGGCTCAAGGCGGGATACATCGGCCCGCCCGGGAGAGTTCCCGGGCGGGCCTGCCCATGTCCTGATCAGTCCTCGGGCGGGCGCGGGGTGGCGCGCAGGCGTCCCGACGGGGCGGGGGTGTCGTCGTGGACCACCGGGTGCGGGGCGGTGTCCTCCATCTCCTCCCGCCTCTCGCCCCCGTCGGCGGTCTCCGGGCCGTGCAGGGGGTCGGGGGTGTCGTCGTCCTCGAAGACGGGGTGCGGCTGGGTGTCGGCGTCCTCCTCGTCCTCCTCGTCCTCGTCGTCCTCCGGGCGGGGGTGGACCAGGACGTCGGTGGGCTTGACGCGGTCGCCCCAGCGGACGGGGCGCGTCGGCGGCTCGGGCTCAGGCTCGGGTTCCGGTACGCGCTCAGGCTCGGGCTCGGGCTCCGGTACGGGCTGGGCGGCGAGCTCCTTCTCCTGCATGGGCCACTCGGACACCCGGGCCGAGACCGGCGGGGTCTCGGGGGCGGCGGTGGGGCCGACCACCGGCGTGGGCTCCAGGACGGGCGCGGGCGCCTCGGCGGCCAGCGGAGGAGCGGTCTCGGGACGGTGGAACGGCACGATGTCCTGCTCCGCCGTACGGTCCTCGTGCTCGGCGCGTTCCGGGCCGCGTACGTGCTTGATCAGCAGTAACCACAGCCACAGCGCCAGCGCCAGCATGACCCACGGCGCCAGGGCCACGCCCACGGCCGTCTCCCGCACGCCGAACTGGAAGCGCACCGCCGTGGCCACGTTCACCGCCGAGGCCGCCACGATCAGCAGCACCAGCACGAACGCCGCCTGCACGCGTACCAGCATCCTGGCGGGGCGCAGCAGCAGCACGGCGATCAGGGCGATCAGCAGGAGCGCGTCGAAGGCCGCCGGGTAGAGGAAGGCGAGGTCGGGCCTGGCCTCGCCGGTGATGGCGAGCGCGCGCAGGTCGTCGAAGGACAGCGCGCACGCGGCCCCGGTGAGGGCGGCGACCGCGAGCCCGGCCAGGGCGATGCCCAGGCGGCGGAGCGTAGAGGGGGGAGTCACGTCCATGGCGGTCTCGAGCCTACAGAACAATGATGGTCGAGACCGATCAAGGGAGAGCCGCGCATGACAGTGCTGCCGGAAGATGTCCGGAAACTCCTGGACGCGCCGAATCACGCCACGGTGACAAGCCTCAACCCCGACGGAGGGCCGCAATCGTCGGTCGTGTGGGTGCGCACCGACGGCGACGACATCCTCTTCTCGACCGTGAAGGGGCGCAGGAAGCCGCGCAACTTCGAGCGCGACCCGCGGGCCAGCCTGCTGGTCATCGACCCCGACAACCCGTACCGGTACGTGGAGGTGCGCGGGCGGGTGACCATGACGCCCGACCCCGAGGGGGTGCTCATCGAGGAGCTGGCGCAGAAGTACCAGGGCACGTCCTGGGAGGACAAACCGGGCACCGAGCGGCTCATCGTACGGCTCTCTCCCGACAGGGTCATCTTGCGGGGTTGATTTATCGGCGTGCTGACCGCCCTGAGGCGTTAGCCTTGCCTTCGTGAGCCTGCACATCTACGACACCAGCACGCGCGCCATCCGTGAATTCGTTCCGGTCGAAGCCGGCCGGGCGTCGATTTACCTGTGTGGGGCCACCGTGCAGGCTCCGCCGCACATCGGGCACATCCGCTCGGGTGTGAACTTCGACGTGCTCAGACGCTGGCTGATGCGCTCCGGGTACGACGTGACGTTCTGCCGCAACGTCACCGACATCGACGACAAGATCATCAGGGTGTCGGCCGCGGAGAGCGTGCCCTGGTTCGTCGTGGCCGAGCGCAACCAGCGGGCCTTCACCTGGGCGTACGACACGCTGGGCTGCCTGCCGCCGACCGTCGAGCCGCGCGCCACGGGGCACGTGCCCGAGATGATCACGCTGATGGAGCGGCTGATCGAGCGCGGCCACGCGTACGCGTCGGGCGGTGACGTCTACTTCGACGTGCAGTCGTACGCCGACCGCTACGGCTCTCTCTCCAACCAGAAGCTGGAGAACATGCGGGCCGCGGCCGACACCGACGACGAGTCCTGCAAGCGCGACCCGCGCGACTTCGCCCTGTGGAAGGGCGAGAAGCCGGGCGAGCCGACGTGGCCGACGCCGTGGGGCCCGGGGCGGCCCGGCTGGCACCTGGAGTGCTCGGCGATGGCGACGAAGTACCTGGGGCCGACGTTCGACATCCACGGCGGCGGGATCGACCTGATCTTCCCGCACCACGAGAACGAGATCGCCCAGTCGCAGGCAGCCGGCGACGGCTTCGCCCGGAACTGGATGCACAACGGCATGCTCAAGATCGGTGCCGAGAAGATGAGCAAGTCGCTCGGGAACTCGCTGCTGATCCCCGAGATGGTGCAGAAGGTCCGGCCCGTGGAGCTGCGCTACTACCTGGCGGGCCCGCACTACCGCTCCTCGATCGAGTACTCCGAGGAGGCACTGCTGGAGGCCGCCGCCGCGTACCAGCGGATCGAGGGCTTCGTGACGCGGGCCGCCGAGGTCATCCACGACGTCGACGCCGACGCGCCGCTGCCGCAGGCGTTCGCCGACGCGCTCGACGACGACCTGGGCACGCCGCAGGCGCTGGCCGTCGTGCACGAGGTGGTGCGCGAGGGCAACGTGGCGCTGTCGCGCGGCGACAAGGAGGCCGTGGCGCGGCTGCTGGCCGAGACCCAGAACATGCTCGACGTGCTGGGCCTCGACCCCCGTTCGCCGCAGTGGCGCGGCACCGGCTCCGACCTGACGCCCGTCGTGGACGCGCTGGTGGCGGTGGCGCTGGAGCAGCGCAAGGCGGCCAGGGAGCGCAAGGACTACGCGGCCGCCGACGCCATCAGGAACCAGCTCGCCGCCGCCGGCATCACCGTGGAGGACACGCCGCACGGGGCTCGCTGGGAGCTGAGCCGCTAGAGCCTCTCATCGGAAGTGGATCACCTGGGTGGTCCACTTCCGAGCTGATCCTTGCGCGGGTCGGGGAGATCCGCACATACCTCGGACATACCAACGGTCACTACCGTGACGTTCCGGATCAACGAGCCCCGACCTGGGAGCGAAACGGTAGTGAGATTTCTGCAGAAGACGGCCATCGTCGCAGCCGCCGGCCTGGCCCTGTCCGTTCTCGGCTCGGCTCCGGCCACCGCGGCATCCAACTGGAACTCCAACCCTCCGAACCTTGCAACTGCGTAAGGGCAAGTGGAACGGCAAATGGTGGGTGTGGGCGCGGATCACCAATCCGACCAGCACCGCGAACAAGAGCTACTTGCTCACCTTCGTCGTCGGGGGTTCCACCACGGGTGTTGACATCAACGGCACGAGCTACACCAAGGCCTTCCGCCTGATCTCAGGCAAGACCTACAAGTCATGTCTCAAGAGAGACGTCATCGGCGGTGGCTACGACAAGTGCACGAGCTTCACGGGATGACCTCCGGCCGCGCGCAGTGAAGCCGGCCTTCGTCGCGTGCTGATACCGCCGGACGGCGGGTCTCCCACGCGGGGGCGGGCCGCGTCCCGACGGACTTCCAGAACGAGCTTCCCTCGGGACGCATGCCTTGAGCACAGGCAGCCCTCACCCGACTGCTGAAACAGGCCTCAGGACGACGCGATCCGGGCGAGGTCGATGATCACGAGCTTGTCCTTGAGCTCGTACCAGACCAGCCGGTCGTTGGTGATGCCCGGCTGGACGCTCACCATCTGCCCCTTGGCGTCCGGGCGCAGGCCCAGGTCGCCGGATTTACCGGTCACCAGGTCGACCAGGGCCTCGCCCTGGGCGGGCCGGGGCAGGCGGACCGTCATGAAGCGGTCCTGCGACAGGCCGTGCAGCGCGCTCTCCCGCAGCTCGCGTTCCTGCGAGCCGTCGCGCAGGCGGAAGAAGGGCTTGCCGGCGGCGTTCACCCCGACGCAGGTGGTGACGCCGCACCTGACGTAGCGGTCGCCGGGGCGGACCAGGGCCTTGCTCAGCTCGCCCGTCTCGACGTTGTAGAGCTCCTCGAAGCTGGGCTCCTCGTCCGGCGTGTACTCGCCCGGCGTGCCCACCCACGGCCAGCTCAGGATGTGATGGCGGCCGGCGTTCTCGACGGGGGTCACGGCGCCGCCGTCGAGGGGGACGGTGAAGACGCCGCCTCCCCTGAAGGCGGAGAAGGCCAGCCTGTCGCCGGTCACCGTCAGCTTGTCCGCGCCCTGCCTGATCGGGGTGTCGGTCGGGACGGCGGCGGGCTCGCCACCCGCGACCGGCACGGACCAGAGCCTGGTACGCGTGTCCTCGATCGTCTGCCAGAAGATCCGGCCGGCGCCCGCCGTGAAGGCCGAGGCGAACACGCCCTTCGGCGTCCGGATGTCGGTGATCTTGCGGGTCAGGTCCGTGTCGAGCTCGTACGCGTACAGGGCGTCGGCCTTCTCGTGGCTCGCCCACGTCTGCATCAGCAGCGTGCGGTCGTCGAGGAAGATGACCGGGCGGAGCTTGCGGCCCTCCGGGAGCTTCGCCGGAATCTTCCGGACGGCGTCCGGCCACACCTGCTCGACCGGGCCGGGCATGGTGTCCCGCTCGGCTGAGGGGGCCGGTGCGGGCTCCACCGCGACCTGTGGGGCCTCCTGGAGCCCCCGTACCGACAGGGCGACCCCGCCCGCCACCACGACCACCGCGGACGCCGCGAGCGCCGTCACGGAGGCCAGCGTGCGGGTCCGGCGGCGCCGGGAGCGGCCCATCACCTGGGTGGGCAGGTCGCTCGGGGCCTGCGGGGCGCTCTCCGCGGCGCGGCCGATGACCCTGGTGAGGTCGTTCTCCAGATCCTTGCTCATGAGGCGTTCCCCTTGGCGGGTGAGTGGTGGGCGATCGCGGCGCGCAGCCGGGCCAGGCCGAGCGAGGCGTGGCTGCGTACGGTCCCCTGGGAGATGCCGAGGACGCCGGCGATCTCCGCGTCGGGGAGCTGCTCGTAGAAACGGAGGACGAGCACGGCGCGCTGCTTGCGCGGCAACCCTTCGAGCGCCTGCCACAGCTCCTGGTCGCCGTCGGAGGGCAGCACGTCGTGCAGAGGCGTCTCGGGCGGCGCCCACGCGAGCTGCTCCCGCCGGCGGCGACGCCAGACGCTGATGTGCAGCCTGGCCATGATGACCTTGGTGTAGCGCTCCGGGTCCTCCTTGCCGCGCACCCTCGGCCATGCCCGGTGCAGCCTGACCAGCGCCTCCTGCGTCAGATCGGCCGCGTCATGCGGGTTGCCGCTGAGCGCGTAGCCGTAGCGCAGTAACGCGTTGGCCCGCTCGGCGACGAACTCCGTGAAGCGGGAGTCGTCTTCCACTTGTCATCGCCTTTCCGTGGTTCGTCACCACACAGACGGACTTGGTGGAACATTTGTTGAATCCATGGTGGCTTGGGCTCACCGACCGCCCGAGTACCCTTGTTGACATGGCAGCAGGCGGTAGGGCTTCGGGCAGGCCCGCGAAGAAAAAGGGCCCGGCCAAAGGCACCGGAGGGCAGAACCGCCGGTCGCTCGAGGGCAGGGGCGCGACCCCACCCGCCGAGATGCGCCACTGGTACAAGGACAAGGCACGCACCGAGCGCATCGCCCGCGAGGAGCGCGGCGGCACCCGCCGCGCCGCCCCCGCCAGGCAGCAGCGCCGCTCGGAAGACGCCCCCGACTACGTCGGCGGCCGCAACCCGGTGCTGGAGGCCCTGCAGGCAGGGGTGCCGGCCAGCGCCCTCTACGTCGCCCAGCGCATCGACAACGACGACCGCGTACGCGACTCCATCAAGATCGCGGCCGAGCGCGGCATCGCCCTCCTCGAGGTCACCCGCGACAAGCTCGACCGCCTGACGGAGGGCGGCGTCCACCAGGGCATCGCGCTCCAGATCCCGGCATACGACTACGCCCACCCGTCGGAGCTGGTGGAGCTGGCCCACGACGCCGGCGAGCCCCCGCTGATCGTGGCCCTCGACTCGGTCACCGACCCCCGCAACCTGGGCGCCATCGCCCGCTCCGCCACCGCCTTCGGCGCCCACGGCCTGCTCATCCCGTCCCGCCGCTCGGCCGGCGTCACGGGCGGCGCCTGGAAGACCTCGGCGGGCACCCTCGCCAGCCTCCGCGTCGCCCGCGCCGCCAACCTGACGGCGGCCCTGCGCGAATACCGCGAGTCCGGCCTCTTCGTCATCGGCCTCGACGGCGCCGGCGAAACCGACATCGGCGACGTCGAGCTGCTGGCCGAGCCGCTGGTGGTCGTCGTCGGCTCGGAGGGCAAGGGGCTGTCGCGGCTGGTGCGGGAGCACTGTGACGTGGTGGCGCGGATCCCGATGCAGGCGGCTGCGGAGTCGCTCAACGCGGGGGTGGCGGCTGGGGTGGCGCTGTATGAAGTCGCTCGTCACAGGCGTCTCTAGCGTCTACACTGGTAGGCCGTGCCGACGTAGCTCAATCGGCAGAGCATCTGTCTTGTAAACAGAAGGTCAGGGGTTCGATTCCCCTCGTCGGCTCTGCAGCAGGAAGCCCCTGAACAGGCGATTCGCCGTCAGGGGCTTCTTGGTTTGTCAGGACAATGTTGAGATCTTGCTAACGGGCTTGCTAACACGGCCGCTACCCGCCGACGGCCTTGGCGAAGACGTCGGCAGCGGTGGCCGCCTGTTCGTGAATGACGTGGGCGTAGACCCGGAGCGTGATCGCCGGGTCGGCGTGGCCCAGTCGGGCCGCCACGACGTGAACGGGGACGCCGGCCAGGAGCAGGGTCGTCGCGTGGATGTGGCGGAGGTCGTGGAGGCGGGCGTGGGGGAGTTGGGCTCGCGGGTTCTGCTTGTTGTGGGTCTCGATGAGCTTGGGCATCAGGGAACTGGGCGTGTCGGGGAAGAGCGGGTCTCCCCAGCCGGTCGTGAAGACGTACGCGCCTCCGCCTTTCCAGGACTCGCCGAGCCTTAGGCGTTCCTCGTCCTGGCGGGCGCGGTGGGCTTTGAGGACTATGACCGTGCTTGGGGCGAGGGACACGACGCGGGAGCGTCCGCTCTTGGTGGTGCCCTCGACTCGTTGGCGGTCGATCACTGCGGCTGTGCCGGTGATGAGGATCTGGGGCTTGTCCAGGTCCACGTCCGTCCAGCGGAGGTTGAGCAGCTCGCCTCGACGGGCGCCTGTGTAGGCAGCCAGGTGGAAGAAGGCG
Organism: Nonomuraea sp. NPDC050202; assembly: GCF_040656115.1. Taxonomy (NCBI): domain Bacteria; kingdom Bacillati; phylum Actinomycetota; class Actinomycetes; order Streptosporangiales; family Streptosporangiaceae; genus Nonomuraea; species Nonomuraea sp. NPDC050202. The sequence continues at coordinate 11,168 of NZ_JBFALF010000039.1, read as the reverse complement.
TACAGGCGATGCTCCTGAGCTGTGGCGAGGAAGGCCCGGAGCTGGGCGGTTGTCCAGATCGTGCCTGGCTCGGTTGGCTGGGTGCGCGGGAGCTTGGCCCGTTCGGCGGGGTTGTTGGGAAGCAGCTCGTCCACGAGTACGGCGTCCGTGAGGGCCTTGCGGAGCACCGTGTGGACGTGCTTGACGGTGTTGGCCGCGAGCGGGCCGCCTTTTCTGCCCCCGCTTGTCAGCAGGTCACGGTAGAACTTCGTGATCGCCGCCGGGCGTAGCGCTTGCAGGCGGACGTTCCCGATTCGAGGTCCGATGTAGAGGCGGATCATGTCGCGGTAGCCCTTGAGGGTGTGCGGCTTGATCTCGACGGCGTGGCCCTCGATCCACTCGGCGAGGTACGCGGCGACCGTGATCGTGTTCCGATCGATGTACTCGCCGCGCCGAGCTCTCACCCTGGCCTCGTCGCGGGCCGCCTTGGCGTCGTCCTCGGTGGCGAAGCCGCTCACCCAGCGAGGCTTGCTCTCGCCGGTCTCCGGGTCCTTGACGCGGATGACGTAGGACCAGGTGGTGCCACGCTTGATCACGCCGTCGCGGAGCTTCGGGGTCTTCTTCTTACGCGGCTCATCGCCTGCTGCTGCCGTGAGGGTCTTGGTCATGCTGCGTTCTCCTTCGAGGTCATGCGGGCGATGTAGTCGTTGAGCGCGGTGACGGGAATGCGGCGAGAGCCGTCGATGCGGAGAGAGGCCACCGCGCCGGTGGCGAGCAGTTGGTAGAGCTTGCTGCGTGAGATGGCCAGGGCTTCGGCGGCTTCGGGAACGGTGAGCAGAAGTCGGGTCATAGATGGCCTCCCGAAGTGGTGCCGGTCATGGCTCTGGCTAGAAGCGCGTCGCCGGCCGAATGGCCCTGTCCGGCGTACTGAGTCAATGACCCAGGGTGTGCCGGTCTCCAGCCGTCCCACGGTGACCTTGAGCAGCTCGGTGGAAGGCGGCAGTTCATCGACCTTGACCAGTGGGTCACGGACGGTGGCGGCCAGGCGTACCCGGCCAGGCTTGTCGGAGGAGACGCGCACGGCATGCACGCCCCAGGAGTGCGCGAGGCGTTCGGCTACCTCGGCGTAGTCGGCCGGGATCTGCCCTTCGAGCGTGTGCAGGGTGACCCGCCAGCCGTGCCGGGTCGGTAGTGGCAGCCACATGAACGGCTTGGTGTCCACAGCGATGCGCTGCCACTTGCGCCGGACGCGGACGACGCCGGTCGAGGCGACCAGACCGGGGACGGTGGTGAACCAGAAGCGCTGCCGCTTCTTGGTGAGGTTGCAGCCGAGAGCGACCTTCCGCCAGGTCGCCCGGATGGTGATGGCCGTGATCGGGAAGCCGACAACGAGCCAGAAGGAGCGGTAGTGCCAGCGGCGCCAGGCCCAGAGCCCGGCCGCGATGGCGGCCAAGGCTCCGAGCATCCAGAGGAACTGGTCAGACACCGGCGGCCTCCTGCTGCGGGAGCAGCGCGGTCGCGCGGTAGGAGATGCCCCAGCGTCCGGCGATCTCCCAGACGTAGCCGAGTAGTCCGACCGCGTTGACGGCGTCGCCGGCCTTGATGGGCGGTTCACCGGTGATGCCGATCTTGACGAGTTCGATCCGGCCGAACTCGTCCTCGACGGAGACGGTGACCTCGTAAACGGTGTTGCCGTGCTTGTCGGTCTTTATCTCGCCGGTGTCGCGGTTGAGCACGCGCGGGTGCGGTGCCTTCACACAGGTGATGCTGAGCTGCTCTCGTCAGCCTGTTGATCAGGCGTTTCAGGACGAGGGAGGCCGTGCCGTCAGCTCGGAGGCGATAGCATCGAAGCGCCAACTAGGGTGCTTATCGCATCCGGCCTGGGCGGGTCTCCCGCTCAGGCCACTTTCATGTGTGGCCTTCTCTCCGCCTTCCGTGAGCGGACTTCCTTGATCCACCCCTGAAACGCGAAGAGCGTTCGTGCTGGGCTGCCACCATCCGACTACGGAGAGTTCCAGCTACAACACGAACGCTACCTGATACTGAGAGTAATCGCTAGTACTTAGAGTACGAGTGGGCGTACTTTTTCTACGCGCCCACCCGCTCCGTCAGCTCCCGCAGCTCAGACGACGCCGGATCCTGCATCGACACCAGGTCAGAGACGAGTTGCCGCACCACCCGGTGATTACGGATCTGCTCCGGAGTGATGCTCTCGGCCTCCAGCAACTGCGCCACTGCCTCGTCCACCTGCCTACGCTGCGCATGTGCCCGCGCGAGATCCACCGCCAGCCGCGCCCGGCGTTCAGCCGACAGTGTCGAGGCGTCCACCGCTGCCCCGACCCGCAGCGCGTGTCCGGCGTCACCGACCTCCACCGCCACGGCCACCTCATGCAGCGCCACGTTGGCCGGCCCGAACTCGGTGTTGTAGTCGTTGCGGCCCTCACCGACCCGCGCTGCCATGTCCCGGGCTCGCGACAGGTGCTCGTAGGCGACATCGGCCTGATTGAGCCGCGAGGCCGCCACCGCCCGCTGCAACGTCAGACCGCCCCACAGCGACATCGCTTCCACGTTGCCCTGATCGGTGAGGAACCACAGCGCCTCAGCGGCGGTCCGCGCAGTCTCCTCCACCTGATCGAAATGACGCGCCCCCAGGAACACAAACCCCAGCCGGAACGCCCCGGCCGCCATCATCAACGGGTTACCGGCACGCTCGGCCGCGCTGATGGCCCGATCCGCCGCAATCCACGCCGCCTCCGGCTCCCCCAGCTTCGCCAGCGACGCCGAACACGCCTGATAAGTGACCGCCAGCAGCTCGAACAACTCGGCCTGCCGTTCAGCGGGCGCCGACCGCACCGCGTTCTCCAGCGTCGGGACGAGCCCACGCAGCAGCTCCGTCAGCTCGACGTAGCGGCTCTGATGCGTCAGCTCCCAGGCGTGGTCCACCCGCGGCTTGAGCTGGTCGGTCGGCGGCACCGGCGTGGCGTGCAACATGGCCTGCAACGAGTGCGCCCCGGACAGCACCAGCCGCAGCCCGGCCGTCCCCGGCATCTCCTCGGTGGTGGCCGCGACCACCGGTGCCTCTGCGGCCAGCTCTGAGAGTGGTACGTCCAGCGTCTCGGCGACCTTCTCCAGCACGGACATGCGATCGACCTTGCGCACGCCCCGCTCCACCTGCGAGATCCACGCGACCGACCGGTCCACCAGCCGCGCCAGCTCCGCTTGCGACAGGCCACGGCGCTTGCGCTCCTGAGCGATACGCCGTCCGAGCGCCCGCTGGTACTCCATGCTCACGACGTCGTGCCCTTCCCGCTCAGCAGATCCAGCCAGTCGACCTCCACCGAGGCCAGCAGCTCTTCGCGGGCCGCCAGGAAGCGCCTGGTGTGCTCGGTCTGCTCGTGGGCGTCGAAGGCGTCGCGGTCCCGGTACAGCTCGTAGAAGATCCGCTGGAGCGGCTGACCGTCCACCCGGTGTGAGGCGTACACGATCGTTCCCGGCTCGTGCCGGCGGATCGCCTCGATTGTCTCACTGACGAGGGTGTCGAACGCCGCCGCGCTCTCCTCGTCCTTGCAGATGAATCGCACCATTAGTCCGAACATGCGCGCCTCCTGGGCTGCCGTGACGGGCTGGGATCGGGGTGTCTTTACTCGACCAGTACTTATTGTGCGGCGCAAGTACATCAAGTCGCTTGTACTTGAAGTATAGCACTAGTACTTTTAGTATCGATAGCGGATCGCAGGGTGTTGACCTGCATGAACGCAAGGAAACGGCGATGTCCTCGACGCTGAACAGCCGCAAAGAAATCCACCGGTGGTGTCGCAACTTCCCCGGCACCAAGGCCCAGATCAGCGAAGCGCGCCGATTCGTCACCAGCTACCTCGGCGATCGCCCTGAGACCTACACCGCCGAACTCGTCGTCTCCGAACTCGCCACCAACGCCATCCGTCACACCCGCAGCGGCCAGGCCGCCGGCCAATTCGGCGTCACCCTCCACGCAGGTACCACCCTGCTGATCCTCGCCGTCCACGACGGCGGCGGCCCCTCCAACCCGCACCTACGCCACGCGGAGAACACGGACCAGAGCGGCAGAGGGCTGCACCTGGTGGAAAGCCTGACAGCGAGGTGGGGCGTCCACGGAGATCAAGGGGGACGCACAGTATGGGCGCTCATCCCGCTCGGCCAGACCACATGAGCGACTGCCTGTCTCCCCACCTCCCTGACCCAGATCCGAACCACACGCGGCTGACCTGGTTCAAGGTCCGCAAAGAGCCATGACGGCGAACGCTCGCCTGGACCTGTCACTGCGAAGACATCGTCTACGGACTGTGCACAACGGGCGGCCAGACAGTCATCTGGCGAACGGACGCGGTCTCAGGGAACGACTTCGAGACCTACCGCATGAGTACGCGAGAGGGACGCACCGTCTGGCAAGCCCTACTTGAAGGACGGACGCGGTAGCCGACTCATCCTCATGAACTGCGTCAGCGCTCCGTTCCGTTGGCGTGCGCCAGTCAGAGCGGGGGTGTCGGATCGAGTAGCTCACCCCGAAGAGACTTAGCCTCGTCGTGAAGGTGTCGCACCTGGTTAGAAATCAGCCGTCGGGCGTCCCAGATCAATTCCGCCAGATCCTTCGCCGCTGGGTGTGCCGGCGGCGGCTGGTCGGGAAGCTCGATGCCGGTCACGGCGGACAGGTCGCTGCTGGCGATGCCCAGTACGGTCGCAAACCTGGCAAGTAAGTCAGGCGTCAACTCCTTCACACCACGACCGATCATCCCAATGGTGGAGCCTGCAAGCCCCAGACCGGTGAGGCACAACAAGCACTTCGCCGAGTTCACCCAGCCCAGGTTTCGATAGGCCAGCATCCGCAGCAGTGCCGCACCGAAGCTGGGCTCGTACTGCTGGTACGGCTTCGGCGGTGGCATTGGGCGGAGACGGGGCTGTTCGGGGAGCAATCTGGCACGCAGCCGCAACTCGCCAATGAGTTCCGCCGGAAGGCATCTGGCCTGGTTGATCAGAGACGCAACCCACCATCCGGCGTCGGCGTCCAAGGGCGTGAGTTCGTCGGGTGCAGGCATCGCCGCAAGCGCGAAAACGTCCACCTCATGCCAGCCAAGCGTCGGTGCAAGCCGTAGGAGCAGCTCTCGACCAGGCTCTGCGCCGTCATACACCTCCTGCAGCTTGGCCTCAGGGACCTCGGATAAATGGGCCAGGTCACCGAGGCTCAGGCCTCGGTGGCTGGCCAATCTCGCCAGCAACACGCCGAATCTTGGGTATCCCACCATCTCGACCACCTTGGGTCAGCGCATCACCAAACCGCGTCCACATGTGATCATGCCATCAGTGCGTAGCTGGTTAGAGGTGGAACAACTGAGTACCGCGGACGAGCCCTGGCGAGAGCATCAAGATCAAATAGACGTTATGCGTTCGTGGATGAGAACTTTCTCTACGGTTTCAAGCCGCCGCCCGATGGGCGGCGGGCGGCCGGGCGGTCCGGGCGGGCGTGCGGCCTCTCCGGGCCGGTCCCGCCCGGCCACCCCGCCGCACCAACGAACGCAGGCAAAACCATGCGCAGAACGTTCACCAGGACCATGGGAGACGCCGGCCTCTGGACTGAGCCGATGAGGTCAAAGAATGCCTCCGGCGGGAGCACTCCGGCACCGAGGTGATCGCCACACGGCCCTGAACGTAGATGGGTGGCTGAGGGCTGACCACCTCGCACACCATCGACTCAGGCAAGCCCAGCAGACCGACTCCTCCGCATCAAGCTCGGCTCTGCAGGTAGGACAACGCATGATCGAGGAACGGCGACCGGCGAACGTACACGCGAAGCCGAGCTTGACACTCCGTCCCCGGCCTGCTGCCGCTACGCGGTGAGTCGACGGCGTACGAGGTGATCAGCAGATGGTGCGTGTACCCGTCGGGTGTTACAGCTCCGCCTAGAAGCGCAACTCGTGATACGCAGCCCTGGTTCTCTTCAACGCCATGAATACGGTCAACATCAAGTGAAGCAGACTGCCAGCGATGACCGCTGACATCAGAACGCCGATCGGCTGATCCTTTCCCGTTGTGGCTGCAGCTATGATCAGGAGTGCCGTAGTCACTATGCCTACCAGCACGGCATACCCTACGTTCGCTTGTAGTTGATCGACTAACTGCGCCGTTCTGCCGACGGTCGATTGTCTGGGATCGTCTTTTATCCTTAGGCCTAGGCTGAAGACGTGTAGTAGAAGCCCGAATAAAAGTGCTGTGAATACGGCAATTCCCGCAAGTATGCTAGCGGGATCTCTCATCTCGAATCCTGCAAGATAGCAGGCGATCCCGAAGCTCATCGGAACGGCATAGAATACGAGGTAGTCCCTGTTGCGCTTCTCGTTGGTGCGCTGATCTCTAAACGTGGCGAGATGATCCTCGATAAGTGGAATTACTGACCATTTAGCGCCCATCTCTCACCGCCTTCAAGCGTACTGATGTCGCTGCAGCATCCCAAGCGCCAGTCATCCAATCTGATGGTAACTCAAGGAGGAGGTCTCGCGCTAGCTGCTCTATCTTGTCATTCATCTCCTTGTAAACATAGTCATCGGATGGGCGTTCGTCACCAGTGCTTCTGATGGGGTAGACGAGAGTGGGGAAGTTGTCGTCACCTAACACGATTGATCTCTGCTGCTCACCGTCGGTGAGCTTGAGGCGAACTTCGTCGGCATCGACACCATCTCGAAGGCCCAATATTTGTGTCTCCACCTTCACGGTTTGATTGAGAAGGCGGTCCATCAAACTTTTGCCCAGAGCCCCTGTGCGAACGGGCTTTATGGTGTACTCGAGGTCCCCGATATTTGAAACGCTAAGGCCGTCGGCGAGGTCGTGTCCAACGTCATAGCGCACCACCTTGATCTGTGTTAGTCGGGCACGCTCCAAGAACTGCTGCCATGAGCGTTCGTCCGTAAGGCTTTCTTTTCGCAGCATGAGATTACCCTGGTCCGCGAATCTACGTCGAAACGCTTTGAGGAGCTGCGTCAAGAACATGGTTGCTGCACCTCGGTTCCCGCAGCGCTCGGCGAAGAACAGGGCGGTGTCCTTATTAGTCGGTACCACAACCATATGCCGTACTGGGATCACAGGCGATTCGTCTTCACCATACTGATGGGTTTTTTCGTTGGTTCGTACATTCTTGATGTTGCCCTGTAGGCCGAATTTGCCGTACTCAGCTGTGAAGGTTATGCATCTACCATTAGCTGACACGTCTTCGATGGAGAGATAGTGCTCGTATAGATTGTTACGAAGCGGCTCTGCTTGCACATCGCGAAGGAATCCGTGAATGAGATGGATCAGATCTGTCCCGCGCCCGTCGATATCTGAGACGTTAAGAAGCCGCTCGGGCTGGTTTGATGGCGAGATCTTGAGGGTGTATGCAGCAAACGCGTACTTCGCCATAACGACTCCCATGTTGCCATCGATGACCAGCGCTAGGGTGCACGCAATGATGACATAGGAGGCAGAATCAGGCAATTTATCGATAGTGCTTTCGATATCGCGTAGGACCGTGCGCGGATGGCGGATCCGAGGTGCATGAGTTGCCGATGTCGCAAATCTCGGCAGTGAGCATCTGCTGAGGCATGTGTGACCCAGATATTGTCGTCCAACTGTCGCATCTTGTTCGGGCAACCGGTCGGTTCGGATTAAGGTCATGCCGATATTCCGCATATCGTTCACCCTAAATAAGTATTTGAGCTCGCCGCCCCGACTTGCCTTATGTCCATAGTCAGGAAGCTAGAACATGGCACCGACACAATCGGAGAGGGTGGCTCCTGCGGCGACGCTGCGTATGCACGGCGCGGTGACGATCGATCAGAGTGAGGGCTTGGGCGCGGTCAAGGAACGCTCACGAGCTCAACCTTGATGAGTTCGTGCTCTCAAGATCACCGAACACGAGTCCCTTGAGGATCCCGACCGACGGGGAGCAAGGGTCGTTGTGGGTGAGGGACTAACTAGGTGACGATCGAGACGTACGTTCGCGGACCATGCTGGGCTGCTGGCGCAGGTCACGTGATGTGACTTCTTGGAGCAGCAACGCGGTCAAGTGGCTTCGCATCGAAGTGGTCAAAGATCGCGATGATCCCCCACTTCGGGTCGCACTGTCCGCGGCTCGGGCAATCGACGTCGAGGCTGCCCCTCATCGGGTTCCGGCATCGGGTAACGAGGCCGGGGTGACTGCAGCGTCACCAGGCTGAGCCACATTCGCGCCACCTCCCACACGCACGCCTGTGACCAGGCCAAACCCGTACACCACCCCCGTGGACGCACCAGCCTCAATTCGTCGAGTGGGATGATGATCCGCCCGAGAAACGGACAGCCGCATTCTCCTATTTGGGTTTCACGGTCGATCGATTGGAATCCGTATTCTGCCGGTCGGCGGAGTGGTCGCCGAGGTATTTTGTGCCACATGTGTCGCTTTGGTCGGATATTCAGAGTGGCGCTATGGAAGTCGTTTCCGTATCGATCCCGATGACGCAATGTGTTGATCTTCCACATGGCTTAGCCTGCCTTGTCCCTACTAGATGCGCAGGTGGATGCCATGAGCGAACAGGCCGCACAGGCGATCGTCGGTAACGAGCAGACTGAGGCCTCCAGGGAAGTCGTAAGCCCTCCGACAAGGAAGCCGGCGGGGACGCGGGCGGTTCCGAAGTGGGAGGCAGATGCGCGGGACCGCGTTCGAGCAGCGATACGGCGCTATTCCAAGCCGCTAACCGATCTCATAGCGCGTGATGCTAATGAAGGGGACACGCGTCTGCTCATCACCGACTTCCTATGCGCAGGACTCGGCTACGACAAGTATGACGACCTCACTACGGAGTACCAGGTCAAGGGTGAGTTCGCTGACTACGGCATCCGCATCGACAAGCAACTCGTCGCCTTCATCGAAGTGAAGCGTTGCAGCCAGAAGCTCAACGCCAAGCATCTGCGGCAGGTGCAGATGTACGCCGTGAACGAGGGTGTTGAGTGGATGATCCTTTCCAACGGCCAAGTGTGGCAGGCATATCACATGACTGCCGGCCTCCCCGTGGTCATCGACCTTGCCCTTGAAGTGGACCTGCTCAGTGAAGCCGGCTTGAGCGCCAAAACGGACGCGCTCTTCTACCTGACCAAGGAAGCGTTCAAACGTCGCCTCATCGATGACCTGTGGAGGGCCCGCGCCGCCACGTCGCCGAAGTCTCTGGCCCAGGTACTCCTATCCGACGTGGTGACCGACGCCGTGCGCAAGGAGCTGCGGCGTCAGACGAACCATAATGCTGATGTCGGCGAGATCCATCGCATCCTGCGCAGTGAGGTACTTCGGCCAGAGACCTTGCTGTGAGGCGTGCTCTGACAGCGGGGCGTCGAGGCCAGTGATCTTGCTAACGCGGATGCTAACAACCGCTCTGGACAACCCTGGATGTTTCTGGAGTGGGAACGCTCCAGAAGGGCTCCCGAGCAGGTGTCCGTGACGGCGGTGGACACCAGTGGACAGTCTCGAAGTCCCTTGTAAACAGAAGGTCAGGGGTTCGATTCCCCTCGTCGGCTCTGCAACCGAAAGGCCCCTGAACAGGCGTTACGCCGTCAGGGGCCTTTCGGTTTCTGGCCCTCAACCGGTGTCTGCGGCGTCTTCGGGAGCCACCTTGGGGGCCACCGGGGGCTGTTTCCCCAGGAGAGTGGTGGAGATGGCCTGCGTCGCCGCGCGTCGGTCGCCTTCCAGGAGGTGACCGTAGATGTCCTTGTGCGGACACGCGAAATCGCTCGTGAGCGTTGACTGTGACGCGTCGATTCCGCGTGATCATGTGTCCGGAATCGCCTAGTACGTCCATGATCGCGACCAATGCGGGGGTGAGACGTGCGCCCAGCGACCGCCCGCCAAGCCGCAACACGCCTCGAACGCGAGGCCGTCACCATCCGCCAGTGGGCGCGCCGCTACTCCGCACGCGTCCTCGGCCGCGCCGGCCGCGAGGTTGTCTACGACTACGACGACGTCGCCACAATCGAGGGCTGCATCTGGCGTGGCGACCCCGTCCCTCCGACCGCCGAAGCGCGTGATGAGCTTTCGCGCGCAGCTCTGCTCTGCCGCGTGACGGTTCTCTGGTCCAAGACGGGAGCGAACGGCGCAAGCACCGCCTGGCGGCTGATGCAGGGCGATGATCTCGTTGCCCGCCGCGTCACCCGAGTGTTGGTCACACCGGTCAGTGCACGCGTACAACGCGAAGGAGATCCCGGCCGTCCTGACGGGACGGGGGGACCTCCCTTTGCCAGGCTTAGAGGCTCTGGCCTGGATTGGCCGGCAGGTAGAAGTTCCAGCTACCACCGCCGTCGTGCGCTCCGCCAGCGGGACAGACCCCGTTCGTAGGCGCCCCATTCCACCAGAGGCCGAAGCATTTACGGCAGTGCCGCCAGTTGTCTTGCTTGGTCGTGTCAGCCATCGCGTCTCCCTTAGGGTCAGCGACGTGATGCGAGAATGCTCACGTCCACACAGCTAGCGTCAGCCTCGGCGAGAGATTCTTCATGAGTAGCCCCCTACTCAAATGGCTGAGCAGCGCCTCGTCAGAGGCACCCGCTCCCTTGCGGGAGAGGGAGAAACTGGACGTTCTTCAGAAGATCGTATTTCTGTTCCCATGCCTCGACGTCATCGCGGCTGCGCCGCGCCGCCTGAGTAGGAAGGGCCCTTCGTGAAACTTCCGAGGAACAAGCGCATCGTCGGCGCCGAGCGCGCCTACAACTTGCAACGGTGGTTCCGAGCGGTACGTCGGCGGCGAGTCCGTCCTCCTCACCGTACAGCCTTGGTTGAGGAACTCGATCAAACGTCAGGACGCTGTAAGCAGGATGACCCGCGGCATCAATTCTTACGTTGCAGTCCTATGGCGGGAGCCGAGCCCGGCGACGCCACGCACGCCGCCGAGCGTCTTCTCAGCCCCTCGTCTTTTGATGGGTCAGCCAGGCGCGACCCGCCTCAGCCGCTCGGGCGCGAGCGTCGCGAACCTCCCTCAGATCCAGTTCTCCTAGAGATCGGCAAATGCGTCAGTGAGTGCCTGGACTCCGGCGCCGTGTTCACGGAAGCGCAGCGTGACCTCCTCGGCGGGTTGCGTCCACGGGAGTGGTGTACGAGTTTGACCTGGTCAAGAGGCGTGGCGTCGTGAAATGGCGACGGCCATCGCGTGATCCTTCAAAGGCGC